>JBIKMW010000032.1:0-57401 GCA_044359065.1 Planctomycetales bacterium | reverse complement strand
CTCCAGTTCCCCTCGAATCGGCGTCAGTTCATCGGCGCTGAGCACCGCATCCAGATCGACCGCTTTCTCGGGAACGTGTTGCGTGCAGGAGCGGACGAGGTGGCGTCTGACGGTCTGCTGCAATTGTCCCCAGCCCTCGATCTCGCGGAGAAACGTCATCTCCAGGCGGGTGGCGTCAGCGTAGTCATAGTTGTTGGGGTACGGAGGAGAAGTGAGGACAAGCGTCGCAAATCGGTCGGGGACCCCGGCGCACTCCCGCGCGTCACCTTCCACAATCCTGCCGTCCCCTCTCGCACTCGTCGACACCTCGCTCATATCCGCAGCGAATCGGCGAATGGCGGCCCCGAAGGCATCGAACGGTTCGATGTGGTTCTTCTTCTCCTTGTTCGGCAACACGTATTGCCATTGCGCGGTCCCGACGTGAGAGCAAGCCCGCAAAATGGACACCAGGACCAACCACGTCAGTTCCGAGGCGGGAGACCCATCCGCGCAGGTCTCCAGAGCCAACCGGAGAGCGTCCAGAGCCGCTAGCGACTCCGGATGAAAGCACTTTTCCAGGAGCTCCGGGGCACCTTCGACCGGGCTGACCCGACGTTTGGCCGCTGTCAACACGGCGCGCGAGAAGCGCTCGAACTCCTTCCGGTCCGATCGGCAAAGGAGCTTGGTTCGTGCAACACGGGCGACGAACGGATGCGATTCTACGCCGATGCTCGACGCGCCGGCCGCCGTGGCCGCAAGGACGGTCGTTCCCGAACCCGCGAACGGATCGAGAACGCGTCGCTCTCCTCGGATGGTTGTGTTTCCAACTTCGCGCTGCGCCCATTCCGCCGAGAATCCCGCGCTGTATCGATACCAGCGATGCACGGGCAACCGCATATTGTCCACGAACGTCGAACTGCCGCGAATCACCCGACTTGCGAGACCGTCTTCAGCCTCCGGGAAGAGGGAAGTTTGTCGCATCGCAGGTGACTTTCGTGGAAGCGGATCGTCGAAGGAGATCGAAGAAACGTCATGGAGCGGGCCTGTAAGCCGGGTTCTGTCGAGGGCGACCATTTCTCCAGGACTGCGGTTGCCCGCAGCCTCCAGCGGCGCACCCGGAGGTGATAACGGACCGAACCGATCCGCGCCGAACCTTGCGGTCCGTCTCCCCCCTGCTTGGCCTTGCTCCCCGCGGGGTTTACCCTGCCACTCCGGTCACCCGGAGCGCGGTGCGCTCTTACCGCACCTTTTCACCCTTACCGCGAGGTTGCCCCCGAGGCGGTTTGTTTTCTGTGGCACTTTCCCTGTCCTTGCGGACGGTGGGCGTTACCCACCGCGGCGTTCTGCGGAGCCCGGACTTTCCTCCCCGTAACTTACGCTACGCGGCGGCCGCCCAGCCCGCTCCATGACACGTCCAGCTTACGCGGTTGTCCACTCCACCGCAAAAGGACATCGACAACCGTTCGAAACAGCGACGTTTCGCCCCTTCCCGCCACCGAACGAAGCAGGCGTGAAGTTCGCCGGGCGCGAATTCTTCACGCGGCACGTGTGCGGAGGACGAGAACACCTGGGCTCCGTCCGAACCGGAGTTGAATAGCCCTCAATCTCGTTGACTTCCGTACGACCGCGTCGGGACAATGACGCCACGGGTTGGTTGGTACACGTCGTTAGCTCTCCGCGGCGCGCTCCTCGGGAGGCGGGCGTTCCTCGCAGCCACAGATTGCGTGGCGAATGGGGTGCGAGCGACGAGGCGAAGCAAGTTTTGGAGGCACACGAATCGAGACCCGTCCGTCTCGCCTCGCGCCCTCCGCGGGTTTTGCAAGGCGATCTCGGATGTTGTTCGACTGGCTCCAAACGGTGCGTGTTGGTCTCCCGCGTGTTCGGCGTCGCCGCGTGGCCGGTCGGGTCGAGACACTCGAACCACGGCTGGTCCTCGCCGAGGATTTTGGGGATGCCCCCGATACGGCGGCGGGAACAGGGACGGGAAACTACCGGACGCTCCTCTCGGATGATGGTCCGCGGCACACGATCGTGGCCGATCTGTTCCTTGGCGCCGGGGTGGATGGCGAACCCGACGGTCTACCTGCCGCGGCTGCGAACGGGGACGATAACTCCGGTACGGACGACGAGGATGGCGTCGTGAATCCGCTGGTCAGTCTGGCGCTGAAGACGGGCAGGCAGGCATCGGTCACTGTGCGGGCGACCAACTTGAGGCAAGATGCAAATGCCGTGATTTGGGGATTCATCGACTTCAACCAGGATGGGCACTTCTCCGAGATTAACGAGCGAGCCGGGGTACTCGTTCCAACAGGCACGAACAACGGCACGTTTACTCTCACGTTTCCGGTTGTGCCCTTGGGATCGCAGGGGAACACCTGGGCCCGCTTCCGGTTGGGACAGGATTCTCAATCCAGTCTTCAAGGCGGTCTATCGGCCAGCGGCGAAGTCGAGGACTACCCCGTCACGATCGTCGCCGAGGACTGGGGGGATGCCCCGGATACGGCTGCGGGAACGGGTACGGGAAACTACCGGACGCTCCTCTCGGATGATGGTCCGCGGCATACGATCGTCGCCGGTCTGTTCATGGGGGCACGAGTCGATGACGAGGGTGACGGCCAGCCAAACGCGCAAGCCAATGGCGATGACAGCAACCCCGGTGGCGGTCCCGACGACGAGGATGGCGTCGTCAATCCGCTGGTTGATCTGACGCTCACGGCCGGTTTTCCAGCGACGGCCACGTTGCGGGCGACGAACACCACGGGGACCGATGCCACGCTTTCGGGGTTCATCGACTTCAATCGAAACGGCGAATTCTCCGAGATCAACGAGCGGGCCCAGATCGTGGTCCCGGCAGGCACAAACAACGGAACGTTCGTCCTCAACTTCGGGATGGTCCCCGCGGGATCGAAAGGGAGCACCTACGCACGGTTCCGGTTGGGGCAGGACGCGCAGTCGGCAACTCAAGGGGGACTCTCGGCCAGCGGCGAAGTCGAGGACTACGCTGTCACGATGGTCGCCGAGGACTTTGGCGATGCGCCGTTTGGCACGAGCCTGTCCATAGACGGCGCACGGCATACGATCGTCCCCGGGCTGTTTATGGGGGCGCGTGTCGACGGGGAACTTAACGGCCAGCCGAACGTGCGAGCCAATGGCGACGACAGCAATTCGCTCTCGGGCGGTCCCGACGACGAAGACGGCGTTGTCAATCCGCTGGTCGACCTCGTGCTGACGACCGGAACGCAGCCGACCGTTACCCTGCGGGCGACCAATACCACAGGGACGGCCGCGACGCTCACGGGCTTTATCGATTTCAACGACGATGGGTTTTTCTCCGACACCAACGAACGAGCCCAGGTGACGGTGCCGACGGGGACGAACAACGGCACGTTCACACTCACATTTCCGATCGTCCCCACGGGTTCGGAAGGCAAGACGTGGGCGCGGTTTCGGTTGGGCCAGGACTTCCAGTCGGGTTTTCAAGGCGGACTTTCGGCCAGCGGCGAGGTCGAGGACTACACCGTCACGATCACCGGGCCGACCGACAGCACGGTCAAGACCGGCGGGGCGACGAAGCTGGCCAACGGCGGGACCAACGTTCCCGCGCTGGCGGACGAGGACCGATTCGGGCGTGCCGTGGCCAACCTGGGTGACCTCGACGGGGACGGCGTGGCCGATATCGCTGTTGGCGCGCCTCTGGATGACACGGGGGGAACGAATCGCGGGGCGGTCCACATTCTGTTCCTCAATGCCGATGGGTCGGTGAAGTCGAGTTCGACGCTGGAACATGGCGGGACCAACGTCCCCGCACTGGCGGACTACGACACCTTTGGCATCTCGGTAGCGAGCATGGGGGACCTCAACGGCGACGGTGTGACCGATCTGGCTGTCGGGGCGTATCAGGACAGTACGGGAGGGGCCGCTCGTGGAGCCGTCCATCTGCTGTTCCTGAACACGGATGGGACGGTGAAGTCGAGCGCGACGCTCGAATCCGGTGGGACGAACATGCCGGTGCTGGCCGACGCCGCCTACTTCGGGCGGTCCGTGGCGAACCTCGGGGATATTGACGGAGACGGCGTCGCCGATCTGGCTGTCGGCGCGTCTGGCGACAGTACCGGTGGCGACACGCGTGGGGCGGTCCACATTCTGTTTCTGAACGCGAATGGATCGGTGAAATCGACCACAAAGATTGCCCATGCGACCAACGGCGGGCCAACACTGGCGGACTCGGACTTCTTCGGGGTCTCCGTGACCAACCTGGGGGACCTCGACGGGGATGGCGTGGCCGATCTGGCCGTCGGAGCGTATCGGGACAACACGGGGGCGTCGGACGCCGGAGCCGTGTACATCCTGTTCCTGAACGCTGATGGCACGGTCAAATTGAACGGTGCGAGGAAAATCGCCAGCGGCATGAATGGCGGACCGACGCTGGCTGCGGGCGATCGGTTCGGAAGTTCGGTGGCCTTCGTGGGAGACGTGGACGGGGATGGCGTGGCCGATCTGGCCGTCGGGGCGTCCTACGACGACACGAACGGTACTGATCGCGGGGCGATTCACATCCTGGCGCTGAACACCAGCGGCACGGTCAAGACGAGCCGGAAGATCGCCAGCGGGACCAATGGTGGCCCCACGCTGGTTGACTTTGACGCTTTCGGTGACTCGGTCACCAATCTTGGAGACATCGACGGAGATGGCGGGACCGACCTGGTGGTCGGTGCTTCGAGGGACGATACGGGAGCGGCGCTCTCCAATCGCGGCGCGGTCCATATTCTGCGGCTGAACAACGTCGGCGAGCTGCGCGACTTCGGGGACGCGCCGGATGCGACGAACGGGACCGGGGCGGGCAACTATCAAACGCGGAACGCCGATAGCGGGCCCAGCCACAGCCTTGTTGCGGGCATGTTGCTCGGATCGAGGATCAGCGGTGAAGTCGACGGGCTGCCCAACAGCCGAGCCAACGGGGACGACATCGGCAACGACGACGAAGACGGCGTCGTCAACCCGCAGGCCGATCTGCTGTTGACGGTGGGCACGCAGCCGACGGTCACGCTGCGGGCCACGAACAACGTAGGGTCTTCGGGCAAGATCACCGGCTGGATCGACTACAACAACAATGGCGTCTTCGAGGCGAGCGAGAGTGCCGTCGTTTCGGTGCCAGCGTTCTCGACCAACGGGACCTACACGCTGACCTTCCCGGTCATTCCGCAGGGATTCACGGGGACGACCTACGCCCGGTTCCGGCTGAGCGAAAACACCGTCGCCGCGACCAGCCCGACGGGACCGATCACAGGGGGCGAGGTCGAGGACTATGTCGTGACGATCACCGCCCCTTCGACGGGCGGAGTGAAAACCGGCGGAGCGACGAAGCTGGCCAGCGGCGGGACCAACATGCCGACGCTGGCCGACAACGACAATTTCGGCGGTGCGGTGGCGAACCTGGGGGACCTGGATGGTGACGGCGTGGCGGATCTCGCGGTGGGCGCGCTGGGCGACGACACCAATGGAGATTATCGAGGCGCGGTCCACATCCTGTTTCTGAACGCGAACGGTACGGTGAAGTCGAGATCGAAGATCGCCAGCGGGACGAATGGCGGGCCGACGCTGGCGGACAGCGACTACTTCGGCAGCTCCGTGACGAACCTGGGGGACCTCGACGGCGATGGTGTGACTGATCTTGCGGTCGGCACGCCCGGCGACGACACCAACGGCGGCGTTCGAGGCGCGGTCTACCTGCTGTTTCTGAACACCAACGGCACGGTGAAGTCGAGCACGAAGATCGCCAGCGGGACCGGCGGCGGGCCGACGCTACTGGACGGCGGCCGGTTCGGAAGTTCCGTGGCGAGCATGGGCGACCTGAATGGGGATGGCGTGACGGATTTGGCCGTCGGAGCGTTCAACGATGGCACCGGAGGGGCAACACGCGGGGCGGTGTACGTACTGTTCCTGAACTCCAGCGGGACAGTGACGGGGAACACGAAGCTGGCCGACGGCGGGACGAATATGCCCGTGCTGGCGGACGTCGACCGGTTTGGAAGTTCCGTGGCGAACGTGGGGGACCTCGACGGGGATGGCGTGGCCGATCTCGCTGTCGGTGCCCGCGGGGACGACACGGGGGGGCCACTGGAAGGGGGCGCGGTCTACATCCTGCTGCTGAATTCCACCGGCACGGTGAAGGTGAACGGAGCCAAAAAGATCGCCAACGGGGTCGGTGGCGGGCCGGTGCTGGCGGCTGATTCCTACTTCGGCAGTTCGCTGGCGAACGTAGGGGACTTGGACGGCGACGGCCTGGCCGATCTGGCCGTCGGGGCGATGCGGGACAAAACCGAGGGTGCGAATCGAGGTGCGGTCCACATCCTGTTCCTGAATGCCAACGGGACGACGAAGCCGAGCGTGAAGCTCGCCAGCGGCATCCCGAACGGCCCGGCCTTGGCGAACGGCGATCATTTCGGCAGCGCCGTGACTCACTTCGGTGACTTCGACGGCGACGGCGTGTCCGATCTTGCGGTGGGAGCGCATCTCGACGATATCGGGGGGACCGATCGCGGCGCGGTTCACATCCTGCGGCTCGCCCCCACCAACCAGGCGCCGACGGGGCTTGATCTCTCGGCCAATACGATTGCGGAGAACGCCGCGGTCAACACCGCCATCGGCACGTTCACGACGACCGACGCCGCCAGCACGTTCACGTACACGCTTGTCGCGGGGACCGGGTCGACCGACAACGCGTCGTTCACAATCAGCGGGAATCAGTTGCAGTCCGCGGTGATGTTCAATTTCGAGGCCACCACGACGCGCTCTATCCGCGTCCGCACGACCGACGCGGGGGGGTTGTTCTTCGAGCGATCGTTCACGATCAACATCACCAACGTCAACGAAACGCCGCTCGGCCTGGGGCTGTCGAACACGACCATTCTCGAGACCATCCCCCTTGGGACGGCGGTGGGCAATCTTTCGACCAACGATCCGGACGCGGGGAATACATTCACGTACACGCTCGTGGCCGGAACCGGGTCGACGGATAACGGGTCGTTCACGATCGTCGGCAACGAACTGCGGACGAACACCAACGTCGACAACGACAACCGGAATAACTACCAGGTCCAGATTCGCACCACCGATCAGGGGGGGCTGTTTACGGAGAATACGTTCACGATCACCGTAACCAACGTCAACGAAGCACCGACGGCCCTGAATCTCTCGGCAAACACCATCGCCGAAAATCGGCCCAGTGGCACGGCGATTGGTACGTTCTCCTCGATTGACCCGGACAGCGGGAGCTCGTTCACCTATTCGCTCGTCGCCGGTGCGGGGGCGGACGACAACGGGTCGTTCGTGATCGTCGGCGATCAACTGCAGTCGAACACGGCGTTCAACTTCGAGGCGAAGAGTTCGTTCTCGATCCGTGTGCGCACGACCGACCAGACAAACCTGGTCTTCGAGCGGACGTTCACGATCACGGTGACCAACGTCAACGAAGCGCCGGTGCTCGACAACTCGGGCAACATCTTCGCGGTGCTGGGGGTCGGGTCGCGGCAGTCGTTGGACATGCGGAAAGGAGTGCTGGTTTCGGACCTGTTGGCCCGCGGGGCGGGGGGCAACCCGATTTCCGATCCCGACACCGGCGCGCTCCGCGGTATTGCCATCACGGCCGTCGATCAATCCCTCGGCAGCTTCCAGGTCACGCCGGTGCCGGAACCAATCGAAGCGAGTTGGGTCAACATCGACACCGACGGGCCGCTTTCCGAGAGCAGAGCCCTGCTGCTGAGTCCCAACGCGCGCATCCGATTTGTGACCGGATTGATCCCGCACCACTCGGCGGCGGCCCCCTTCCTGCCGCTCGAATCGAAACTCGACGCGGGGATCACGTTCCGCGCCTGGGACCAGGCGACCGGCGTCGACGGTGTTCGTGTCGACACGACCGTGAATGGGGGTTCGACCGCCTTCAGCACGGCCACGGAAACCGTCAAGGTGTACTTCGAGGCCCGCCTGTTCCGCACATTCAACACGAACGCGGGGCTCAACATCTACTCGCTGGAGGCGGAGTTCAATGCCCTCACCGGCAACCCCGCCATCGTGGATCGCTCGACCAGCGCGTTCACCGGTTTCACGGTCCTGCTGAGTAACGTGCCGGAACTGGGGACGGCCCCGGTGTTCCGGATGTACTTCGGCGTGCAGTTCAACGACGACGGGACCGAAACCGACATGGGGTATCGGTACCTCACGACCAACTCGGCGGAAGCGGACTTCCTCGAAGGCTTGGGGCGGGCCGACCTCCGCCCGCGTCGGCAAGGGGCGTACTTCCGCGAGATCGGCGATCCGGCGAATCCGAGCGACACCGGCGTCAACAACCGCACGGCGATCCTGGGCTACATCTACACGACGCAGCAACCGGGCACGCTGGAGATGACTCAGGTCTACCGGACCGACAGCGTCGGCAAGCCGACGCGACCGGGGGGCACGCCCGAAGGTTCCCCCCCCAACAGCACGCGCGATCAGGAACAGGGGGACCACGTCTACACCACGAACACGGCGTTCGAGACGAGTCGCCCTGGCACGTGGCGTGTCGAATCTCCGCGCGGGTTCGTGCGGGAACTGACGCCCAATCCGACCGGCGGCCCCCCTCCCGCGGCGGCAATGGTGGCCGCCGAGACAACGGGGGACAGGTCGGGCGAAGCCCGGCGGCGAACGGCGGTGGTGTTTACAGCAGCGGCGGTCGGTGGGGATCTGAAACCGGTTTCCAACACGGTCGGCGTCTCAGGGCTTGTGGCAACGCCTTCCAGAGCGGTCGCCCCACCGAAACCGGTCGAGTCGGAGGCCGACGACGGTTCGATCACGCCCCTCTTCTCGGCGTTGGAGGAACCGGACGATGGCTCGGGCGACGACCTCGGGTTCGATCTGGACGGTGTGTTCGCCGACACGGATTTGGTCGCGGAATTCGGATTCGCTTCCTGACGGCGACAGCCCCCCGCGCGTTCGCCGTCGGCCTCTGGCCGACGTGTTCTTGCCGCTCTCCCCCTCCCGCATAACCTGCGGCGCGGATTGCGATCCGCGCGCTCGTTATCATGCGCGGTCGATCTGGATGATTCACCACCCTCGCGACCCGTCCTCCCATGCTCGCCGCGCACATCACCGAAACCGGAGCACCGTCCGTCATTCGCTTCGGCGAAGTTCCCACTCCGCAGGCCGGGCCAGGCCAGGTTCTGGTGGCAGTCAAGGCGGTCGCCGTCAATCCGATCGACACGTACATTCGCGCGGGGGCGATCGCGATGCCCCTCACAATGCCGTACGTCATCGGTTGCGATCTGGCGGGCGTGGTCGAGGCGGTCGGTCCGGGAGCGACCAGGTTTCGGGTCGGGGACCGCGTGTGGGGGAGCAACCAGGGGCTCTTCGGTCGACAGGGAAGTTTCGCCCGGTTCGCCGCGGTGGACGAGCATTGGCTGTACCCGATCCCGTCCGAGCAATCCTTCAATTCGGCGGCGGCGGGGGCGTTGACGGGAATCACCGCGTGGTTGGGGCTGCACCAGTTCGCCCGGTTGCGCTCGGAAGAGACGCTGTTCGTGAACGGCGGCACGGGCGGGGTCGGTTCCGCGGTGGTTCAGTTGGCGAAGCACCTGGGCGCGCACGTCGTCACCACGGTCGGCACGCCGGAGAAGGGAGTGTTGGCGAAGCGGATGGGGGCGGATGTCGTACTCGACCACAAATCGGCGAACCTGGACGATGAACTGCGCCGCGCGGTGGCCGAACGGGGCGGGATCGACGTGTGGTTCGAGACGCTGCGCGACCCGAACCTGGAGCGGTCGATCTCGATGATGGCGATGCGCGGGCGGATCGTGCTGATGGCGGGGCGTCAGGCACGGCCCGATTTCCCGCTGGGGGCGTTCTACACGCGCGACCTGTCGCTGGTGGGATTCGCCATGTTCAACGCCAGTCCCGACGAACAGCGGGTGGCGGCGGAGGGCCTCAACGCCGCATTCGAGGCGGGGGCGTGGCGCCCGAACATCGCCCGCGTGTTTCCGTTGTCGGAGGCCGCCGCTGCCCACCAGTTGCAGCAGGACAATACGCTGGAGAAAAAGGGGACGCTGGCGGGCAAAATTGTGCTGACGGTCGATTGACGCAGGCGCGCGTCCGCCTGGAGTGTGTCAACACCCCTGTTGGTCACTTCACCAGTCGGGCTTCCCCGAGAACCAAATGGTCGCCGGGGCCGTAGTTGAACGCACCGAAGCCGACATGGACTTCGAACTCGCGCACCCCCGCGACATCCAGGTCGAGCGGCGCGGGGGCGTCGCTCCAGCGGACCGGGCCCTCGAACAGCACCTTGCCGTCCCCCTTGATCCGCAAATCGACTTCGCCCCGTCCGCGGACCCCCTGGTCCTCGATGGCCACGATCGCCTGAAACCGTCGAAAGTCCCCCGCCAACCGCCACGTCAGCGTCGACTGCGAGTGGATCCACAATCCCCGCGACACGGGCTTGCCGCGAAACAACAGCGGTCGATCCCCCAATCCCGCGTTCTTTTGCGGCGGATAGCTTTCGTCGGCCCACGGAACGTATTTCAGCCCCTGCCATTCGAGGTCCGTCAAATACTTCACCTTTCCGCCGCTGAAATCCATGCGGGCCAGCACCGTACCGGGGAGCGTCGCCTCGAATCCCGCCGGCGTCTTGATCTCCAGGGCGTCTCCCGCAACCCGCGCGGAAGCGACCGGCCATGAGTCGCCGCCAATCGTTTCCAGTTCGAACAGACCCCGGGTTCGCGGCGGGGTGCGGCGAGCGTAGAGTACGCCGAACACTTTCTCTCGAGACACGGGAACTTCTTCACCGTCGAGTGTGAAGCGGACCTTGTCCTCGACATTGCCGATCAAACCCGAGAGGTAATCGACGGTCTCTCCCTTCTTCACGACGAGCAGGTCCTTCTTCGACTCTTTCGCGACAAGTCCGTCCCACACCTCCGCCGACTTGCCGACTGCCGGTGCGAACAGCACGCGCGCCACGCCGTTGGCTGGGAACTTCATATCGCCCGCCACCGTCCCGGCCAACGTCGCGATGGTTCCTGTCGTGCGGTACTCGGTTCCCGAGACACGCCCGCCATCGATGAAGAAGACCGTCGCCTTGCGGGGTGTGACGGTCGTTGCCGCCGGTTTAAAGCGGACTTGCAGCAGTTCGCCGGGGCCGACAACTCGCTCGCTCTCCGGCCCCTTGAGCACGACCTTTTCCGGCGAGAGTTCGACGATCTCGGAGGTGTACCCCTCTCCGGACAGTGTCGAGACCTCGGCGGGAGGGAGCGCTCCGCACGCGCAAACGATCGTCACCAACAGACCGGCGTGCATGTCGAACCACGCTTTCTCAAAACAGCTTCGGTTCCGGTGGAACGATCTCAGCGACTTCGATTTCAAGAGGAGCAAAAGCACATCGCTCCCATTCCATCGAAGGCATTCTAGCGGACGCGTGGATTTCCCGGCCACGGCATTTGGAAGTTCTCCGAATAGCGGGATCACGCGCAACCTCGGTTGGCGAGAGAGCGCCATCAGTACGACGGACGGTGTTCCGACCGGTCCTTTCGGAGAGTCGCTTGTCGCGAAAAGCGTCCGGGGCGCGTCGGTTGGCCCTGTGCCGAAGCGGTCGATACCATCGCGTTATTGGTCGGATCGGTGAGGCGATGCCCCCCGTCTCGGCCAAGATGTCCCCTCAGTTGCCACCGAGGATTTCACCCATGCGTCTGGTTTCGTTGTTTGCCCGACTCGTCCTGATCCTCGCGGGAACGTGCGCCGCGCCTCTTGCGTCCCGCGCCGAAGAGCCCGCGCTTCCCAAGGCGACGATCGACGGCCAAGGCCTCGGCTGGCGCGGTTTGTCCCTCGAAGACTTCACCAACGTCAACACCGATCCCGACACGTGGAGCGCCAAGGACGGGGTGATTCATTGCACCGGCAAGCCGGTCGGCGTCACCAAGTCCAACTTCAAGGTGACAAACTTTGAACTCGTCGCCGAATGGCGGCATCTGACTTCAGGGGGGAACTCGGGGATTTTCGTCTGGGCCACCGACGAAGCCCTCACGAACCTCAAGCCGAATTCGCTCCCCCCCGGCGGCATCGAGGTGCAAGTGCTCGACCACGGCTACGCCGAAAAGTACGAGAAGAGCACCGGCAAGAAGCCGGACTGGTTCACCACCAACGGTGACGTGTTCCCCGTCGGCAAGTCGACCATGAAGCCTTTTCCGCCGGTCGCCCCCAACAGCTCCCGCAGCTTCCCCCGGAAGAACCTTTCCCGGGGAACGCCCGAATGGAACCACTATTACGTGCGGGCCATCAACGGCGAAGTCCGCCTGTGGGTGAACGGCGAGGAAGTCTCCGGCGGCACCGAGTGCAAACCAGCCACCGGCTACATCTGCCTGGAGTCCGAAGGGGCGCCCGTCGAGTTCCGTAATCTCCGTATCCGCGAACTTCCGTGAGCGACTTGCCGCCCGACTCGATCTCCGCATCATTGCCGCAGCGCGAACGGCCACTCGGGGTCGTTCGCGTGCGGGGAGCGCGGACCCACAACCTGCGCGGAGTCGATGTCGACCTGCCACGCAACCGGTTGGTCGTGCTCACCGGAGTCAGTGGCAGCGGCAAAAGTTCGTTGGCGTTCGACACGCTGCACGCCGAAGGGCGACGGCGATATCTCGAAACCCTTTCGCCGCATGTTCGGTTCCACCTCGACCAGTGGCCCCGTCCCGATATCGACGAGTTGACCGGCCTCCCCCCGACCTTGGCGATCGGGCAGGTTGCGGGCGTTCCCCGCCCGCGCAGCCTGCTGGCGACCGTCACCGAGTTGCACGACTTTCTGCGTCTCTGGTTCGCCCGAGCGGGTGTCCTGCACTGCCCCGCGTGCGATCTCCCCGTTTCTCGCCAATCCCCCGCCGACATCGTGGGACGCGTCCTGTCTCTTGAGGCGGGACGAAAGGTGATGCTGCTGGCGCCGCTGGTGCGCCAGCGCAAGGGGACGCACACGGATGTCTTCGAGAAAATTGCTCGCCTGGGATTGATCCGCGCTCGGGTCGACGGAGAACTGATCGACGTCGCGCAAGCTCCGTCGCTGACCAAATCCAAACCGCATTCCATCGAGGCGGTCGTCGACCGGATCGTGGTCAAGGAAGGCCTCGAAACTCGATTGCGCGAGTCGGTGGAGTTGGCCGTCCGCATCGCCGAGGGGAGTTGTCTCGTCGCGCATCAGACGGACGAGGGTTGGGCCGAGACCCTGTACAGCACGCGTCTCGCCTGCGGAGGTTGCGGCGCGAGTTTTCCCCCCGTCGAGCCGCGTACGTTCAGCTTCCACAGCCCCTACGGCGCGTGTCCGACCTGCGAGGGACTGGGAACCACGGACCAGACCGAACCGGTTGCGGGCCGCGATGCCCCCGCATGTCCCGATTGCGGCGGCTCGCGGCTCGGGCCTCAAGGCCGACACGTTCGTTGGCGGGGTTGTTCGCTGCCAGAACTGTTGTCGCGCACCGTCTCGGAAGCTCGCGCATGGTTCGACGAAGCGACGCAAGCCGGCGACTTATGCGGGGACTCGCTCGGTGAACACGAGCTTGCCCCGTCGGTTTTGGCTGAAATTCAACGCCGCATTTTTCCGGAGATCACACGGCGGCTGAAATTCATGGATGAGGTCGGCTTGGGCTACCTCCAATTGGACCGGCCCGCCAGCACACTTTCGGGCGGAGAACTGCAGCGTGCCCGACTTGCGCAGGCCTTGGGGGGCGGGCCGGCGGGGGCGTGTTACGTGCTCGACGAACCGACGACCGGCCTGCACCCGCGCGACACGCGGCGTCTGCTCGACACACTGTTCGCGCTGCGAGACAGGGGCAATTCGCTGATTGTCGTCGAGCACGATCTCGACGTGATCCAGGCCGCCGACCATGTCGTCGACCTGGGGCCGGGGGCGGGTGGAGAAGGGGGACGCCTGATCGGTCAGGGGACCCCGGACGAATTGACCCGCCAGCCGGAGTCGCTGACCGGCCGCGCTTTGGTCGCGGAAGCCTTGTGTGGCGGTGAAGCACCGCGCGGCGAACACCCCCGGCGGGACGCCGGGCGTTCCACCGGTTTTCTCCGTCTCACCGGGGCTTCGCTGCGAAACTTGCGGGATGTCGCCGTCGACATTCCGCTCGGGCAAATCGTCTGCGTCACCGGAGTGAGCGGGTCGGGCAAGAGCACGCTGGTGATGGAATCCCTCGTTCCGTTGGTCCGGCGAGCGCTTGATGACCGCGAGCGGGCCGCGCGCGACGCGGCGTTTGCCTCGCGTCCCTCGCAGCGCGGTAAAAAGACACCACATCCGCCGAGCGTCCCCGACGCACCGCCACTCCCCGCCCCCCTGGGCCGTCTTGCCGCCGACTGTCTCCCCGGTCGGCTCGTCGTGGTCGATCAATCGGCTCTGGCAACGTCCGGGCGGGGCAACCCCGCCACGGCGGCTGGGCTGTGGGACGACATTCGCCGCTTCTTCGCCCGCACGAAGGAGTCGCGGCTGCGCGGCTTCACCGCGCGCCGTTTCAGTTGGAACGCCCCCGGTGGTCGCTGCGAGACGTGTCGCGGCCACGGGTTTCGCCGCCTCCGCATGGGCTTCCTGCCCGATGTGCCGGTGGATTGCCCCGACTGCCGCGGTCGACGCTTCAACGCCGCGACGCTGCAACCCCGTTTCCGAGGCAAGAATATTGCCGATTTGTTGGACCTGCGGATCGACGAGGCCGCCGAGTTCTTCGACAACTTCGCCACGCTGCGCGACAAGCTACGCGTCTTGACCGAGATCGGCCTTGGTTACCTCACCTTGGGCCAACCCTCCTCGACCCTCTCCGGCGGCGAAGCGCAGCGTTTGAAACTCGGACGGGAACTCCTCGCCCCTCCCGACGGCACGGTCACCGCCCTGTTCGTCCTTGACGAGCCGACCAGCGGATTGCACGTGGCGGATGTGGACCGCCTACTCGGCGTGCTCCGCCGCCTCGTCGAACGGGGTCACACGGTGTTGGTGATCGAACATCATCCGCGACTGATTCGCGGTTCCGACCATGTGCTCGACCTCGGCCCGGACGGGGGGGCTGCGGGAGGCCGCGTGGTGGCCTGCGGTACGCCACAAGAGATTGCGATGAATCCCGCCAGCCTGACGGGTGCGGCCCTGCGTGGAGAGTACGCGGTTCGATCCGTCGATGCCCGATAACCGGCCGCGCGGCGGCTGTGTTGATGACGACAACATCCTCGTGTCAAGATTCCACCGACGAACAATGGCTCCACAACCCCTGACCGCCGAGTTTGGAATCCAAAACGTTCTGGATCACGAACCTCTGGTCGAATGGGCATCGCGACAACGGCCTCCCAAGGTCCGTCCGATTTCGGTTTGCGACGCCCCGCGTTAACATGCATGGACTTCGATGCGGAGCGCCTTCGGGTGGTCCATGCGGTGTTTCGGGACATCCTTTGCGAGCGAGGAGTCGGCGTTGATGCGTCCAATGGTGCGCGGTGGTTTGGCGGTCGCCGTCGTGGCGGGCGTGATGACATGGTTGGTGGCGACGGCGCAAGACGCGCCCCCCCCCAGCGCCCCGAACATGGCCGCGGCGGCCAACGTGTTCCTGGCGTCGCTAACGCCCGAACAGCGCGCGGCGGCAACGTTCAAATTCGACGACGCCGAGCGTCTCAATTGGCACTTCATCCCCCGCGAACGCAAGGGGGTCGCCCTGAGGCAACTGGAGGGAGCGGCGCTGGATGCGGCGCTCAAGCTCGTGGCCAGCGGCCTGTCTCCGGCGGGCTACGACCAAACGCTCAACGTGATGAGCCTGGAAGAGGTGCTCTATCTCGTTGAGGGGGGCGAGCGCCCGGCCCGCCGCGAAAAGCGGGACCCGAAGAAGTATTTCCTGAGCGTCTTCGGCACTCCCGGCGACTCCGGCAAATGGGGTTGGCGTTTCGAGGGGCATCACCTGTCGCTCAACTACACGTTGGAGAACGGCAAGGTGATCGGCAGTACCCCCGAGTTCTTCGGCTCGAACCCGGCGGACATCGCCGCGGGACCGGGACGACAGATTCGAGTGCTGGCCGCCGAGGAAGACCTCGCCCGGCAGATCCTGAAACTGTCCACCCCCGAAGTGAAGAAGGGGATGCTCGTCGACACCAAGGCCCCGGACGATTTGCGGAGCGCGAACCAACCCCAGGCGGACCGCACCGCGCCGGTGGGCGTCCCGTACAAGAACCTTTCGGAGGACCAGCGCCGCTTGCTGACCGAACTGCTCGCGGAGTACCTCAAAAACATGCCCGCCGATGTGTCGGCCCGGCGCCGCGCCCGGTTGGTCGAAGCCGGTTTCGAGAGCATCCACTTCGCATGGTGGGGTGGGGAAGACCGCAACCAGCGGCACTACTACCGCGTGCAAGGGCCGTCGTTCCTCGTCGAATACAACAACACGCAAAGCGACGCCAACCACGTGCACTCGTTCTGGCGGGACCTCGACGGAGACTTCGGAATCCCCGCGAAGTGACGCGAGGTCCATCTCAAAAGAAGACTCAACCACCAAGGCACAAAGGCACGAAGAGGTGTCTGGTGGATCATGGGCGATCCGCGGTGGACATCACGGAAACAGAGAACGCCCTTTGTGAATCATTTGTGCTCTTCGTGCCTTCGTGGTGAATCCGTTCCGTTTTTGTTCAAACACTGAACCTAGCTCTCTCCCCCGGAGTTGACCCCATGTCCGAACCCCTTCCCCGCCGCGACTTCCTGGCTGGTGCCGCCCTGGCTTCCTCGGCTGTCGTACTGTCGCAAACGGCCTCGTCGTACGCCCGCGTGATTGGCGCGAACGACCGCATCCGCACCGCCTTCATCGGCGCGGGCGGGATGGCCAACGGCCACATGGACGCCTGCAAGTCGCTCAAGGAGAAGGACAATCTGGAGTTTCTCGGCGTGGCCGACTGTTGGGAAACCCGCGCCAAAGCGGGTGCCGACAAACTGGGGACCAAGGCGTTCACCGACTACCGCGCGATCCTCGACATGAAGGACGTCGATTACGTCACGATCGCCACGCCCGAGCACTGGCACTCGAAGATGACGATCGACGCGCTCGACGCGGGGAAGGCGGTCTACTGTGAAAAACCGATGACCCACACGATTCCCGAAGCGCAAGCGGTGATGAAGAAGGTCGCCGAGACGAAACTCCCGCTGCAGGTCGGTGTCCAGGCGATGTCCGACGACAGCTACATCTCGGCCCGCGATGCCATCCGCAAAGGGGTGATCGGCAAGGTCGTTCAGGCGCAGATCGAGTACGTCCGCCGCTACGACAAGCAAGGTCCTTGGCGAGATCCGGATGTCAAGGACGATACGGCCAAGCCGGCCGACCTCGACTGGAACGCCTGGCTCGGTCACGCGCCGAAGATCGACTGGAACCCGCACCACTACTTCGAGTGGCGCAACTATTCGATGTATAGCGGGGGGATCGCCACCGACCTGTTCATCCACCGCATCACGCGCATCATGCGTGCGTGCGACCTGTTGTACCCCCGTCGCGTCGTCGGCATGGGGGGCATCTGGCAATGGAACGATGGACGCAACCTGCCGGACAACTTCGAGATGATCTGCGAGTACCCCCGGGGCATGACCGTCTACGTCCTCGGAACCATGAGCAACCGCGTGGGAGTGGACCACCTCATCCGCGGTTATCGGGGGACGCTCTCCTTCACCGGCAACGGCTGGGTCGCCCGCGACAAGGACGGCAAGGTGCTCGAACAGCACGAAAAGAAGGGGGGGGAGGACATCCACCTGCACCACACGAACCTGCACAACCATTTGCGCAACGGCGAACCGCTCAATTGCCCGATCGAATTGGGGATGGCGGGGGTCGTGGCGGTCAATATGGCGAACGAGTCGTGGCGGTCCAGCCGCATGATGGGCTGGGATGCGAAAAACGAGAAGATGGTCGCCGCCGACACGCTCAACCTCGGCCACCTGCCGGAGGAAGCACCGAAGACCGTTTGATCAGGGTGTGGAGTCGGTCCGTGGCCGTTGTGAGAGGATCCGCATGTCGACGCTCTTCGGGTCGGTCGCTCGCGCGATGTTTTGCGCGTGCCTGACGGTATCGCTGTGTGCTTCGGCGACCGTCGGAGCGGAGCCGACCGTCGTGCCGCTGTGGTCGGGTGAAATCCCCGGCCCCAAGCCCGACGCGACCGGTCCGGAGGGAGACCTCCCGGAGCGTCCCGGAGGCGCGCCGATCCGTCGGACGACGAACATCACGGCCCCGTCGCTGGTGGTGTACGAGGCCCCTGCCGACAAACGAACCGGGGCGGGCCTGATCGTCATTCCTGGCGGGGGATTCGGATATCTCACGACCGACCTCGAAGGGAGCGAAGCGTGTGAGTTCTTCGCCGCTCGGGGAGTGACGTGTTTCCTGCTGAAACATCGGGCGCCAACCAACAAGCAGCCCGAGCCGAACGCCGGGCCTGTCTTGGACTGTCGTCGCGCGGTCGCGCTGGTGCGGGAGCGGGCGGACGATTGGAAGCTGGCCAGGGATCGGATCGGCGTGCTGGGTTTCTCGGCGGGGGGTCAGGTGGCCGCTGTATCCACGTTTGGCCCCGGAATGACGGACGCGGAAGCCAAGGCGTCCCGTCCGGACTTGCTGTTGCTGATTTATCCGTGGGGACTGTACCTGCCCAAGGAAGGGAAACTCCGCTCTGATTTGCAGCCCACGGCCGGGGCGCCCCCGACGTTCTTCGCGCAAGCCCTGGACGATAAGGCGTCGCTCCCCCAGGGAACGACCGGACTGTGCGCGAAACTGATGGACTTGGGTGTGCCGGTGGAATTGCACCTGTACGAAAAGGGAGGACACGGTTTCGGTATTCGACCGGTGGCGGTCCCGTGTCCGTCCGATTGGCCGCAACGAGCGGCAGACTGGTTGAAGCTGCGCGAGTGGACGGTCGCGAAGTAGTGGGAGCGCGTCGGCCATGGACGAGACGCCGGACCAACCCCCGCCGAATAAACACCCACTGTTCGATCTTGTCGAAAGTGGAATGCGGTTGACGCAGGAATTCGCGCCTCTGGGCCAACTGGCGTGCTCGTTTGGCCAGGTCATTGAATTTCGTCCCGTCCTGTCGGTGGTGGGGTGGTCCGACCGGAAGGAGTTTTACGCCGCGTTACGGATGCGACACCTTGATCCCTATGGTCGGGAGTTGGGCGTCTGCCGGTTGGATCGGGACGAGGTCCGCTGTTGGGCTGGTTTGCTCAACGGGATCATCTGCGGGTCCTACGCCACATTTGGTGATCCCAGACAGGACAGCCTGGATCGCGTGGAGTGCACGAGTCGTCACGGCGCGAAACTCGTCTGTCAGGGGAACTGGATGAGAGCCGATCCCTGGACCCTGCAACTGGCGAAGGAACAAACAGCCATTCTGCCGATCGATTTCGCATCAACGCTGATTGACTTGTTTGCCGAGTTCGAGACGCTTTGCGAGAAACCGCAGTGACCAGTGCGACGTGGCATTGCCGAACCCTCAGGGGATGGCCAATGCGTCCGAAGGGAGCTTGGGACAGCGAACGCATTAGTGTTAAGGTTTCGTGAATCTGGCGCGATGGTCCTGCGAATTCCCGCGAAACCCCCGCTTCCCCGTTTGTAACTTCACGCAGCGCGGGGATAGTGACTCTCGCATTGCGGAGGAGTTTCGGCGGCTTGGATCCGTCGTCCCCGGTTCCGCAGGCGGGATTCGCGGGAAACGAACATGCGGCAGGGCGTTGTTTGGGTGTTGGCCGGTGCGGTCGCGGTGCTGATGGCCGCATTCGGACCGCTGACGGCCACTCGTGGTGATGTTCCGGGTCGAATCACCCGTG
The DNA here is from genome assembly GCA_044359065.1 of Planctomycetales bacterium. Taxonomy (GTDB): domain Bacteria; phylum Planctomycetota; class Planctomycetia; order Planctomycetales; family Planctomycetaceae; genus JAIXZD01. The sequence goes on along the minus strand of JBIKMW010000032.1, from coordinate 37,615 downwards.
CGATGCCGGTCCAAGCGTCCAATGCGTTCGATTCGGCGGTCGGTGGCGACCCCCGCCTGCTGGCCCGTGCCCAACTGCTGGCAAAGTCCTTTGGACGATCTCCCGGCGGTGCCGGCAAGCTGTATTCGCAGGCGTACGGTCTTTACTGGGGCCGGAGTTACGACGAGGCGCGGGCGTACTTCACGGCCGCCACCCTGCTTCAGGACGACCCCCGCGCCTGGATGTACAAGGGGTTGTGCGAAACCCAGATGGGCTTCCAGGAAGATGCGATCCGGTCCATCCGGAACGGGTGGAAACTGGTTGACGAAGGACGGGGCGGAGCGGGTGTCGGCCGCGCGTTGGAGCGCGTGCAAGGCCCCCGGCGCGCTTGGCTGGAAGGTCTGCGCAACGAACCGCAACCCTCCGAGTTGGCGGACCGCACGCTGATGCTGGAGATGAATCAACGGCTGTCCGATTTGGAACGGAAACTCGCCGACGCGAATCGTCGCTTGGCGGATGCGGAAAAGTCGCGAGTCGCCACGGCCGCGCCGGTTCCCGCCCCGGTGCCACCGGTGCCGGCCCCCGCAGTCGCGCCTCCTCCGGCGACTGTCGTCAAGCCTCCCGCAACGGCCCCTCGGACCAAGCCGGCGGAAGCCCCGGCCGTCGCGTCGGCGGCCCCCGTGAAAACTCCCATGCCGCTCGCTCCGGCCCCGAAACCGGTCGATTCCGGCGCGGCCATAACGCTTCGCGGTTCGGGGGCGACGTTCCCCGCCAGCCTGTACAAGGTCTGGTTTGAGGAGTTCCACAAGCTCAATCCGGATATCGCCATCGACTACCAAAGCTTGGGCAGCGGCGCGGGCGTGCGGACATTCATCCAACAACAGGTCGATTTCGGCGCCAGCGACGCCGCCATTTCCGACGAGGAAATCGCCCAGGTTCCGGATGGGGTGACGATGGTGCCGGTCACCGCCGGGGCGATCGCACTGGCGTATAATGTGCCCGACGCCCCCGAGGTGGTGAACCTTTCCCGCGACGTGTACTCGGGCATTTTCCTCGGTGAGATTGTCAACTGGAACGACCCGAAAATCGCCGCTTGCAACGACGGCGCGGCGTTTCCGGACCTGCCCATCACCGTGGTTCGCCGGGCTGTTTCGAGCGGCACGACGTTCCTCTTCACGCGGCATCTGGGGGCCGTGAGTCAGGCGTGGGCGGACGGACCCGGCGTCGGTACGACGGTCGCATGGCCCACCGGTGTTCCGGCCAAGAAGAATTCCGACATTGCCGACCGCATCCGCCAAACACCCGGTGCGATCGGCTACCTCGAGTACGGGTTCGCCGCTGAAGCGAAATTGGCGATCGCGGCATTGCAGAACAACGCGGGGAATTACATCCGTCCGTTGCCCGAGAACACGAGCGTCGCGCTGGGCGAGATCGTGTTGCCTGCGAACTTGCGGGGCTTCATCTCGGATCCCGCCGGGGCCGAGGCGTACCCGATCGTTGGTTACACGTGGCTGCTCTGTTATCAGAAGTACGAGGACAAAAACATCGCCGCGGCGCTGAAGAAGTTCCTGAATTACGCGCTTTCGGACGGTCAAAAGCACGCGGCCGATTTGGGTTACATCCCGCTTCCCGAGGATGTTTCGTCGCGGATCGTCGCGCATATGACGGCCAACGTGGGTAGGGCGGAAGTGGCACGGGACGTGGTAGCCGCTCCGGTGGCCGACGCGGCCGCTCCTGCGGCGATGGAAATCGCCGGGGTTGCCCTCAAGGGAGCCGGAGCGACCTTCCCGGCGAACCTCTATAAGAAGTGGTTCGAGGATTTCCAGGGAGCCAACCCGGGCACGACGGTCGCTTACCAGGCGACAGGCAGCGGGGCGGGCGTTCGCAACTTCATCCAAAGCCAGGTCGACTTCGGCGCCAGTGACGCGGCGATGACCGACGAAGAGATCGCCCAGGTTCCGGACGGGGTCGTCATGGTGCCGTTGGCGGCGGGCGCGGTGGCGTTGGCTTACAACGTGCCCGACGCTCCCGAGGGCTTGCGATTGTCGCGCGAGGTGTACGCGGGGATTTTCCTTGGCGAAATCCAGAACTGGAACGACCCCAAGATTGCCGCGTGCAATCCCGGCACGACCCTGCCGGACCTGCCGATCACCGTGGTGCGGCGCGCTGTGTCGAGCGGGACGACGTTTGTGTTCACGCGGCACCTTTCGGCGGTGAGCCAAGCGTGGGACGAAGGTCCCGGTACGGGAACGACCGTCGAGTGGCCCGTGGGTGTGCCCGCCAAGCGGAACGCGGACATTGCCGACCGCATCCGTCAGACGCCGGGGGCCATTGGGTACCTCGAGTACGGATACGCGAAGGATGCCCGGCTGACCGTGGCGGCGCTGGAGAATCGCTCCGGTGAATACGTCACCCCCGTGCTGGAACACGCGCGGGCGGCCTTGGGCGAGGTGGTGTTGCCGGAGAATCTCCGTGGGTTCGTATCCGACCCGCAAGACCCCAATGCATATCCGGTGGTGAGTTACACGTGGTTGCTCTGCTACCGAAAGTACGAGGATCCGAAGGTTGGAGCCGCGTTGCGACAATTGATTCGCCACTGCCTTACCACGGGCCAGGAGTCGAGCGCGGAGCTCGGTTTCGTGCCGCTGCCGGAGGACGTGGCGGAAACGGTGCTGAGAGTCGCCGAGTCTCGGGTGGGCGTGGCGGACGAACAGTGATCGGAGAGGAGCAGTTACGCGCTTGTGCTCACGATGGCGGAAATCCGAGACGCCGCACCCGTGTGTCGGATGTGGGAACGTGCCGCCGCAGGATTGTCCCGGCCACCGGGAGGGAACCTAAATGACACTCACCATCACCTGCCCCGTGTGCGGCGAGGTCATGTTCGACGCGCCGTCCGAGTCGGCCGGCGCCGGTTTTCCCTGCGCGAGCTGTGGAGCCGCGCTGTTCCTTCCGGAGCACGATCGATTGTTGACGGCATCGAGCGCTCAGTCCGGCGAGTCGAACGACGAGTTGCAGCGGAAAGTCGCCACGATTTGGGACCAGAGCGACACCGACTTCGAGATCAACATCGGGGGCGCGGCCGCCGATCCCCCTTCGGACCACGAAATTCTGGTGTCGATGGGGGACGGCAGCGACTCCGCTTGGCTTATCGATCTCAACAAGAAGGTCGACGACTTGGGCAAGGGGGCGGCTGATGAATCAAAGGCCGTCGAGCCCGGCGCCGCCGTTGCGAATCGGCCGGCTGCGGGGACGCCAACCGGCAACGAGAAGACCGAGGGGGAATTCGGCACGTCGGAGGCTGCGGCATCGGACGAAGGGACCGAGGTCCTGGAATGGGGGGACGTGACATCGAACCCTTCCAGCGCCGAAGCGGGCGAGGACACGTTCTCGAAGATCGAATCACCCACGCCGACCGGCGAACCGGTGCGGCGCACCAGCAAACAGCGCGAACGCGAACTGCGGACCGTCAGTGTCTACCTTTCGGCGACCGAAGACCTCGCCGCCGAGCGGGTTTTGGCCGAGCGCGTCTTGACGCGCATGTCGTGCAAATACGCCGAAGTGCTGGATTTGACCGCTCACGTGTTCGACCACGGTGGCGCTGCGGCGGAACCCAACCCGGCGTTCGTCGGTCCCGAAGCCGCCGACGTCGTGTTCTTGTTGACGGGACGCGTCGTCGGTGCGAAGTTCCCGCCGACCTGTCCGGACGACCGTCGCGGAGACTACCGGTCGGGCACGGAGTACGAATTGCACGCATCGGTTCTCGACAGGCCCGCTCCCGGTCGGTTGGTGTTCGTCCACCAGACGCAGTCCACAGGTTCGACCACCGACGCGTCGAACTCGGGGGAGCGTTTGGCGGGCCATCTGACCGATTTGCTGGAGACCTGGCTGACCGGATCCGGCGCACCGGCGGCTGATTCGTATTTCGCGGTGGCGGACGGAGTCGACGCGGTACGTGAAGTGGAGAGGCAGTTGGCCGCGGCGCTCGACGCCATCGTTGCGGAACGCGAGCTGACCCCGCGCGAACGAGCGGACGATGCGAGTTCGAATTGGTGGTCGAGCGGTTCCCCGTTCCGCGCGCTGAGCCCCTACACCCGCGCCGAAACGGCCGTCTTCGAAGGACGGTCCCGCGAAGTCCTCGGCGCGATCTCGTTCCTTCGCAAACAGGCGCGCTTGGGAACGCCCTGGGTGCTGCTGTCGGGCCATGCCGGCTGCGGAAAGACGTCGCTGGCGCGTGCGGGGATCGCGGCGTTGGTGACGCAACCCGGCGTGATTCCGGACGTGAGTGTCTGGCGAAAGTGCGTGTTTCGTCCGGGCGACGCCGCCGAGAGTTTGGTGGAGTCGCTCGCTTCGTCGTTGATGGAATTCGACGTCTTGCCGGAGATGAGCGCGTCGGGCATGAACCCGATGAAGCTGTCGCAGATCATGCGGAAGAATCCGCGCGGGTTCGCTCGGCAGTTGACAACCGCGCTGGAAGGTTTGGCGGACGGTTCAAAGGAGCGTCGCCCCCGAGGCGAGGCTCGGCTGTTGTTGGTGGTGGACGCCCTCGAAGAAGCGTTCTCGGGGGAGCAGTTCACCCCCGAGGATCGGACCGAATTTTTCTTGAACCTGTCGAGCCTCGTCGCCAGTCGGGCCGTTTGGCTCGTGGGCACGGTTCGGTCGGAGTTCGTCGATTTGGTGGAGCGCCAAACCGAGTTGGCCTCGATTCAGCCGCTCAAGGCGAGATACTCCGTCGAAGCGCCGAACAATTCGGAGATTGAGCGGATTGTGGGGATTCCCGCCGAGGCCGCCGGTCTGTGGTTCGGGAAGGACCCTTCGTCCGGAAAGTGGGTCGACCGGCAGTTGGTCGAGCAGGCGGAGGCCTCTCCGGATCGATTGTGGGAGCTCTCGTACTGCTTGCAAGGGCTGTACGATCGTCGCACCCCCCGCGGAAAGGTCACGCAGACGGCCTTGGACGAACTTGGCGGCGTGGCGGGGGCCTTGGCTTCGATCGCGGAAGCGAAGTTGGCGACGTTGCCTCCCGCGGCCGCGGCGGCTTTGCCGCGTCTGGCCAAAGAGCTTGTTCACGACTATGAGGACTCGGGCATCCTGTTGCCCAAGAGCGTATTGGCCCGGTACTTCTCGAAGGATCAGGACCTCGCGCCGCTCGTCGACGCGCTGTTGCAAATCGGCCTGCTGTCGCGGTTCAAGCCGAACGGGGGCGGAACCCTGCTGCGATTGACCTCCATCGGTGTGGTCTCCTCCTGGCCTCGGTTCGCGGAGGCGTTCGAGGCCTCGCGACACATGCCTGGTTTCGACCCGTCGTCCATGGGCGCCTCGGGCGACAGCTCGTGCGAGATCGACGTATCGGGCTTGGCCGCGTCGGCGCCTGCCGAAATGGCGGTGGAAGACGGCATCGTCGACGCCACCTCGACCGACTTCAAACTCCCCGCGTCCCGTCCCCGGCGTTCCACGCAACTGAAGATCGCCGGCGCCGTCGCCAGCTGTTTGCTGTTGGCGGGGGGATGGTGGTGGGGGATGCGGCCGTACTTGTTCGCCAAGTCGCAGGAAGGGCGTTCCGTCTCGTCGGTCGGGGACACACCCGGCGAGGTTTCAGGCGGCGGCAGCAAGGCTCCACCGGTAGCCGAAACGGGCAACGTTGGTGAACCCGCAGCCGCACCCGCCGTTGCGTCGACGAAGTCGCCCCCTGAAACGGGAGCGGTTGCGGCGGCCCCCACGGGCATCGATCCTGCAAGCGCGTCCGGAGGAAAGCCGGAGCAGGTTCCGGCGGTCGCTCCGGTACCGGGTCCGATGAAAACAGATACCCCCAATGCAGAAGTGGCCGTCGCTTCGGTGACGCCGGTGTCTCCCCCGGGTGACTCCTTGGCCGCGCCGTCCGCCAACCCGGTCCCGACGCCTCGGGAAACACCGCCTGTCGAAGCGCCAATTGGTGGCAAACCGGATCCGATTCCAACGAAATCCGTTCCGCCCGATGCTCCGTCCACTCCAGCGGAGCGTGCGACCGCTGTGGCTGCGGTGTCGAAGCCTCCGCCTGCCGTGCCCGCGACCGTCGCGGACGGTGGAACGTCCCGCTTGACGGGTACCGAGGACCAGTTCGTCAATTCGTTGGCAATGACACTGCGGCGGATTCCGGCCGGTACGTTCGAAATGGGATCGCCAGCCGGGGAGTCGGGGCGTCACGACAACGAACCCCGCCGCCGGATCACCATCACTCGCACCTACTACATGGGCGCTCACGAAGTCACGCAGGGCCAGTTCGAGGAACTGATGGGGCGCAATCCGAGTGGCTTCAAAGGGAAGGGGATGCCTGTCGAGAGTGTGTCTTGGACCGACGCGGTCGAATTCTGCCGGCGTCTTTCCGAGCGGGACGCCGAGAAGGGGAGGGGGGTCAAGTACCGCCTGCCCACCGAGGCGGAGTGGGAGTACGCCTGTCGTGCAGGTAGCGCGAAGGCGTTCTCGTTCGGTAATGCGGCCGGCTCGCGCGACGCGAATTTCGACGGAACCCAGCCTTACGGCAATGGCAAGAGCGGCCCTGACCTCGCGAGCACGATCAAGATCGGGGCGTACCCTCCCAACGCGTGGGGTTTGTACGACATGCACGGCAACGTCGCCGAGTGGTGCGGCGATTGGTTCGGCCGAACCGTCGACCTGACCTCCACAACCGACCCGACTGGGGCGGCGACCGGCACGCGAAGGGTGATCCGCGGCGGAAGCTGGCTCAGCGCGGGTGCCGATTGCCGGTGTGCGTGGCGGGGGAGCGAAGCGCCCGAGCGGTTCGACAGCATCCTCGGTTTTCGGGTCGTCGCCGAGATCCCCTGACCGCGCCCCGCTCGGGAACGGTCTCCGGTGGGTTGTTCGCGCACGGAGCTTGGCCGACAATTCGTCGACACTCCTCCGGGCGGATCGCATGCTGACCAAACTCCACACGTTCTCTCTGTTCGGGATCCAGGCGATCCCCGTCGAAGTCGAAGTGGACATTTCGCCGGGCGCGGTTCCCAAGACCATCCTTGTGGGATTGGCCGAGGCGGCGGCCAAGGAGAGTATCCACCGGATCGAGAGGGCGCTCGTCAACTGCGGGTTCCAGCGGTCCTACGACAAGGTGGTCATCAACCTCTCGCCCGCGGAACTGCCGAAGGAGGCGGCGTCCTTCGACCTGCCCGTGGCGCTGGGGCTGCTCAGTTCGAGCGGCCAATTGCCCCCCGATCGCGTGTCGCGCATCGCCGCCACGGGGGAACTGGCTCTCGATGGCGGGCTGCGGCGTTGCAAAGGGGCGCTGGCGATGGCGATCGCCGCCAAAGCGGCGGGCCTGGAGGGTTTGGTCGTTCCCACCGCCAACGCGCGAGAGGCGGCCGTGGTCGAGGGGCTGGACGTTTACGCGGTGGACTCGCTCGCCGAGGCGACCGGCTTTTTCGCGGGTACTCTCGAACTCGAACCGGTCGTTTTCCGGTGGAGCGACGCCCTCGCGGAGGCCGGCGGCTACGACACCGACTACGCAGACGTGAAGGGACAGGAACTCGCCAAGCGAGCGGTGACGGTCGCCGCCGCCGGCAATCATCACATCCTGATGCTCGGTCCCCCCGGAACCGGCAAGACGCTGATCGCACAACGGCTGGCCACGATTCTGCCCGACCTGACTCCCGAGGAAAGTCTGCAGACCACGCAGATCTACAGCGCGGTGGGGCGGCTGGGGGGGCGGGACGCGCTGCTCTTCCAACGTCCGTTCCGCTCGCCGCACCACACGGTTTCGGAGGCCGGACTGGTCGGGGGAGGGAGCGTGCCGACCCCCGGCGAGCTGAGCCTCGCCCATAACGGCGTCCTGTTCCTCGACGAGCTTCCCGAATTCAATCGCCGCACACTGGAAGTGCTGCGGCAACCGCTCGAGGAAGGGGCCGTCACCATCGCGCGGGCGATGGGCAGCGTGACATTTCCCGCCAGCATCATGCTCGTTGGCGCGCTCAACCCGTGCCCGTGCGGATACCGGGGCGATCCACGTCGAAACTGCAATTGCAGTCCGATCCAGGTCGAACGGTATCTCGGAAAACTGAGCGGTCCGCTGCTCGACCGCATCGACATCCATCTGGAAGTTGCCGCCGTCCCGTTTCGGGAACTCGCCGACGCCGCCCCCGGCACCGGCAGCGCCGTTATGCGGGAAGATGTCGTCCGCGCCCGCAACGTCCAGTCGAAACGGTTCGACGGCCAGAAGCAGACCGTCAACGGGCGAATGAGTCCTCGCCAGATCCGTCAGTATTGCAAGCTCGAATCCGACGCCGAATCGCTGTTGCGCGAGGCGATGGAGTCGATGGGGCTGTCCGCGCGGGCCCACGACAAAATTCTCCGCGTCAGCCGCACAATCGCCGATCTGGACGGTTCGGACCGCATCCAGGCTGTTCATTTGAGCGAGGCGATCAATTATCGGGCGCTCGACCGGCGGTATTGGGGGGGATGACTGCCGCCAGCCCCTGAGCCGCGACACTGCGGCGGGCTAATGGTGCCACGCGAAGTTGTCGAGCAGGACCGTGATGGATGCAACGAGTACGTCGGTTGTGACGGCGCGACCGGCGCGATATCGCCGCCGCATCGAAGGTCAGCCGCGCCCCTGCGGCTGTCGGGTGCAAGACTTCCCCCAACCCACGTCCGATCGGCACCCAGGTGACATGGCGGTCTCGCGAACCGAAGCCGGTCGGCTCCTGACTTCCATTTGGTCGCGAAACGGATCTGTTCCTTGATGCTCGCAGGCGTACTCGACATTCGCGCGGAGACTTCTCGAACAGCGGGCTGTCGATTGCTGGTTGTCGAGGATTGCGGTGCGCAACGGCGCCTCTTGGTGAAACAGCTCTCGCAGCGCGAACCGGGCCTGGAAGTGAGCATGGCCACGACCGCCGAGGAGGCGTTGGCAATGGTCGCGGCGACCGCTCCGCACGCCGTGTTGTGCGACATGGAATTGCCGGGCGCGTCGGGCCTGGAACTCGTCCGCCTGCTGCGCGGGACGCCGTCTAACCCACTGATCGTGCTGATGTCCGCCACCCCGAGCGCGACTTTGCAGACCGCGGCCAAGGCGGCGGGAGCGGATGCGTTTCTTCCGAAAGAAGTCGCCGTCGACGAGTTCACACGATTGCTTCGGAAGCGGTTCACCACGGACTGAACACATCCCGGCCGATCGCCGTCCGGGATGCGTTCCACCACCGTACCGACACTTCCGACACGCCCCGCCGATCCCAAGTTGACCGGGCAGGCGTTGGCGTTACAGGACGGAATCCAGACCGTCCGTCGCGAGCAACCGGAACGCGTCGTCGAGGGACGACGTTTCCGGAGACGTCGTGACCGCCACGCGCCGCCGAGTCGGGGCTGACTCCTCGACAACCGGCGACGCGCTCGCGTCCGTTGTCGTCGAGTTGGACGTCGGGACGGCCACGAGCGTGTCCACCCGCGTGCCGTTCGCCAACGACGACGATGCTTCGGCGGACACCGACGCCGCCACAACTGCGGCCGCCGACCGGGACTCCGGCGCGGCGGTCGCCGCTTGCGGGACCGGTGCGGCAGCCACGAACACGACGGGATAGCCGAATCCAAGGATGCCGTGCGATTCCCAAATCCCCGGGAACTGCCGCAGGATCGAATCCCGCTGGTTGATCGACTCCGTGTACAGGTGCACTCCGGAGAGGTTGTTGTACAACCGGTGGATCGGCACCGTGCCCGGCAGTTGCGACGGGAAGATGAACCCCTCGTCCCGCTCGTACCGCCACCCGACGGCCCCGTAGTTCGGATTCGACTGCGGCACGATCGCCACGAGGCCGTCCCGCTCGGCGGAATTCGTTGTGTAGTAATGACGCTGCGTTTGGAAGTTGTACAGCCGGTGAATGCCGGTCGCCCCCGTCAACAGATCGCCCAGCACGTTGAAGCCCGACTGGTTCGTCGTCTCGTCGCGGAAGCCCGCTTGGCGGACGACGAGGTCGAATTCGGATTGCTGCGTCGTGTAGAAGTGGTACTCGCCGCGGCGGTTGTAGGCCCGGAGGAACCGCGTCGGCGCACCATCGTCAATCACCGTGATTGTGAACGACCGCTCGCTCGACGCCCCGTTGATGTCCCGTGCCCGCACCCGAATGGAATGCGACGACGCCGTTTCGAAGTCGAGTGACGCAGCCGTACGGAGCACGTTGCCGTCGATCCGGAAGAGACCGTTCGAGGCGTCACCGGGCCCCGCCGCCAGTTCGTAAATCGGCCCGTCACCTTCTGGATCGGTCGCCGCCAACGTTCCGACTGCGGTTCCCACGGCCCGGTTCTCGGAGACCGAAGCATTCGAGAGCGTGATGTTGGTCGGAGCTTCGTTGACGTTCAGAACGCGAATTGTGAAGTCTTTCTCGATCGTCTGACCACCCTTGTCGGTCGACCGCACACGGACCACATAGAACGATCGTGCCTCGGCGTTGAATGTCTGCGTGGTGACCAACTGACTGCCGCTCAGCGCGAACAGGGCGTTGTCGTTCGACCCCGTTGCCGGCGGGACGAGGGTGTAGGTGAAGTTGTCGACCGCGTCGGGGTCGGAAGTGGCCAGCACACCGACCGACTTCAACCCCGTCACGTTCTCGGTCACCGTGCCGCCATTCAGGCTCAGAGCCGTGGGGGCGTCGTTTTGATCGGTCACGTTGACCGTGACGCTGGTCTCGACGAACAGGTTGGCCGAGTCGGTCGCACGCACCCAGATGACCAAGCTCGTCCCCGCTTCGTAGTCGAGCGGAGTCGTCCGGGTGAACACCTGATTGCCGTTCCGGATCTCGAACAGGAACGAATCGTCCTTGAGGCCCGAACTCTGATCGCGCGGGGCCAGGCGGAACGTGATGTTGTCGCCGATGTCCGGATCGTTCGAGGTGATGTCGCCGACGAGGAACGACGCCACATTCTCCGGCACGCTGCCGCCCGTGCCGAACGACACGTTGGTCGGCGGTTCGTTGACGTTGGCGACGTTGATCGGGAACACCTGCTCGAACGTCCGTCCGGTGTTGTCCGTCACGCGCACACGGACCGAAAGCACCGGCTTCGCCTCGCGGTCGAACACCGCGGTCGAAACCAGACGATTGCCGCCGGTGATGGTGAAGCTGCCGTTGTCGTCCGCTCCGATCCCCGAAACCAGTGCGAACGAGAACGACGAACCGGCGTCCGGATCGGTTGCCGACAACGTTCCCACTTCCCGTCCCGCCGGATCGTTTTCCTGCGCACCTGATGTGATCGAGAGAAGAACCGCAGTGGGGTCCTCCGGTTGATCGGTGACGACGATCGTGAACACCCGGTCGAACGGACCTCCCGCCGTGGGGGTCGATCGCACTCGCACCGAATAGGTCTTCCGGGTCTCGAAGTCCAGCGCGGTGTTCGTCAGCAGCTGGTTGCCCGAGATGCTGAACAGGCTGTTGTCGGCGGAACCGTCTCCCGTCACGAAGGAGTAGGCGAACGGTCCGGTCGCCCCCACCGTCGAGAACGTCCCCACCACGCTGCCCAGTGCGCTGTTCTCGGGAACCGCCAGCGCGGAGATTGTCAGTTCCTCGTTGGTGTTGAGAACGTTGATCGTGAACGTTTGCGAGGTGATAAATCCACCCAAATCGGCCACGCGGATCCGTACCTGGCGCGTCGCTCCGGCCTCGAAATCGATGCCCGCCGCACCCGCCCGCAATTCGTTCCCGACAATCGTGAACTGGGCGCCGTCCAGGTCCGAAGCGATCGTGAAGAACAGGGGTCCCGCCCCGTCCGGATCGACTGCGGAGAGCGTCCCCACCACAGCCCCGCCGACATCCTCGACGACGGTGCTGTTGGAAAGGATCGGCGCGCCCGGTGCCTCGTTCACGTTCGACACATTGAGCGTGAAAGCCTTCTCGAACGGCGCTCCTCCCGCGTCCGTGGCTCGAACACGGATTGACAACGTCGGCTTGGTTTCAAAATCGAGCATACCGGCCAGTTGCAGCAGACCGCCGCTGATCGTGAACAACCCGTTGTCGGTGTCCCCCGTCCCCGCAGCCAACTGGAACGCGGCCGTATCGCCGATGTCGGAATCGGTGGCGGTGAACGAGGCCAGATTCGTCCCCGCCAGCGCATCCTCCCCGAACGCCGGAGAGGTCAGCGGGTTCAAGATGATATTCGTCGGCGCCTCGTTGACGTTGCCGACGACGATGGGGAACAGGGCCTCGAAGGAATTGCTCCCGGAGTCGGTCGCTCTCAAGCGGACGAACAGCGTGGGGGCTCCCTCGAAGTCGAGGACTTGCGCCGTCTCTAGCTTGTCGCCGTTGACTCGGAACAAAACATTGTTGGCATCCCCCAGTCCCGACACCAGGGCGAAGGTGAATGTGTCACCGACATCCGGATCGTCGGTCGAAATCGTCCCCACGACCGTGCCGACGGGTTGCCCTTCTTGCGCCGAGTTCGGGGACAACGTGATCTTGGTACCCGGCTCGTTGACGTTCGTGAGGTTGATCGTGATCGTCCCGGTTCCGGCCCGGGATGGGCTGCCGTTGTCCGTCGCGGCGACTTGCAGGGAAAAAGTCGGTGTCGTCTCGAAATCGATTTCGCCCTGATCGGCTACCGTAATCTGGCCTGTGGAAGGATCGATTGCGAAGGCTCCGCCCGTGTTTCCCCCAGTGATGGACCAGGTAAACGCATCGCCATCGGGATCCGTTGCTGTCGCCGTGAACACTGGTGTCGCAGCCGCGCTGTTTTCGGGCAAGTCCGGAGCAGTCGCTGAATTCACAACGGGTGGGCGGTTCGCGAAGGTCACAGAGAACAAGTACTGGCCATGCTGTCCATCGCCACCATTGCTGCGCACTCTCGCGAAGAACCTCCCAACGGGAAGAGGGACGACCAAAACCGCATCCACGGAGCCGGCGGCGGTCGAAGTCGCGACCACCGTCCCTGACGAATTGACGATCTCCAGTACCGGAACCAGGTCCGCCACCAGTTCTTCCACATCGACTCGAACAGTTGCCGTCCCTCCGCCGTCGAAGCCGAACACATCCACATCGCCCAGATCGATGTTTTCGATGATCCCGCGAATGGGCGTGCCGACAAAGGATGTGGCGGCCGCAATGGTTCCGCCGTGGTCGTCCGTCCGGTACCCGATCGTGTTCGTCGCGTTGGAAATGACGGCATCATCGTCCTGGGGAATGGTGTTGTTGCCACCATCCGCGTCACCTCGTCCCCAGCTCTCGCGATTGAACCCAAGGTCGGGTGTCGCCATGATCCCCGACGGAATCACGGAGGCGGTGATGCTCCCGTTCGTGCTGAAATGCAAAAGCCCAAGGGCGTGACCGAACTCGTGGGACGTGGTGTTTCCCATCTCGATGGGGGTGGCCATCACCAGCCCTGAAATCCCACCGTCTCCGGAGAACATAAAGTCGTCGAATACCGACGAGAAGGTCCACGCCACCTGGTTCCCCACGCCTCCGCCCGCGTAACTGTTGAGGAAGGCGACCCCCAGAGCACCGGAGACGTTAACGATCGACGACGGACTGCTGGTCACGACCATCTTGAACGCGACACCGTCCGCAAGAGACGGGGGAGCGACAGTTGTCACGTTCAGCTGGAAAGGGCTGTAGTCTTCCGCGATGGTCGCCCACGTGTTGCGCATCGCCAGTCGTTCAGCGGGCGTGAACTCGGCAACCGACCCGTTCAAGTCATACGCAGCCGCCGTGTAAGCACCCCAGGCATCGTTCCCGGAATGTCCGTCGAAGTCGATATGCAACGTGTCCGCGGCCCCGGGCAGACTCGAGAAGGTGGGGACCGTCGTCGTGTACCCGTTGTCCGCCAGCATCCGCAGGCGATAATCCCCTTGACTGCCCGTACCGCCCGTCACACGGATGAAGTACGTGCCAGCCGCAAGGTCGGCGTACAACGACGAATCCAGGGATGACGGGGTGAATCGACTGGTCGTCGGAGCTGCGAACCCTTCAAAATCCCAGCCATCGTCATTTGTGACCAGCACGTTCTGCGTGGATGAGAGCACTTCCACGACGGAGTCGAGCGTGGTGCTCAGCCCGATATCCCGGGAATCGATGTCCACAAAGAGCCCCGAACGGGCCGACAATACGACGCGGTAGAAGTCAACATCCGCCGCACCGATCGTTCCTGGAACCTCCACCCAACTCGCAGCGGTGGCCGTCAGGATGTCCACAACCGGCACCGTGACGGTTTCCGCCGTTGCGGCGCTATTGTTGGGCTCGACCTCCAGTTGTAGTCCGTTCGATGGGTCGGGCGAAGGCGCGGCAACATTGTCCTTGAAGTGTTCGCGACCGTAGACGAGCGGATCGACCAAGTCGGCAATGACCCTTCCGGGCACATCGGCGGACAGCACCAGGCGCGGCTCAAGGGAATCAAATGCCGAGCCAGCGGATCGCCCGCGACGGCGTCGCGCGCCGCTCAGAAGGCACCAGAGTCCGGTTCGCGGAAGTGTACCATTTCCGAAGGGGATTGCAGACATGGGGTTTCATTTCCCGCCCGAGTGCGAAAGCGTACCGTTACGCCGGGAATGCGAGATAACGCACCGGCGAATTCCGCGAATTACCGTGGATGGTCCTCCAGCGTCCGACCCCTGTCAATCGGCAAATTCCAAACGATTCCGAGGCGTGTCAATCCGTTGGTGTGAACCGGATTTGGACTTTCTGCATGGAGGTGCCCCGGAAACGGGTTTACCATCAATTTCGCAGTTCACGAGCCTCGCTCGATAATGGACCAGGGTTAGGTTCCGTCAAACGGTCAGCTTTCGTCAGTCATGGGCCTTTTTCTGTCCGCATGTGATCAGGCCGATCCCGAATGCGCTTCGCCCGAATTCCCCGGAACCGACGAATTCCTCACGAGGGTGGGGCGTGCAGAGCCTTCACCCTCATTGAACTTCTCGTCGTCATGGCCATCATCGGCGTGCTGGTCGCGCTGCTCATTCCCGCCGTCCAGTCGTCGCGGGAAGCGGCTCGTCGCACGCAATGCCGCAACAATCTCAAGCAACTTGCGCTGGCCCTAACGAACTTCCACGACACGTTCGACGCTTATCCCCCGGCCCGTCTGCAGCCCAATCCCGACGACCCCGCGTCGTCCGCTTGCGGTGACAAATTCCCGGCCTGGCCCGTGCACATCCTGCCGCAATTGGAACAGGCACCGCTCCGCAACCGCTGGGACCCGTTCACCCCCTTCGCCGACCACCCGCAGGCCGTGCGCGACGCCGCCTTGGCTGTGTTCGTGTGCCCATCCCGCAGGTCCGCCGCCGAAGCGGTGATCCCGACCACCACAACGATGGTGACGTGGAGCCTCCCCTGTGGTTGCAGTTTCAATTCTCCGGTCACGATCGCCGGAGGGGCCATTGGCGACTACGCCGCCAACCACGGCGATCTTTCGCCGGGCCTTGCACGGGCGGGCGACGGCGGTGTCGGTACCGGAGCGATCGTTTCCAGCCGGCCGGTCTGCAACGGGACCAAGCCGCGCGACTGGAAGGACCGCATTCGTCTGCGCGACCTCACGGACGGAACGTCGCAAACGGCCTTGCTGGGGGAGACTCACATTCCTCGCGGCAAACTGGCTTCGTTCCCCGAAACCGGCCCATTCTTCAACGGCGACCACCTTCCCGCGTTCGCGCGATACGGCGGGCCGGGAATGCCGTTGGCACGCGGCATGGACGACACCGACGCGACCTTTTTCGCCTTCGGTGGTCCACATGCGGGTGTCTCGCAATTCGCCTTTGCCGACGGGAGTGTCCGGGCCGTGAGCGTGCATCTCAGCACGATCACCTTGGGGCAATTGTGTCGCCGCGACGACAACGAAACCGCGGATTTGCCATGACGCCTCGCTCTTGCTTCGTTCTTTTGGCGGGATCGTTCGCCGTCGGCCTCGCGGGATGCGGGGCGGGGCATCCCGCGACCGTCCCTGTCGAAGGAGTCGTGAAGTTCGATTCAGGCGAGGTTGTCAAATCCGGGACTGTCGAGTGCACCCGGACCGACGGGACAGTGACTGCGCGAGGAAAGGTCGACAAGACGGGGCGATTTCGCTTGGGGACCTTCTCGCCCGGCGACGGTGTGGTGCCGGGTTCGTACAAGGTGATCGTCGTGCAGTTGTCATCTTCGGAAGACGTTCCCGGTGTCCAGCATGACCACGGTGGGACCGTCAATCTTCGTCATGCCGAGTACGGTACATCCGGGTTGACTCTGGAAGTGGGCACCCGGGGACGCACCGATGTCGAGTTGGTGGTGACACACGGCGTGGTCGAACGGGCATCGCAGCGTCCCGGCCTGCCTCGTTGAACCGAATCGAAGCCGACTCTGAGTTCGACAAGCGGCCCGTCCGTCCCGATGCGAAACTCAATCGGTGACGCGTCAAACTCGTTAGAACCGTCATGAAGTACCCTTCGCTAGACCGATTTCCGCTTTACCTCCGGCGACACGCCTACGATTCCGTGGATCGCTCGCGTCCACTGCATGTCTCTGGATCGGTCCGAGTCCAAGGAGTTGGGAAGATTTGGCGACGGGGCACGTTTTCCTTTCCGGGGCGTGAAGAAGTCCGTGCGGGTGCGGTGCGATAACGTTTGGTCGGGGTCGGGTGATGTTCGGTTTGTCGTTCCATCGTGCGTTGCACTCGGCGGGTTACCAACTTCCGTTGAACCGACGGTCTCCCCGCAGTGGTGCCGCCCGGTTCGCGACCACTCCCGCCGAAGTCCTTGAAACCCGACTGCTCCTCACGGTCGACCTGACGCCCCTGGAGCAATACTTCCTCGAACTCGTCAACCGGGCGCGGGCGAACCCGGCCGGTGAAGCCCAGCGCTATGGGCTGTCGGACCTGAATCAGGGGCTGTCCCCCGGCACGATCTCCGCCACTCCGAAGGCCCCGCTGGCCCCCAACCAACTGCTGCTCAATGCCGCGCGAGCCCACTCGCAAGACATGTTCACGCGGAACTATTTCGAGCACACCAACCCCGAGGGAAAATCCCCGGGCGACCGGATCGCGGCGGCGGGATACACCTTCACCACTTGGGGCGAGAACATCGCCTTCTACTCGGAAGGTCGGTTCCGCGCGCCGTCGGCTTCGGAGATGGATGCGGAACGAGGCAATCCCGAGTGGGCGGAACGTCACCACGAGGGATTGTTCGAGAGTCCCGGCCATCGCACCAACTTGTTGCGCGACAGCTTTCGAGAACTGGGGCCGGGGGTGACGGTCGATCCGCGTGGCACGTCGATCGTGTCGTATGCCACGCAGGCGTTCGGCACGCGGTCGGGGAATGCGTTTGTCCTGGGGGTCGTGTACCTCGACACCACGACCGCCGATCAGTTCTACACCATCGGCGAGGGTCAAGGGGGTGTGACGATTACCGCCACTTCACAGGCGGGGCAGACGTTCACAACCACTACCGGGGTAGCGGGTGGCTATGTCCTGCAAGTGCCCAACGGGACGTACACGGTTACGGCCTCGGGCGGGCGTTTGTCGACCCCCGTACAGCAAGCGGGAATCGCGGTTTCCGGGGCGAATGCGAAGTCCGACTTCCGTTTGACCAGTCTCGCACCCGCGGTGAACCAGCCCCCCGTCGCCGCCCAACCGGAGATCGGTAAGCTGACCGTCCTGCAACAAGGGGGGCCCGGCACGCTCTTCCCGGCGGCGTCCTACACCGACGCCGATTCAACGACGACCAGCGGCGGAACGGTGGTCGTCGCGATCGCGTCGGCTGTCGGGACGGATCGCCTGAGCGTCGCGAATCAAGGAACGGCAGCCGGGCAGATTGGCGTCTCTGGCACTCAGGTTACGTTCGGTGGCACGGCGCTCGGCACGGTATCCGGTGGAACCGGGACGACCTCTCTGACGATCACGCTGGCGAACGGGGCCACTCCCGCCGGGGTGCAGGCGCTGCTCCGGGCGTTGCAGTATGAATCGACAGCTTCCTCACCGGTCACAACGAACCGTACGGTTACCGCGACGATCACCGACGGACTGTCGAACAGCACCACTCTCACTCGCGAGGTGCTGATTGCGCCGCTGAAAACATCGGCGGACTCCCTCCGCTTCCAGCGGGCGTACAACCCGAACGCCGACTACCACTTCTTCACGACATCCACCGCCGAGTTCAACAACGCGGTCGCGGCGGGGTATCGGGATGAAACCGCTGGCCAACCCGGCTTTCAGGTTGTGAGCGACTACGTGGCGGGATCGGCCCTCATCCACCGCCTCTACAACCTGACGACCGGTCGCCACTATTACACGGTCTCCGCCGGCGAACGGGATTCCCTCGTGAAGATCGGCTGGAAGTTCGAGAAGGACGAAGGGTTCATGTTCGTCGGACCGGGGGCGGGACTCAGCGAGGTCTTCCGGCTGTACAACCGCAACTCGGGGGTCCACCTCTACACCGAGAACGCGGCCTCGAAGAACGCGATCCTGTCGGCGTTTCCCGGCATTTGGGAACAGCACTCAAGTCTGGGCTTCGCGACGGCGGTGGGAGCAAACGGCGTGGTCCGAAGCGCCGGTTCGCTGATCGTCGCGGCGGCGACGGCCGAGCCGACCGAGACATCCGGGCCTTTCGCTCAATCGGGAACGGAGATGATTGCAACACTCGTCAGCGTTTTGCACACGGCGACGACAGGCTCCAACCTGCCGACCACGACGGATGACTCACAGGCTTCGTCACCAGCGGTTGTTGACACGGTTGACAAGCTCACTGTGGTGGAAGCGATCGACCACTACTTCAGCGAAGGCCTGCTCCCGCAACTGCGGCTCGACTGATGCGGGACTCCCGGCTGGAGGACTGGCTCAAGGACACTCACCCTCTGCCGCCACGGCGAACACTTGACGCTCAGAACCGTTTGAATCGGAAACGGCCGCCCCGGCTGGCCACGTTGTCTGGTCCAGCGAGGGCTGACGCGCGACTCCATCCACGAACACGAGACCTCGTTCCCGTTCTCGCCGCTTGATGTCCAGAAAAATGGCCTGCAAGTCGTAGTCGAAACTCGCGGCGTGGTCGTCTCGAATTCGTCGCACCTCATCCACGACAGGATCATTCATGGCTTCGCCTCCATCAGTTCCTCGGGCGTACAGATGATCGGTGCCTTGAGTCCTGCGGCAAGACAGACCGCGTCGATCACCGGCCGCATTGTGGCGTTCGCCAGGTGACGGCAATTCCACGTCAACAAATAGGGTATCCCCTTCTCCGAAGCGATTGCGATATGCAAAGCGTCGTCAGCCGCTTTGCTAGGCAAAGCCCCCGCCTTCAGCAATCGCTCCGCGAGTTCAACGGCTTTCGACGTTGTCTCCACCACCAGCATCGGTCGTAAAATACGCAATCGTTCTCGCGCCGCCTGATCGTCGCCTGCCCCCGCTTCGTCCAGAACCAGTTCGGAAACGCAGAGTTCGTAGTTGTTACGGCATGACTCCCACCAATCGTGTGTGATTTGCTGATGGGCCGCAATGATCAGGTCGCGACTCGGACGGGCGGTCAAATAGCTGACCACCGTGGTTTCGATGTAAACGCGTTCTGGCATGAGAGACCTTTGTTCGTCAATGCCTCGGGGAACCTCGTGTTGGACTCCAAGCTGGTCTGACGAATCAGCCAGCCGCGTGACCGTGGTTCATAACCATTCCGGGGGGAGCGTAGGCTGCAACTACCGCTCGCCACTTCGATCACTCGGGAGACCTTCGCACCCCCAGCCTCGCCGCCAGTTCTCCCAGTTTCGTCGCCAGATCGTCCGGCACCGGCACGCCATCACGCACTCGTTGCGCGCGCGTCGCGCTCCCTCGGTCCCCGGGCAACTGCACCTGTTCGACCCCCGGCTTTGTGGGGGTCGCCCGCACAAACTCGACCAGCCGCCGCGCTTCCCGCTCGACATGCGTGCGTCCCGCGAACAGGTCGGGGTTCCAGACGACCATCAGCACGTTGTTGAACTCGACGGTCCCTTCGGGCGCGGGTGGGCAGAACCCGCCCGACAACCCCGACACCAACATATCGAGCAGCAGCGACAGCCCGAACGCCTTGTACGCCTGATCTCCACCGAACGGGAGTAGCGTCCCCGGCGGGTCGGCCAGCATCACGTGCGGGTCGGTCGTCGATTGCCCCTGGGCGTCCTGGATCCAACCTTCGGGGACCGAGCGACCGGCCAACCGCGCGGCCTTGAGTTTGCCGTTGGCCACCGCGCTCGTCGAGATGTCGAGCACGAACGGCTCCCCCCCCGTCGGTATTCCCAAAGATACTGGGTTCGTGCTGACCCGCGCGGCGAGGCCTCCGGGGGGTGCAACCACCAGCGGCACCCCGTTGTCGTTGACGCTCACCAGGCCGCAGTACCCGCGCGAGGCGATCAGCGCTCCCCACTCCCCGAGTCGCCCCGTGTGACCGCATTGCCGCATCGCCCCGGACGCCACTCCCGCAACATCCGCCTTCTCGATGAGGCGGTCGATCAAACGCCGGCACTGTACCTGACCCGGACCACGATGCGCGTCGCACAACAGGTGGCCCGCAGATTCGCGTAACACCTCCAGTGGCGCTCCGGCCACCATCTCCCCCGACTGCAATTGGGCGATGTATTCGAGGACGCGCAACAATCCATGCGAGTCGTGACCCAGCAGACTCGACTCGACGAGACTGTCGGCGACATGTCGGGAGTCCTCTTCACTCAAACCCGCCGCGCCAAACAGCTCAGCCACCCACGGCCGCAGCACCGATTCCGTCCAACGATACGACATGCGACATTCCCCGGCGATGACCACCTGCGCGCACCCACCTGACCCTCACCGTGCGGGATCGCCGCCGCCGCGTCAACCGAGAGGTCGCGGGAAAGTGGTTGCGTCGCGCAACAACGTTCCGCCTCACAGATCGCGAGAGGGACGCCGTGGTGCGGCACTGCGCAGGTCCTCCAACCGCCGGGCGTGTCGCGCCTGGGTGTCGCGTAGCAGCCCCAGGGACTCGCGGTTGGTCGAACGAATCCGACGAAACTCGTCCGCCACGCAAAACAATCCAGCCACTGCCGCCGCACAAGCGGCGTACAGGATGACGCGGGTCGCGGCGCGGGACAGCAGGTAAAGCATGGGGGAGGGTCGCCCGAGAGAATCCGTGTCCCCCTAGCGTATGGAAGGTTCCCCTCGAATTTTCGCGATCGAACCCCGACATGAGAGAAACTCAACAATCTCGTGCCGCCATGCCGATACTCATCGATACAAACGCCCCAATCGTCCTGATCGGAACGACCGGCACTGTCATTTCCGGCGGCATTTACACTTAACCTTCTGTCCTGCAATGCGTTGTGGCGTAATCGAGTCACGGGCACGCGGTCCCGCTGGAACTTTATGCACACTGCCCGACGATCCACGAGACTGCGGCTCATCGGGCAGTGGACGGTCGCTGGTGTCGCTGCCGCCACGCTGGTGCTGGCCCTCGTAGTCGCGACTCGCGCACAGGAACCCCTGCCGGACTCCACCGAGATCGCGACCACGGCCCCCCCGGACTCTTCCGCGCTGGAATCGTCCGATTCGCTCGACTACGGCGCACTCGACTCCACGGTCGAAACCGACGAGTTCGTTCGACTCCGTGCCCGGATCGAACAACTCGAATCCGCCGAGAAAAAGCGGGCCGCCGCGGAGAAGAAGAAGTCCGCCGACGAACAGAAGAAGAAGGACGACGAAGCCAAGAAGGCCGACGACTGGCAGGACATGTCCACCGACAAGTGGACGGTCAAGCTGGGTGGCCACGTGCAGTTGGACTACGTCAACTGGGCGCAAGCCTCCGACACCATCGTCGGCGATCAGGACTACACCGAGTTCCGCCGCGTCCGTCTGGTTGCCGACGGGACCGGCTACGGCGTCTACGATTTCCGTTTGCAGATGACGCTGGAGCCCGAAAGCGTCGCCGAGCAGATTTCCGCGACCCCCGAGGTCAAGGACGCCTACCTTTCGCTGAATGAAATTCCCGGTCTGGGGCGCTTCCGAATCGGCAATTTTTTCGTGCCGTTTTCGCTGGAGCAGGTCACGAACGACACCAACAACGTCTTCCTCGAACGCTCCATTCCCACCCAGGGGATTTACGCCGCCGACCGCGAAGTGGGTGTGGCCCTCTACAACTCCACGGAGGACCGCCGCCTCACATGGACGACGGGGATGTTCTTCGACAGCGTCACCGAGTCCATCAAGGAACGGATCGACGACAATCAGGGCTACCGCCTCAGTGGCCGTGTGACCGGGCTCCCGTACTACGACGAACCTTCCAACGGGCGTTACCTCGTGCATGTCGGCGCGGGCATCCTGCACACGCAGGATCAGGACAATCGTGTCCGTTTCCGCGCCCGTCCCCAGGTCCGCGAAGGTCCACGGCTGATCGACAGCGGCGTGCTCGACGCCGACAGCTACACGACCGGCAACCTCGAATTCGCGGGGGTGTGCGGACCGCTGACCCTGCAATCCGAAGTGTTCCTGTCGACCGTCGCCCGCAACACGGCGGGGGCTGCCACGACGAACGGAGCCTACGCCCATCTGAGTTGGTTCCTCACCGGCGAGAACCGCATCTTCGAGCCGTTCGGCCAGCACGGCGCCCAGTTTGCGCGCAACGTCCCGTACTCGAACTTCTTCCTCGTCCCCGGAGGCGTGGGGACCGGCGCCGTCGAACTGAAGACGCGCATGTCGTGGCTCGATCTGCGCGAACTCGACCGGGGGACCTATCACGACGTAACCGTCGGCGTGAACTGGTACTGGAGCGATCGCGTGCGGGTGATGTTCGACTACATCCACCCGATGACTTCGCAGAACACCACGTTCGGGTCGACGAATTCCGACCTGCTCGCACTCCGCTTTGACTTCAATTGGTGAGTCGATTCCCGAGGTGGACAATGGCGGTGGGCTTCTCTATGCGACGACATCGACGTGTCCTACTTCTGGCGACCAGCCTGGTTCTGGGAGTGATCGCGGGCGGTCTCGTCGCGCGCGATGGCGGTGGCTGTGTCGGGTGCGGCGCGGCCGAGTGCGGCCGTGTCTGTCGTCTGGTCCCGGAAGACCAGAAGATCACGACGACCTGCTGGGGCGCGAAGTGCGAAGATTTCTGCGTTCCAGGCCCCGCCTGTCGAACGGGCACGGACTGCACCGAAGTCTGTGCCGACTGCGACGTTTCCAGCGGAGTCTCATCCCGCTCCCGGTGGTGGCGGTGGACGTTGTGGGGACCGGGCGGCGAAGGTCGCATCTACACGCGGACCAAGCTCATGAAGAAGACCGTCACTCGCAAGGTGCCCGGCTACAAATGGGTGGTCGAAGACCTCTGCCCGAGTTGCGTGGCGGCGCTCGAAGCCCCGGCGATCCCGGAGGGAGTCGCTCCTCCGCCGGTTCCCCCTGTCGGGCCGGAGGTGCGGGTCATCCCGGCGGGTGCGACGACCGAATAAGCGGTCTCCCCGGAGCGAAAGCTCAGTCCTCCTCCTCCGCGTCTTCGACGGGAGGCGTGTGCATCGGGTCGGTTGGCGACTCGATGGAGGTGGAGAACTCCCCCTTGCGGATCGACTTGACGACCTTGCGCAGGTCGCGGAGTGTGACCGGTTGCACCAGCACGCGGGAGCGGGGCGATTCTTTCACCTTCGCCAACCAATCCGCCTGTTTGACCGAGAGCACCAGCAGACACGCCTGCCCCGGTTCGCCGCAGGCCTTTTGAAACTTGGCGAACTGTTCAAGCACTTCTTCGCCGAACGTTTCGGCGACCAAAATGACGGCGTCGGGCCGGGTCGTGGCCAGTCGCAACAGCGCCCGCTCGGGGTCGGACAGCATCAACACCCGATACTTGTGCTTCGAGAAGTACTGCCGGAGCATGTCTTGCTGCTTCAGGCGGCTTTCGACGCACAGCAACACGTCGGCGGCGGACTGCGAACTCCGCGGGGATGCGGCCTTGGCGTCGGGAGGCGATGTCGGATGCTCCGGCGCCGGTTCGGACGGACGCCGCGAGCCTTCGCCCCGAGGAGATGACGCCGAAGCGAAACCCGCCGCTTCGGCGGGGAGCATCTCGTACACCCCCTTGAGGTCGGCCAACAATTCCCCGGTCGTTTGGTACCGCTGAGCCGGGCTCAACTGCAACAACCGATCGACGATGTCCGTCAACCGGCGGGGGGCCTCCGGAAGGTGCTGCCGCAGCGGCACGATCTGACGATAGCGGGCGAAGTCGCCACGGGCGTCCCGATCCTTGGTGCGCGGCAACGGGGCTTCGCCGGTCAGCAGTTCGTAATAGATCGCGCCGAGGAAGAACAGGTCCGTCCGTGGATCGTCGCGCGGCGCGTTTGTATTCTTTTCGAGAGTGGCATAGTCCAACGTCCGCTGTGTCCCGTCCGAACCGGTTTTCTCGCGAGCCTGATGCGCGTCGGCCAAACCGAAATCGACGAGCTTGGCGTGTCCCGTCGAACTCATCAGCACGTTGGAAAGCTTCAAGTCGCGGTGCATCAACCCGCGGGAATGCGCGTAGTGCAGCCCTTCCGTCACATCGATCAGGCACCGAGTGGCCTCGCGCAGGCTCATCTTCTTGCGGGCCTTCATAAGTTCCAGGAGGTTCCCCCCCTCGACAAACTCCATCGTGAAGTAGTGCTGCCCGTCGGTCTCGCCGATCTCGTAGATCGGCACGATGTTCTCGTGGCGCAGCGTTTTGCCCAGTTCGGCCTCCCGCTTGAACTGCTGCACCGCCGCCGGATCGCGGGAATGCCGCGATCGCAACAGCTTCAAGCCGGTCATTTCGCCCGTGCGCAGGTCGCACGCCCGAAACACGCGGGCAAAGCTCCCCGCCGCGTTGCGGTACATCAGCTTGAAGTGCCCGAGCACCAGGCCCTCCGTATCCCCTTTGGCGAGTTTGGTCGCCTGGTACGGGGTCAGGACGCTGTTCCGCTCCAGAACGTGCAGGAGCGCCTCCGGCGAGGGGGTGGAAACCTCCGCTTGGGCAGCGTCCAGGTCGTACTGGGTGGCCAGTCGCAGACGCAGCAGCGTGTTCTTGAGGGTGGCGAGTGTCACGTCGGGCATAATGGAAACACAGTCGGCCGCGCGGGGCCCGGTTGCGCGGTGGGAGGACGGGTGATGATGCGGAAAATCGAAATCGCGATGGAACCGACTCGACAGGCCGCTGGACGCGACCGGCGAGGGAAAATCGAAGAAAATCACACTCGTACGGAGGCCGGTGGACGGAACCCGTTGAACGGAATCGCCCCCCGAGAACAGCCACATCCGTGCCCCACGCATGTGGCCGTTCCCCGATCACATACAGTAATGGACCTTGCCAATGGGGGACAACCGGGTTTCCAGATCGGGCGATCGGGCGACCCGAGGGGGTTTGGCGGGGATGGGGTGGATATTGAATGGCAACCTCGTCTTGTGGCTGCCGCCGTTTCCGGGTGAAATCCTGCTCTCTCTCCCCCCAACGGATTCCCGTTGACGGAATGGGCCACTACCCGGCGTGCCACCACGGCCCCGGGTTCTCGGCCTCCCCGACACCCCCCCCTGTGACCGCAGGTCCGCATGCCCGCGCCTTCCCGTCGTGCTTGTGGAGCCGTTGCCGCGAGCGTTTGCCTCGTCGCGATGCCGCTCGCGCTCGTTTTGTGCGCGTCGGCCAGCCTCGCACTCTCCACCCCCCCCGCTCCCAGGACGTTCGCCAAAGAGAGCTCGTCCCGGTCCCCTTGGCCGACACTGGGGGGTATCGAGTCGGAGGGCATCGACGACGACTCGGACGCGGGCGCCGACGAGGAGCTCCCGGCGCGGCCCGGTGACGTGGCATGGCGGACGTTGGACCGTACGGAGACGAGTCGAGCCGCATCGGGTCGGCCCGCCTCTGTGCGAGCCGCACCTGATCGCGTCAGCGACGAAAGCGAGTTCGACCCGCTGGCCGTCGTGGACGAACTGCCCGCGGGTCACGAGTACCGCGACGAGCTGCCCGGCCCCGACGCCGTCTTTGACGGCGAGTGCGAGAACGGCGATTGTGGCGACGCGTTTCCTGACGAAGCTGCGGTGGCTCCGGGGGGCCTCACCCCTCCGGGGAGCGGAGGTCCGGGCCGGGGCGGTCCGCCACCGGGGGTGGGTGGACCCCGAGGGGGCGGAATGGGTGGCCTTGGGGGCGGATTCGGTGGTCCCCCCGGCAAATCGATCAGTTTCGACACGCTGTGGGTCCCGGGTCAGCCCCTGGCGCAACAGCCGACCGACGTCGGTCTCGTGCAGCATGACTTCGCGGTCAGTTGGCCGTTGTGGACGGCCGGCCCGCAGGGGATCTCGTTCACCGGGAGCGTGCGGGAGACCGATTACTCGACCACCGCGCGACTCCCGGATGGCCGCGCGTTTCCGAATCGGTTGTGGAACGTGCGGGTGGGGGCGGGCTACTTCCGGATGTTCGCCAATGGCTGGATGGGGATGGTGAACATCGGCATCAACTCCGCCAGCGACGAACCGTTCCACAGCTCGCGCGAAGTCGCTCCGTTCGCCAACGCGTTCTTGCGAGTGCCGACCAACGACACAGACGCCTGGCTGTTCGCCCTTGTTTACTCGCCCAACAGTCAACTGCCGTTTCCGGTCCCCGGACTGGCCTACCAGATGGTGGCCTCCGAACAGTGGCAGTTCAGCCTCGGAATCCCGTTCTCGGCGACCTACAAGCCGACGCCCCGCTGGAAATTCGAGGTGAGCTACCTCCCCGTGGTGCTGGTGAACGCCCGCGCGACATGGCAATTCGCCGAATCCACGTCGCTCTACACCGGGTTCGGGACGAACATCGACGGCTACTTCTTGACCGACCGACTGGAACGCCGCGACCAGTTCTACTCGTTCGACCACCGGCTGATGTGCGGTGTGCAGCACAACTTCGCCGGGGGTTTCTCGCTCGATGTTTCAACCGGCTACATCTTCCACCGGTTCTTCTACGAGGGGCAAGGCTTCAGCGACCAGGACAAGAACCGCCTGGATGCGGGGGACGGCGTGTACCTGATGGGGCGTTTGCAGAAGCGGTTTTGAACGATGGAAAGGATGGACCGTAGGTCAGTCTGTGCCTGTCGAAACGGTACACGCTCACAATATCTCGTTAGGCACAGCCTGACCTGCTGCTCCGCCGGGAATCGCTCCGTAGGTCGGTCCGAGAGCAGTTGACAACTGCGACCGTCAATCAGCGTGCCCAGGAACAGGCGTCATGGCGGAAACCGTACGACAGATCATCGCCGAATTGCGCAAGCTCGATGTGTTTGCCGTCAAACGCGAAGACGGTTACGAGATTTTTTATCTGCGCGACCCTCGTGCGGTGAAGTGGCTGGCGAAGCTCCCGAACATCGTGGTGATCGGTGCCGGCGGCACGGTCGATGGACCGCAAGCGCTCACGCGGGAGGACTGGGCGTCCCTGGGCGAACAACCCCGTCTCCGCAGGATCGCAATGACCAACGTTGCGCCGTTTTCGGGCAAGGATCACTCCGTATTTCGGCAATTCAAGGCGCTACGCGAGTTTCATCATTCGGGCATCAAGACAGAGGGGGATGCCGCGCTTGCCGAAATCTGTCAATGCCCAGGAATTGAGATTCTCGGCCTTGAGCGCGGTAATATTCCTGTTGAAGGCATGAAGCACATCCGACAACTCACGAAGCTCAAGGTCCTCCGCATCACCGGTATCGAGGTCACGGGTGAACTGAAGAACATCCTTCCGGACTCCCCGCTGGAGAGCCTTACAGCGGATGAATGCAAGCTCAACGATGATGATGTGCGGTTCTTGACGCGATTCACGTGGTTGTCACAGGTCACCGCAACGAAATGTTTGATCACCGATGCGGCGCTCCGAGACTTCGCGAAAATGAAGTCTCTTCGAGTGCTATTCCTGTGTAACAATTCTCTCACGACTGACGCCCTTGCAGACTTTCTCATGACATCGACTCTCGACGAGGTTATGCTGTCTCCCGACCAGGTGTCTCATCTGACCGTAACGGCACTGGAGCATTCCCGCCTGAAGAGTTTGTTCGTTGTTGGCGATGGACGCGTCCCTGACGACTTGAAAGCGCGGCTGCTTCGTCGCTTCACCGAGGAACACCTCTCGATCACGGATGACTCCAGCGTCTCGGACGAGTGATACAACTCTGCTTTCACCTGTTCACTGTCGTACGCGTACCGTGCGGACCGGTCGCTGGCGAGTGCGGGGGATGGGGCGAGGTCGCATCAGTTGCGGTAGGTCAGGCTGTGCCTGACCTACAAATCGGAATCACGCGTTCGGGAGGAACTTGTCCGTCGAGGGTTTGGGATCGATGATCGCATCGGCTTCGGGCAGGCCGACGGCCAGACGCTTCTCCGCGTCCCAAACAATCGGCTGTTGCATCCGCAGCGCGAGTACGCCCAGCATTCCGACTTCGGTGATGCGGGCGCCGATTTCGAAAGGTGAGTACGTCTTCGCATCCCCTGCACACGCCAACACCCACTCGAACATGTGCGAATTGTTGACGGCACTCCACTTCGGCCGCTGGCCTTTCGCCGCGAGTTTGGGGTCCCACTTCAGCACTTCCGTGTCGATCCGCGGCTGAGTCTTCGCGATCGAGGCGATCTCCGGTTGGTTGGCCCCTTGAAAGCCGCTCGCTCCCTTCAGCCGAACATTGCAGTCGGTATTCCATAACCCGGCAGACAGGGTCCCTTCGCTGCCGACGATCATGCAACCCGTCGAACCGACGGGCCCCCCAGTGACGTCTTCCGGCGGCAAGTGCTTCTCGCCCGAGTAAAAGACGAGTTTGACCGGGCCGCGCTTGCCTTTGGCCGGGAAGTCGAACGTCACGGTGCAGCGCGTGGGGAACGACTCGTGCCCCATGTCATCACCCGTCGCCTCGATCCGCGTCGGAGCGTCGAGTTCAAGAGCCCGGTAGGCCAACTGAAAGCCGTGGCAGCAGAAGTCGGCCATCGAACCCCCGCCGAAGTCGTACCAGCCGCGCCACTTGCCGGGGTGGTAGATCTCGTGCTTGTAGGGACGGCTCGGAGCCTTCCCCAGCCAAAACTCCCAATCGAGCCCGTCCGGAATGGGGTCGTTGGTGGCCGGGCGATCCACGCCGTTGGGCCAGGCATGTCCGGGATGCCAAACATGCACCTCCGTAATCGTTCCGAGCAGGCCAGATTGAATGACTTCAAAACTCCGGCGAAACCCTTCCGTCGAGCAACCTTGATTTCCCGTCTGAGTGGCCAGCTTCGGATGACTCACGGCGAGTTGTTCCAGAGCGCGGCATTCCGCTATGGAATGCGCCAGCGGCTTCTCGCAATAGACGTGCTTTCCCGCCCGCAGCGCCGCCTCGCAGATGGGGACGTGCCAATGATCGGGCGTGGCGATGATCACCGCATCGACGCCCGTCTCCTTGTCGAGCAGTTCGCGATAGTCGTGATAGGCCTTCGCGTTGGTCAGCCCTTGCGCCTGGAGCGCGCTGTCGCGTTGACGGCGATCGACATCGCATATGGCGACGATCTGCTGATCGAGTTTGTTGAGTTCGGGAACCAGGTACCCGCG
This sequence comes from Planctomycetales bacterium, assembly GCA_044359065.1. Lineage (GTDB taxonomy): Bacteria > Planctomycetota > Planctomycetia > Planctomycetales > Planctomycetaceae > JAIXZD01. The sequence continues at coordinate 8,217 of JBIKMW010000032.1, read as the reverse complement.
CATCTGCCCGCCCATCCCGATGCAGGCAAACGACAGCCGCTCGTTCGGCGAAGGCCCGGCAAGAATCCCCGACGGCAGAATCGTCGGCAGGCCCATACCGGCTGCCACGGCGGCTTGAGCAAATCGGCGTCGAGAGATCGGGTGAGTCATGATTGAGCCTGTGTTGCGGTGCAATGAATTCTTCGGAGTATCCGGGCACCCCTGGGTGACGTGCAAGTGGGTGCGACCGGCGATCCGCCCGGCCTTGGGGGATAAGGAGACCGGATCGAGCAAGGCGAAAGCGAACGCGAACGAAACGAACAAAACCGGCTGTGTGGGGGAGTCGACGCTGGACGGCTTGACGGGCGAACCGGGGCGGTTCGTGCGGCAGGCGGCGACGGAAAGTGAGCCGCTGCGCGATGTCGAGCGGGGTGTGTTCAACCTGTTGCGGCGAGCCGGTCGCCCCCCTTGGCAATTCCCGATCCAAACTTGGCGAAGCCGCTGTTTCGCGGTGTGCCCCCACTTGCGTGCAAGTGGTTATCTGTACGACGATTAAGGGCGTGGTCGTGGCTGTGTTCGCTTCTCCGTTGGTGCTCACCGGAAGGTTGGCGATGTCCTTGGCAATTCCAATGCGATGGCTCGCGCAGTCGGCTGTCATCGCCGCCATCGTGTTGTGGAGCGTTGCGGCGTTGAGGGCCGAAGGACCGTCTCCCGAAGACACCGCGTTTTTCGAGCAACGGATTCGGCCGATTCTGGTCCAGCGCTGTGAGGCGTGCCATTCGGCCGCGAAGGGCAAAACCCACGGCGGACTGGCGCTCGACTCGGTCGAAGGATGGAAGGCCGGAGGCGACAACGGTCCGGCGCTGATACCCGGTCGCGCGGACGAAAGTCTGTTGATCCGCGCGGTCGAGTACAAGGACGACGATTTGCGAATGCCCCCCGAAGAGGGGGGCGGGCGGATTCCCGAAGGGGAGTTGGCGTTGCTCCGCGAGTGGATCCGCCGCGGCGCACCCGATCCACGTGTTGCCACCAAGCCCGGTCGCGGCGGCCTCTCCGAGAAGGAACTGCGCGAATGGTGGTCGTTCCAACCGCTGCGCGTCGTCGAGCCCCCCTCCGCAGACGGCCGGCCCCTTGGCGAGATCGACCGATTTCTTCAGGCACGGCTGGACTCCGCGGGGCTGATCTCCGCCCCCCTTGCCGATCGCCGAACGCTCGCGCGGCGAGTGACATACGACTTGACCGGTCTGCCACCGACATCCGAGGAGGTCGCGGCCTTTGTTGCCGACGAATCACCCGACGCGTTCGAGCAGTTGACCGAACGGCTGCTCGCCTCCCCCCGCTATGGGGAACGCTGGGGACGCCACTGGCTCGACCTGGTTCGCTACGCCGACACTGCGGGTGAGAACTCGGACCATCCGGTTCCCGACGCGTGGCGATATCGCAATTGGGTGGTGGACGCCTTCAACCACGACCTGCGCTATGACGACTTCATCCGCGAGCAGATTGCCGGAGACCTCATCCATGCCGCCGACGACGGAGCGGCCTATGCCAACGGCGTGATCGCGACGGGGTATCTCGCGATGTCCCGTCGCTTCGACCACGACAGCGACAAACATATGCATCTGACATTCGAGGACGCGATCGACAACCTCGGCAAGGTGTTTCTGGGCCTGTCGATCGCCTGCGCTCGGTGCCACGACCACAAGTACGATCCGATTTCGGCGAATGACTATTACGCGTTGTACGGCATCCTCGGGAGTAGTCGATTCGCATTCCCCGGCTGCGAGGCCAAACAGCAACCGCGCGACCTTGTGCCCACGATGCCCCCCGCCGAATGGGCCAGGACCGTTGAACCGCACGAGCGTCGACTCGCGGAATTGAACGCCGAATTGGCGAAGATCGACGGCGAACGCGCCGCACAGGCCGCCGAATTCTCGAAGGCTTTGGGGAATTCGCCGCGCGAACTCGCTCGAGGCGATGTTGCCGAAGGTGGCTCGCAACCGTTTCCTGTCGACGGCGAGGGGATCGAGGTCGATGTCGTTCCGGGACGCATGATCCGACTGTCGATCGACCCGGCGGGGAATTACGGCGCGGACACGACGATCGTGGAATGGACCGTCGAAGAGATGGGGGGCGGGTCGCGGGTATGGCGGCTGGGTGATGTGATCGATGAGTTCGCCGCGTCAAATCCGCGTACGGATCCGTCGACCAAACGTCCCGTCTGGATTTATCTCGACGGACGCGGAACCGGCACGAACCTGCTGGCGGAGTCGGTGCGGGCTATGTCGGGGCAAGTGGGACTGGACGGCTGGCGCACGGGAGACAACCCGGCGGTGTTCGTCAACGCGAATCGCGAGCCGGTTTCGGTGTGGACCAAGCTCCCCGCGCGGACTGTGTTCGTCCACCCCGCGCCGGACGGGCCGGTGGCCGTGGGGTGGATCAGCCCCGTCGAGGGACGCGTTCGGATGCGAGGCCGCGTTGCCGACGGGCACCCTGGGGGGGCGACCGGAGTTGGCTGGAAGCTCGAAGCGTTCGACGGAGACGGGGGCCCCGCGCTCGAATCGCTGGCGAAACGTTCCGCGGAGCGTGCCGAGACCGCCGCCAAACGCGAAGCATGGATGAAGCAGGCTCCACCGCGCGAGTTCGCTTATGCCGTCGTTGAAGGGACTACGTCCGATGCCCGCATCCATCTGCGCGGCGACCCGGAGAAACTTGGAGATGTGACGCCGCGGCGCTGGCTGGAGCTGTTCGGCGGCCAACCGGTTCCGACGGGAGCGGGCAGCGGTCGACTCCAACTGGCCGGTTGGTTGACCGACCCCCGCAATCCGTTGGTGGCGCGCGTGTTGGTCAATCGCGTGTGGCAACACCATTTTGGACGGGGCTTGGTCGCCACGCCGAACGACTTCGGCACACGCGGCCAGCGTCCGTCGCATCCTGAATTGTTGGACTATTTGGCGAACCGGTTTGTCGCATCGGGCTGGAGCGTGAAGACACTGCACCGGTGGATTCTGAATACGGACGCTTACCGACGCTCGTCGGAAGTCGCGAACCCGGCGACGCTCGAGGCCGCCCTCTCCACCGACCCCGACAACACACTGCTCTGGCGGTTTGAACGGCGACGGCTGGCTGCCGAGGAGCTGCGCGACACGCTCTGGATGTTGGCCGGTCGATTGGACACTGTTCCCGGCGGTCCGCACCCCGTTCCGCCCACATCGGCATGGTCCTTCACTCAACACGTTCCGTTCGCGGGGGTCCCCGAAACTGACAAGCGCTCGCTCTACCAGATGGTCGTTCGTAATCGTCGCGCTCCGTTCATGGCGCTGTTCGACGGAGCGGACCCCAACGCGTCGACCCCCGAGCGACAAGTCACCACAGTTCCCACGCAATCCCTGTACTTTTTGAACGATCCCTCGTTCCACGCCCGAGCGGAAGAGATTGCTCGTCGAGCCTCGACACACCCGGATGTGGACCATCGCATAACCGAGTTGTTCCGGATCGTGCTGCAACGGGAGCCTGCGGAATCGGAGCGGACCGCCGTTCAACCTTTCCTTGCGGATTATGCAAAACTGCTGGAGGGGGCTTCCGAAGCGGAACGCTCTTCCGCCGCCTGGTCCGCCTATGTCCGCGTGTTGCTCTCGGGTAACGAATTCCTGCATGTCGACTGACGGGAATGTCCGCGAAGCAACTCGCTGACTCTCCCCCTTTTTATGTTGCCCGGCCCCTTGTGAGACGGAATTCGGCCCATGTTTTCGCACGTGTTTCCCGCCGTTGACCGTTGTGGGCGTCGTGGATTCATCCAGTCCGCGACGGGGGGGCTGTTGTTCGCGGGACTCTCGGAACAGATTGCGAGCGGAGCATCGCCCGAGACCGTCTCGGGAGCGAAAGTCGTCGCGTCCACGGCGGGAGATCCCGTCGCACCACGTCCGCCTCATTTTCCCCCCAGAGCCAAGTCGGTGATTTTTCTGTTCATGAGCGGCGGAGTGTCGCACGTGGACTCGTTCGACCCGAAGCCGCGTCTCGTGGCCGATCATGGCAAGGAAGTGGTGTTCGACCACCCGGAGACGCGCAATCGGCCGGGATACGAGAAGATTTACCTGAAGCGTCCCGACTGGAAGTTCACCCCCCGCGGCGACAGCGGGATCGAAGTGAGCGATCTGTTCCCGCATGTGGGGGGGCGGATCGACGACATCACCGTCATCCGCTCGATGCACACCAGCCACTCGAACCACTACAACGCCACGCTCGGGATGCACACCGGCTCGTTCGCCTTCGCGCGCCCCAGCCTCGGGGCCTGGTTGAGCCACGGGTTGGGAACGACGAACGGCAATCTCCCGTCGTTCCTGGTGCTGGCTCCGCAGATGCCGTACGCCGGCACGCAGGTTTGGGCGTCCGATTTTCTGCCGGGCGCGCATCAAGGGACGCGCGTGCAGCCGGGGCCCGAACCGATCGCGAATCTCGCGCGACGCGTCCCCGACGCGCGGCGGCAGGACCTGGAACTGGCGGCCCTCAAGGCCATGGACGCGCAGCACCTGGCCGCGCGCGGCGGCGACGCGCGGCTCGCGACGCGCATGCGGGCCTTCGAGACCGCGCGAGGGATGCAATCGGAAATGCCGGAAGCCCTCGATCTATCGCGAGAAACCGACGAAACCCACGCTCTCTACGGACTTCAACGCGGTCAAACCGACGGATTCGCGTGGCAGTGCTTGGCCGCGCGGCGGTTGGTCGAACGAGGTGTCCGTTTTGTGGAACTGATCCACACCGGTTCCAGCGGCAACTGGGATTCCCACGGCAACATGGCCGACCACGGCCGACTCGCGGCCCAGGTCGATCAGCCGATCGCCGGGCTGTTGGCCGACCTGAAACGCCGCGGCATGCTGGACGATGTGCTGGTGGTGTGGACCTCCGAATTTGGACGCACTCCGTTCAACAACAAGGCGGACGCCCCCGGTCGCGAACACCACAACTGGGCGTTCTCGTCCTGGCTGGCCGGAGCGGGAGTGAAGCACGGTTACGTCCACGGGGCGACCGACGAACATGGAATCCGCGCGGCGGAGAAACCCGTCCACGTCCACGATTTTCACGCCACGATCCTGCACCTGATGGGGATCGACCACGAGCGTCTCACGTATCGACACGGAGGGCGCGACTACCGCCTCACCGACGTGCACGGGCATGTTGTGCGGGATGTTTTGACCTGACCGACACCGACGAAGGGTGCTCCCCCATGTTCCGCCAAATCGTCGTTGCCCTCGGCTGTCTGGGATGTCTCGTGGGAGCCGTGCGAGCGGACGACTCCCTCGCGGTCGACGACGGTGTCGTGCGAGAGGCGGTCGCGCGCGGCCTCCCGTTCCTCGAGAAGAACGGCGTGGCATGGATGCACGAGCGAAACTGCATGTCGTGTCATCACGTGCCGTTCCTGCTCTGGTCCCATCGTGCGGCGCAGTCCCGTGGGTTGACCGTCGATGCCAGGAAACTGGCGGAATGGGATGAATGGACACGGGACGACTCTCTGTCGCACCGCAACCGGTTTCGGTTGCAGGCCTACGATTTGGGCCAGGTCGACAAGGGAACGCTGCCGGACGCGGTCAAGGAGAAACTCAAACCCCTCATCGAGGAACCGTTCAAGACGGAGACAGAATTCCTCGCGAAGTTGGACCCGTTGTTGACCAACGACGAACGGGCTTCGTACCGGTCGATTATCCTCAAAGCCGCGGAACGAACCCCTTACTCGGTCGACCGTGCCGGCGGCGGCTTGGACGTGTTGGGACAACTGCTGCTGGGAAATCACGGAACAACCAGCCTCCTGGTCCAACCGGAGTTTCGCGACGGAACAATCGAACTCATGAGCCGGATTCAACTCCCCGACGGCTCGTGGACCCCCGGCAACCAATTCGCCACGATGCGCCGCTGGCCGCTTGCGACCGCGAACCAGACGACCACCATGTGGGCCGCGCTGGCTCTTGCCGCGTATGAACTGGCGGGCTCGAAGAACTCCGCCGTCGTCGAGAAGGCCGTGGATTGGGAGCGACGGCAGGCTCCGCATCCGGACAACCGCGAATGGCTGGCCACGCGCGCGCTGTTCGAGCATCGGCTCGGTTCCGCCGAGGAGTTGGCCAAGCTTCGCCAACAGTTGCGAGCCGCCTCAGGCAGCGATGGCGGATGGAGTTGGGAACCGGGTTTGCCGAGCGACCCAATGACGACGGGGCTGGCCATGTATGTATTGGCCAGGATTGCCTCGCCCGACGACATGGTCGCCGTGCAACGTGCCCGTGCCTTCCTGCTCGCCGCGCAGCAACCGGACGGCTCGTGGCTGTCCCCGTCGCGCAACTTCACGAAGTCGTCCGAACCGGAACGCCTGAAGGCCCGCGACGAAATCTACCACTACTGGGGAACCGCGTGGGCGTCGATCGGGTTGCTCGAAACGTTGGGGCGGGTCGCGAAATAAATCCAAGCGCCTCGGTCAACGTGGCGGAGTACACCGCTCCCGAACCGCTGCGGTTCACCCGCTGGACAACCGCGTGTCAACCAACGCGCATGTTCCGGCAACTGTTTTGGCCGTTTCTTGAACGGCTGGCGGGTGGGGAATTCTGTCCGGCTTCCATCGCACTGGCGGTCGCGATGGCTGCGGGGATCGCGGTTTCTTACCGCTCTCATCGACTTCACCAAAAGACGCGGCAGGTGCCTTCGGACAGACGCGTCTTTTGCTTGCGGCTGATCGGATTCCCCTTGAGATGCAGATCTCTCAGCGCGGTCATGCTTGCGAGAATCTCCGCTCCCCGGTTGCCGATCCTCGCGTCTTCAAGGTGCAACTCCGTGAGCGCGGAGAGTGCCCGCAGATGTGCCACCCCGTCATCCCCGATCGGGTTCCCGGTGAGTCCAAGCGACCGAAGTTCAACCAGCCGAACGAGATATTCCGCCCCTTGGGGGCCGATCTGATTGTACCCCAGCCAGAGAATTTGAAGTTCGCGCAGTTTGGCCAGATGGGCCGCGCCTGTGTCGCCAATCCGATTGCCCCCGAGATACAAGCGTCGCAACGAGGCCAACTCTGCCAGATGGGCCGCCCCTTCGGCGGTCACGTCGCTCTCGTTCAGGTCCAACGTCGCCAATGACCGCAGTCCCGTCAACCGGGCCACTCCCTGATCTCCGACCTGGTTGTGTCCAAGGAAAAGACTGGTCAGTGAAGCCAAACTGCCAATTTGCTGCAGACCGTCGTCGCTGAGGTCGTTGTTGTACAGGTTCAGCGAAGTCAACTCTGCGAGCCGCGACAGATGTGTCATTCCGGCGTCGCCGATGTGGTCGCAGGTCAGGTCCAGAGCGCGCAGTCGCACGAGATTGGCCAGATGGGCGGCACCAGCGGTTCCAAGATTATTGAACGCGAGATCGAGGTCCGCCAGCGAAGTCAGACCCGCCAGATGCAGGGCCCCGTTCGGACCGATATGGTTGTCGCTCAGGGCGAGTGAGGTCAGCCGCTCCAGCCTGCTCAGAGGAGCGGCCCCATCGGGGCCAAGCTGGTTCAAACTGAGGTCGAGTCGCTCCAGCGAGGTGAGTCCCGCCAGCACGGCGGCCCCGGCGGCCGTGATCCGTGACATACCGAGATTGAGCACCAGCAGCCCGACGAGTGCAGCGAGATGCGGAGCGGCTTCGTCGCCAAGGCGGGAGCCCCAGAGGTTTAAGGCTCGCAGTGCGGTGAGTCGACCGAGCCAATCCCAGCGATAAGAATGGACTCCAACCCAGCCCAGCGCCGTCAGCCCGCTTAACATTCTCGAGTCCGGAAAGAACTGTTTCGCGGTAGTCCGGAAAATGCGGCGGGTCCAATTCCGACGCGGATCGAACGCGGCGACGAACTCGCGAAGCCCCGCGTCATTGCCGATATCTCCGAATTCCACCGAAATCACTGTGGGTTGCAGCGGCCCCACGACAAAAATCTCGGTCCACCCCTCACGCTCCACCCGGACCAGAAGCTCGCCCAGCTCCCTCGCATCGAGAATGGGGATCGGCGGATGAGTTGAACTACCACCATCATGAGCATCGCCACCCGTGGATGTCGAACCCATGACGACTCCTCACAGGAGTGCAAAAAAGCGAGAGTGCACAAAACAGCGCAGATACGACCAAAGAACGCAGCAAGCCGCGTCACGAGGTGTGACGCGGCTTGGCGTTTGTATGCACAGGTTGGAGTGAGTGGAAAGGTCGGCGGGATGTGGGACGGTCTTCTTTTGGCCGGTGTAACCCCTCGCA
>JBIKMW010000185.1:0-5396 GCA_044359065.1 Planctomycetales bacterium | reverse complement strand
CGATCCGCGGCATGGCGAGCGGTGGGGCCGGCATTGGCTCGATATCTGGCGATACAGCGATTGGTATGGCCGTCGCCATGTTCCGGATTGCTGGAACAGCGCCCCGCAAATCTGGAGGTGGCGGGATTGGGTCGTGACATCGTTGAATGCAGATGTCGGCTACGACCAGATGCTGCGGCTGATGCTCGCCGCCGACGAGATCGCCCCGGACGACCCAGCCGCCGCCGTGGCGACCGGGTACTTGATCCGCAACTGGTACGCCCTCAATCCCAACGACTGGATGCGGAATACGGTGGAGCACACCGGCAAGGCGTTTCTGGGGCTGACCTTCAATTGCGCGCACTGTCACGACCACAAGTACGACCCGATCTCCCACGACGACTACTTCCGCATGCGGGCGTTCTTCGAGCCGATTTCCATTCGTCAGGACCGCGTCCCCGGACAACCGGATCCGGGGATGTTCGAGGAATACAAATACGGAGTTCTGCGGAAGATTCAGCGAAACGGGATCGTCCGGATCTTCGACAAGAACCCCACGGCTCCCACGTGGTTCTACACCGGTGGAGACGAGCGGAATCGGGTCGTCGACCGTGGTTCCATTCCTCCCGGTGTGCCTTCCATCCTGGGGGATCTGTCGAAACCGATCGAGCCGGTGACGATTGCTCCGCGCGGACATTACCCGGGTCTGCAACCCGCCCTGTTGGAGAGTCTGAGGGGGGACGTTCGTAGTCAGGTCGAAGCCGCGCAGGCCGAGTTGGAGAAACTGGGAGACACTCCGTCGGCCCCCGATCCCGCACTGGTGCAACGGGTTCAGGATGCGGAAGCGGCATATGCCACCCTGCAACAGGTGGCGATCCAATCGGGTAGCGTGAAGGCGATCGAGGGGGCGCAGTCGCTGTTGTTGGATGCCACCGCCGGACGCCGAATCCTTGTTCAGGGACTGAAACCCCTCACGGCCCTGACCAGCGGGATGACATTCGAGTTCGTTGTCGAACTTCAGACCGATGCCCACTTCAACTGCCAATTTGTTAAGGATGCCGTTCAAGGTCTCACGGCGGGATGTGTGTTTTTTGACCAAGGGAAGATCCAGAGCTACCGGCCGGGGGGCACCAGCGAGTTCGAGGTAGGGAAGTACGACTTCGCGGCCGGCCAGCGTCGGTTCCGCGTGACCTTTGAATTCGATCTCACCCAGGATCGAGCCTACCTCACCGTCGTCGACGAGCCGAATGGCAAGCGGCTGGTCGAGGCCGTTCCCGTGGCTCTGAATGGCTGGAACCCCGTGAGTTCGGCCGTCATGGTGGTTGCGTTTGACGCCCGGACCGGCAGTGTCGTGATGCTGGACAGTGTGCGGCTGCGCCCGGCCGCCCCGGCTGCCGGCAGCCCGCCCGACCCGATCGTGAGTTACGATTTCGAGGGGCCGGTGTATCCGATCGATCAGGATGTGGTGGGGCGCGAAGGGTGGGCGGTTTCGAGCTTCTCCGTGGCCCCGGCCACGTCTGTGGTTTGTGCGGTGGCACCCACCGCCGAGTTGAAGGCGGCTGGGTTGGCCGTCCAGCAGGCGCAGCGGTCGCTGCGCGGGTCTCAGCTTCCGCGTCTGGCCGCGATGGCGAAACTTCAAGCGGCCCAGTCGGCGGTGACAGCTCTTGAAGCACGCATCGCCGCCGAGCAGACCAAATATCAGTTGGCTTCAGGGGGAGACGTCTCGGCACTGGCACGAGAAGCCAGCCGCCGCGAACGTGAGGGGGCGGCTCAAATCGCGGAAGCGAGTCTCCTCGCGGCGGAACTCTCCCTGGCCAAGGCGGAAGGCAAGCCTGCGGAGGATGCCAACCGAGCCAAAGAGATCCAGGCGGCTCAGGCGGCGCTCACTGCGGCGGAAGTGTCGGCGACCAAAGCCCGGACTGCGCTGGCTGACGACACGTTGGCGGAGACCTACAGTCCGCTCTCACCCGTCTATCCCGCATCGAGTACGGGGCGGCGCACCGCCTTGGCGAACTGGCTGGTTCGGCGCGATCATCCTCTCACGGCCAGAGTCGCGGTGAATCATGTGTGGGGATGGCATTTTCACCAGCCGCTGGTGTCGAGCGTTTACGACTTTGGCCGGAACGGTGCCGCGCCATCACATCCCGAGATCCTCGATTGGCTGGCGGTCGAGTTCATGGAATCCGGGTGGAGTCTCCGGCACCTGCACCGGCTGATCGTGACCAGCCAGGCCTATCGTCGTTCGAGTTCCCCACACGATCGGCCTGCCAACGTCGCACGCGACCCGGACAATCGTCGGTTATGGCGGATGAATGTCGGCCGGATGGAAGTGGAGCTGGTCCGGGACAGCCTCATCGCGATCGGCGGCAAGCTCGACCCGACCCAGGGAGGGCAGGAACTGGAAAACGAATCGTCACTGACGACGTATCGACGCTCGCTGTATTACAGCAGCCACCCCGAAGCGGGAGGCAAGAGCCAGTTCGGTGAACTGTTCGACGCACCCGACGCCATCGACTGCTACCGTCGAAGCGAAACAATCATTCCTCAACAGGCATTGGCCCTCACCAACTCCGAATTGATTCATTCGATGTCGGCCGCGGTTGTCGCGCTGGCTCCGCCGGTCCCCGACGAGAAGGGGATGATCGATCTGCCGGGGTTCATCAACGGCGCGTTTGAGCGGGTTCTGTGTCGTGCCCCCACGGCGGTCGAGCAGGAGGCCTGCCTGGCCTTCCTCAAGACGCAAATCGACCTGCTGACACGCGAACAAAATCCCGAGCCTCGGCACCGCGCCTGCGAGAGCCTGATTCGAGTGCTCTTCAACCACAACGACTTCGTCACGATTCGTTAGGAACCGCCACATGACCGATTCCGCGACCCACACAGGCCCCTGCTGCGGTCGGACCCGTCGGGCATTCCTGTCGGATGTCGGCATGGGCTTCACCGGACTGGCGCTGGGGGCCATGCTCGCCGAAGATGGCGTGGTTCGAGCGGCCTCCCCCGCTTCGTCCGAGGTGTTGGGCATTCATGGCCCGGCCAAAGCCAAGTCGGTGATCTGGGTCTTCCTGTCGGGAGGGTACAGCCACCTCGAGACCTTCGACCCGAAACCCGCTCTCAACAAATATGCGGGGATGACGTTCGACAAGACTCCGATCGAGAACCCGGTCCTTTCCCCGCTCCAGAAGAAGCGGTTCCGCTCGGTGGCCGCCGAGGAAATCAATGTCCGCGATGTCTATCCCACGATCTTTCCCATGCAGGTCGGCTGGAACAAGCACGGCGAAAGCGGGATCGAGATGACCGACTGGTGGCCGCATCTGGCCAAACAGGTGGACAAGTTGTGCTTTGTGCGCAACATGTGGACGACCGACAACGACCACGCTGCGGAAAACCAGATTCACACCGGCCGGCATCGGCTGGATGAACAGCAGCCTTCACTGGGGGCCTGGGCGCACTATGGCCTGGGGACGCTCAATAACAACCTCCCCAAATTCGCGGTGCTGGGAGGGCCGACGCGGTCCGACACCCGCGGTTCGATCGACTCGTTGTACCTCGGCCCGCAACACTCCGGGGTACCCCTGGCGCTCGACCCGAAGAACCCGCTTCCCTTCGGACAGCGCGTCAAAGGGCAAAGCCTCGATCAGCAGCGGCTGGAGTACGACCTGATCCACCGGCTCAACGGGCTGACGGGTGTCGAGTATCCGCAGGATCAGCAGTTGCAAGCGCGGATTCGAGCTTACGAACTTGCGTTTCGGATGCAGTCGGCCGTGCCGGAGGCGGTCGACCTCGCTCAAGAGACCAAAGCGACGCAGGAGTTGTACGGTCTGCACCAGGAGCCGACCAAGCTGGCGGGTCAGCGACTGCTCGCCGCGCGGCGGCTGGTCGAACGGGGTGTGCGGTTCGTGCAGGTGTACCCGTCCGCGTATGGGGTCTGGGATTCGCATCAGAAGCTCCAGGAGAATCACACCCGGCTGTGCGGCACGGTGGACCTCCCGGTCGCGGGTTTGATTCAGGATCTGCAACAGCGTGGCTTGATGGAGGACACGCTGGTGGTGTTCTGCACCGAGTTCGGGCGCACGCCGGGGCTGGAATTGCGCGGCGGGGGAAACACCGGCCGGGATCATCATCCGAATGGTTTCACCATCTGGTTGGCTGGAGCGGGGGTCAAGAAGGGGTATGTTCACGGGGCGACCGACGAACTCGGCTATCACGCCCTCGGAGAAGGTCACTACGTCACCGATCTTCACGCCACGGTGCTCCATTTGCTGGGATTCGACAGCCATCGGCTGGAGATTCCGGGACGCAAGCGGCTGGAGATCGACTATGGGAAAGTCATGCAGGATGTGCTCGTCTGATGCGCGGCCTCCGTGCGGCGAATCGAGAGGAGCTTGGTCCCGCAGGTGGGACAGATTGACCGCGTCATGAGTGAAGCACCCGTCGTCGAAAATGCGGAGCCTGCCCCCTCGCGCGGTCGGGTCGAAACCGTGACCCCCGGGTTGCGGGTGCGGCTCAATGCCTTGTTTCTGCTGGCTGCGTTGCTGGGGCTCAACTGGCGGAGATTGTCGTTCGGCACCCAGAGTGAAAGCGGCAGCCGCTTCGTCGAAACGCTGTTCACCATTGTCGAAACCTGCCGCCCACAACGACGACACTCCCTCGACTTTCTCACCGCAGCCCTCCAGGCACACCACAACTCAACCCCCGTCCCATACTCCTCAACGGGGCGTGAACGGTTACAACGGAGTCGACGCCTTCAACCTACGGGGGTTTGTTGCGCGATATCTGCAAGTGGATTGCGGGAAGCGTCGGTTTTCGTTTCCGCTCGGATTTTTGGGGGTGGAAACGGGAAAAAAATGCCGCACGATGTGGGGCGTCGGCGACGACTTGCCGGTACTTCGTGGATTTTCTGAGCGCGGCTGGGCGGGAACCCGGAGTGTGTTTCCGGGGGTGTTTTGGAAGCGGTGCGTGCGCAGATCCCACGTTTTGAAAAACCGAAACGTGGGAAATTCGAGCGCGATTTTTTCGCGCGGGGGTGAAAACGCGTTTTGGAATGGCGCGCGACGCAGTCATAGATCGCGGCCGCGCGCGGGAGCGGGTGTCGCGCGCGAGGGGAGGAAACCGCGCAACGAGGAGGGATCATGGGGGTGTGGAAGCGCGGCAGGAGGGAAGCGGAAGTCTGCGAGTTGACGCAGCGTCACACGAACGCGGATTCCGGAATCGCACTGCTAGAGCGGCCGGCAGTGGCACCCCGCGCGGGTGAGCGATTGGCATGCTTGCCCCCAAGGCGGTGCAAGCATGGCACCCTACGGCGTTAACCCTTTTTGAGTGAATCGAAAGAAGTCTCGATGCGACAGGAGTTTGCGGTCATTCTCTTGGTTACCACGCCAGGGAATGGTCCGGAACTTCCACCCGAAAGGATTCGGGAT
>JBIKMW010000127.1:0-18144 GCA_044359065.1 Planctomycetales bacterium | reverse complement strand
GTCGTTATTGCGGAACTTCCGCATGTGGAGCTGGCAGGTGGTGGTCTTCCGTTCGGGGCCGTGGGCCTGGCCGTTGATCATCACGCCGCACGAACCGCAAATGCCTTCGCGACAGTCGTGGTCGAAGGCGACGGGTTCCTCGCCCTGCTGGACGAGCTGCTCGTTGAGCACGTCGAGCATCTCGAGGAAGGACATTTCCTCGGAGACATCACGCAGGCGATAGGTGCGGAAGGCGCCGGGGGCCTGGGGGGACTTCTGCCGCCAGATGCGCAGGGTGAGGTTGAGTTTGGCACTCATGGAGTGGGCCTGTGGGGGGAAGCGGGAGAGGTCGGGGGAGCGGGGTCCCTCGCTTACGCTTCGGGTTACCAAAAAAAGGGGGCCCCTTGCTGACGCTTCGGGGAGAATGTCGTTACGGGGGAGGTCATTCCTTGGGAGTATCGGATTCCGCGAATCGCCCGCGTTCGCTCCCGCGAACGCGGACGATGGTTGAGATGTTGATTGGGAGCGGGTGAAGGTTCGTCCCTCGCTTACGCGTCGGGCTACCAATTACTTGTAGCTGCGGGCGGCGGGTTTGACGGCTTCAAAGGTGAGGGGTTCCTTGTGGAGGACGGGGCCGTTGGGGGAGGTTTCCCAGGCGGCGACGTAGGAGTAATTGGCGTCGTCGCGGGCGGCCTCTCCATCGGGGGTTTGGTATTCCTCGCGGAAATGGCCGCCACACGATTCGTTGCGGTGGAAGGCGTCGAGGGCGAGAAGCTCGCCGAACTCGAGGAAGTCGGCGACGCGACCGGCGTGTTCGAGGGCCTGGTTGAAATCGTTGGATTGGCCGAGGACGCGGACGTCGCTCCAGAACTCCTCACGCAACTGGCGAATGCGGTGGACGGCGGCGGTGAGTCCCTTGGCGGTGCGGCCCATACCGCAGAAATCCCACATGATGTGGCCGAGTTCGCGGTGGAAGCTGTCGACCGAGCGACGGCCACCGACACCGAGCAGGCGGTCGATGTGACTGGTTGTAGAGGACTCGGCGGCTTTGAACTCGGCGGCTTCAGACGAGACGGGACCAAACTTGTGGCCGCCGAGGTAGTGGCCGACCGTGTAGGGAGCGACGAAGTAGCCGTCGGAGAGGCCCTGCATGAGGGCACTGGCCCCCAGCCGATTCGCACCGTGGTCGGAGAAGTTGGCTTCGCCGAGGACGAACAGGCCGGGGATGTTGCTCATCAGATGGTAGTCGACCCACAGGCCCCCCATCGTGTAGTGCACGGCGGGGTAGATGCGCATGGGGGATTTGTACGGGTTTTCCGCAGTGATCTTCTCGTACATCTCGAAGAGGTTGCCGTAGCGGGCCTGGATCGTCTCGAAGCCGTGGCGCTTGATGGCGTCGGCGAAGTCGAGATAGACGGCCATGCCGGACGAACCGACGCCGAAGCCGGCGTCGCAACGCTCTTTGGCGGCGCGGGAAGCGATGTCGCGCGGGGCCATGTTGGCATAGGTGGGGTAGCGGCGCTCGAGGTAGTAGTCGCGTTCCACCTCGGGGATCTGGTCGGGAGAGCGATTGTCTCCCTTGGCGGCGGGGACCCAGACGCGACCGTCGTTGCGGAGGCTTTCGCTCATCAGAGTGAGCTTGGACTGATAATCGCCCGAGACGGGGATGCAGGTCGGATGAATCTGCGTGTAGCAGGGGTTGGCCATCCAGGCGCCGCGTTTGTGGCAGCGCCAAGCGGCGGTGACGTTGCAGTTTTTGGCGTTGGTCGAGAGGTAATAAACGTTGCCATAACCGCCCGTACACAAGAGCACGGCGTGGGCGGAGTGGGACTCAAGGCGACCGGTGATGAGGTTGCGGACGACGATGCCGCGGGCCTGGCCGTTGACGACGACGAGGTCGAGCATCTCGCGACGGTTGTAGAGCTTGGCCTTGCCGGTGTTGACCTGCCGCATGAGGCTGCTGTAGGCCCCGAGCAACAATTGCTGGCCGGTCTGTCCGCGCGCGTAGAACGTGCGTGAAACGAGCGAGCCGCCGAAGGTGCGGTTGGCGAGCGTTCCGCCGTATTCGCGGGCGAACGGGACCCCCTGGGCGACGCATTGGTCGATGATCGAGCCGCTGACCTGGGCCAAGCGGTGAACGTTGGCTTCGCGGGCGCGGAAGTCCCCCCCCTTCACCGTGTCGTAGAACAGGCGGTGAACGCTGTCGCCATCGTTTTGGTAGTTCTTGGCGGCATTGATCCCCCCTTGCGCGGCGATGCTGTGGGCGCGGCGGGGAGAGTCGTGAAAGGTGAAGACCTTGACGTTGTAGCCGAGTTCGGCGAGCGAGGCGGCGGCCGAGGAGCCGGCGAGGCCGGTGCCGACGACGATGATGTCGTACTTTTTTCGGTTGCCGGGGCTGACCAGCTTGAAGTCGACATCGTTGCGGCAACGGTCCCATTTTTCGGCGACGGGACCGGAGGGGACGCGGCCATCGGGGATGGAACCTTCGGCCCAGGCGAGGCCTTCACCGGCGGTTACGGAGGTGGCGTCCAACTTCGTCGGCATGTCAGGACCCCGGGGGGAAGTCAAAAGGCTAATGTCAAAAGGCAAAAGTGGGGGGGGTGGTCGGGGGCCGGATCGCGGGGGATGCGGCCTGGGTCACCACTTGCCGGCTTTAGGGGTGCGGATTGGCGGCGGGGGCTACGGCTGTGGGAGCGGGTTTGGCGGCGACGCCGGTGGCCCAGACGGGGAAGCTGGCGAAGCCGACCCCGATGACGACCGCGAGGATGTGGCTGGCCGTGCGGATGGCGGGGGAGTATTTGGGGTGACGCAGGCCCAGTGTCTGGAAAGCGCTTTGGAAACCATGCGAAAGGTGGTAACCGAGCACGGCGCTGCCGACGACGTAGACGATCCAGGTCAAGGGGTCGTGCAAGAGACGAACCGCTTTGTCGAACGGAAGTTCACCCTCGGGGCCGGGATTGCGAAGCTCGAGCTTGAAGTCGGAGAGATGGACGATCAGGAACAGCAGGATGATGAGGCCGCTGGCGACCATGACGTTGGACGCGGGGGCTGCCAGGGGACTGGCGTCGATCTTGGAGACCTTCATGGCGTAGTCGCGCGAGCGTGCGGCGCGATTGGCACGGGCGGTGATGAAGGCGTTCCAGAGGTGGACGACGATGATGGCGAAGAGGCCGGTCTCGGCGACCATGAGCAGCCCCTCGTTGGCATGGAGCTTGTGCGCGTAGTCGTTGTAGGCCTCGGGACCGGCGAAGAGCAACAGGTTGCCCGCCAGGTGGACGACGACGAAAAGCACCAGCCCCAAGCCCGTGAGGGCCATCAAGAATTTGCGTCCGATGGAGGTGGTGGCCACTTGCTTGAGCCAACTCAACGGAAGCTCCTCTGTGCTGAGAGATCAATGGGGGTCGACATGGTCGGGGGGGCGTGAGAGTGGGTGATGCGGGGGGGGCTATCGCGCGATGCGTTCCCGTTACATCCATCGCCACTCAAGGGAATCTTAGGTGGGGGGGGAAGGGACTTCAACGAAGCGGCGCAGAGCCGAAAACGCGGGAAACTCGCGGAGTTGCACGGAAACAGGCGTGTCCGAAAACCCTCTGGTCGCTTGGAAAGACCCTACGGGCGCCGGGTTTCCGAAGCCGTGCCACCGGGTTTCCGGATGGTTTCTCACTTTCGCTTGCGCCCGGAGCGTTTTGTCGCACGCGCCGATTTGCGGGCGGCGGTGGATTTCGACGCGCGCTTTGAGCCGGACTTTGAACCGGACTTGGTGGGTCGCTCGCCGCGCGGGGTGCGGGTGCGGGGAGGGCGGTCGCCGGATCTCGCGTCGGAGGAGCTGGGTCCGCCGGGCGCAAGTCCGCTGAAACCGGAGGCAAAGGGGGCGGATCGAGCGCCGGTCGCGTCGCCCCCCTCGAGCTTGCGGAGGACTTCGAAGTCGAGCTTGCGACGGTCGAGGTCGACTTTGGCCACGCGAACGACGACGCGGTCGCCCAGTCGCCAGGTGCCGCCCCGGCGGCGGCCGGTGAGGGTGTGGGCGCGGTCGTCGTAGTCGTAGAAGTCGCCGGTGAGGGTGGTCACGGGGACGAAGCCCTCGGCGGGAAGAACGATCCCCTGGCAGAAGAAGCCGAAGTCCTTGACGCCGGTGACGATGGCGTCGAGTTCGAGGCCGACGCGATCGAAAAGGAATCCCAGGAGCTTGAGCTTGATGAGTTCGCGTTCGGCGTCGGCGGCGCGACGTTCGGTTTTGGAACAGTGGCGGCCGAGGGAGGCGAGGGCCTGGGGGCCAGGGTAGTGGATGACGTGCGCATCGTCCCCGGATTTTTTGGTGGCCGTGTCGACGGAAGCAGTGTCGGGCGCGGCCTCGCGAGAGGGGCGTTCCCTCCCCTTCCCCGCCCCGGCGAGCAGCACTGGAAACAAGCGGTGGATCAGCAGGTCGGGGTAGCGGCGGATGGGGCTGGTGAAGTGGCAGTAATGGTCGGCGGCGAGGGCGTAGTGGCCGAGGACTTCGGGGGAGTATTCGGCCTGCTTCATGCTGCGGAGGAAGGCGTAGTGGATCGCTTGCTCGAGCGGTCCGCCGCGAGAGCGGTCGAGCAATTGCTGCAATTCGGCGCGACTTTGGGGGTTTTTGAGGGGAAAGCCGAGCGTGGCGGCGAACTCGCCGAAGAGCTTGGCCTTGCGGGGGGCGGGGTCGCCGTGGACGCGCCGGAGAAACGGAAGGTGTTTGCGGTCCAGGGCTTCCGCGACGGCGACGTTCGCGGCGAGCATGAACTCTTCGATGATCTGGTGGCTGGCGTCGTGGGGGGCGACGTGGGCGCCGGAGACGCGGCCTTGCTTGTCGAGGTCGATCTTCACCTCGGGCATGTTGAGTTCGAGCGCGCCGCGGGCGAAACGCCGCTTCCGGAGGAGCATGGCGAGTTCGAACATGCGTTTCAGCAGGTTGAGGACCGGTTTGGAGACCGGTTCCGCCGCGTCGTCGCCGGACAGGGCCGATCGCACGTTGGGGCGACCTTCGACGAGGGGGAGGACATCTTCGTAAGCGAAACGGCGGGTGACGCGGATGGCGGAGCGGAAGAACTCCGCGTGGGTGGGCATGCCGGTGGAATCGAAATCGATGAACGCGGATTGCGTGTAGCGGATGCGTCCCTGCTGGAGGCTGGCGAGGCCATTCGAAATCAGTTCCGGGAGCATCGGGAGGACGCGGTCGGGAAGGTAGACGCTGGTACCACGTTTTTGGGCCTCTTTGTCGAGGAGCGAGCCTTCGGGGACGAAGTGGGAGACATCGGCAATGTGGACGCCGAGTCGCCAGGAACCGTCGTCGCGTTTGTCGAGGGAGATGGCGTCATCGAAGTCACGGGCATCGATGGGGTCGATGGTGACGATCGTTTCGCGGGTGAGGTCGAGGCGGCCATCGAGTTTGGATTCGTCAAATCGGTTGGTTTCGGCGCGGGCTTCGTCGAGGACGGGCTCGGGGAACGCGTCGGGGAGCGAGTATTCGGCGAGAATGGTGCGGGTGTCGACGCCGGGAGTGCCGCGCGGGCCGAGGACCTCGACGAGTACCCCTTCCCCCCCCTGCTCCGCCGAGGGGAACCGGAGCATTTCGACGACGACCTTGTCGTCGGGCATGGCCCCCTTCGCGCCGGGGTCGCCGACGGAGATCGGAGCGACGAACTCGGTGCCGTCGACGCGCACGAGTCCACGGCCTTTGCGCTCGAAGTAGGTTCCCACGAAGGTGCGCGTGCCGCGGGCGACGACTTCGACGACGCGGGCATGGGCGGGGCGACCGTTGGAACCAGGCCGAGTGGGACGATGGCCGCGCGGCACGACACGGACCAGGACTTCGTCGCCGGTGGCGGCGTCCTTGAGGTCCTCTTGTCGAACGTACAGCCCGTCGGCGAATTCGGGGCGGGGTGTTTCGGGGGTGATGAAGGCCGATCCGGAGGCGGTCTTGCGCACGGTGCCGCGGACGAGGTCGATGCGCGCGGGGCGGCGGATGGTGCCGTCATCGTGAACGTGGATCACCCCTTGCTCGCGCAGTTGCTCGATGGCCGCGCAGAATTCGGCAAAGGTTTTTTTGGTGACGCCCAGGGATTGGCCGAGCTTCCGCACGTTGCCGATCGCCCGCGTCGGATCGTTGACGGCTTCGCGGATGCGGTCGAGGAAGTCGGACATAGGGAGGTTCGATGAGCGAAGGGGGATTGAATGGCGTTCGGCGGAAATCTCGATTCCCGGTAGGAAGCCGGGGTGGCGTTTCGGGAGCGGGGCGATCGGGATGGGAGCTGGCTGTGCCCGATGTTGGTCGCCGAGACGTTGGAAGAGTCGTGTCAAATGGCCGTGTTTGACGGCGGATGTGTTCTGTGGGAATGCGTCGAGCTGCGTTCGGTTGCGTTCGGCGGAGCGAACGCGGACCAGGGGGGATTACTCGTTCGGCGGAAACCGCATGATTTTCGCGACGAAGAGGGTCAGCTTACGCTTTCGCGCGACCGTGGGGCAGCGAGAATGGGTGGAGGGGGGTTTGCGTCCGCGGAGGAGGGGCGTTCAAATGTCCTCGGGCGGGAGTTGGCCGGGTGAGACGTGCCGAGTGGTTCCCGCGTGGTTTTCGAGGTTTTTTCGCGACCAAAATGTGAGGAACGCTGGGTCGAGCACTGTCCGATGTTCGCACCGCCGGGCCTGCCTGCGGTGGCACACGGGAACGTGTCCGAACGGTGATGGATCGAGCTGGCTCAAGGTCGCGGTGGTCCGGAACGGGAGAGTCAACTCTCCGTCCGCAGAAGGTGCCGAATGTCCGAATTCGATCTCGTGGTGGTCGGGGGTGGTCCCGGGGGTTATGTCGCGGCGATTCGCGCGGCGCAGTTGGGGCTGAAGGTCGCTTGCGTCGAAAAGGAACCGGCGCTGGGGGGGACCTGCTTGCGCATCGGCTGCATTCCGAGCAAGGCGCTATTGGAATCGAGCGAGCGGTATCACGAGGCGAAGCATTCGTTCGCCGATCACGGGGTCAAGCTGCCGACCGTGGAACTCGATCTGGCGAAGATGCTCAAACGGAAAGAGACGATCGTCTCGACGCTGACGAAGGGAATCGACGGGCTGTTCGCCAAGAACAAGATCGCCCGCTTCAAGGGGACGGGGCGATTCGTCGGGCCGGGACAGGTGGCGGTCGTCGACGCGGCGGGAACGCAAGGCGAAACACTCTCGGCGAAGCACATCGTCGTGGCGACCGGCAGCAAGCCATTCTCGCTGCCGGGGATCGTGCCGGACGGGGACCGGATCGGCACCAGCACCGAAGCGCTCTCCTACACCGAAGTCCCCAAGCATCTGGTCGTGATCGGTGCGGGCTACATCGGTTTGGAATTGGGCTGCGTGTGGAAGCGGCTGGGGGCCGAAGTGACGGTGCTCGAGTACCTCGACCGCATCCTGCCGGGGATGGACGCGGAGATCGCCACCGAAGCAAAGAAAGTCCTGGAGCGGCAAGGCTTGGTGTTCCGCCTGGGTTGCAAGGTGACGGGAGCCACGGCGGACAAGGATGGCGTGACCGTCACCATCGACGGGGCTGAATCGGTGCGGTGCGACCGGTTGCTGATGGCGGTGGGACGGGTGCCGAACACCGAGGGCCTGGGGCTGGACATTATCGGCCTGGCGACGGACGCGCGCGGGCGGATTCCCGTCGATGCGCACTTCCAAACGCAGGTGCCCGGCGTGTACGCGATCGGCGATGTGATCGCCGGACCGATGCTGGCGCACAAGGCGGAGGAGGAAGGGGCCGCGTGCGTGGAGGCGATCGTCACCGGCTACGGCCACGTGAATTACGACGCGATTCCCGGAGTCTGTTACACCGAGCCGGAGATCGCGTCGGTGGGCAAGACCGAGGAGCAACTCAAGGAAGCGGGGATTCCCTACAAAAAAGGATCGTTCCCGTTCCTGGCGAATGGTCGTGCCAAGGCATTGGGGGCGACGGGCGGGAAAGTGAAAGTGCTGGCCCACGCCGAAACAGACCGGATTCTGGGCGTGCACATCCTCGGGCCACGCGCGGGAGACATGATCGCCGAAGCGGTGGCGGCGATCGAGTTCGGGGCGTCGAGCGAAGACATCGCCCGGACATCCCACGCCCACCCAACGTTGGCGGAATGCTTCAAGGAAGCGGCGATGGCGGTGGACGGACGTGCAATCCACTTCTAACAAGGGCATGGCCCTTGACCCGGGTTCGAGCTACCGCTCGGAACTGCGGGGGTCGCTCCCGTTGGTCGCTTGCGGGATAGGGTTGTTGAGGGGGGACGCACTGCTGGGCGAGCCAGCAGTGGCACACGGGATTGGAGGACGGGCGATTCACTTGTAACAAGGGCACGGCCCTTGACCCGGGTTCGAGCTGCCGCTCGGAACTGCGGGGGGCGCTCCCGTTGGTCGCTTGCGGGTTAGGGTTGTTGAGGGGGACGCACTGCTGGGCGAGCCAGCCGTGGCACACGGGATTGGAGGACGGGTTCGGGGGTGGCGGAAAGCTTGCGTTTTGCGCTACGTCGCACGAGGGGTGGGGCAAATCTTCGCCCCCTCATCCGCCCTTCGGGCACCTTCTCCCCCACAATGGACACGAGTGAGTTCCGTCGAAGTCGCAAGTGGGGGAGAAGGGTTGCGGGTCGGGTGTGGCTCGTCGTGCTCTTGAGGGTGGCGTTTGGGGGGTTGATTCACGTTCCGCGGAAAACTTGCGTTTTCCGCTACGGTGGCGTACGGGGGCGGGCGTTCTTGCACGGGTCAGGGATGATGACACAGCGGATTTTGAGCATTTCGGGGTTGCGGGGCGTGGTGGGGGACGGCCTGGAGCCGTCGTACCTGGCGGAGTTCGCTTGCGCGCTGGCCACGATGACGGACGGCGGGACGATCGTGCTGTCGCGCGATGGGCGGTCGACGGGGGCGTATGTGAAGCACGCCGTCCTGTCGGGGTTGATCGCGGGGGGATGTCGCGTGTTGGACGCGGACATCGCGTCCACTCCCACCTGCGGCGTGCTGGTCCGCGAGCTGTGCGCCGATGCCGGATTGCAGATCACCGCCAGCCACAATCCGATCGAATGGAACGGGCTGAAGCCGTTCCGGTCGCTCGGAGGAGTGTTCGACCACAGACAGGGGGCGCGGTTGGTCGAGTTGCTCCAGTCACGGAAGTTCACGCTGCGGGGGTGGAACGGCCTCGGCTCCGTCGAGACGATCGCCGACCCGCATGCGGTACATCTGGCGAAGGTGTTGTCGAAAGTGGATGTGCCGTTGGTGTCGCGGCGGCGGCTGAAGGTCGTGCTGGACTGCGGGCACGGCGCGGGGGCGATGTTGGGGCCGCGTCTGCTGGAGGCGCTGGGGTGCCAGGTGAAGGTTCTGGGGGGGCACGCGGACGGGAAGTTCGAGCACGCGCCGGAACCGCTCGAGCAGAACTTGCAGGGGTTGTGCGAGGCGGTGCGGAAGTACGGTGCGGATGTCGGGTTCGCGCAGGATCCGGATGCGGATCGGTTGGCGGTCGTCGACGAAATGGGGCGGTATATCGGCGAGGAGCTGACGCTGGCGCTGTGTGCGGACCACCTGCTGCCGAAGCGCCGGGGGCCGATCGTCGTGAACGGATCAACAAGTCGGGCCAGCGCGGACCTGGCGGAACGGCATGGCTGTGCGTTTCACCGTTCGGCGGTGGGAGAAGCGAATGTTGTCGAGAAGATGCTCGAGGAGCGGGCGGTGCTGGGGGGAGAGGGGAACGGCGGGTTGATCGATCCGGAGATCGGCTACGTGCGCGACAGCTTCGCGGCGATGGCGTACATTTTGGCGGGATTGGTCGAACGGGGGGCGACGCTGGCGCAGTGGGTATCCACGTTGCCGCAATACGCGATCGTCAAGGACAAGGTGACGTGCCCCGCGACGGCGGTGGGGCCGGCGTGCGAGGCACTGAAGAAGTTTTACACGGACGCGGCACCGACCGAGGGGGATGGGTTGCGGTTGGACTGGCCCGACCGGTGGGTGCAAGTGCGGGCGAGCAACACGGAGCCGATCGTGCGGGTGATCGCGGAGGCGCCGGATGCGGGGTTGGCGCGGTTGCTTTGCGACCAGGCGCTGGATGTGGTGCGCGGGGTGGGAGGGGGTTGAGTTGCCAGGGCGGGGCGACGCTGTGAAGTCGCGCGTGGCGAAAAGAATAAACGGCCCCGTCCGCTTTTCTTGCCCCCCCTTTTACTGCTCCCTTTTGAAGTTGCTCTATGCCACACAGCGAGTCACAAAGAACGCGAGAACCATCGGCTTTTCAGGCCTCACGCAAAGGCGCGAAGGCGCAAAGAATCTGTCTTCCTTTGCGTCTTGGCGCCTTTGCGTGAGAATAAAAACCTTTGAAATCCTGATGTTTTCTGCGGCTCAGTCGGGGAAATCGCAACTTCAAAGCACGCTCCCCCGGGTGATGGTTCCACTGCGGCCCGAGATTGCGCCTGCTTTGACTCGCAGCTCGGCCTGCGGTTACAGAGCAGCGTTCCAGTTGGCTCGAAACCGCTTGTCGGCGAGCAGAAACACATCGTCGAACATCACTCCGTCGATCAAGGGATTGACAAGCCGTTTCGCGATGCAGCCTGCCCACCGAGATGCTCCATGAACCGCCTTGCGTACCTCGACGCGAGCGACCGAAAGCGCGGACGGGGTGTGCTCCGGAGAACCTGCGCGCCTCGCCGGCGGCTTGTGTCCGTCTTGAGAGAACACCTGAAACCAGGGGCTATTCAGGTCATCGTATGACAAATCCGAGTTTCACCGCTGTGAACGCGATTCCGAAACACATAAAGCCATGCATGATCAAAAACAGCAGCCCGAGTTTAAGGCTCGTTCCCGCCATGGCCGCCACTCGTAGATTTGGTCTGTCATCTTCGTCAATTTGAACGAGGCCTAGTTGTCCGAACAGATCCGCGAGACCCGACAAGAACATCAACGAGCGTAGCGCGGTGAGCGGATCCTCGCGACACGCGATGATCAGTGACTGCACAAACATCAATACAAAGCCACCGACAACCATCAAGACACCTATTGCGAGCCCCGCCATGAAAAACACCTTGAAGATGTCGTTGGGCGAGAGAACGGAGAGAAGGGCGCCCGCCGCGTACAACCCCATCAACGCAAGATTGCGGTGCAGAGGCGTCATGGCCGTAAGCGCTCCAGGTGTTGCGGAATTCCTGGCCGCCCCCTTGCCCTTCCTCACCGGCGTTCCCCTGCCCCCGGCTTTCGAGCGACGAATGCCGGGACGCGGAGTCTCGTCCTGTGACTCATCGGCAGGGAATTCGTTGTCGGAGAACACGTCTTCGTCGGTACCGCGCGAGGTTGTCCCATTGGGATGCGACTTCCTCGCCGACACCAGCACAGGTTCCCCGCATTCCTTGCACTTGACCTTCTTCCCCGCGTATTTGTCCGGCACGTCCATGGGGACGAAGCACGCGTCGCACTGCACCGAAATCATGGTTTCGCCTCTCCGAGCACAGGGATAGCAGTCGCTTTTAAAACCAGTACCAATGGCCGCGTCAACAGTATCCCTAGTCTCCACGCCGTATGCATTCTCGTCAATCCGCCATGCAATTGACCGCACCCATTACCGTCGACGGACATGGATCAGGTCTGTTCTCCAGACATCCGCAGCATCGTTGATTGTGCAACCCTGCCAACGAGCTCCAGCCTCGGGGAGTTACGGCTCGGCTTTCGCCCATCTCGATCTATCGTCGCGTGATGACCCGCGAGATATCGCCTCACCCGCCGTTCTCGCCCCATTCTCCCCCTGCTATCATCCCGGTCCGCGTGGGCCATCGGGGACACTCCCCACCGTCCGCGCGCTTCATGGACGATCCCCCCAAAACTTTCCCGAGGCGAGTTTCCGTGCGCTGGTCCCAAACCTTCATTCCGACCCTCAAAGAAGTTCCCGCCGACGCCGAAATCCCCAGCCATCAGCTCATGCTGCGGGCGGGCCTCATCCGCCAGCTCATGGCCGGGGCGTACACGTATTTGCCGCTGGGGTATCGCGCGCTCCGCAAGGTTGAGGGGATCGTCCGCGAGGAGATGGAGCGGGCCGGGGCGATCGAAATCTTCATGCCGGCCCTCACGCCGATCGACCTGTTCGAGAAGACCGGCCGCCGCGCCGCCTTCGGCAACGTGTTGATCCAGTTCGAGGTCAAACGCCGCGACAAAAAGGTGCAGATGGCCCTCGGCCCCACCCATGAAGAGGTGGTCACTGACCTCGTTGCCCGGCACTTCAACTCGTACCGACAACTCCCCGTCTGCCTGTACCAGATTCAGACGAAGTTCCGGAACGAGGAGCGGCCCCGCTTCGGCGTGCTGCGGACCAGCGAATTCATCATGAAGGACGCCTACAGCTTCGGCACGAATCTGCAACAACTCGACGACGTTTACCAGCGGATGTACCACGCCTACTGCCGCATCTTCGCGCGGTGCGGGCTGGACTATCTCCCGGTTGAAGCCGAAAGCGGCCCCATCGGTGGCGACGCCTCGCACGAATTCATGGCCCCCGCCGCGAACGGTGAAGACCAGGTCGTCCGCTCGAGCGGTGGCAAATACGCCGCCAACCTCGAACGGGCCGAAACCGGTCGCACGCCCCCGCCACTGACGACTCCCGCCGGTGCCGCCCCGCTCGAGCGCGTCTCGACCCCCAACGCAACGAGCATCGAGCAGGTCTCGAAGATGCTCAAAATCACCCCCGCCCAGATGGTGAAGACGCTCATCTACAAGGCGGACGACCAGCCGGTGGCTGTCCTGATCCGGGGGGACCACGAAGCCAACGAGAACAAGATCCGACGGGCCCTCGGTGCGAAGTCGGTCGAACTGGCCGACAACGCGACGATCACGGCTGTGACCGGTGCCCCCACCGGCTTCGCGGGTCCCGTGGGGATCCGATGCCGCGTGATCGCCGACCACGATGTTCCCGCGATCGTCAACGCGGTGACCGGTGCGAATGCCGCCGACACGCACCTGACCGGCGTGAACATCGGTCGCGACTACACACTCGACACCACGCACGACCTGCGCAACGCCTGCTCGGGGGACCCTTCCCCCCGAGGCGATGGTACGCTCGAAGTCGTCCACGGCATTGAGATCGGCCACGTCTTCAAGCTTGGCACGAAGTACAGCGTCGCCCTCGGTGCCGAATTCCTCGACGAGAAGGAACAACGCCAACCGATGATCATGGGGTGCTACGGCATCGGCGTGAACCGTGTCATCGCGTCGCTCGCCGAAACCAAGCACGACGCCAACGGCCTCTCCTGGCCCCTCTCCATCGCCCCCTACGAAGTCGCTCTGCTCCCCCTCAACGTGGCGGAAGCGGACTGCAAAGAGGCCTCCGAAAAGATCTACGCCGACTTCAAGACCGCTGGGATCGACGTGATTCTGGACGACCGCGACGTCCGCCCCGGCGTGAAGTTCAAGGACGCCGACCTGATCGGCTTCCCGCTCAGAGTCATCGTCGGCGGGAAGGGGCTCAAGGAAGGGCTTGTCGAACTCAAATGGCGCGACGCCGCGGAGGCGATTAAGGTGCCGCTGGCGGATGTGGTTGCGAGCGTGCAGGCTGAACTGGCGCAGCGCCGCGTTAAGGAAGGGGCGGTGGTGCCGGCGTGAGGGGAAGGCTAGGCTGAGCGAGCCGCAGGTCTGTCGAAACGATTCTCGCAAGTGGAGTATTCACCTCATGTCGCCCCTCCACGCCGCCGCTGAAGCCGTTGCCGAATCCGCCGAGACCGTCGCTATCAACCGGCTCACCGGCCTGCGGCTGTTCGCGGTGTACTTCGCCGCTTATGTGGTCTTCATGCTCGTCCACGCCTTCGCCCCCGCGTGGATGGACGTGGAAGTGTTCGCCGGCGTGACGCTTGCCGTCGTCTCCGGCCTGGGCCTTATCGGCGGCGCCTTCGCGATTGCGTTGGCGTATCAGTCGCTGTGCCGGACGGATGGGTGACGATCGAGGTTGCGAATTCGCACTGGGCTGTCGTCGCAAGGGGGATCTGCTTCCGTTGATGCGTGAATTCCGCCGCACGCGGCCGTAGAGTGAGGGGACTCTTTGTTACCTCTTCCCTGAGCCGCAACAACGATGTCCATCGCCACTCCGTCCCTCCCCGGCGAATCGATCGCCCCCCAGTCGATCGCCACCGACGATTTCTGGGACGACCTGATCGATCTGATCGAAGCGGGTAACGTGCTCCCCGTCATTGGCAGCGGCGTCACCACCATCGGACCGGACGACGCGCTTTTGGCCCCGTGGTTGGCTGGCAAGCTCGCGGAACGGTTGGGCGTCGAATCTTCCGCTTTCTCGGCCGAACCAAACCTCCACGACGTCATCTGTCGACACCTCGTCGCCGGGGGGGATCGAGGCCGGATTTACACCCGTCTGTTCCGCATCCTTCGCGACGAATCCCCTTCGCCGGGTGAGACGCTCGAACGGCTCGCAAGCGTGACGGGGCTCAAGCTGTTCGTCTCGGCCACGCCCGATTCCCTGCTGGCGACCGCTCTCGACCGCGTCCGCCACGGCGGCAAGCCACTCACCACCGTCGCTGCCTATTCGCCACAGGCCGAGAACAAGGACCTGCCCCGCCGCAAGCGCGACCTCCCCGGCACCACCGTGTACCATGTCCTCGGCAAAGCCTCTCCGAACGACGACTATGTCGCCTGGGAAGAGGACCTGCTCGAGTTCATCTGCGGCCTGCACCAACACATGCCAGTGTTGCCGAACCTCGCCCGCGACCTGGCGGATAAAGACCTCCGCGTCCTCGTGCTGGGCCTCAACTTCGCCGATTGGCTCGTTCGGTTCTTTCTGCGAGTCGTCCGCCAAAGCCGCCTCAGCACCGGCATGCCCCGCGTCGATTACCTCGCCGAAGGTCCCGTCCACACGCTTCCGGACAGCCTCGTGATGTTCTTCGGCGACGTAGCCCGTCCCGGAGGGGCGGTGAAAAACATCCAGGTCGTCCCCTGCGAACCCCGCGAATTCGTCGCTGAGTTGGCCCGTCGCTGAAAGGAGCGGCATGGCGACAGCGTCGCGGCGGAAAGTCCCCCCCACGCCTTGGTTCCCGCCCACATGCCCCGCGGCGCGATCTTTCTTTCCTACGCGCGGGAGGACGAGGCCGCCGCCATTCGGCTGGTGACGGGACTCAAGTCGCACGGCTGCGACGTGTGGTACGACCGGGATCGCCTCCAGACCGGCATGAACTACCACCAGGAGTTGCGGGAAGAGGTCGAACGCAACTGTTCGCTGTTCGTGTCGGTCATCTCCCGCAACACGGAAGCCCAAAACGAAGCCTATTTCCATCGGGAACGGTTTTGGGCCTCCGAACGGGCGGTCGGCTACCCCGACGCCGTGCGGGCGGAGTTCTATCACCCCGTTGTGGTCGACGACCTGCCGCTGGGCACTGCCCGCTACGAACCCAAGCTGTTTCAACGCTTCCAGCAAACGCGGCTCGAAGGGGGGGCGGTGACGCCCGAATTCGCCACCCGCCTCGCCGAATTGCAACGGACCCGCCGCTCCCAGAACTGACGGAACGCTCCCATGTCGGTCACGGCTGCAAACTCCACCCCCGCCACCAACAGCCTCGGCGTGACTCCCGAGGCCCCCTGGCTGGGCCTGCGCTCGTTCACCGAGGAAGTCCGCGACTACTTCTACGGCCGCGACAAGGAAATCCAGGAACTGTTTGAACGGGTCCAGCACCGAACCCTCACCGTCCTGTACGGCCAATCCGGCTGGGGCAAAACCAGCCTGCTTCGGGCGGGGTTGATTCCCAGGCTGCGCGATGCGGGACAGACCCCCTTGTTGATCCGTCTGGACTTTCTCGACAACCCTTCCGCTGACTTCAACGAAGCCTCCCTGCCAGCCAACGTCGACTTGGGCAGTTGGGCAAGGATGATGGGGGAGTGCGGTATCGTCGACTTCATTCGGGAGTGCCTCGAAGCTCAGGTCGTGCGTAAAGTCCGAACCACATTGCGGATCGAACGAATCGGCTATGACCAAGCGCAGCAACCTTCCTTGTGGGAACTCTTTCACGATCCCGGATGGGGGCTGACCGACACCGACCTCACGCCCGTCCTGATGTTCGACCAGTTCGAAGAGCTTTTCACCCAGGGCGAGGCCCGCCGTCCCGACGACGCCAAGGCCTTCTTCGAAGCCCTCGCCTGCCTCGTCGAGAACCGCCCCCCCGCCTCCGTTCGCGAACGCATGGAGCGCGACGACGACTTCGCCGACCGGCTGCAAACCGGCCCCACCGCCGTCAAGGTCCTGCTGACACTCCGCGACGACTTTCTCCATCGCCTCGAGCGCGGCCGCCGGCGGATGCCCTCGATGATGGACAACCGCTTCGAGTTGCGGCCCCTGCGTGGCCCCGAGGCAATCCGCGCCGTCTACGACCCCGGCGCGATTCGCGGCATCACGTCACCGATTATTCCCCTGGAGACCGCCGCGGCCATCGTGCGGCTCGTCGCCGGTGTCCCCGCGCAGACACCGCTCGACGAGATCGACAACGTCCCCCCGCTGCTCAGCCTGATGTGCGAACAGCTCAACGTTCGCCGACTCGCACGTAGTGAATCCCAGATCCAGATCGAAGGTCTCGCCAACGCTCCCGAAGTCCTCCGCGAGTTCTACGAAGCCTCCTTCGCCACACATCCGGAAGCGCTCCGCGAGTTCATCGAAGACGATCTCGTCTCCGAATCCGGGTTTCGTGAGTCCCGCACCGTTCAGGCCGCCGTGGAGCATCTGGCCGCACGCGGTGTCCCGGACGGTGCCGCCCGCCTTCGCCAGCTTGTCGACAGCCGCCTGCTCGTCATCGAAGAGCGCGGCGGCGTCGAACGGATGGAACTGACCCACGACATCCTCGCCCCGATCATCGTCGCCGCCCGCCGCGAACGGAGCGACCGCCTCGCCCGCGAAGTGGCCCGACAACAGCTCGCCGAAGAACGCAAAAAACGCCGCCGCTTCGCCGCCGTGACCGCGACGATGACCCTGCTCCTCATCGCCGCGATCGCCTCTGGGGGCCTCGCTTGGCTCGCCGCCCAGACCGCCCGCATCGAACAGGCCAGATCCCGCGCGGCTGAAAATCAACGGCGTGTGGCTGAACAAGCGCGGGTTGATGAGGTCATTACCAGGCAGCGTTATCAAGCCCTGCTGCACCGCGTCAGTGTGATTGACGTCGCCGCTGGGAATCGAATCATGGAAGAGGTGTACGCGGCCGAACGAACGGGACCGTCTCCAAGAGGTTTTAGCGGAGTACCCAAGTCGAGAGAAGCAGGCGCCTTGTGGGCTCGTGCGCTGGAGCACGAACCGGAGAATCAACTGGCAGCGGACCGACTTTGGAGCCTCTTGCGGACGCGCTCGTCAACCAGATCGATGGCACTTCGACAACGCGGCGATGTCTTCCACGCGAGCGTCAGCCTGGATGGCCGCCGCATCGTCACCGCCAGCGAGGACAAGACCGCGCGGATCTGGGATGCCGAGACCGTCCAACCCGACGGCGAGCCGCCTCGACATAACGGTGCCGTTCGCCACGCCAGCTTCAGTCCGGATGGCCGCTACGTCGTCACCGCTTGTTGGGACAACACCGCGCGGATCTGGGATGCCGAGACCGGCCTAGCCCACGGCGAGCCGCTTCGGCATGACGATACTGTCTGGCTAACCAGCTTCAGCCCGGATGGTCGCCGCGTCGTCACCACTAGTTCTGACAACACCGCGCGGATCTGGGATGCGGACACAGGCCAGCCCCACGGCGAGCCGCTCCAGCATGACCATGTTGTCATTCACGCCAGCTTCAGCCCGGATGGCCGCCGCATCGTCACCGCCAGTTGGGACAAGACGGCGCGGATCTGGGATGCCGAGACCGGCCAACTCCACGGCGAGCCGTTCCGACATGACGGGTTTGTCTACCGCGCCAGCTTCAGCCCGAATGGCCGCCGCATCGTCACCGCCAGTGAGGACAAAACCGCCCGCATCTGGGATGCCGAGACCGGCCAACCCCACGGTGAGCCACTTCGGCATGATAACTTTGTCCGTCACGCCAGCTTCAGCCCCGACGGCCGCCGCATCGTCACCGCAAGTGACGACAAGACCGCCCGCATTTGGGATGCCGAGACCGGCCAACCCTACGGTGAGCCGCTCCGACATGACGGTGCCGTTCGCCACGCCAGCTTCAGCCCGGATGGCCGTCGTATCGTCACCGCCAGCGACGACAA
>JBIKMW010000031.1:0-58799 GCA_044359065.1 Planctomycetales bacterium | reverse complement strand
TCTCCCAAGCCGGCGGAAGCGCCCCCCGCCCCGCCGAAGCGCCTGACACGGCTGGAGCAACTCCGACTGGAGCAGCAAGAGCGGGACAAGAAGAAGTAATACAGGAAGAAGTAACACAGTCGTGAACCACCAAGACACCAAGGAAGACATAAGGGATTCACCACAGAGGACACGGAGTTTCGCAGAGTAAGAATCGCAGAGTTTTGGTTTTCCTCTGTGTCACTCCGTGTCCTCTGTGGTTCCCTCTTGAGCGCTTCCTTGTGTTTTCGTGTTGAAGTCTGAAAACCCCCTTGGTGCCTTTGTTCCTTGGTGGTTGAATCCATCCTCCCGGCGGGACGCTGGTCATGATTCGTCAAGCGGTGTTGGTGTTGTCGATCGTCGTCTGCGCGGCGGGCTTGGTCCGTGCCGAGGGGACCGCTCCCGCCGAGGGGGTGGTGTCGCTGCGGGTGTTTCCGCAAGCCGTGAACCTGCTGACCTCCAAGGATCGGCAGATCATCGTCGTGCAGGCGGTTTACTCCGACGGCCTGACGCGTGACGTGTCCAAGCAAGCGACATGGACCCTCGCGAATCCCGCGTTGGTGCGTCGCGATGGCTCGACGTTGTACGCGGCGGCGGACGGGACAACGGATTTGAAGATCGACTTCGCCGGACAATCGGCCATGGTGCCGGTCAAGTGCGAGCAAGCGGCCGCCCCTCGTCCGGTCAGCTACAAGCTGGACGTGATGCCGATTTTCATGAAGGCCAACTGCAACACCGGTTCGTGCCACGGTGCGGCGCGGGGCAAAGACGGTTTCCGGTTGTCACTGTTCGGCTACGACGCTGACGGCGACCACCATCGCATCACTCGGGAGCAACTCGGTCGCCGCATCGACTTGGCGGTTCCCGCGTCGAGCCTCCTGGTCGAGAAATCGGTCGGGGCCGTGCCACACACCGGGGGCAAGCGGTTCGCGCCGGAGTCCGAACTGTGCAAGGACATGGTCGAGTGGATCGCCGCGGGATGCCCGAACGATCCCGCAACCATTCCGACCTGCACCAGTCTGGAGATCTATCCGCAACAAGCGGTGCTCGACGGCGAAGGGGAAACCCAACAGGTCACGGCCATCGCGAAGTACTCGGACGGCACCGATCGCGACGTGACGCACTTGGCCCTGTTCCTGTCCAACAACGACAACTCGGCGTCGATCAACGAAAGCGGCCTCGTCACCGCTGCCAAGCGGGGCGAGGCCTACATCATGGCCCGCTTCGCGACGCACACGGTCGGCTCGCAGTACATCGTGCTGCCGAAGGGACTGAAGTTCGAGTTCCCGCAGGTCGCGTCGAACAACTACGTCGACGACCTCGTGTACGACAAGCTCAAAAAGCTGCGGGTCTCCCCGTCGCCGGTCTGCTCGGATGAAGTCTTCATTCGCCGCGTCTATCTCGACCTCGTGGGTGGCTTGCCACCGTTGGAAGAGTTCACGGCCTTCATGGCGAGCAGCGATCCGGAAAAGCGGAACAAGCTGATCGATCAGTTGCTGGACCGCAAGGAATTCACCGAACTGTGGGTCGGCAAATGGGCCGAATGGCTCATGGTCCGCTCGAACAACATCATCAGCTACAAGTCGATGTTGCTGTACTACACATGGTTGAACGAGCAGATCGGCAACAACGTCCCGCTCGACAAAATGGTCAAGGACCTGCTGGGTGCGAGCGGCGGAACGTTCAAGGTCCCGCAGACGAACTACTATCAAAACGAACGGGACACGCTGAAGGTGGCGGAGAATGTCGCCCAGGTGTTCATGGGGATGCGGATTCAGTGTGCCCAGTGCCACAACCACCCGTTCGACCGCTGGACTCAGGACGACTACTACCACTTCGCCGCGTTCTTCTCGCAGGTCGGCCGCAAGCAGGGCGAGGATTACCGCGAGACGATCGTCTTCAACAGCGGGGGAGGGGAAGTGGCCCACCCGGTCGGGGGCCGGCGCATGGTGCCGAAGTTCCTGGGTGGGGCGATTCCCGATGTGGCGGGGAAAGACCGACGGGACGTGATGGCCGGTTGGCTGGCGTCGCCCGAGAACCCGTACTTCGCCTCGAACATGGCGAACCGCGTGTGGCAGCACTTCTTCGGCATCGGCATCATCGAACCGGTGGACGATGTGCGGATCAGCAACCCGGCGTCGAACCCGGAACTGCTCGCCGCCCTCGCCAAACGATTCACCGAAACCGGCTACGACTTCAAAGGCCTCGTGCGCGAAATCTGCCGCTCGCAGGCGTACCAGCGATCGACCGACCGCAACGACAGTAACGAGTCGGACACGAAGAACTTCGCCCGCGCTCAGTTGCGGCGGATCAAGGCCGAATCGCTGCTCGACTGCATCACCCAGGTGACATCTACAAAGAACAAGTTCCAGGGTCTGCCGCTGGGTGCCCGCGCGGTGCAGGTGGCCGACGGTTCAACCTCGACCTATTTCCTCACGACGTTCGGTCGCGCGACGCGCGAAACCGTTTGCTCGTGCGAAGTGAAGATGGAGCCGACGCTCTCGCAGGCCCTGCACCTCATGAACGGCGACACCGTCAATGCGAAGATCCAACAGGGGGGCCTCGTCAAGAAATGGCTGGACGAAAAGACACCCCCCGAGCAGGTGATCGAACAGCTTTACGTTCGTTGCCTGTCACGCAAACCGACGCCCGAAGAACTCGCGTTCTTCCAACCGCTGTTCAACGAAGCCAACGACCGCCAGAAATTGTACGAAGACGCTTTCTGGTCGCTGCTGAACAGTCGCGAATTCTTGTTCAACCACTGATCGGGGTCGGACCCCGAACCCCGGTTCGAGCTATCGCTCGGAGAGTGTTGTGCGACGCTCCCGTTGGTCGCTGTGCCGGGAGACGGTCGTGGAGCCTTTTTCCCACGGTGGGGATTTCCAGTGACGGTTTGTCAGGGACAGCCTGACTCACGAGCCATCTTTGCCGGGTTCGATCATGCCGCGTGTACTCGTCGCCGTGTTTGTCGTCACCACCCTGCTTGCGGGGGCTGGTTCCGTTCGGGCCGAAGACGCTCCGAAGATCAACTTCACGGACCATGTGTTGCCGCTGTTCCGCGCGAAGTGCAATTCGTGCCACGACGCGGGGAACGCCAAGGGGGGCCTGGTCCTCGACAACTACGCCGCCACGATGAGCGGCGGCGCGTCGGGAGCCGTGATTGAAGAAGGCCTGGACGACAGCCGTCTGTGGGCGCTCGTCACGCACGCCGAACAACCGATCATGCCGCCGCAAGGGGGCAAGCTGCCGGACAACGAACTGGCGATCATCAAGCAGTGGATCGAAGGGGGCGTGCTTGAAACCGCCGCCAGCATGCCTCGCAAGGCAAAGAAGAAGAGCTTCGCACTCGGCACGGTGATGATTTCCGGCGACAAGCCCGAAGGGCCGCCGCCGATGCCCGAAAGCCTCTCGACCGAGCCGCTCGTGCTTTCCTCGCGCGGCAACGCGGTGACGGCCATGACCGCCAGCCCGTGGGCGCCGCTCTTGGCCGTGGCCGGGCACCGTCAGGTGATTCTGTACGACCTGCGCGACAACACGGTGGCGGCGGTCTTCCCGTTCCCGGAAGGGACGGTCAACGTGCTGCGGTTCAGCCGCAACGGTTCGCTGCTCTTGGCGGCGGGTGGTCGCGGTGGCCAATCGGGCAAGGCGATCGTGTTCGACGTGAAGACCGGCGGGCGGATGTCGGAAGTCGGCAACGAGCCGGACGCCATCCTCGCGGCGGATATCAGTCCCAATCACGGGATGGTGGCCGTCGGTGGTCCGAAAAAGCTGGTCCGAGTTTACGACACGTCGAACGGCGAGCTGTTGTTCGAGATGAAGAAGCACACCGACTGGGTGACGGCCATCGAGTTCAGTCCGGACGGCGTGTTGCTGGCGTCGGGCGACCGCAGCAACGGCCTGTTCGTGTGGGAAGCCAACACCGGTCGCGAGTTTTACAACCTCGCGGGACACACCGGGGCGGTGACGCAGGTGAGTTGGCGTTTGGATTCGAACGTGCTGGCCAGTGCGAGCGAGGATGCGACGGTCCGCCTGTGGGAAATGAACGGCGGCTCGCAGATCAAGACGTGGGGCGCCCACGGCGGGGGATCGCAAAGCGTTTTCTTCCTTCGCGACGGACGTTTGGTTTCGACTGGTCGCGACCGCGTGACGAAGCTGTGGGACCAAAACGGCGCCCAACAACGTGCTTTCGCGGCCACTCCGGACGTGGCGCTGAAGGTGGCGTTTTCGGAAACAAACGGAACCGTTTATGCCGGGGATTGGACCGGGTTGGTGACGGGCTGGAACGCCGCCGACGGCGTTGAAGTCGTCAAGTTCGCGACGAATCCGGCGGCTCTGGAAGCGCGTCTGCAAGCGGCGACGGCCGAGTTTGCCGCCGCCAACACCGCCGCGACGAATGTCGCCGCGCAGTTGGCTGCGTTGCAAAAACTGTTGGCCGACAAAAAGGCTTTGGCGGAGACGGCGGTGAAGGCCAGCGGCGAAGCGGCGAAGGCGGCGGAAGTCGCCACCGCGGCGAAGGCCGAGGCCGACAAGCAGGTCGTCGCACGCGAGGAGCTTCGCAAACAAGGGGAAGCGGTGCTCGCGGGTGTCGCCGCGACCGCCGAGAAGGCCAAAGCCGCGAAGGCGCTCGTCGATGGCGCCGGCGATAAAACGGCTCAGGCTGCGGTGACCGAAGCGCTGGCCGCCGTCGAGAAGGCCTCGGCAGCAGCCAAGGCCGCCTATGACGCGCAAGTGGCCGAGAAGGCCAAGGCGGATCAAGCGGTTGTCGACACCACGGCCAAGCTCAAAGCGGCGGTGGATCAGGCGGTCGCGCTCAAGGCCGCCGCCGACAAGGCGGTCGCCGAGATGAACCCGACCCCCGAGCAGACGAAGCAGATGGAAACGCTCGTCGCGCAGACTCAGCAGACGGG
Source organism: Planctomycetales bacterium (assembly GCA_044359065.1). Lineage (GTDB taxonomy): Bacteria > Planctomycetota > Planctomycetia > Planctomycetales > Planctomycetaceae > JAIXZD01. The sequence continues at coordinate 53,874 of JBIKMW010000031.1, read as the reverse complement.
GGCTGTGATGGCCGCCAAAAAGGCGATCGTCGACAAGCTCACCGCCGAGAAGGGACGCCCCGCGGTGGCCGTCCAGCCGCTCGCCGCGAAATGACCTTCGATCAAGTTGACGAGAGAGCGTGAACGCCGAACCACCTTGAGGGGTGGTTCGGCGTTTCGCGTTTCCGGGGGACGCTGCGTCTTGGTGGAACACAAAGATTCGCAACGGACGCCTCTTGACGATCCATGTATCGCCAGCCAATATATCGGCTGGCGATACATGGAAGGACGCGACCGATGACCGAGCGATTGGGCCCCGATCTGTTGCGCGGAAGTTTGGACCTGATGGTCCTGTCCGTTCTGGCGCGGGGTTCCACGTACGGGTATCAGTTGCAGCAGTCCCTTCGCGACGCCAGCCGCGACCTCGTGCAGGTCTCCGCCGGAACCCTCTATCCGGTTCTGCATCGTCTCGAGGACGACGGCCTCATTCGCAGTTCGTGGGACGAATCGACGGGGCGTCGGCGGAAGTGGTACGAAATGACCGCATCCGGCCGGCGACGCCTGCAGTCCCAGGCTCTCGAATGGGATTCCTACGTCCGCTGCATTCAATCGCTGTTGCAACCGTTGCGGGGGGGCTTTGCCGCTCCCCCCGGCGGGTGAACGTTCGGTAGTCCGCAAGTTGTCCGGAATCGCGGGCCGGTCCCCCGCGTTTCCCCGGCCCCGTCGACCGTGCCCCCCTGCTTGCCCGAGGTGTGCCATGCCGGAGAAGGAATTCGAGCTGTACCTGTCGATGTTGGCCCGCATGCTCCGCCTGAACGAGTCGCAGCGGGCGAGTGTGGCGGACGAACTGCGCGACCATCTGGAGTCGCGTTTGTCCGGCCTGATGGAGGCGGGACACTCCCGCGAGGAAGCGATCCGCTTGGCGCTGAAGGACGTGGGGGACGCCGCCGGGATGGCGACTCGGCTGTCGACGGTCGGTGCGATCCGGCGGCGGCGGATGATCGTGCGGGGAACGCTGGTGTCGGCGTGCGTGTTGTTCGTGGGACTGCTCGCGGCGGGATTGTTCACGCCGCAAAACGCGCCGCTGGCCCCTCCGGCGGCGCCGGCCCAGTCTCCGCCAGCGTCACCTCAGGCGGGCTTCGGAGACATGGGAGGCGGGTCGGTGCCCGTGGTCGCCGCGGCGCCCGCGCGGATTTCCCCGGCGGAGGAATTGCGTCGCAAGACGGACGCCAAGCTGGAAGAGATCTGTACCGCCGAGATTGCCTTTGATGACGTGCCGGTTCGCGATTGTCTTTCGGTCCTGTCGGAACAGCTCCAGGTTTCCATTCTGATGGACGAGAAGGCGATCGAAAGCGAAGGAAGCCTCAGTCCGGACCAGAACGTGACGCTCAAGATTCCGGCGAACTCGGTCACTTACCGTACGGCTCTCGATCTGTTGTTGCGCTCGCTGGGCTGCGCGGGCGCGCTGTCGTTCGACACGCGGGAAGGCCTCGTTTATCTGACGCAAGAGTCCCAGTCTCTGATTGTTGACGTGTACAACGTGCGCGACCTGATCGGCCAACCCATGGCGTACGGGGCGACGGCGCATATGTCTGAGATGATGCCTGGAATGGCTTCGGGCGGCGAAGGGGCGATGATGTCGTCGATGGCCGGCCCCACTTCCGCTCCAAGGTACACTCGGGTGCAGTTCGGCGGCCCGGGTGCGGCAGGACAACCTGGCGGGTCTGCACCCGGTATGATGATGCCCGGAGCGACTCCCGGAGCGGGCGGCGGAGGGGGTGCCCAAGGGGGCACCGGACCCGTGGCCACCGAATTGGGGCGCCCCTTGGTGGCGATGATTGTCGAAGTTCTGGAACCGGATGCGTGGACGACGGCAGGGGGGCCATCGAGCATTGGCGAGGTCGACGGCTTGCTCGTCGTGCGTACGACGACGCGGATGCACCGATCGCTGGCCGACCTGTTGGCGAAAATGCGGGCGGCCAAATCGGGAGCGACTCCGTCGGCGGGAGGTTACGCTCCCCCCGTTACTCCCATGGGGCCGCCCGTCACCCACTGAGCCGGGCCAAGTTCCGCCTCGCGCGGACAAACCTCCGCCTTGCGGGCTACAGTGGGGGCTTCTCGCAACGGTCCGTGTCGACCGGCGATTCCATGAGGTCGGCCAAAGCCGCGAAGCGCACGCTTCGCGGCCTTGGTCGACCGGGATGCGGCGACGGTTCGGGCCATGAGTGACGACGAAGCGGAATTCGAAATCGACGACGACGCGCCGGCGGAGAGCCCCTCGGTTCCAGAGGGCGCTGCGGACGCTTCCCCGGCACCGGTCTTTCCCGAGACGGGCCTCACCGTCGAGCCGCGCGCGCACGGGTGGCGCGTCGATCAGTATCTCGTGCGGTTGTACCCGAACTTTTCCCGCGCGTTGTTTCAAAAGGCGATCGCCGACGGGGGGGTGAAGGTCAACGGCTTGCCGGTGAAAATGAGCCGCCGCCTGCGCGTCAACGACCGCGTCGACGTGCGGCTTCCCGAGCGCCCCGACGAGTCGCTGACACCCGAGGACATTCCGCTCGACGTGCTGTTCGAGGACCCGCACCTCGTGGTCATCAACAAGCCCGCCGGCCTCATCACGCACCCCGGCAAGGGGAACTACGGCGGCACGCTGGCCAACGCCCTGCAATTCCATTTCGACGCGCTCAGCGACGTGGCTGGCCGGTTCCGACCGGGAATCGTGCATCGCCTGGACCGCGACACCAGCGGTGTGATCGTCGTGGCCAAGAACAACCAGGTCCACGGCCACTTGTCGGCGCAGTTCGAGCGGCGCGAGACGAAGAAGGAGTATCGCGCGATCGCGTGGGGCCGGGTCGCGTCCGATTCCGGAATCATCGAAACGCACATGCGGGTGCATCCGGGCAATCGCGAGAAAATGACCGTCTGCGAACCGGGGGGGAACTCACGGGAAGCGACGACGGGGTACGAAGTCCTCGAACGATTCGCCGAGTTCACGTACGTGCGGATGCTCCCCAGGACGGGGCGGACGCACCAAATTCGCGTGCACCTTCGGCACTTGGGGCATCCGATCGTGGCGGACGGACTTTACGGCGGCCGCGAATGTCTGACGGCGGCGTTTGTGGATCGCGGCGAGACCGGTGGCTGCAACGGAGCGGCGGCGGCCAAACTCCCGCCGCGCGATGGGGGACTTCCCGCCGATACGCTGATCTGTCGGCAAGCGCTGCACGCATTTCGGCTGGAGTTCCAGCACCCGGCCACGGGTCGCGCGATGACGATCGAAGCTCCACTACCGCCCGACATGGAGCGGACCCTCGCGCGGCTGCGCGAGGCGCCGGCCCGACCGGCGGAGCGCGGCGAGTGGAAGTTCCACCGCGAGCGTTGAATCGAGCCCCACCAGCCCCGATACGGACTCGGGCGCGGGCCTCGTCAGGCGGACTCGCCGTTCTCGGCGGCGCGGCCGAACCGCTTCGCCAAGCGCTCGCGGACGGCGCGGCCGGTGGTCAGCTTCAGCACTTCGTTCCCCAAGCCGTACAGCTCGGCCCAGGACAGTCCGCGAACCATGTCGATCAGGCCGCGATAGTTCGTTCGCGAAACGCTGAATCGGCGGACCCCCAGCGACATGAGCAACCCGGTGAGGTTCGGGTCCCCCGCCAACTCTCCGCAAATGGTGAGCGGTTTCCCGGCGGCGTTGGCCGCTTCGATCATCCGCCGCAACAGTCGCAGGAGCGCGGGCTGCAAAGGGTCGTGATAACGTTCGACGGTTTCGTCGTCCCGATCCGCCGCGAAGAGATACTGCGTGAGGTCGTTCAGGCCGATCGACAGGGAGTCGACATGCGGCAGGATGTCTTCGACCAAACATGCGGCGGCGGGGACTTCGATCATCGTCCCGAGTTTGAACGGCAACTCCGACCTCGTGGACACCCCCGCATACCGGCACAATTCGGCGATGGCGATTTCCAGTGTGTCGAGGGTGTCGAGCATCGGCAGGATCACCGTGACGGGCCGCTCGCTGGCGATCCGGGCCAGTGCCGCGACTTGCGGTTGCAGGATGTCCGGACGCTGCAACAACAGGCGGATGCCGCGCAACCCCAGGCTCGGATTGCGGCTGATCGGAATGTCGGCGTACGGCGGGCACTTCTCCGCGCCGAAGTCGACCAGCCGCACGGTCAATTCGGCGTCCCCCAGCGCGTCGGTCACGCGGCGGTAGATCGCGTAACTCTCATCGGCGGTCAACCAGCCGGAGCGGTCGATGTAGAGGAATTCGGTGCGGAACAACCCCACGCCGTCGGCCCCGAACTCGCGCACAAAATGGGCTTCGATGGGGTCGCTGATGTTGAGCAGGATGCGGAGCCGCACGCCGTCGGACGTGACGAGCGGAGGACACGCGAGCGTCGGCGCGGACGTGAATTGGGCGATACTGCGTGACAGCGATTCGACGAGCGGATCGTCCGATCCGACCGGAGCAATCAGGATCCGACCCTCGTTGGCGTCGACGAACACAGGAACGCCGTCGGGGACGGTCTCGCCCGGGCTGAACACCCCCGTCACCAACGGAATCCCCATCCCCCGCGCGAGGATGGCGGTGTGCGACTTCATCCCGCACGACTCGGTGACGATCGCCGCCACCCCCCGGTGGGCGAACCGCACCAGTTCGGACGGAGTGATCGTGGACGCGACGATCACCACGCCATCCCCGGAGGGAGGCGGAGCGTGTTCGTCATCCGTCCTCGATCCGGCGGACAGGCAGTGCAGCAACCGCCTTCCGATGTCCAGCAGGTCGTGCGCCTTGTCTTGCAGGAGCGCGACGGGGTGCGCCTGGAACTGTTGGACCAATTCGCCGACCACCTGCCCGACCGCCGCCTCGGCGGATTCGCCATGGTCGAAGATCCGCCGCTCGAAGCGGTCGGTCAATTGCTTGTCGCGGAGCAATCCGGCGTGCGAGCCGAAAATCGCGATGTCGTTGGTTTCCAACTGGCCGGAGAGTTGCCGCTGGACCCGTTCGAGCTGGTTCACGGCCAGGTCGACAGCGTCGCGCAGCCGCTCGAACTCGAATTCCGGCCGTCCGCTGGAAGTGACTCCCGAGGCGGCGGCGAGCAGGCGGCGACCATCGATGACGTGCGTGACACCGCGAGCGATGCCCGGACTGATCGGTCGGCAGGTGAGCAGCATGGCGCGCCATCGAGGGGGGACTCCCCCGGTGCGCGGGTGCCGGGATCCGTTCCGGCACCACCACGCGGGGAGCGTCATGTTGGCGGGTTCGCGCCGGATTCGCGAGCGAAGGGAACCGTCCGTAGGTCCGCGGCGAAGTAACCGGGGACTGGACGACGTGAAGCGGACCCCGGTGGCTCGGCACGGCGAAGCGGTCCGTGCTTCCGTGGCGGATTGCGACGCAACGTTCGTCGTCCGGCGGAAACTCCGGCGGAAAGATGGTCTTGATTCGCCCGATGCCCGAATCTACCGTTCAGGTTCGTGGCCGAGAAACGTTTCGACACGGATGCGGAACTGTGGGTGGCATGTCCCGATTGATCGCGCTCCTGCTGGTGTTGCAAGGCCTGTTTGGGTCCGCGCTGCCCCACGTGCATTGCACGACGGTTTGCGGGCACGACCACACCGACGCGCGACCTCACGTCCATCTGTCCGGACGAAACGCCGAACATCGCCACGGCGAGGATTGCCACGCGGATGCGGATGTTCGCGAAGTGTCCGAACACGAGTTCGCCGTCGCGGGGGACTCGCACGACGCGGACGCCCTGTTTTTGGGTGACGAAACGGGCGACGCGCGGCGCCGTGTATCGACGAGGGCGGACGTTCGCCCCGCCGAGTGCCTCGCACCGAACCGCGTGACGCCGTGCGCGCTGTCGCGGACCGACGGTGTTGCTCGACCCGCCCCGCCGATACGGCGGGAAAACGCGCGCGCGCCGCGCAACGGGCTGCTGCGCGTGTGACTCCGCGCCTTGCGTTCGTCGCTGCGAACGCGATTGTTCCCCGCCCGGTGTCTGACGGCCGACGTTCGCGCGTGCGAATCGCCGCACGCGGGCCGATACAGCGTCCGGAATTGCGGTCGCGCACAACAGAGCACGCGCTCTGAACACGCGCTCCGTGTTCTTCCCATCATCCGTGTTCTTCCCATCAACGGGTGCCGTATGCGGTTGTTCCCTGTTCCCAGATTCGTGGCCGGTCTGTTGGTCGTGGCGGCTGTCGGCGGCGGGGCGTTCGCGCTGCGCGATCGCTGGCTGCCGTGGGTGGCGCTGGCGACAAGTTCCGCCCCCGCCGTCGAAGCCGACGCACACGCGGAGGACCACTCCGCCGCACCGGCTTCCAAGCCCCGTGTGCTGGAACTGAGCGCCCAGGCGCGGAAGAACATTGGCCTCGTGTCGAAACCCGCGCGGCTGCAGTCGTATTGGCGAACGGTGCTGATCCCCGGATCGATCGTGGATCGTCCGGGGCTGTCCGATCGCGGCGTCACGTCTCCCGCCGTCGGGGTCGTCACGCAAATCCATGCGTTCCCCGGCGATACGGTGCGGCCCGGCCAACCGCTGTTCACGCTCCGCCTGTTCAGCGAGTACCTGCAGAACACGCAGTCCGAATTGTTCAAGGCGACAGGGGAGATCGAGTTGGTGCGGGAGCAACTGGCCCGCCTGGATTCCGCCGCCAAGACCGGCGCGATTCCCGAGGCGCGGTTGATCGAATTGAACAACCAGGTGCGGCGGCAGAACACACTGATCCTCGCGTACCGGCAAGACTTGCTGACGCGCGGACTCTCGCCGGCGCAGATCGAGGATGTCGCGAAGGGACGCTTCGTGTCGACGATCGAGGTCGCGGCGCCACCGGTGAGCTTCAAGAACCAGGCGCTGCTCCCCGCGCCGCGGGATGGTCGAGCGACGGACGTGAAGGACGAGAACGTGCGACCGGCGGCATTGGAAGTCGCCAATCCCCCGGCCAACCCCGAACCGGCCAACCCGAACGCACCAAACCAAGCCGACGAACCCGCTTTCGAGTACCAGGAGTTGCAGGTCGAACTCGGCCAGCAGGTGCAGGCGGGACAGCTCCTCGCTCAACTGTCCAACCACCAGTCGCTGTACGTCGCGGGGCACGCCTTCAAACCGGAGGCTCCGTATCTGGAACGGACCGCGCAGGAGCGGCGGGCCATCGACATCGAATTCGCCGAGGACGACGACGCCCATTGGCCGAAGGCCGCACAGAGGTTCGAGATTCGACACCTCGCAAACGCCATCAATCCCGAGACCCGCACCTTCGATTTCTTCATCCCCCTGGTCAACCAATCGCGCGGCTATGACCGCGACGGCGAGGCGTTTGTCGTGTGGAGATATCGGCCGGGACAGCGCGCGCGACTGCACGTGCCGGTCGAGGAATTCCGCGACGTGTTCGTGGTGCCGGCGGCGGCGGTTGTGCACGAAGGCCCCGAGGCGTTCGTCTTCCGTCAGAACGGCGACCTGTTCGACCGCCGAGCGGTTCGCGTGCTGTACGAAGACCGTCGACACGCCGTCCTCGAACCGGACGGCTCCGTGACGCCGGGGATGTACCTCGCGCAGAGCGCGGCTGCGACCTTGAACCGGGTCCTCAAGTCGCAGGCGGCGGGGGGCGAAACTCCGGGCCTGCACGTGCACGCCGATGGCACCGTGCACGGCGCCCATTGATCCTGCCCGCATCCACATCCGCCAACAACTCCACACGACAATCACTCCGCCGCGTCGAAACTTCCGCCGGGCCGCCCCATGCTCAACGCCGTCATCAAATTCGCCCTCCGTCAACGCATGCTGGTGCTGACCACCAGCCTGGTGTTGCTCGTGTACGGTGCGTATCTGGGCGCGCAACTGCCGATCGACGTGTTTCCGGACCTCGACCGGCCGCGCGTGGTGGTCATCACGGAGTGTCCGGGACTGGCGACGGAAGAGGTCGAAACACTCGTTTCGCAACCGATCGAGATCGCGATCCTCGGGGCGGCCGGGGTGCTGTCGGTGCGCAGCCAATCGACCCCCGGCCTCAATGTCGTGTTCATCGAGTTCCATTGGGACACGCAAATCCGCGCCGCGCGGCAGACCGTGCAAGAACGCCTCGCCACGCTCGAAGGGATCTTGCCGGAGGGAATCCGTCCGCTGATGACGCCCCCCGCGTCGATCATGGGCCAGATCGTGATCGCGGGGCTGTATCGGCAACCGGGGCCGGAGGGGGGCGTCCTCGCGCGGGTGGCCGACACACCGTGGATGGCCGAACTTGTCGCCGTCGAGCAGGGGAAGCCCACCGTCCGCGTGTGGCGGCCGACGGATCGACGCAACACCAAATCATGGGAGCGAGTCCCCTCCGAGACCGTCCGGCTGGACAGCGACGGGGCTGGAAGCGGTCCGGTCCGTGGGGTCGTTCGCGTCGAGGGCCACGATCACGAGGTCGAATTTCCCACCCCCGTGCAGCAGCGCATGGCACTGCGCACCTTCGCCGATTGGGTCGTCCGCCCGCGACTCTTGAAAACCACCGGAGTGGCCGAAGTCTTCGTGCAGGGGGGGGACCGCAAGCAGTACCAGATCCTGGTCGACCCGTCGGCCTTGCTCGAGTACGGGGTCACCCTCGGGGATGTCGAACGAGCACTGCGCGACAGCAACATCAACACCAGCGGCGGATTCGCCGTCGAGGGGGAAACGGAACGTCCGGTGCGAATCCTCGGCCGCCTGGGCCCCGACTCGCGCGTCGTCCTCGACGACCTGCTCAAGATTCCCGTGCGGTCCAACCCGGAGCGACCCGTCCTCGTCGGACAGATCGCCAAGGTCGCCGAGGGGCCACGCTTTCAACGGGGAGACGGGGGAGTCAACGGTCACGCCGCAGTCGTGTTCACGATCGCCAAGCAGCCGCACGTCGATACCCGCGCCCTCACCGACGCCATCGACGCTGCCTTCCTCGAAATCGAAGCGACGCTTCCTCCCGACCTGGTCGTCAACCCGGGCCTGTTCCGCCTGAAGAACTTCATCGACCGCGGCATCTTCAACGTGGCCGAAGCGTTGGCGATCGGGGCGGGGCTGGTCGTCAGCGTGCTGTTCGTGTTCCTGCTGAACTTCCGCACGACGTTCATCACACTGACAGCCATCCCGCTGTCTCTCGTCGCGACGACGCTCGTGTTCCGCGCCATCGGTTGGCTGACGGGAACCGAACTGTCGATCAACGTGATGACGCTCGGGGGGATCGCGGTGGCGATGGGAGAACTCGTCGACGACGCCATCGTCGACGTGGAGAACATCTTCCGGCGCTTGCGAGAGAACAACGCCCTGGCCGCACCCCGTCCCCCCCTCGTCGTCGTCTACGAGGCCAGTCGCGAAATCCGCGGGGCGATCGTGTTCGGCACGGCGGTGGTGATCCTGGTGTTCCTGCCGCTGTTCGCCCTGTCGGGTGTCGAGGGTCGCCTGTTCGCGCCGCTGGGGGTGGCGTACATCGTGTCGATCCTCGCGTCGTTGGCGATCTCGCTGACCGTCACCCCCGTCCTGTCGTTCTATCTGCTGCCCGCGTCCCGCGCGGCACATCGCGAACACGATGGCTTCCTGTTGCGATTTCTCAAGGCGGTCGCGTCGCGCCTCGTCCGCTTCAGCATGGCCTGCCCGAGCTTGTTGCTGGTCGTCACGTGGGGAGCGGTGGCGGTCTCCGGGTGGTGGTTCGCGCATCTGGGCCGCAACTTCCTGCCGCAGTTCGACGAAGGAAGCGTGCAGATCAACGTGACGCTTCCCCCCGGATCGTCGCTCGAAGCGTCCGGAGCAGTGGCGAAGACGATCGACGCCCGCCTCGCCTCGATGCAGCTTTCCCCCGAGAACCCGCGCGGGGCGATCCTCAATTTCGTTCGCCGCACCGGCCGCGCCGAAATGGATGAGCACGCCATGCCCGTCAACTCCAGCGAGTACATCCTCGGCATGAACCCGAACTCGGGCCGGCATCGCGAAGAGACCATCGGCGAACTTCTCGACGGCCTGCGCAAAGACGCCCCCGGAGTCGACATTGAAGTCGAGCAACCGCTCGCCCACCTCATCAGCCACATGGTCTCCGGCGTGTACGCCCAAATCGCCATCAAGATCTCGGGGGACGACCTCGACACCCTGCAGCGACTCGCCGAGGAAGTGAAAGTCGCGCTACGGACCACGCCCGGCCTGACTCCCCCGGTCGTCGAGCCGATCCGCCAAACCCCCGAACTCCACGTGCGCCTCCGCGCCGCTGACCTCGCCTTTCATGGACTCACGCGCGGTTACGTCGCCGACACCCTGCAAACCGCCCTGCAGGGGGAAGTCGTCTCGCAGATCCTCGAAGGGCAGCGCCGATTCGACTTGCTCGTACGGCTTGAAGAGGGTTATCGCACCGACTACGCCAATCTGGGTCGGATGCGGATCGACCTCCCCGGCGGACGGGCGCAGATCGAACTGCGCGAGGTCGCCGATATCGGCGAAGGCTCTGGACCCAACGCCGTCTTCCGGGAGAACGCCCGTCGTCGCATCGTCATCCGTTGCAACACCCGCGGCCGGGATTTGGCGGGCGCGGTCGAAGACATCCGCCGTCGCGTCGAAACCGGCGTGCGGCTCCCCGAAGGTTACTTCGTCGAGTACGGAGGACAGTTCGAGAGCCAGCAGCGCGCCACCGCCCTCATCTCCGTTCTGGCGGGTGTTTCGGTCGTCGGCATGTTCGTCGTGTTGCTGATGCTGTTCCCGTCCGTGCGGGTGGCCCTGCAAATCCTCAACGCCCTCCCCACGGCGTTCGTCGGCGGCGTCATCGCGCTGGTCGTCACCGGCCAGGACCTCACCGTCGCCAGCCTGGTGGGCTTCATTTCCCTGGGGGGGATCGCCGTCCGCAACGGAATCCTGCTCGTCACCCACTACTTCCATTTGATGAAGGAAGAGGGGGAATCGTTCTCGCGCGAGATGATTCTGCGCGGCAGCCTTGAACGACTCGCCCCCGTGCTCATGACGGCCCTCACCGCCGGGATCGGCCTGATCCCGCTGGTGGTCGGCGGGCTCGAACCGGGCCGCGAAATCCTCTATCCGGTTGCCACCGTGATCCTCGGGGGCCTCGTCACGTCGACCTTCTGCGAGTTCCTCATCCATCCCGGCCTGTTCTGGCGCTTCAGCGGGAGGGATGCCGAGCGACTCGCCCGAATGAACGACGCCGACGACGGCCTCGACGATCCGCGCGAACACGCGGGGGTCGCCGGGATGGAAGCACCAAGGCACAACGTCATGTAGTGAGAACCATTGACCGTTTGGGGAAAATCGCGTTGCCGCTTGTGTTCGCGTCCAAATCCACGGGGCATCGTCGGCAGGCCCCATCCTCCTTGCTCTCTGTGTGTCTTCGTGCCTTCGTGTTGAAATCCAACCCCCTGCAAACCACGCCGCGTCAAATTCGCTCTTCACCATTTCACCCGTCACCCGATCCTGTTTCCCTTTCGGAGTCTGTCCCATGCGCTTCCCTCTCCTCTCCACATTCCTCGTGCTGTCGCTGGTTGTCTCCGGCTGCGCCCCCCAAGCCGCGCCTCCCGCCGCGCCGGCCAAGGCTCCCGCCGCCCACGATCACGCCGACGCCGCCCACTCGCATGACCACGACGGGCACGACCATGCCGGACACGACCACGGTCCCGGCCACGAGCATGGCGAAGGGCCCCACCACGGAACTCTCGCCGACTGGGGGGGCGGCAAGTACCACGTCGAATTCGTCGTCGACCACGCCAAGAAGGAAGCCACGGTGTATGTCCTGGGGAGCGATGAGAAGACCCCGGCCCCCGTCAAGACGACGGACGGCACGCTGCTGCTGACGATCACTGAGCCGTCGATGCAGGTGACGCTCAAAGCGGCTCCCCTGGAAGGGGAAGCGGACGGAGCGTCGTCGCGCTATGTCGGAACCGACGACGGCCTTGCCGCCGAACGCACGTTCGCCGGGTCGATCTCCGCCGAAGTCGACGGGACTCCTTACGCAGGCGACTTCAAAGAGGATTCGCACGCCGGTCACGACCACAAGTGACACGCCCCGGCGTTCGCCGTCCGATCGGTTCGCCGTCGGCCTCTGGCCGACGTGCCCTTGCCGGTCTCCCGAATCGATTTCGAGACAACTCGACTTGACGATGTACTGGCCGATCCGTAGATTCCCGTTCGATCTACGGGTTCGCCAGTATTTCTCCGCGCGGCGCGGATAACGGCGGCGAACCCGGCGACGGAGACCCGCTCGTGACCGCACCGGACGCGACTTCCCGAGGTGACGCGCCGTCGTCACCCCCCCCGGACGACGGCCCCCCCGCTCCCAGCGAGCGCGAACTCCAGGCGCTCAAGATCCTGTGGCGTCGCGGCGAGGCGACCGTCCGCGACGTGTTCGACGAACTCGTGTCGCGCGGCGAGCAACTCGCGTACACGACGGTGCTCAGCCTGTTGCAGGTCATGGAGCAGAAGGGGCTGGTCGGCCACCGTGCCCTCGGCAAAACGTACCACTACTTCGCCAAAGTCCCCCGCGACGGCGTGTTCCGCCGTTTGGCGGGGGGCTTTCTCGACAGCGTGTTTGACGGCGCGATGGACGAGTACGTGGTCCACGCCCTGTCGTCCCGGCCGGTGTCATCCGACGAGATCGCCCGGTTGGAAAGCATGCTGGCCGCGGCCCGCCTCGCCGCAGGACCAACGTCCAACGGAGAAGTCTCCGCGCGTGCCAGCGCAGCCGGACCGGAAGTGAACGCGGCCCCCTCCGAGCAAACATCTCGCGGCGGTCGACGGGCGCGTGGCCGGGGAGGGCGGCCATGAACGTCTTTGACGCGAACCTGTCCGTGTGGCCGGACGACCTCGCCCGAGTCTTGGCGGCGGTCGGCGAACTGGCGCTCGTCCTGTGGATGCAAGGGGGGATCCTGTTGCTCGCGGCGCTGGCGTGGCGGGCCGCAACAAAGGAACCCGCGACGCGCGTGTGGATCGCGCGGGGCACGCTCGCGGGATTGACCCTGTTGCCGGTGTTGCTGTTCGTCCCCAGTTGGCCACGTTGGGAAGTGCGACGCGCGACGGCGACGGATAGCAAGTCGACGCCGTTCGAAACCAGTCGCCCCGACAAGCTCCTCACGGCCGAGGCGCCTCCCCTTGTCGAGGCATCTCCCCCTGTCACAACACGCGTTGACGAACCGATCCTCCGCGTCGATGGTGATTCGGTCCTCCCGCCCGATGGCGCCCGGTTCGAAGCAACGCCGGACTCTCCGCTCACCCTGGCCCCGGAGTCGACCGCCGTCGAGCCCATCCCCCAACACGTCGCGACGGAGGCCGAACCCGTCGCCGCTGTCCCTGCGGATACACCGGTCCTGCCGCCGTCTCCCGACCGTTCCTCGATCGAGTCCCCGCTCGCGTTGCCGACAACGGTTTCAACGGTGCGCCAACCTCCGTGGGAATGGACTTCGCTCCTGGGGGCCGTGTGGCTGACGGCCTCGGCATGTGTGTGCGTTTGGCTGACGGCGGGATGGTGCGTCGTCCGGGCACGCGTCAGGCGGTCTCACGTGGCGGGTCCCGCGCTGATGGACGAGTTGCGGCGCGTGGCGGGACGAGGACGCTTGCCGCGCCTGCGGTTGGCCGAGTTCTGGCGCATACCGGGGGCGGTGGGGTGGTGGCGACCGGTGATCGTCCTGCCGGAGTCGGTCGACCTCGAAACCCGCGCCAAGTCCATCCCCGTCGGTGACGGCCCGGAGACGGAGCGCACGCTGTCGCCGCAAGCGGTGCGGGGAGCGCTCGCGCACGAACTGGCCCATATCCGGTCGGGAGATTTGTCGCTGTTGGCGTTGGAGAGGGCGCTGTTACCGCTCTACTTCGCCCAACCAGCGTTGTGGCTGTTGCGCCGCCGGTTGAGGGACGACCAGGAGTTGGTCGCCGACGCGGTTGCCGCGGCGGGAGATCGCGTCGGTTACGCGGAATCGTTGTTGGAGTGGGTCAAGGCATCCGGCGCCGCGCGGCGGCGAAGGGATTGGCGGATGCCGATTTTCCAGGGGGTTTCCATGTCGGAGTCCTCCGGTTCGCTGGCAAGGAGAATGGAGATGCTGCTCGATCCGAACAAGTCGATCCAGCCGCGCGCCTCGCGGCGGGTGGTGTGGCTGGTGCTGCTGGTCGTGCTCGGCGCGACGTGCGGTTTGGCGGTGATCGACGCGGCCTCGTCCGACGGCCTGTCCCGCGCTCGCAACTGGTTGGCGGCACGATTGGCTACGGACGGCAAAGTGACGGTCGTGACAGTTCCCGCCGACGCGACCCTCGTGGCAGCGAGTTTCAACGAGGCACCAGCCAAGGCTCAAGCGGCGACTCCACATCGCAACATCCCCTTCGGTGAAACCGTCGCTCTCGCGGAACCAGTTTTCCGCGACGCGGCAACGCCGCAAGTGGTTGCGACTGCCGAACCGCGCAACGATCCGTTCGCTTCCGAGCCGACTCCGATCGGCGTGCGATCGGACGACTTGCTACCCCCCACTCCGGGAAAGCCGTCGCGGCGCTGGATGCTGCGTTGCGTGATTGGCTCGATCGACGAAGCGAAAGTCGCGCAAGCCACCGAGACGCTCAGGACCCTCCTGCCCGGGATGGAAAGCCCCACAGCCCCTCCAAAAAGTAACCCCTTCGTGACCATGCCCCTCGGCGTGGATGTGACCGACGGGGGGCCGTCGAAGCACCTTCGCGAAACCTGGCTGCCGACCTCCGAGGCGCTGTTGCGACTCAAACTGGTGCGCGAGGCGGAATTGGTCAAGGTGTTGGGGGAACCAACCCTCCTCACCGACGACCACACCGCGGGGAAGTTTCACTCCGGCGGCGAACTCCCCGTCGTCGAAGTCCGCGAACGGATCAACGGCCGCGCGGCCCCCGCCAATGTCAGCTTTCAACCCTTCGGACTGAGTGTCGAAGTGACTCCCAAGGTCAAGGTCGACCCGCTGGCTCCCCCCGGCGGCGAGTGGCCGATGTCGCTCGACGTGCGTATCTCGCACTCGGTGTTGACCCGTCAAGATCCGTCCCAGCCACCGGTCATCGAACGTCGCACGCTCGAAACCACCACAGCCGCCTGGAGGAAACCCGGCCATAGCGTGATCCTGGTCGAGCAGGAAGTGGCGTCGCCCTCGACTCCGCTCTCACCCGAACCGCTTCCCCCGGAAATCGCTGACACGGCGCCCTCTTTCCCGCCGGGGTCCGTCCCGACGGCAACCCCCGCAACCAACGGCTCCCCCAATCCTCGTCACGAGCGAACCTTCGCCCTGTTCACGATCGTGATGGCGGATGCCCCCGATGTCAGTGCCCAACCGCTGACCACCCTGAAGGATGCCGCTCCGGAAACAACCCCGCCCGATCCGATCGCGGACCATCCACTGCCGATGAATCCCGGTCCGTCGGTGGCCCCCGCCCCCACCCCCCTCGCGCCTGCCACCCCGCCGACTGCCACCACACCGCTTCCCGAATCCACGCCGGCGCCACCGTCCGTCGTCTCCGATCCCAACGTCTCCTCCCCGCCCCTGCAACAACCCGCTCCCTCCGCGTCGAAGTCGCACACCGTCGTCAAAGTCGAGTTCGTCGAACTGCATCTGGCGAAGCGGGCCAACGACAACTTCGTGTCCAAGGCGAACCAGCCAAGGTTCGAAGTGATCGGCGCGAAGCTGGAACAGCGACTGCTGAATCCGCAGTCCGGAAAGGCGACGCACCTCGCCGCCAAAATGCACGTACGCGAACTGGCCGAGTTGCGATCCCTGCTCACAGCGCCGCTCGATCCGCACAAACCCAACGAAGAATGGATCCGCACGTCGCATCAATTCCGCTTTCTGGCCGACCCGAACCGCCGCAAGTTGGCGGCGAACGATTGGGGCGTCCCTTCGGCGAGTGGCTGGTCGTTCGCACTCGAGGCCACGGCCACCGCGGCGCGTGGGCGCCAGTCGGACGGCGAAGAGGGGGTCACACACTTCGACGTGGATGCCCGCATGACGAGCTTCGACATCATCGAGGAGGAAACCAAATTCCCCGATCTCGAACCGATGCGCATCGTCCGCCATCGCCTGAAGCAGCCGGAGAGCGCCCGCTTTCAAGTTCGCCTCGCCCCGCGCGAAGTCGTGGTGTTCGTCGAGAATCTGTCCGCCACCCGCACCGAAGCCAAAACGGCAAAACTGGAGCCGGCTTCCCTTCTCGTCGCGATCGTCTCTTGCGAGGCCCACACGGAGCTTCCCGATTGGGCCGATCCAAATACGATCCGCCCGCCGTCCGTTGTGCCCTCTGCGTCACCACACAGCAGTTACCAATGGTCGTCCGCGATGGAAGGGACGCCGGTCGAACCGCTCGCGGCCGAACCGCAGGCGCTGCGCGGCAAAGGGGTGAACTCCGACGCCGGACTCACCGGTGAAGTTGTGCTGCCGGCGGGCGGCCCCTCGTCTCCCCCGGCATCGATTCCGTCGGCCACGGGACATTCGGTGTTGACCGAATTGGAGAAGAGCTCCGCACGGGAACTGGAAGCCCTGGAGGCCTTGCATCTCAAACTCGAGCTGTTGGCAAGACGGGGTGTCGACAACAAAGCGGATTTAGAAGCGTCGTCCGCGAAGTGCGTCGCCGCTCGCGAGCGGCTTCGTCGATTGAGGGAACTCCTGGAGACGTACCAATCTTCTCCCCCTACGCCGCCAATCGGGAATGGGACGCCCCCCGCGTCCTCCGACACTCCGCGGCCCCTCCCGGTTCCACCACCATCCGACCCCAACGTCACCACCCCTCCGACGGTGGAGACCCCCAAGGCAAGCCCCGATACCGTCCCCGCTCCCGAGACGACCGCCGACACGCAGACCGATCCGACCGAAGAGAAATAGCCCTCTCGTCTCCGCGGCGGGGTCGGCGATTCACCCGCCCCCGCCCCCGCCTTTCTTCGACCGCGTCGCCACGCAGACCAGCGCCACCACTCCGGCGGCGATCACTCCCCACGTCGCCGCCGGGTCCCACCCGGTGCGACGCGGTTCCGGTCCGGCGGGAGCCGCGCCCGAGGGCGATTCGGCGGGCAGTACGACGGGGCTCCGGTTGGGACCCGCGGTTTCCAACGTGTTCGGTCCGAACGGCGGCTCGAAGTCCGACTTGTCAAACGTCGGGTCCACTTCGACGTCCAGCAATTCCCACGTCGTTTCCAGGTACGTCTTCTCCGGCGGGTAATCCAGAATCCGTCGCCCCTTCCACGGCATCGACCAACCGGGAAGCACTTCGCGGAATTCCTCGACCGTGCCGCGCGTTGTCGATCCCCCCGTCCCGCACGGCAGGTGTTGGTGGGCGGGATCGAAATCGGTCGTCCATTCGGCGGGGGGCATCGACGGCGAAGCGGGGCTGCGCATCGTCGCCCGCTCGACCGCACGCCCATCGACTTCCACGGACTCCATCCGCAGTCCCACGATGTTCCGGCGCTGGAACGGGTCCGGAAACCACTCCTCGCGCATCCAGACGAAATCGAACGGGTGACAATCGATGGAGAACAACCGGCCGCGCACGGGCATCGCCAGCGTGTGGAGTTCGCGCGGATCGTCGTACCGGCTGTCCTCAGGCGGATAGTGGACCTCGAACTCCTTATCAGGATGATGAATGCGCACCTGGCGACGCGGTTCGCGCCCCGTGTCCGTCACCTCGTACACGTGCGACCACGCGTACCCGTCCCGCCGCAGTCGAAAATCGTGATGCAGCACCGTCCCGACCGGGACGACAAGCGTCGTATTCGCGCGGCCCTCGACCAGCTTGCTGCGATACGAGAACCGCAGCGTCGTCCACCGTGCGAGCCACGCGCTGTGGTCGGCGCGAATCGCATCCCAGCGCTTCCGGGAAGCGTCGTCCCTGGCGAGCGGTTGTGCTGCCGAGATTCCCGTTCCACCGCGCGGCGGCACGGCCACCGGTTCGTCGGACCTCCCGACCGCGGGCACGGCGAAGCTCGCGAGCAGCGTCGCGACCGGAAAAACGACGCGTCGAACTCCGCCGAGCACGCGCACGCTCGCCGATCCGGACGCGGTTCGGAACACCGGCATTCAACCCTCTCGAGTGTGCGCGGGGCTGGCCGGCTTGTCGGCCTGTTCCAGATCGTCCGCCAGCCGGCATTCCGTTTCGCGCGCGTCCAGCCAGTCCGAGCACTCGCCCAGCGTGCCCGCGAACGTGTGTTCGCCGAGCGTGGACAGCACGGCGAAGCGCCCGTCCGGCAGCGGTTCGACACGGTACTCGCTCACGCCCTGGCTCCGCCGCGGTTCGCACGTCCAACGTACTGCGGATCGTAACATGTCCGGTCGCTTCCCGGTCAAGTCCCGACGCGCCCGGTTTCCACGCGGAGTGTGGCGCGTGCCGGGAACACTTCGCAAACGGCACGCGTTGACTGTGCAGCCCGCTGCATCAGCAAAGGCGAACGTCGAGAAGGATCCCGAGAAACATCCCCAGCCTACTCTCCCGAATTCTCGCCGCCGCCAACCTCACCCGTAGAACCCTCGGGTGCTGCTTTCGACAGGGTACCGTCACTCGCACGACCTCGCCGCGACCACCAATACGACAGCAGCACCAACGCGATCCCCAACGGTCCCCACGTCGGAGACGGATCGGCCAGGAACTTCGCGAAACCTTGCGGGCCGCGTCGCACTTGATCCGGAGGCGGCGCGTCCCCCGGCAGCACCACCGGGCGACGATCCGTTCCGGTCGTCTCGATGGTGTCCGGCCCGAACGGGGGCTCGAAGTCCGACTTGGAAAACGTCGGATCGACCTCGGCCTCGAGGAGTTCCCAACCGGTCTCCGACTTCGCCGGCTGCGGTGCAAAGTCGCTCAGTTTGTATCCCTTCCACGGCATCCACCAACCGGGGACCACTTCCCGGAATTCGTCGATGCGAGTGATCCCGGTACGATCGGTCGACAGCCGCGGCAGATGGTGCCGCGCGGGATCGTAGACGGTCGACATTTCCCGTTGACCCGGGTCGGTAACGCGCCCCGTCGGGTCGATCCAGCGAAACGTCAATCGCGGGTAGTCCCGTCCGTCCAGTTGCACCGTGTCATGACCGACAAGCTCGACGTTTGGAGAAGGCTTGTGATTCGGGAACCAGTCCGCGCCCCACCACATCGGCTCAAGCGGCAAGCAGTTCACACCCGCATAGCGAAAACTGGGATTGCGTCCCGACGTATTCAGCTCGCGCGGATTCTCGTACCGACTGTCTTCGGGCGGGTAGTTCAGCCGAAGCAGTTTGGCGGGGTGAAAGATCGCCGCTTCGCGCCGAGGGAATCTTCCCTCGTCCACCACGTCGTATTGATGCGTCCAAACCCGTCCGTCCCGTTCGAGGCGGATCTCATGGTGGGTAACGGTCCCGACCGGATAAACGGGGCGCTCGCACCCCGGACAAGCGAGAAACGTTTCCCGGTAGGTCAACCGGAGCCTCGACCAACGACCCAGCCACGCCTGTTGATCGGCCCGAACTCGCTCCAGCAACTTGGCGGGAGCCGTCGCCTTTCCTGGCTCCGTGGCCGTATCGCCCGCAGCCACGGCGGGCGCATCCTCGCCGCGCACCGACCCGACAGGCCCCATCCCGGCCATCGCCACAAGGGGCAAGACGACCAATTGCCAGTGCACCCAACCCGCCCGCCGGGTCCCGCCGATGCGATCGCTGCCGGTCATGCACGCGCCCTCCGGCGTCGTCCGCATGGCGAGCACAGCCAGCCCGACGCTCAATCCCGTCGTACTTCCGTCGTTACGTTTGGCGGCGGGCAAGAGACCGGGAGCGCGCCACCCCCCATCTCGCGACCGTCCAGCCATTCCGAGCATTCACGGAGCGTCCCCGCGAACACGACCCATCCCAGCGGAGAGAACACCGCGAACAGGCCGTCACACCGCGGCTCGACGCCATAACCACTCGCGCCACGGCTCCGCCGCGGATCGCATGTCCAAGTCATCGGAGATCGTAACATGTCCGATCGCACTCCGGTCAAGTCGTCGATTCCTGGCCAACAGTCCCCGCTCAAGTCCGCAAGCTCCTCGCATCCACCGGCCTGTCACGCATCCTTCCGCGCGTTGATACCGTCAGTTGGCCGCCGCCGGACGAATCGCGCCCCCCGCCGCGTCTCCCACCGTTGACGTTGCCCCCGGCACCGCCGGGTTGTTCGCCGGATTCGGCGCGGCCGGATTCGGAGCAGCCGTGTTGGCGGCTCCGGCATTGGAACCGGTCGGGTTCGCCCGACCACGCGACATCCCGCCCGTCAGCATCCCGCCGGGTCGGTTTTCGTTCACGACGAAGTCCCGCAATTGCAGCACCGAAGGTCCGCACAACAGGATGTACACCGGCGGCGCGAGGCACAGGATCACCGGAAACAGCAGCTTGATCGACGCCTTGTTCGCCCGCTCTTCCGCGCGGAACCGCGCGCCGCGACGCAAACTGTCGGCGAACTCCCGCACCGCCGTGGCGACGTTGGTCCCCAGCCGCTCGGTTTGACCGACCAGCGCCGCCATCGAGCGAACGTCGGGCAAGTCGATCCGGTTCGCGAACTGTCGCATCGCGTGCGACAGGGTGTTGGCGTCCGCCTGCTTGCGGACGATTTCGAGTTCGACAGACACCTCGGGATGGGCATACTGCATCTCTTCGGTAACGCGTCCCAACGCCTCTTGCAGCGGCAAGCCCCCCGTGAGGCACATCGTGACCACGTCCAGCGCGTCCGGGAGGCTTTTCTGGATGCGCGCGACCCGCGCGTTCGCCTGCAATCGCAACAGCATTCGCGGCAGCGCGTACACGAGAATCCCCACCACCCAGCCGGTCAGGATCACCGTGCGCTGCAGGTCCGGACGCGACTGCGCCTGGAAGCTCAGTGCGGTCGCCGTCCCCGCGACGAACAGCAGCAACAGGTTCCGAGTCCCGAGGTATTCGTTCAGGGCGTTCGGGCTGTAAAACCCCGCGCGACTCAAGTCCCGCCTGATCCCCGCGATTTCCGCCGGAAACTGCGGCACCAACACCGAAAGCGTTTTCCAGAACCAACCGCCGTACGACGGCTTGCGCGAGTCCTGCCGGAAGAACGCCGCCGATGCGTTCCGCGCCAGCACGCGCCGACGTCCCCCCGTCAGCACGTCGCCGACGACGAACACCAACGCGAAGACGAGCAAAAACGCCCCGACCGTGACGGCATCTTGAACCATGTTTCGACCGCTCCCGCACCCGGACTTCCGCCCCGCCCCGCTCGCCTCAACTCGCCCGCACCGACCCGCTCACTCCGCCCCGATTCACCATCACTCTTCCCGGATCAACCCCCACACCCATGCCAAGCCGATCACTTCCAACATCCCCGCAATGACGAGCATCGACTGCCCCAGGGGAGACGTGAACATGATCTGCAGGTGTTCGTACTGCACGAAGAACAGAAACAGGAACATGATCGGAGCTGCCGAAGCGATCAGCCACGCCGACATCCGTCCCGCCCCCGTCGAGGCCTTCATCTGCCGGTGATAGTTCAAGCGGTCCCGCACCACGCCCGACATCCGCTCCAGCGTCAACGCGAGGTTCCCCCCGGTCTGCCGATGGACCATCAGCGTCGTCGCCATGATCCGCACTTCGATCATCCGCACGCGCCGCATCAGCGACTTCATCGCCCCCGACAGCGACATCCCCATGTCCAACTGCCGCGACACCAACTGGAACTCCCGCGCCAGGGGGCCGCTGGTTTCCTCGGCGATCAGGGAGACCGCCTGATCGAGACTCTCTCCGGCCCGCACAGCACGCGACATCAGGTCGAGCACGTCGGGGAGCGTTTCGCGGATCTGCTTCTGCCGGGCGGCACGCGCCCGCGCGAACCACGCGAGTCCCAGCACCATGCCGATCATCATCCCGGCCATCGCCCCCAGGGGATGATCGCGCCACACGAACAGCGCGCCGCCGATCGCCAGCCCGAGAAACACCAACAGCCCGAACGCCGCCGCCGGACTGGTGTCGATTCCGCTTTCGAGCACCAATCGCTCGAACGCCTGGTCGATCCGCCCCGTCAGGCTCGAAGAGGGGACTTCGTCGGTGACGTTGAACGGTCGACGCAGCCCCGCGACACGCCCGGTGCCGTTGGGACCGGCCCCGATCAGATCGCGCACGACCAGGCCCGCCGCCGCAACCACGAGCAACAACGCCGTTCCCGCGATGGCGATCACGACGGTGGGAGTGAGAGTAAAGTCCATTGTTCAACCCGGTCTTCGGGAACCGCCGGTCGGCGGCGTGTCATCTAGGATTCCGATACGTCCGATTCAAGGCTTCGCGCAGGTACACGAGGGTTGCCAAGACCGAAGCGGTCGACATTCGTCCGTGGGATTCGTTTCTTGGACCGCGACCATCATGCGGAGCGGACGCTTCACTCCCTCTCCCCCGCAAGCGATCGTCCCGGCACAACAAACTCCAATGCGGGGGAGAGGGTTGGGGTGAGGGGGACTCCGACGCTCTCCCCCCTCATCCGGCCTTCGGCCACCTTCTCCCCCACAGTCAGATTCGCTTCGATGTTCCAAGCCGCTTGTGGGGGAGAAGGGTTCGTTGGGTGTGTTTTCAAACCACTCCCCGCATCTGACCTTTCCCTACACCCCCGCCCCCGCCAAACGGCCGCCGCGGCGATCGGCGCGGTTTCCGATCACCACGTCCATGTTGCGGGGCTCGAAGATCGTTTCCGAAATCTGAATACCCGACTGTTTGAACCGCGTCAGACACAGCGGGCGATAGCCGGTCGAGTAGAACGCGCCGATCGCGTTCCCGTCCGCGTCCACGCCCGTTTGCTCGTAACCGAAGATGTCCTCGACCGCGAACTGACCGTCGCGCACGCCAACGATTTCGGAAACCCGCGTGACGCGGCGGAGCCCCCCCTTGAGGCGGCTGACGTGGACAACCAGCTTGATCCCCGAGGCGATGTACTGACGGACGACGTGGATCGGCAGCTCGTAGCCGGTCATCGCCACCATCATTTCCAGGCGGGCCAACGCATCGCGGGTATCGTTCGCGTGGATCGTGGTGAGCGAACCTTCGTGACCGGTGTTCATCGCCTGCAACATGTCGAGGGCCTCCGGCCCGCGCACTTCGCCCACGATGATGCGGTCGGGTCGCATGCGGAGACTGTTCCGCACAAGGTCCCGCTGGGTGATCTCGCCCCGTTCCTCGGTGTTGGGAGGCCGGGTTTCCAAACGGATCACATGCCGCGCCTGCAGCTTCAACTCCGCCGAGTCCTCGATCGTCACCAACCGTTCGGAGGTCGGGATGAACGCGGTGAGCGCGTTGAGGAGCGTCGTCTTCCCCGCGCCGGTTCCGCCCGAAATCAGGAAGCTCACGCGGGCGTCGATCGCGGCGGCCAGGAAATCGATCACATCGGAGGTAATCGAACCGTTGGTGGCCAGGTCCTCAATCCCCAGCGGCTTCGCACCAAAGCGGCGGATCGACAACGTCGGTCCGTCGATCGCCAGGGGGGGGACGATCGCGTTCACGCGGCTGCCGTCGGGCAGACGGGCATCGACCATCGGACTGACTTCGTCGATCCGGCGACCGACCCGCGCCACAACCCGCTGGATGATCCGCAACACATGCTGGTCGTCGGCAAACACAATGTCCGACAGTTCGAGTCGACCGTGCCGCTCGACATACACCTCTTGCGAGTTGTTGACGAGGATGTCGCTGATCTCGGGGTCGTCGAGGAGCGGCTCGAGGGGCCCCAGACCGAACACCTCGTCGAGCAGTTCCTTCAGCATCCGCTCGCGGTCGATTCCCTTGAGCTGGAGGCCACGTTCCCGGCAGATTTCGTCCGCGACGTGGCGCACCTCTTCGGCCAGTTGGTCGTTGCCGATCTGGCCGATCTTGGTCAGGTCAAGCGAATCAACGAGTTCCTCGTGGATCACCGCCTTGAGGGCCTGGAATTCGCGCTCGACGCGGTCGACCGTCCGCCCCTTGTCGGCGGGTCCGACCGCGATCGCTCGTGTCTTCAATGGGGACATCACCAGCCTCGGCTTGCGTGATCGCGCGGCGGAGAATCTTCCGCAGCGCGTGGAGTTTCGTGGTTCGTCGGGTGGCGCGGTTCCGATCGATCGGAAGCGGCACCGGGCGGGAAGGATTCGCGACGGGTTTCAGTTCCCCGCCGGTTGCAGGCCCGTCACGCGGATATCGCCAACGGGAGGATTGGCGTTCGGCGGGTTCGTCGTCACCGGCGCCGCCGCGGGGGCGCCGCCATTGACCTGATCGCTTCCGAGGAACTGGTTGTCCTGGAACAACAGCGTCTCGCGCGATCCGCCCCGGATGATTTCCATCCGCTTCGGACCGAAGTATTGCATCCCCAACAACTGGTCGAGCGTCATGCGGCTTTGGCCCGCGTCCGCCGCGACATCATCGGGGTTTCGCATCGCCAACGTCATGTCGCCATGACCGATCGCCACTTGCAGCGACGAAGCCTGCTTGGGGGTCACGGCCAGCGTGACCATTCCCAACTGCGCGCCGATTTTGCCGCGGACGCCGGGGACGGTCGATTGACCGTTGGCGAGGACTTCGACGTTCTCAACGAGCGTCACCAGTGTTTCGGGGATCGTCCCCCGTGCTTCAACGCGGAACAACACGTCCACCATCGACCCGGGAGTCGCGAAGCCCGACACGGCGGCCAGGTCGGTGACCGGCACGGTGACGGCCCTCAGACCGGGCTTGAGCCGCTCGACGACGCTCGGCCCCATCCCGTCCGGATAGAGGTCGGTCGTGAGGAACGAATCCCCCTTCTTGAGCGCGTTCTTGAGCACGCGGCCCACGATGAACTGCGTGTTCGTCATGGCGTCGGCGGGCACGTTGCGACGCTTGACCTGCTCCGGCGACAGCGACATCACCACGATGTCCCCCAGCACCAGCGTCTTGCCCGCGACAAGGTCGGTGCTCGCCATCGCGATGGTCGTATTCCGCACCCGCGCCGCGGCGGCCGCTTCGGCTTTCGGCTGTTGCAGATACTGGCGGACCGTATAAGCCCCCGCCAACCCGGTCAGCAGCGCGAAAATCGCCACCGTCATCGTTCCCGAACTGATTCGCGACACGTCACTGATCCTTATCTCGAACGATGAAACGCCGCCAAGGGACGCGCCATGCAGGCGCTTCGCCGAGCGACGAACGAACGGGACCGTCCGCTCACTCGAATTCGCTTGTCACAAACTCGACTTCCGACACCGCCGGGAACGGACCGGGGTCCGCATACGACGAGGTCATCGTCCCGATGGTGATGCTGAATGACTGATCCAGACTCCGCAGCGCCAGCGCCGCGTCGTTGAAATGCAACACGACCTGATCCCGGAACGTCGCCAACCCGACGATCATCCCAACCCCGGCAATGGCCCCGACCAACAGGATGTCGACGATCGAGGTCACGCCCCGCTCATCGCTCCACAGCTCGCGTACGATTCGCCACGCCATCGTGTGTCCCCGTGTCGACCTTCCCCGTGCAGTCTCTTCCTCACGACCCCGTTTATCCGCGACTCACCCGCTCACTCGAATTCGCCGTCGACGATCGCCACGCACGACGTACCGGCGTTCGCGGGGTCCGTCGGGTCGCTGCTGGTGTCGTCGCAGAAGTCGGGCAGGTCGTCGAACACGCTCGTGGCGATGCTCGCCCCCGCCAGGTTGACCCCCGCGATCGAGTAGGTGTGATTGAATTGACCGATGGCCGTCCCCAGGTCCGCCAACTCGAGCGTCACCTGGTCGCGGTAGGTGGTCAGCCCCGCCAACATGCCGATCCCGGCAATCGTCAGCACGAGGATGATTTCCGCCGAGACGATCGTCCCTTGGTCGTCGTTCCAGAATCGCGACAGCGTGCGCATGGCTTCTCCGTGGTATTCGCCCCGACACTTCGGAGCCAAACCCGCTCAAAGCGAACTGCGTGCCGCCCCGACCCGCGCCTCGCGCTCAAGCCTCACGCCGCGCCTGCGGGGAGTATTCGCCGTCTTCGGCATTCTCAACCCAAACCGACCGGATTCGCGACGGGCGTCCACGGGACAACGGCGGTGATGCGACCCACTCGCTGGCGAAACGGCGGCTCGACACCCGGCGATAACGATGGGAATCAAAGTGTTCCCGTGCGGATGCACAGCCGGGGATGGCTCTCGTTGCGCGGGTGGACACCTGCGGTCCGATTGCAATTCGGCGGGGCGATTTTCCCGGAACGATCCGGTTTCCCGCAGGTCAACCGCCATTCCGCACGACACGATCGCCACAGACGTCAAGCCCCGCAGACACGCTACAACCTCTCCAGGATGCGTACTCGTTCGGAAACGTACATCCGTCGTCGATTTGCGTTCGCCGTTCGACCGTCGTCGAGAGTCGTCCCGCGAGGACCATGTCGACCGATTCCGGTAACCACATGGCAACGGGAACCCGGAGATGTGTGTCCGAGTGGAAGCGCGGGCATCATCGTTGCCCGCGCGGATCAGGACACGGAACCGGAGCGGCCCGGCACCCGAGCGACCGAGTGCCGCCTCAACCCGCCAGCAGTTTCCGGAGGCGGTCGCTCGATTGCTTCATGATTTGCGCCGCCACCTGATTGGGGTTGTAACCCCCGGGGAGCCAAACCAACGGCTTGCCGTGTTTTTCGCACAGGTGCCGCACTTCGCCGTAAGCATGCCGCGACCACCGAATCGCCAACAGCACCAGGGCCGTTTCCGGCCGCGACACGTGCGATTCGAAGTCCGCGACCGATTGATGCTGTTCACTGGTGACGACCCAGTTCAACTCGCCCAGGCCGAAGGCCGCGCACAGCGCTTTCTCGCTCCCCTCGCGACGGTCACCGCCGATGAGCATCACGGTCCGCCCCTCCAGCAACTCCCGTACGCGCTGCACCTCTTCCGAAAGGGCCGATTCCCGAGCACCGTCGGCGGCCTGTTTGTCGACCGTCGCGAGGTACCGGTCCAACTCCCGAAACACCAGCTTCGCGCCATCGGGAATCTCGAGGTCGTCCGGCAGAAAGTCGATCGCGGGGAGCAGCGCTTCCCGCATCTCCTTGTCGCTCGGAGCGATCCCTTCGGAGAGCAGCACCGAGATCACCTCGAGCTCGACCGCCCAGTGCTCCGCGGCTTCGGCCGGATCCTTGACGATCTGGCTCGCCACGTATTTCAGCTTGTTGAACAGCTTTTTCGTCGCCTTCTTGCGGGCCGATTCGGAGTCGACCTGTCTGGCAAACTCGGCGACACGCTCGCGAAACGCGGCGCACGTCGAGGGATCCGCGACATCGTCAACACGCATGTGCCGACGAATAAACACCCGTTCGCGCGACGCGAACTCCTTCAGCCAATTGAAGACGGCGATCTGATCGCTGTCGACGACCGACGCCACAGGGCCGATCGCCGCCCGCAAGGCCGATTGCCCTTCCGCCAACAGGTACACCCCCTGCTCCATCACGGACGGGCGGGGTGTTTCTTCGTCCTGCAGGCGACGCACCGATTGCAGCGTCTCCCCCAGCGCTTCGTACCAATCCGCGACGCGGTCACACAGAGAGAAATCCGTCGGCGGGACGAAGTCGGCGGCGTTCATCCACAGGAAGCAGTTGGGGGTCGCCTTGGCCGCCGCGATGATGTCCTTGTCACGCGGTGCAACGTGTTCCGCGAAATCGAGTTGAGCGGCGATCCGGCGTCGACGCTCGACCGCCCACCGCATGCCATCGGCCTTCAATCGGCAGCGGATCCCGACCAAGCCCAGGTCCTCGAATTCGCCCGGAAGACGACCGCGTGCCCCCGTCCAGTTGACCGGGAGCGTGTCGACTGTTTTGCGACCTTGTCCAAGCGTCAGTTCGGGGAGCGGCTCGTTCGGGTCGCGAGGGGCTTCGCGTTCGGGCGGGGTGAAAGGGAGGGTCGGCGTCGTCGCGGGTGGCCGTTGCGCCGGGGATACGGGTGAAGCGGGAAATTTCGGCGAAACGGAGGTCAACGGGACGGTTGTTGGCGGAATCGAAGCGGGAGCCGTCGCGGGCGGAGGAGGCGGTGGGGACGGGGTCCAAAGGGAAACCGGTGGGAGACCTCCGACCGCCGACCAATCCGGAATCTCGAATTCGGACATCACCGAGCCGCGTCGAGGCTCCGACGCCACGGGCTGCGAAGTGGCCGGGCCGTCCGAGACGGGCAGGATCGACGCGTTGTCCGGGAATTCATCGAGGATCGCGCGAGCCAGTGTTCGGAGTTGCAGGCGCAGCGCCTCGTTGTCGCGGGCCGCTTCCAGCACGCTTCGAGCCACCTCCGCGAACGCATTTCCGAGAATATCCGACACCGCAGGAATCCTATATCAGAGCCCCAAGCCGCTTATCTTACAGGTGCGACGCTCGGCTGACGAGTTGATGAAGATTGTTTGAAGCCGTAAGGAGGGATTCTCCCGTAAGCCGAGGGTGTCACTCCTTGCACGCATCAACTCGCACGATTTCTTCGACAGGCTTCCGCACCGGGAGATTGTACGCGAAACCATCGTGGCGAGTTCCGGGACTTGCCGATGTCCGGGTGGGTCGATCAACTGCCCTTTTCAACCCCGGTCGACGACCGGGGCCTTCGTCCCCAATTTTTTCCGAGCCGCGCTTCCGTGAAACGCCCCCCGCCCGCCATACGCTTCCAACCCCATTCCCGCGAACCGAGCGAGCCCCGCGACGGTTGGGAATTGCTCCTCGTGGGGGACCTCTCCGAAAAACAAAACGAGCTGACGGAGACGCTGCTCGACGTGGCCGCAGGGAGCCGGGGAACCATCTATTTCGACTCCAACGGCGGCAGCGCGTACGTCGGCATCACGCTGGCGGGGCTGATTCGCCTGCGGAACCTCGATGTCACGGCGGTCGTGTTGGGGGAATGCTCGTCAGCCTCGCTGTTGCCGTTTTCGGCCTGTCGAAAGCGCTATGTGCTGGGCTGTTCGACGCTTTACTTCCACCCCGTGCATTGGTCGAGCGAAGAGGATGTGACCCTCGAGGAAGCCGCCGAATGGGCGCGGCACTTCAAGGTGCTCGAGACCGACCTCGACAAAATTCTGTCGAAGATGTTCCCGATCGATTACGACGAACTGACGCGGTGGACCCGACCAGCCGGGCGATTTTTCACGGGAGCAGAGTTCGCGGAAACCGGCTTGGCGAAACTCATCGACCTGTTCGACGGCGACTTGGCCTCGCAAATCGAGCGATTGGAACGCGAGTGAAATCCCGGATTCGCGAATTTAGCGGGTGGCACGGCCAACTCGTGGCCGGGTCGCGCAGCGACAAGACACGTCACCTTCCGCCCTCAATCCCGGAATCAACGCACCACCACACGCACGGCCCTCCCACAGGACCGCCTCCCGCTTCAACCGCTTGTTACCCCATGCCATCGACGAGGACAGCCTCGACGATCGACTGTCGCGTTTGCTTGATTCGACGATCCGACCGTTCGCGGAGCCAACGCAATGCATGCGGACCAACCCATACTTGTGGATCGGGCTTGCTGGGGTTTGCGGAACGATTCGGGCCGGCTGGCGCGTAGGGAATCGTTGGGTTACACCATTGGATTATCGAATTCGAATAATTCGTTCGGACATACTTCCGCAGAACTTCGTATCGCTTCTCCAGGCTCTTGACGCTTGAAGCCGGAAAGTCGCGGCCCGGCATCGACGAGACCGCGATGCGTCCCTCCGTAATCACCGGCTCATGAATTTCAGAGCGAAGAAACTGGATCGTCGCGTACTCGGACCGGCACTGCCAGTCGTCACAGGAAGGAATGTACTCTGCTGTCAGCTTCGCTACGTCGTTCGTTGACCAAATAATGCAATAGTAGTCGTCAATGTCGTCGAGCGATCTCGAAGTCTTGGGCGTTTCCGCTTTCCAGCGAGGGCCCGCGATGAAATGAATCGACTCATCGCTGACGAGCTGCCGCTCGAAGTCGCGTTCGTCAGCAGGATGCATGATAAAGCGGACTTGGCTATGCATATGGTTCCAATTCTGTGAGCGAACGCCCCAGTTCAGCAGCCCCGCGGGTGGCACGGCCAACTCGTGGCCGGGTCGCGCAGCAACACGACGCATCACCTTCCGCATTCAACCACCAAGTGACGCACCACCTCACACATCCCTCGCGCACCGGGTCGTTGGCAATTCGACAGCGACCAACAGAGTTGCATGGCCCCCCGTGTTGCCCCATCACGCCCGTCTTGCCCGATAAGCCCGTGTTGCGCCCTAAGAACGTGCCATTTTGAGGTTGAAGAAGGCACCACCCTTCACCGCACCTCGTACACCTCCCACAACGGGATGACATCCCCTTGCGGGCCGGGGCGGACCAGTGTCGCTCCCCATTTTCGCACGACGTCGCGCCACGACGGCGCCAGCCCCTCCACCTCGCGAAGCGATTCGGGCAGAACCCAAGGGGGCGCCAGGACGCCCGTCTGGACAAGCGCTTGGAACCGCTCGGGGCTCACGAAGTCGGTGTAACCGTACGTCGTGCGATAGCGCAGAATCTCGCTCCAGTTCACGTACACGTGCGTGATCCCCGCCGAGCGAAATGCGTCGCGAAGGGCGGCGGGGTCGCGAAGCGGCCGTTCCGCCGCGGGACCGGTGTGCGACGCTTCCCCGCACAGGTCCTCGAACAGCGACCGGTCGAACACGGTGTTGTACAAGACCGGGAACGTCGCACCGAACATCTCGGCGTCCCCCACGGCCAACACCCGTGCACCTACGGGCGCGTGCTCGTTGAGCCACGCAATCTCGGGCGACGTGATGCGCAGCGCCATCCGGTCGGCTTGCGGCAGGTCGCGCAAGAAGTCGTTGTATCCCGCGAGTCCGCTCGACTCGAACACGAAGTTGAACAACCCGGCCACGACGACGACCCCGCCTGCGACCGACATCGCCAACCTGCGCCGCGCGGTGGAGGTCCACGGAGCAATAGTCGCCACCAGGCGAGCCAAACCCAAACCAGCCAGCAGCGACACCAGCGGCAGCATAGGAGTCCAAAAGCGATCCAGGCGGTGGGTGAACGCCCACCAACCGAAGAACTGCCATGCGGCCACGCACGCGAAACGTCGCGACCAAACGGCGTTCTCGTCGAAGTCGGCGCGCTGATCCGTCGTCTCGCGTCGCCGGGGCCAGAAAGCGAGCGGGGCGAGTCCGTACAGCAGCGGACTCAGCCAGTCGTTGCGAACGGAGACATCAAACATCAGGTCCAACATCTGGACGAGGTTGTGTCCGTTGGGACCATGCGCACGGCGCCACTTGGCATCGAGCTCCGTATCCCAGTCGGCCCCGCCAAAGATCGACCAAGCCAGCGGATAGACCGGGTTGCCCGTCTCGACAAGGTTCTTGGCCAACCACGGACCAACCGCCAACCCCACTCCGAGCACAAACATGACGCACGGCTTCCACGGCCGCCGAACAGCGCGAAATCCGTCGAACGCCAGCAGCACCGCGCACGGAACAACCGCCGACAACAGGCCGGGGTACTTGCACGCCATCCCCGACCCGGCGAACACCCCGCACCACAGCACGCTCGTGGCACACAGCGCATTCTCGCCGCTTCCTTTGGCCCGCGCGAGGGCCATCAGCGACAACAGTCCGTAACAGGCGAGGCCCCCTTCGACGTAGGCGATCGTCGAGTAGCGAAAGACCCACGGCGTCGAGAGGTACACCAGCGCCCCTGCCCAGCCAGCCACGCTTCCGCCCCAGCGTCGGCCCAGCACCAGCAAGCCCGCCGCCGTGAGCGGCGCGAACAACGCCAACAGGCATTTGCCCACCAACGCCCCTTGCCGCCAATCCCCCGACACCACCATTCCGGAGAGCGTCAGCATTTCGGTGAGGAACGGAAAACTCGTGTAGACGTTGTGCGGCAGGAACTCGATGCGGCCTCGCTGGAAATACTCTTTCGGTCCGCCGAAGTGATATTCGTTCACGTCGAAATCGGTGCTGGGAAGCGCTGCTCCGAGCGCGACCAACACGAGAAACGGCAGGCATCCCGCCGCCAACCAATGGCTCCACGACCCGAATGAAAAACGCCGGTCCCAAACGTTGCCCGGCAAATCGTTCGGACCGCGCACCGGTGGCGGAGCGGTCTCGTGGTTCGGAGGGGGTTGACTGGACTTGGGCCGCGAACCCACTTGGCGCAACACGATGTCCGCCACCAACGCACCGACCAGCACGACCAGATAGCCCGCTTGCGACAGGCCTCCGGCCAACCCCGTTGCCAGGACGAACAGCGACCACGCCGATAGGCCCACGCCCGCCGCCAACACCTCGCGCTCCAATGCGCCCGGCGGTTGGTCGAACGGGACCATTCGCAACAACAGGCTGCCCAAGCTCCACGCGCCGGCCGCGATGAGTGCGGCGAAGCCCCAGAGTGGAAACCGTTGCGGCAGAAAACTCCAACCGCGAGAGGCAGAGGCTTCCCGCTCTTCGGGCGTCTCCGGTTCCAGGGGGGCGACGAGATCGAGCAGCAGTCGGGGAGTGGCTGCCAACAGTTGGGGTCGGGTAATGGTGTCGTTGTTGGGAAGTCGCGTCGAGAAGAACAAACCGGTAAATGCCACCAACCACACGAGAGCCCAGGCCGCTCCCCGATTCGACATCGCGGCGACAGGTGGAGCCGCGCTGGAGTTCGACGGGAGGGGCATCGTGGATTCCGAAGAGGCCGTGAAGCATTCGCTGGCGAAACAGGCGGCACGAAAAAAAACACCCCAGTGTTTCCACTGGGGTGCCCGGAATCAAATCCTGTGCGGAGAATGCAAGTGCGGAGACAATCCGTTTGAGAAAAGAGGGGCCGCAGCGGGAAAACTTCCGGAATCGATACGCGGGGAACGCCGCGCGAGTGGAATAGGATAGACTGTGAAGATTTGGTTGGCGATACGGGAATTGGTGAGGTTTTTCGGGTTTTTGGCGGACCCTAAGGCCCGCTCGACAGCCACGTCGACCACCCGCACCCTTCTCCGCAGTCCGCGTCTTCACGAGGAAACGCAAACCACGACCAAATTTGTCGCAAAAGCCGGGCCAATATCCCAAAGCCCATGCACGAATGTCCTCAAACCATTTACATAAAACACCTTAAGTCGTGCAGACGCCGCCTCGGGACGATCTTCGACCGGTCGGCAATCTGTTGCAAAACGCTACGCTTGCGTTGCGGGTTCACCCGGTCGATCTCGCCACTATGACCTCTCCATCGACATCGTTTCCACCGACTTCGTTGCGGGTTTCGTGGCTCTTCGACGGCGTGCGTCCGCCCCTTCGACGCGCGGAAATCCAATGGTCGGGCGACCGACTTCTCGAAGTGGCTGCAAGCCAAGCCTTCTCGTCGGTCGAGCCGGCTAGTCCGCGTACCGAGGCAGTCGAACCTTGGCCCCCCGGGCTGCGCGAAGAATTGGCCGATTCCGACGATCTGGCGGTGGTTCCGGGCTTCGTCAACGGGCACACGCACCTGGAATTCAGCGACATCGAAAGGCCGCTGGAACCCGCGTCGCCGTTCGTCGATTGGTTGGCGAGCGTCATTCGGTGGCGCAGATCGCGGGGCGCTTTGCCCAGCGACTCCATACGGCAGGGAGCACTCGAAAGCCTGCGTGCGGGGGTCACGACAATCGCCGACATTTTGACGGCCGATTGGTTCGACGCGGAGGGGTCGCTGGTTGGCGGCGGGACATCCGGACTCGTGCTGCCGCGACTCGTCCCCTTTTGCGAAGCCTTGGGACTTCGTCCCGATCAGCGCGAAGGGCAACTCGATCGAGCCCGCGCGCATTTGCAGAAAACCTCGCAGAAACAAGGCGTTCTGGCGGGATCCGGCCTCAGCCCCCATGCGCCGTACAGCGTTCATGGCGAGCTGTTGGCCGATCTGGTGCGCATGGCTGTCGAGGCTTCCGCGCCGGTGGCGATGCATTTGGCGGAAACGCGCGACGAACTGGAGCTGTTGGCAACCGGGCACGGCGCTTTTGTCGAATTCCTGGAACGGTTGGGCGTCTGGCACCCCCCCGCGTTTCCGGCTCCGCAGCGACCGCTCGACTATTTGCACGTCCTGGCGAAGGCCCCGCGGGCTTTGGTCGTGCACGGGAACTACCTCGCGGACGACGAGCTGCAGTTCCTGGCCACACACCCGCACATGACTTTGGTCTATTGTCCGCGAACGCACGCGTATTTCGGGCATGCACCGCATCCTTGGCGAACTCTCCAACTGCACGGCGGGCGAGTGATCCTCGGCACCGACAGTCGGGCGTCCAACCCCGACCTTGACCTGTTTGCGGAGGCCAAATTCCTGGCGGCCAGGCACCCTCAAGTCGATCCCGCCGAACTTCTGGCGATGATCACGCGACAGGCGGCGGAGGCGCTTTTCGGAGAACGGTCCGATATCGGCGTGCTGGAACCCGGACGCCGGGCCGACCTGGTCGTGCTGCGTCTTCCGCGCGGGGGTCGCGACCCTTGGGAGCGCCTGTTCGACCCCGCGACCGAGGTGGTGGCGACGCTGTCGGGCGGGCGATGGTCCGAAGCGCAACCCGCGCGAGGTCCATGCCGAATGTGAGGGACATGCCCCCGCGCCAACGGTACAGACGGGAGTGTCGCGTGCGAATTTCCAGGTTTGGGTAATCGGCAATGTTTGCCCGGTCCCCGCCGACTCTTGCCAACCGATATCTCCTTCCAGCATCGCTCCCACTCCTGTGTACGGTTGGAGCCTGATGCGGTGGATTTGGCGCGGTGAACGGACACTCTCCGCAGGATCTCGAGGGAACGGCGACAAAGGCGGGGAGTTCCGATCGTGGCACTGCGGTCCGTGTTGTTCGTCCTGACGCTGGCGGGCCTGCTGGCCATTGTCCTCCAACCGGGTCGCAAGAATCCCGTACCGGCCCCGTCGTCGGACGCGGCCGTCAAGACTGGAGCCGCCTCGGTGCGCGACTGGCCCGTCTTGCAACTGGCGATGGCGGGTGACCTTTCGGGAGCGCCGCTGCGGGGCTACGACGAATTGCCGAAGGGTCTGCAATTCGGGGGCTCGTCGGCCTTTGGCGTGGCCGCTGTTCCCGTCTGGACGGTGTTGGATTGTCCCGCCCCGTTGCCGGCGGGCATCACGGCGGGGGAGTACCTCGTCTCCAGTTCGCGCGGGACGGTCGGACGGCTGATCGTGGCGGGGGGCCATCGCTCGCACGGCGTTTCGTCCAAAGGGAGCGATATCGCCACCGTGACGACCGTGGCGGCGGGGGACGTGGCGTGGGTTCTCGTCCGACAGGGAGAACTCGGCGAACGCGCGGAACTCGGTGGGGCGCATTCATCCGCCAAGCCGATGTACCTCAATCGGAAGTTCGACTTCTGAGGGACGGCTTGTCGATTCGCTGTCTATGGAGTGCGGATCGCGGAACGACCACCGATCGCTCGGCGTCGTTCCGCCCGCCGCGGAGCCGGTCTGTGGCGGAAATCGCAAGATTTCCGCCAAACGTGAACCGGCTTCCCCTGCGGGACCGTTCCGCGCGGCGCCCAGGGCTTGAACTCGCTCGGAAATCGGCTAAAAGCGCAGGATTCTTCGCCGCCCGACGGGCCGCGATTTCGGCTCCGCGCCGGTTTTCCAGGGTTGGTCGCGGCCTCTTCGTAGAGGTCGGCCCCTCGGCAAGACCGTCGCGAACCCCTCCGCCCCACTCCGTTCGAGCATAACCACCGTGTCCGTCGCCACCTCGTCCCACACGTCCCTCATCGTTCAAAAATTCGGCGGGACCAGCGTCGCCACGGCGGAGAAAATCCTCGCCGCCGCGAAACGGATCGTCAACGCCAAACGAGCCGGGCACCAGGTGGTGGTCGTCGTCAGCGCCCGCGGGCACAAGACGGACGAACTGATCGAACTCGCGAGGGAAATCACCGACGACCCGCCGGCGCGGGAAATGGACATGCTCCTCTCGACGGGGGAGCAGGAATCGGTCGCCCTGTTGGCGATGGCGGTGCAAAAGCTCGGCGAGCAGGCCATCAGCATGACCGGGGGGCAGATCGGCATCGTCACCGATTCGACCCACACCAAGGCCCGCATCAAGTCGATCTCCACCGAGCGCATGCGCCGCGCCTTAGCCGCCGGAAAAGTGGTGATCGCCGCCGGGTTCCAGGGGATCGACGCCGACCTCAACATCACGACGCTGGGCCGAGGGGGGAGCGACACCACGGCTGTCGCGCTCGCCGCCGTGCTGGAAGCGGACGTGTGCGAGATTTACACGGACGTGGAAGGGGTGTTCACCACCGACCCCCGTCAGGTCCCCGAAGCCCGCAAGATCGCCCGCATTTCGTACGACGAGATGCTCGAACTGGCCAGCCTCGGCGCGGGGGTGATGCACTCCCGTTCGATCGAGTTCGCCAAGAAGTACCGCGTGCCCGTACTGGTACGACCCGCCTACTCGAACGGTGAAGGGACGCTGATCGCCCCGGAATCGGACGAAGCGGCCGTGGTCACCGGGGTCGCGCTCGCCAAGCACGAAAGCCGCGTCAGCCTCGTGGGCATACCCGATCGTCCCGGCGTGATGAGCACGATCTTCACGAAGATGTCCGAACGCAAAATCGCGATCGACATGATCGTGCAAAACATCGGCGTCGATGGCACCGCCGAAGTCTCGTTCACCGTCCCGCAAGACGAATTGGCGGAAGCGCTGACCGCCGCCGACGACGCCATCAAGTTGCTGGGGGCGGGGACGGTCCAGACCGGCACGAACCTCTCGAAGCTCTCGATCGTCGGCACGGGGATGAAGACCCACACCGGCGTGGCGGCGCAAATGTTCCAGGGGCTCGCCCGCGCGGGGGTGAACCTGGGGATGATCACCACCAGCGACATCAAAATCTCCGTGCAGGTCAACCGCGAGCAGTCGATGACAGCGCTGGCGGCGATCCACGCGGAGTTCGGCCTCGACAAGGCGGCCGCCAGCGGCGCGAACATCGGTCAACCGGTCGCCGCCGGGCACACCGGGCAATCGCGCGACGAGCTCGAACGGGACGTGGTCGCCCGTCTGGCCAGCATGGAGGACATCGTTGTCAGCGACATTCAGCTCGACAACGATCAATCGCGCGTCACGCTGCTAAAGGTGCCCGACACTCCCGGCGTCGCGGCCAAAGTGTTCGCCGCCAACGCGAAGGCGGGCGTGATGGTCGACATGATCGTGCAGGACCAAAGCCATCAGGGTCGCGCCGAACTCTCGTTCACCGTGCCGAGAATGAGCCTCGACACCAGCCTGAAGGTGACGCGGGAATTGCTCGGGGAATGGCCGGGGGTCGAACTCGAATCGGATCGCGAGATCGCCAAATTGTCCCTCACGGGGATCGGACTGCGGACCCACACGGGGGTCGGCGAGAAGATGTTCCGCACGTTGGCCGATCTGGGGATCAACGTCGAAATGATCAGCACCAGTGAAATCCGCACGTCGATCGTGGTGAATCCGGCGCGCGGACGGGAGGCGTTGGTGGCGTTGCAAAAGACGTTCGTGATCGAGGAGTGAGTCGAGCCTGAAAGCCCTGGTCCCGTTTCGCTCCGAGGCGGTGAGATTTTCGGACGACCGGTAAACTCGCGATGGAAACCCGAAGCGTGAGCGAGGGACCCCGCGTGGATTACGGGGAAATCGTGACCTCCGGGGGAGCGCGGAGTCCTCCGCTCACGCTTCGGGTTTCCAAAAATCACACGCTCTCCGCGACACGCGGCGCATGCCGGGAGCGGACAACGGGGTTTCCCGCCGCGCGGGCCGAGTTCCTTCTTCGAAACGATCTGTGCCCATTTCTCCGCCAGTCCCGCCGACCGATCCCTCACTCCTCCGGGAATGGGACGCCCTGCATTCGCTCCGTGCGGACGACGCCATCCTGCGGGAGATCGCCGACCGCGGCGTTCTGTCCGAACTGGCGTTGCAGCAACAGCTCCGCAAGCGTTTCCCCGACGACCTGGTGCGTGTGGCGCTGGTCGTGGCGGAGATGCGTGCGAAGGCTTCCGCGAAGTTTTCCCGTGCTGCGCTTATGTGGTTCGACCGGATCGGGTTCGAGCAATCCACAGGCGAGGAAGTCGCCCGGCACAAGGCCCAGCGGTTTTCGGGGACAGTGCTGGACCTGTGTTGCGGCATCGGCGGTGACGCGGTCGCCTTGGCCGAAGTCGCGGAGCGAATCGTCGCCGTCGACCAAAACCCGCTGGCTTGTTTGAGAACCGCCTGGAACGCCGAAGTCCACGGCGTCGGTGATCGCATTGAACCGCGTGTCGGGGGGGCCGAAGAGGCGTGGGCGGAGTTCGGGGCAGGAGTAACAGGGGCAGGGGCGGACCGACCGCTGGTGCATGTCGACCCCGACCGCCGCGCGGGGACGAACAGCCGCGCGGTGCGGATCGAGGACTACGCCCCCGGCCTGGAATTCATGGAGCGGCTGTTTCGCGAGGCCCGAGGGGGGGCGGTCAAGCTCTCGCCAGCCGCCAACTTCACCGGGCGATTTCCGGGAACGGAGATCGAGATCGTGAGTTTGGCGGGCGAAGCCAAAGAGGCGACCGTGTGGTTCGGCGAACTTGCGGGCGAAACTCCGTATCGGGCAACGGTGCTGCCGTCGGGCGAAACCATCGCGGGGCATCCGCTCGATTTCGCGGCGGAACGACTGACGGCCCCCGGCGGGTGGTTGTTCGACCCCGATCCCGCGGTGGTCCGCGCGGGGCTGGTCGACTCGGTGGCCGAGCGGTTGGGATTGGCCCGCCTCGACGACGAGGAGGAGTACCTGTCGGGGCCGGAAGGTCCGGTGAATTCGCACTTCGTGCGCTCGTTCCGGGTGCTGGCCGATCTCCCCAACAACGACCGCCACATCCGCGACTGGTTCCGGACGCATCCGGTGCGGCAGGTGGAGATCAAGTGCCGTCACGTGCCGATCCGCGCGGACGAGGTGCGTCGCAAACTGCCGCTGGAGGGAGAGGGGGCGGCAGTGCTGTTCTTCGCCAAGGTGGCTGGCAGAACACGCGCGATCGTCGCCGAACGGGCCGGGTAAGCCGATTTTCTACCGGGGTTCTGGCAGATTCCGCGGGCGGCGGATGAGAACGGAGTTGTGTGCCATGCTTAGCCCGGCTTTGCGGGATAAGCATGCGGATTCCGATCCGACATTCGCGGGCGGAATGTCATTGAACCCCGTCGAGTCGGAGATTCGATCCCGGAGTACGTGATTCCCGGGGAGTTGTGGTCCCAGCCGTTGGCGAAAGTTGGACGCATGCTTGTCCCCAAAGCGGGCCAGGCATGGCACACAAAATCAGGGAGACCCTGTCCACTGGCGAGAGATTCCCGCTGCCAACATTAGTGGTCGCACCCAATCGAGCGGCACATGTTCCCCGCCCTGTCGCATACGGGTGAACTCCCCTAAACTGACAGTCTGTCAAGGATTGCCGCGACCGGGTCGGTACCGAGATCGTCCGTCGTTCGACGGCGGATGTTTGTTTGTAAACCCTTTCTCCGCATTCGCTTCCGCATGCCCAACGTCGCGTTGCTGGGATCCACCGGTTCGATCGGCACCAGTTGCCTGGAGGTGCTTGAAGCCCTCGGGGGCCGGTTCACGCCGACCGCCTTGGTGGCAGGGCGGAGTTGGGAGCGTCTCGCCGAACAGTGTGGCCGTTGGCGACCGGCGCAGGCGGTGTTGGCGGACGAGTCTGTCCGCGGGCACATCCCGGCGGGAGCGTTCCCGGCGGAAACCGAACTGTTGTTCGGTGCCGATAACGTCGTGAAAGTGGCTTCCGACCCCCGGCACGAAATCGTGGTTTCCGCCATCGTGGGGGCGGCGGGGCTGTTGGGCACGTGGGGGGCCGTCGCCGCCGGCAAGCGGGTGTGCCTGGCTAACAAGGAAACGCTGGTCGTCGCTGGCTCGCTGGTGACGGACCTCGCCCGCTCGACCGGGGCCGAACTGCTGCCGGTCGACAGCGAGCACAGCGCGGTCTTTCAGGCACTGGCGTCCGGGCGGCGCGACGAGGTGCGGCGCATCGTGCTGACCGCCAGCGGCGGCCCTTTCCGGGGACTGTCGGCGGAAGCGTTGCGGGATGTCACACCGGACAGGGCGCTGAAGCACCCGACCTGGAACATGGGGCCGAAAATCACGATCGATTCGGCCACGCTGATGAACAAGGCGCTGGAGGTGATCGAGGCACGGTGGCTGTTCGACATCGAAGCGGACCGGATCGACGTGGTGATTCACCCGCAATCCATCGTGCATTCGTTCGTCGAGTTCGTGGACGGATCGGTGTTGGCTCAACTGTCGCCGCCGGATATGAAGTTGCCGATTCAGTACGCGTTGACGTATCCGGAGCGGGTGTCGGGAAACGCGCGTCGTCTCGACTGGGGTGAGGCGTATACACTGGAACTGTCGCCGCCGGACCGGGTTCGGTTTCCGGCGCTCGAACTGGGGTTCGAGGTCGCGCGGCGCGGGGGAACCTGCGGCGCGGTCCTGAACGCGGCGAACGAAGTGGCGGTCGCCCGTTTTTTGAAGGGCGAACTGCGATTCACGGACATCGCCCGGGCTTGCCGGGGTGTCCTCGAAGCACATCATTACGACCCGCGTCCGACGTTGGACGACCTGCTGGGACTCGACCGGTGGGCGCGGGAGGAGTCGTCCCGGTGGATTTCGTGATACTCGGTTTGCTCGGTTGGTCGGTCGCCGACGTCCTCAACGTCGTCATGGTGATGCTCGGCCTCGGGCTGGTCATCTTCATCCACGAGTTGGGGCACTTCGCCGTCGCCAAATGGTGCGGCGTGAAGGTCGAGCGGTTCAGCATCGGCTTCGGTCCGGTGATCCTGAAGTACACCCGCGGCGAAACGGAGTACGCGCTGTCGCTGATCCCGTTCGGCGGATACGTGAAAATGCTCGGCCAGGACGACGCCGATCCGTCTCAAATCACCGACGAACGCCTGCAACGCGATCCCCGGTCGTACACCGCCAAGTCGGTCCCGCAACGGATGGCGATCATCTCGGCGGGGGTGTTCAACAACATGGTCACGGCGGTCCTGTTCTTCATGCTCGCCTTCCTGTTCGGGGTAACCTACGAACCGGCGGTGATCGGCAACGTCGCGCCGGGGATGCCCGCCTGGCAGGCCGGGCTGCGGATGGGGGACCGCATCGTCCGCATCGGCGACCGCGCCGACGACCGCATGCAGTTCATGGACCTGCGGCAGACCGTGGCGCTGTCGCACGGACCGCTGGAGGTCGAGGTCATTCGGGACGGACAAACCGTCAAGACGACCGTCCACCCCACGACGCGGAACCAGTTGTTCCCCGTCATCGGGGCCGAACCCGAACAGGGGACGCGGTTGATCGACAAACTCGACAACGGCCAGAAGTCCCCCACAGCCGACGGGTCGCCGGCGTCGCGCGCCACGCCGGCGTTCGAGGCGGGGGACCTGATCGTCGCCGTCGACGGCACGCCCGTGACGAAGTACTCCGATATGGCCGGGGAGTTCGCCCGCAAGCGCGACAAGACCCTCGCCATCACGGTCCGCCGCATGGAAAAGGGGGGCAAGCCCTCCGAAAAGACCACCGATATCTCGGTCGAGCCGAACCGGTTTCGGGACTTGGGTCTGAAGATGGAGATCGGCAAGATCGCGGCCATTCAGGAAGGCTCGCCCGCCGGCAAATCCGATCTGCGCCCCGGTGACAAAATCACGCATGTGATCGTCGAGGGGCGTGAGCGTCCGGTGGGCCCCGACATTGATCCGTTGCGGCTGCCCGACTTCCTCGACAAGTTGGTCGGCACGGAAGTGACCATTCGCGCCAAGCGAGAGGTTCCCAAAGGGGAGCCGACGACGATCGAGGTGAAACTGGTCCCCGAGGATCGCCCGAGTTGGGTCGAAAAGCCGTTCGAGGTCGATTCGCCGTTGTCGATCCCGTCGATTGGCATCGCCTACCACGTGTTGCAGCAGGTGGTGGTGGTCGAACCGGGCAGCCCCGCGGATGGAAAAATCCGGGCGGGGGACACGATCGTCAGCGCCCGGATTTTCCGGAACGACGCGGAATTGGGCGAGGCCCGGACCGTCACGTTCGGCGAAGAGGAACGCAACTGGCCGGCCGTGTTCTTGGGGCTGAGCCTGCGCCGTGACGCGAAGATCGAACTGACGATCGTCTCCCAGGGGGCGAAGGAAGAACGGAAAGCGGTGCTGGAACCGCGCGAGGTGGAGGACTGGTATCTTCCCGTGCGCGGCATCATGGTGCCGCTGTACACGCAGATCCGCAAAGCGAACGGCGCGGCGGACGCGATGTACTTGGGATGGGACCACGCCCGGACGGAAGTCACGCGCATGTACCTGATGCTGCGCCGACTGTTTTCCGGGCGGGTGTCGGCCAAGGCGCTGGGTGGGCCACTGAGTATCTTCGGCACGGCGCACATGTTCGTGAAGAAAGGTGTGGCCGACCTGATCCTGTTCCTCGGCATGTTGAGCGTGAGTCTCGCGGTGTTGAATTTCCTCCCCATTCCCGTGTTGGACGGGGGGCATTTCGTCTTGTTGTTGTGGGAAGGATTGACCGGCAAACCCCCCAGCGAGGGGATCGTGCTGGGGGCGCAATATGTGGGCCTGTTGATGATCCTGTCGCTGATGGTGTGGGTGATGTATCTGGACGTGAGCCGATTTTTCTTCGGGATGTGAGGGTTGCCGTCGGACGCAGCGCGTTCGACCGGCGGCGGCGGGCCATGTGGCGGCTGGAGGAGCGCGATGGCGGACACGGGGCGATCGGGCGACCGCGCGGTGGCGCTGCTGGCCAGTTGGTTCACGCTCATCGGCGGCACGTTTTGCTGCGTGTTCATCCTCCTGGCGTCCTCGGCCGACAAGCGCCAGGTCCTGTTGGTGTTGATCGGTGCGGCCGTGGCAGCCACGGTCTTGCCGTGGTTGTTCCGCGACCGCAAGCGGGACGTCGGGGCGTGGTTGTGGCGACGCAAGACGCGTAAAACCCGCTATCGCCTGTCGCGCAAGGTCGAGGTCGAACATCCGATCAACGTGGTTCCCAATCGTCCGCCGACGGCGCAGGAACTGCGCGAAATGAAGTCGCTCAACAACACGTGGGTGCCACGGTCGGATGCCTCCGGCGGACGGCGCTCGGACTCCGCCTGACCGACTTCTCACCCTCCACGCGGGAGCGCTCTCTTCCCGCCATCCCACCGCCCGCCCCTTCCCCGGAGACCACCATGTTTCGCACGTTGTCGGGCTTGTCGCGAATGGCCGCCATCGGCCTGCTGTCGCTGACCACACTGGCTCCCGCCGTGTTCAGCGAAGACCGGGTCGACTTCCGGCGCATCGCCGAACTCAAACTCCGCGAAACGCTCGGTGCCGTCCGCAACTACGTCGAGACCAACCCCGACGCCCCCGACCGCGACGCCGCGCTGTTGTGGCTGCTCACGTCCGCCATGCAGTACGGACTGGAAGACGAAGTGGTCGATCCCGCCAAGATGGTGCTCGAGATCCCCGGACTCGATCCCGAAGGGGAACGCCTGGCACGGGTGAACCTGTTCATGGGCCTGGCCCGCAAAGGAGAGACGGAACCAGCGGTTGTGCACTTCGAGGCGTTTCTGCGGGGCTTGCGTCCGCAGCAGGCGGAGGCCGGCTTGGAGTACACCCACGCGTTCGCCGCCAAGTGCCGTTTGAAGCACGACTTCGCCGCTTCCCAGCAAGCGTACGAAGCGGCGCGGGGGGCGTTCCCGCTGATCGCCCGCATCACCGAGATCGCCAATCTGCGATTGGCCCGGTTGGAGCTGATCGGCCAGGACCCGCCCCCCTTTCCCAAGGGCAGCCTTTCCGGCGACACCCTCGATCTGGCCGCCTGGAAGGGGAAGGTCGTGTTGGTCGATTTCTGGGCGACCAACTGTCCTCCATGCCTGGCGGAGTTCCCGAACCTCAAAGACCTGTACAAAACGCATCGCGAAAAGGGACTTGAGATGGTCGGGGTGAGTTTCGACGACAGCCCGGAAACAGCGCAAGGCTTCGCCCGG
Source organism: Planctomycetales bacterium (assembly GCA_044359065.1). Classification (GTDB taxonomy): domain Bacteria; phylum Planctomycetota; class Planctomycetia; order Planctomycetales; family Planctomycetaceae; genus JAIXZD01. Next base: position 10,086 of record JBIKMW010000031.1, on the reverse strand, counting down.
CGCGCCGACCTGAAGTGGCCGATGGTCATGAACAAGAACGACGGCCTGGTCGTCGGGGAAGGCTGGCGAGTGTCGCTGATCCCGTCGCTGTTCCTGATCGGCCGCGACGGCAAGATCGCCAACATCGACCTGTACGGCCCCGACCTGCGCCGCGAAGTCGAACGCTTGCTCGCAGAAGAAGAACCCGCGAAGTGAAGGGGGCGTTCGTCCCGCCGCGCCCGCAACCCGTCGACAAAAGCGAATGACCCGCTTCCCCGGGAGGGGGAAGCGGGTCGATTGGCTTGAATTCGTCGGAGGTCCCCATCCGAATTGCTGCGAGACACGAGGCGTTGGCCACCTCGCACCTGGGGACAGAACAGCCGTCTTCGAGTGAGTCCTCCGGAGACGGTCCGGTCGGACGGGATCGCGCGAAACGCAAGGTGCCCGTACGCCCCGCCGACAGCATCTCTTCGCGAGGAAAACAACGACTCCGAGCCGTTGCTTCCCGACGAATCCACGCTCCCGGCGCAGCGTTTCCCGCGCCACATCCCTCACCGGTTTCCGTCTTCGCGACTCCAAGCCCTGTCAGGCGGTGTCGAATCGCGTGTTTCGGCGGCTGGACCTCGACCTCCCATGACAGCCCCGCCCAGACGCAAGCATTCCGTTCCTGAAGGAAACACACGCTTGCGATACGCGCGGTGCCCCGTCGGCCCCCCTTGGCGGGGGCGCTTCCAAACATCCGTCCGCGGTGCCGCAGGGGAAGTTCGTGGCGGGGGAAGTCGGTCCGATACCGATCCGAAACATCCCGATCTCGCCGGGGCGGGCCGCCAAGTGCGACCGCGCCCCCGGAAGGGAACGGGTGACCGGCGGGACTCTCAGACGAGTTGCTTCTTGCGGCCGACGAGCGTCCGGATCCGTTCGGCGAGGAGCGCCCCGTCGAAGGGTTTGCGGAACGTTTCGTTGAACGCCGTGCGGTCGAAGCCGCTGGCGTTGTCGTCGTCCGACAACAGGCCGATGATGACGGTGTCGGTGTACGAGGGATTCTTGCGCAGGTTTTGCGCGATCATCACCGCCTCGTTGCGACCCATGACGAAGTCGATCACCACGCAATCGGGGTGCAGCGACTCGGCCTGGAGACCCGCTTCGAAGCCGGAATTTGCGTAATCCAGCTTGAACGAATCGTTCCCCATTTGATCCTTGAGGGCGTTGCGGATGAGCTGTTCGGCTCCCACCAGCAACACCTTGCCCACGGCCTCGTCTTCGAGTTCGCCGAGGGGCATGCCGTGTTCCTTGAGGAAACGGATGAGGTGCTCACGCGGAATGCGGCGATCCTGCGAGCCGGGGATGCGATAACCCCGAAGGCGGCCGGAATCGAACCACTTGCTGACGGTGCGTGGAGCGACTTTACAGATCTTTGCTACCTGTCCAGTAGTAAAGATTGTCTTCATAGCGGGCTCTCCAGTGATTTGACGATGCTTTCGCGGCGAAGGGATACGGGCCCTTCGGAATCGTCGCCTCGCGCTTCGCCAGTGGGGGACGTGCCGGGTCGCAAGTCCTGTTGGCAAAACACGTTGGGTCAGGTTCGGATTCTGGGTGAGGAAGCTGCCAGGCCCCCTCCGACGCCGTTTTCGGGACGTGTCGGACGGCCGCGCCTTCGAGCTTCGATTCCGGCATTCGGGCTTTTCACCGGGCCGTGCCGCCCACACCTCGCGGAACCGGGTCGGGGTTCCGTGCTCGGGGGATCGGCGGCACTGTCCGGGAGGCTCAAAAACAGTCCCGGACGCGGCGGATCGGCTTCCTGCCTCACCCCTGCGCACCGGACCATCCTTGGTCCGTTCTGCGAGCGTCTGGTCCCGCTTCCACTGTCGACGGGCCGTGTCGAGAGAACACGGCGGGATCGATGTGGGCGCAACCAAACGTCTGCCAAATGTCATCGAATTTCGGGGTTGACTTTCTTGAGGCCCGATCTCCCGATTGATCGTGTCGTGCGCCGAAGTCCCGTTCCAACGGTTGATTCGCCGGGCGCGATGACCACGCCAGCGACGATTCCACTCACCCTGTCGCATGGTCCGCGGGCGCCCGACGCGCCGTCGTCGCGCACGGCCTCAACCGCACGCGCGGCAAGAAAGCATCGCGAAAAGCCGTGTTTTCTTGTCACACGCCGCACCGGGCGCACGTCCGCGCGCTTGGCTCGAACCCCGCTGCGCGGACGCCGGAGCAAGCGCGGCGCCTTCGTTGCGTTCGACACGCGCCGCACGACCGTTGCGTTCGACTCCTGTTTGGCGCGTGGTGCCCGTGCAGCGGTCCGGTACATCCCCTCCAACGTCGTTCTTTGGTCGGGACGGACCGCTTCCACGAGTTCCAAACACCCTCCGCTTGAGGCAAAACTCCCCGACTCGCCGCGATTCTTCGGGTTCGTCCGGCCAGCCTTCCCGACCTGCCCGGATCGCCGCGCGGGCGACAGTGTCTTGCCGCGCCGCTAAACTCGGGCGGCTCGGGAAGTCCTCTTGTTTCGTGCGAGGTCGGGAATGCAGTCCAAGTGGTTTTGGGTTCTGTTGTTTGTGCTGGGGGCGGCGCTGTCGTGGGGCGTCTATGTGCCGGTGGTGCACAAGGCGACCGCCGAATTGAAAAGCAACCTGCGCGCGTTTCTGTTCGTGGGGGTCGCGTATTTCCTGGTGGCGGTCCTGATTCCTTCTCTGTTCATTTTCGTGCTGGGCGATCCGACACAACGGCCCGGGGTGAATTTCGCCGGTCCGGCGGTGGCATGGGGGATCGCGGCCGGGGTGTTCGGGGCGATCGGCGCACTGTTCGTCATTTTCGCGGCCCGCGCCGCAGGGCCGAGCGGTGTGATCGCCGTGGCCCCGCTCGTGTTCGCGGGGGCACCCATCGTGAACACGTTCGCGACCATCTGGTATTTCCATCCGGTCAAGACGACGCCCGATTGGCGGTTCTTCCTTGGTTTGGTGATGGCTGCGGCAGGAGCCGCGATGGTGATGGTGTACAAGCCCGTCGATGAGAAGCCGCATGCCCAAGCGGCGCCCCCCGGTGCGATGTCCCCGAAGGCCCCCGCTTAGAGCCTATCCGAAAACCCGGTTGCGCTTGTTCGGTAACCCGCCAATGCATAGGCGCCGCGCAGTCGTCAGAGGGTTTTCGGATAAGTTGTTAGTCGCTCTCCGGCGTGCGTCCATCCGGGGGCTCCCGTTGGTCGACCCCGGCCACTCGCCCCTTGGTCGCCCCTTGGCCTCCGGCCACTCAACGCCGTTTACGATTCTTTAGAAACATCGAAAAACGTGGGTGGCCCGGCCATCTCGTGGCCGGGTCGCAAAGCGACACGAAGCCGCGCCTTCCGCAATCAACCCCGGAAAAAGCGCCCGCACACACGCGCCCTTCACTCCATGAGGCGGGTGCGGGATGAAAATCGTTCACGGCATTGACTGCCACCCGCGCAACCTCGCTGCGAGACACACGATGTCGGATGCGGCCGCTTCTTCGACGGACGGGGAAGCATCAACCTGGTCGCAGGCCCGCGTACCGCTCGAGGGAATGTCCGGATTGGCGGAACGCCTCGCGCGGGCCGTCGAGCCGGGACTTGTGATCTCGTTGGAAGGAGATTTGGGAGCAGGCAAAACCACGTTCGTGCGAGCCTTCGCCGTCGCCTGCGGCATCGAGGCCGCCGCCGTCAGCAGCCCTACCTATGTTTTGGTCCACGAGTACTTCGGGCGGCTTCCCGTGTACCACTTCGACGCCTACCGTCTCGGCGACGCGGATCGATTTCTGCAACTGGGGGTCGAAGAATACTTCGCGGGAGACGGGGTCTGCCTTGTCGAATGGGGTAATCTGGTGCGTACGGCGCTGCCGCCGGACCTGTTGAGGTTGCTCCTCGACCACGACAGCGCGGGGACGCGTTCCGCAACGCTTCTCGCCGAAGGGTCCCGCGCGACGCGCGTCCTGCGTCGATTTCGAGAGGCCGGACCCACCCCCGGCTGACTGCCCGTGTCGCGAACCCGCGACTCCTCAGGTCGGAAATCGGTGAAGGTCATGGAGCATCGCCCCCCCGAGTCCAGCGATTGGACCAAGCGTTTGTGGTTCCGGCGACACACGATCATCGCCGGTCTGACCACGGGCTGCCTGTTCGTACATCTGTTGCTCCGACCGACCGGGGACGGGCGCTGGCCGTTGTACGTCGCGCTGGCGGCGGGGGGTTTGCCGCTGTTGGTCGAACTATTGGCGGGCCTGTTCCGGGGGGAATGGGGTTCCGACCTGCTGGCGGGGTTGTCGATCGTCACGGCGGTGCTGCTGGACGAACCCCTGGCCGGCGCGCTGGTCGTGCTGATGTTGTCGGGCGGGGAAGCCTTGGAATCGTTCGCCGTGGGTCGGGCGTCGTCGGTGCTGTCGGCGCTTGCCAAGCGGATGCCGAGCGTCGCCCATCGCCGGAGCGCGGGGGGCCTCGAGGACATCCCCCTGGGATCGATTCGCGTCGACGACGTGCTGGTCGTGCTGCCGCACGAGATTTGTCCGGTGGACGGCGTCGTCGTCGAGGGACGGGGCTCGATGGACGAGGCCTACCTGACGGGCGAACCGTACCGCATGTCAAAGTCGGTCGGCTCCGACGTGCTGTCGGGGGCGATCAATGCCGATTCAGCCTTGGCCGTGCGAGCCGTGCGCCTGCCGGTCGACTCGCGCTACGCGCGGATCATGCGGGTGATGGAGCAATCGCAACAGCGACGGCCGCGACTGCGTCGCCTGGGGGACGTGTTGGGGGGCGTGTACACGCCGCTGGCGGTATTGGTGGCGGCCTTGGCGTGGTGGCTCTCCGGGGACGCCACGCGGTTTTTGGCGGTGCTGGTGATCGCCACGCCCTGTCCGCTGTTGATCGCGATTCCCGTGGCGATCATCGGTTCGGTCTCGCTGGCCGCCACGCGCGGGGTGATCGTGCGGGACCCGTCGGTCCTGGAGAACATCGGCCGCTGCAGGACGATGATCTTCGACAAGACCGGCACGCTCACGCACGGCGAACCGAGCCTGGTCGAGCGGGTCGTCGCCCCCGGATTCGAGGACCGCGATGTGCTGCGCCTCGCCGCCGGATTGGAGTTGTATTCGCGGCATCCGCTCGCGCCGCCGGTCGTTGAAGCGGCGCGTCGCGAAGGGATCATTCCACCACCGGCCGAAAAGGTCGCCGAACACGCGGGGGACGGTTTGGTCGGTGCGATCGAAGGTCGGGCGGTGCGCGTCACCAGTCGCAAACTGTGGCTGGCCGCGCATCCTGAGGACGCGGCCGCGATGCCCCCGGCCACCGCCGGACTGGAATGTCTGGTCGTCATCGACGACCGCCGTGCCGCCCTGTTTCGCTTCCGCGACGAACCGCGTCCCGAGGGACGCGGATTCGTCGGCCACCTCGCGCCCGTCCACGGTTTCGAAAGGATCATGCTGGTGTCCGGGGACCGCGCATCGGAGGTCGACTATCTGGCGGAACGCGTCGGCATTCGGGAGGTGCACGCGGGCAAATCCCCCGAGGAAAAGCTCGACATCGTCAGGGCCGAAACCGCGCGGGGACCGACGGTGTACGTCGGCGACGGCATCAACGACGCGCCAGCGATGCTGGCCGCGACCGTCGGATTGGCGATGGGGCAGAGGAGCGAGGTCACCACCGAATCCGCGGGGGCGGTGATCCTCGACAGTCAATTGGGTCGCGTCGACGAGTTGCTGCACATCGGCGGCCGCATGCGGCGCATCGCGTTGCAAAGCGCGCTCGGGGGCATGGCCCTGAGCGTGGTCGGCATGGGGGCGGCGGCCGTGGGTTGGCTGCCGCCGGTGTCGGGCGCGATCGCGCAGGAATTGATCGACGTGCTGGCGGTCCTCAACGCCCTGCGAGCCGCGTGGCCACCGCGCGAGCTGACGGACTTCGAGCATTGAGCGTTTGATTTCATTCGCTTCAGAACAAACTCTTTTGCTTCGGTGGCGGAGCGGGCTCGTCGAGGGGAATCCCCGCCAACTTCGCGAAGCGGCGCAGCGTGGCGGGGCCATGCCCCGCAAAGTCGTTGTTGAACAGCACCCACACCTCGCGCGTGTCCGAGGTGATCGCCGCGCGAATCCGTTCCAGCCAGACAGCCAGTTGCGGGGTCGGGTCGAACAACTCGTGCGTTTCGGTTTCGTACCGGCCATGCTTGCCGACCAACCGCACGTACAGCCGCTCGGCGGTCGACTCCATCGCCGACATGGCCGGGCAATCGTCATGCTCGAGTCCGACGCGCGCAGCCCCGTATTCCCGCAACAGATCGGTGGCCCGGTCGTCCAACCACGACCGATGTCGGAATTCGACGGCGAAACCCGGTCGCCAATCGTCCGCCGTCTCGGCGCGCCACGCGTCGAGCAGCTTCCGCAAGGGATCGAGTTCCCGGACCGTCACCGAGGGTGGGAGTTGCAGCAGCAGCAGCGAGAGCGCTGCGCCGAACGGGCGGCACGCACGCAGGAACTGCCGTAGCGGCTCGACTCCCGCAGAGAGGGGGGCGTCGTGGGTGATGTGCTTGCCGACCTTGGCCGAAAACCGAAACGTCGGCGGCACGGCCTTGATCCACGCGGCGATCCGTTCGGGAACGGGTGTCGCATAGAAGGTGGTGTTGAGTTCGAGCGCGTTGAAGCGCCGTGCGTAGAACTCGATCCACCGGGTTTTCGAAAGTCCCGCCGGATAGAACGAACCGACCCAGCCGTCGAAGGCCAAGCCGGTGGTTCCCAACCGCCACACGACGGAATTCGCGGCGGACGCTTCCACGCGAGAACTTTCCCAAGATCGGACGGTGGTTATCCGCCGACGCGTATCGCAAATTCAACCGGCCCCGCCACTTCCTTCAGCACCGCGTGTTGGGCCAACTGTCGATCGTGCCAGGTGGTGGCGACGCCGCGGACCACGGTCCGCTCCCCCCCGACCTCGATCTCGACCTCGCGTACTCGGCGACCGAGACAGCCCTCGATGCGGGAACGCAACTCGTCGCCGCCAGTCAGGGAGACACCCGCCACGGGCAAGACGCCCGGCAAGGCCACATCGTCCGGCTCTTCCAGAGAAATTTGCAACATCCGTGCCTCCCCCTCCGACCGGTCGAGCGACAACCGACGATCGGGATGCCGAACCCGGGCTTGGCCGTTATCCACCGACCAAACCTTCCTTGACGCCTGCGGCGCGACGAAATCCCTCGAACGCAGGAGGGTGGGCCTGCATCAAATAGCGGACCTCGGCGCACGGTTCTTCGCACCGGAAGTCTGATCGGTACTCGCTGATTCGTCAAGCAATGATGAAGACGGGCCGTCGACATTTCCGGAAATGACTTTCCGCCACCGACCGACAACGTACGCCACACGTATCACCCCTACCGAATCCCTCCTCCGGTTGACGCCCGTTGGTTCCTCGCCGACGATCCTCCCATGTCCGAATCGCTGCTCCTCGTCACCGGTAAACTGGCCGAACCCGCGTTGCGGCAGGTGGTCGCGCCGCTGGTCGAGCGGGGCCTGGCCGCGCGGATCGAGGTGTTGGGTATTTCGGTCGCCGCGCTCATGCATGCGGAATGGGTCGCGCGAAAGCTCCCCGAACTGCCCGGATCGTTCACGCGCGTGTTGCTCCCCGGATGGTGCCAGGGGGACCTGGAGCCGCTCGCCCGCCGGTGGGGTTGCCCCGTCGAACGCGGACCAAAGGACCTGCTCGACCTGCCCGCGTTTCTGGGACGTGGCTCGAAGCCCCCCGCCGACCTGTCGCAGCATTCGATCCAGATTCTGGCCGAGATCAACCACGCGCCGCGTCTGGGGGACGCCGACCTGGTCGAGCAATCCCTCGCCCTCGCGCGCGATGGAGCGGATCTGATCGACCTCGGCTGCGTGCCGGGGGAATCGTGGGCCACGATCGGCGACGCCGTGCGTCGGCTGCGCGAGGCGGGTCTACGCGTGTCGGTCGACAGCTTCGATCGGGACGAAGTCGAACGAGCCGTCGCCGCCGGGGCGGAACTCGTGCTGAGTGCCAACGCCTCCAACCGCGAGTGGGCCTTCCCTCTCCCTGCCGAATTTGTGCTCGTCCCGGACGACCCGCGCGACCTCGACTCGCTGGACGCCACGCGCGACGCCGCCCTCCGCGCCGGTCGACCGCACCGGCTCGATCCGATCCTGGAACCGGTCGGCTTCGGTTTTGCCGCGTCCCTCGAACGGTACTACCGCACGCGTCGAACGTATCCCGAATCAGCCATGCTGATGGGTGTCGGCAACGTCACGGAACTGGCGGAAGTCGACAGCGCGGGGGTCAACTTCCTTTTGGCGGCGATCTGCGAGGAACTGCGGATCGGCAGCGTCCTCACCACGCAGGTGATTCACTGGGCGCGCAACAGCGTGCGCGAGTTCGACATCGCCCGCCGCCTGGCCGCCTACGCCATCCGCGAGCGCCGCCTCCCCAAGCACGTCGACGCCGGCCTGGTGCTGCTCCGGGACGGCCAGCCACGCGAGTTGGGCGAGGAAGCTCTCACCGAACTGCGTCGCAACATCCGCGACCCGAACTACCGTATCTTCGCCGAACGGGGCGAAATCCACGTCCTCAACCGGGACGGCTATTGGCATGGCCGCGACCCGTACGAGGTGTTCGACCGGTTGGGACCGCTCGAACCCTCGCACGCGTTTTATCTGGGCTACGAATTCGCGAAGGCGAAAACGGCCCTCACGCTGGGCAAACGCTATCGGCAGGACGAAGCGCTCGCCTGGGGCTTCCTGACGGAGCCCGAAGAGAGCGCGTTGCACCGGCGGAAAGAGGCCCGAAAAGAGGCCGCACGGGAAAACTCCAACGACTGACGCGGTCCATGGACCAGCGCGAGTGTCGGGAGTCGCTCACGCCTTCACTTCGGCGGGCAACAGCGCCGCCAGTTCCGGATGCGGACGGGCGATGACGTCGGCGAGGATCAGCTTGCCACCCAGTCGTTCGACCGTGCGTTTGCCGGTTTCGATGGCCGTCTGGACCGCCGCGACATCTCCCTTGACCATGATCGTCACGTACGCGGCGCCGATCTTTTCTTTCCCCAACAGGGCCACGTTCGACGACTTGAGCATGTCGTCGGTCGCGTGCAGCGCCGCCACCAGGCCCTGGGTTTCGAGCAAGCCAATCGCGTCGGACGTTTTCATGTGATCTTCCCGAGGACGACGAACGTCATACATGCCCAACAGCGGGCTGAACACCGGTTTGGAATCGACCAGCCGCCGCGTCACTTCCAGCGGCGCGGCGAGCACGCTCACCATGACCTTGCTGCCCATCTTGCGGGCCAGCGCGGCTCCGGCCTCCGCCGTGGCCACCACATCGGCGGTCGGACCGGCGAACTTCAAGCACTGCTCCGCGCCGTCGGTGCTTTCGATCCCCATCAGCCGGACCCCGGCCGCCTTCGAGCAGGCATCCGCCACCAGCAAGGCCGGCGTGAGATTGCCGATTTCGAGCAATGCCAGGCTGAACGACACGCGGTATTCCTCGCGGAGCGAAGGGGACGGTGGAGAAAGACGACAGATCCGACGGCAACGAGTCGAGGAACGCTTCTTCCTGGTAACCCGCCGCGTCCGTTTTCTTCGGTAACCCGACGCGTCAGCGAGGGATATCCACCAGAAATCTCGCGAAAACCAGCTCGGTTTGGCCCGTCCTGCTTTGTGACGACGGGCGGGCGTCGAAAACCGACCCCCAGTCCAAGCCGAATTCCGGCGAACTTTGCGGACAGGGAAGAATGTAACGCCCCACCCCACCGCCGAGAAGGGGAATCCGCCCGCCGTCCTCGTAGCGGAAGTCGTAAGATTTCCGCCAAACGTGAACCCGCCCCCACCCTCGCCCACAACCAAAGTCCTCGTTCGCTCCGTCGAACGAAACGCCGCAGCGCAGCAAGGAGCCCCCCGCTCCTCGAGATGTCGCGCCCCCTCGCGCCCCGGTAGCCCGACGCGTCAGCGAGGGACAAGCCTTCACCCGTCCCCACCCACAGTTCGACCTCCGTAGCCGTTCGCTCCGTCGAACGGAATCCCCCGCAGCGCAGCAAGGGTGCCCCAACCCCGCGATATCTGTGTGCTTGTGTGCCATGCTTGGCCCGGCTCTGCGGGACAAGCATGCCGAAC
>JBIKMW010000126.1:0-18485 GCA_044359065.1 Planctomycetales bacterium | reverse complement strand
CGAGGGCGCTGCGGGAATTCGCCGATTGATGGACGCGGAGGGGGGGCGCGTTAAGATGGCGGCATTCGGGAGCCGGAGGCGCCACGCGGCTCGATCGTCAGGGGAAATGTCGGTTTGAGGAACCGTCGATGCTCGTAGCTTGTGTGATCGTGTACATGGTGGCGACCATCGCCGTGGGCTTGTACGCCGCGCGGCTGGTGCATGGCTCGAAAGACTACATGGTGGCGGGGCGGTCGCTCCCCCTCTACATGAACTTCGCGTGCGTGTTCGCCACGTGGTTCGGGGCCGAAACGGTGCTGTCGGTCTCGTCGAAGGCGGCCCACGAAGGCCTGGGGTTCGTGTCGGGTGATCCCTTCGGGGCTTCGTTGTGTCTGGTCCTGGTCGCGCTCTTCTTCGCGCGCACGTTCTACCGCATGGAACTCTTGACCGTCGGCGACTTCTACCACAAGCGTTACGGGAAGACCGTCGAAGTCGTCACGTCGCTGGGAATCGCCAGTTCGTATCTGGGCTGGACCAGCGCCCAGCTTTCGGCGCTGGGACTGGTCATTCACGTCCTGTTCGACGTTCCGCTGAACGAGTCGATCATCATCGGGGCCTGCGTCGTCACGGTATACACGATGTTCGGGGGGATGTGGTCGGTCGCCCTGACCGACGTGATCCAGACGGCGGCGATCATCATCGGCCTGACGATCGTCGCCTGGCTGCTGGGGATGCGCGCGGGAGGCTTCGGGGCGGTGATCGAGCATGCGCGGGAAGCGGGCAAACTGAATCTGTTTCCGCACGTGACGACCGTCGCCTGGATGACGTTCGTCGGCGAATTCCTCACGATGGCGCTGGGGTCCATCCCGCAACAGGACGTGTTCCAGCGCGTCACGAGCGCTCGCAACGAGCGGACCGCCGTGATTGGCACGATGGCGGGAGGCATCTTCTATTTCTTCTTCGCGTTCGTGCCGATGTTCATCGCCTATTCGGCGATCGTGATCGACCCCGGCTTCGAGAAACTGTTCGAGTCCGAAGACACTCGACTCGTGCAGCGGATTCTGCCGGACCTGATTCTCAGTTCGACCCCCATCTGGTGTCAGGTGCTGTTCTTCGGAGCGCTGCTTTCGGCGATCCTCTCGACCGCTAGCGGCACTTTGCTGGCCCCCACGAGCGTGCTCATCGAGAACGTCGCGCAACCGTTCACCAAGCACTTCAGCGACAGCCGCTTGCTGTGGCTGCTACGGACGGTGCTGGTGCTGGTCGCCGTCGTGGCCACGCTCATTTCGATCAACTCCAACGCCACGATGTACGAAATGGTGGAAGCGGGTTACAGCGTGACGCTGGTCACCGCCTTCGCGCCGATGGCGTTCGGGATTTACTGGTCGCGAGCGTCGACGCAGGGGGCCTGGTTGTCGCTGGTGTTGGCGGTCGCGGCGTGGCTGGGCACCAAGTACTTCTGGCTTCCGGACGAACCGACGGGCTTCTGGGACGCCGTCCCCTCGCAGTTGTACGGCTTGGCGGGATCGATCGTGGGGATGATGATCGGGTCGCTGTTGCCGCAGGTGATCCGGCAAGCGCATCCGGACGATACCAACAGCGGCACCGAACCGCGGCGGGCAAGCCTGGGGCATTGATCGGGGCGCGGCGGGGATCCGAGGAGTCGCGTCTGTTGTCGCGAGAGTCGACTCGGCTTCTGGAAGTACCCGACTCGCGCAAGAAAAAAGCCCCCCCGGTCGTGGACCGGAGGGGCGGCGTGGCAATGGCAAACCCGGCTGCGGGGTGTGCGGTCAGGGGGAGAGCGGCTTGATCCGCACGTTGCGGAACTTCACGGCGTCGCCATGTCCGGCGAAACCGAAGAAGCCCTTCTTGTTGTCCTTGCCGGGGTGCGGCGTGTTGGCCATCAGGTCCTTCACTTCGGCGAGGTCGCCGTCGAGGATCACGCTGCCGTTGAGTTCCACGGTGACACGGCTTCCCTTGACGGTGACTTCCTGGAAGTTCCACTGACCGACCGGGCGTTGATAGCCGCGCGCGGCGGGAATCATGCCGTAGGCGGAGCCGTGGTACTGGCGAGCGTCAAGCTTGGCGTACTTGGGCGACTCGTTGTCGAGCACCTGCAGTTCGCACATCCCGGCGTAAGCGGGGTCTCCCATGCCGGGATAACGAATGGCAAGGCCGTTGTTGCCCCCTTCGGGGATCTGGACTTCGAGGCGCACGGCGAAGTCGGTGTACTCGGCCTTGGTGTGCAACACCCCACCCTTGCCCGCCTTGCAGGCAACGGCCCCGTCGACGACTTCGTAGTTTTCGGTCGCACCCGTCCAACCGTCGAAGGACTTGCCGTCGAAGATCGACGCGAAGCCCTCGTCACCTTTCGACGCGAGAATCTTGACGGCCTCTTCGGGGGCGATTTCGCGGACGTAAATGTTCTTCCAGCGGACTTCGTTGCCGTGAGTTTGCAGTTGGATCGGCCCCTTGGGGACGATCGGCGTCTTCTTGTCCTTGTCGAAGTAGTTCTCCAGGATCGCGTGGTCGACGACCTGCTTGTCGTTGAGCAACACGGTCGTGCGGGAGCCGACCTGAATGATGTGGAACTTGTTCCACTCGCCGATCGGTTTGTCGGCCAGAGCCGTGGGGTCTTTGCCGGCGGTGCCGGCGCGGTTGTTCCACAGGCCGCCCGAGCCCTTGTTCGCGCCGAGGTTCCAATAGCCGGCGGATTCGTTGGTGTCCCAGATTTGGACCTGGGGAGTCCCCTTGAGGTACACGCCGCTGTCCCCCTTGGGGATCAGCTTCCATTCGACGATGAGTTCAAAGTCGCCATAGTCCTTGGCGGAGGTCATGTAGGCCCCCTTGCCGTCGTTGACGAGCTCGCCGTTTTCGATCTTCCAGTGCGCGAGCATGTCGGCGGTGTCTTTCTCGCGCTTCTTCGCGAGTTCCTCCGGCGAGAGCGCTTGCACCTTCCGCGGGTCCTCGGTTCCCAAGCCATACCAGCCCGAGAAATCCTTGCCGTTGTAAATGGCGGTGAAGCCTTCGGGGGGGACGTTGTCGGCGGCGACGGCGACGGAGGCGAGCGACAGCAATGCCGCCGACACGGAGGCCAACCAGCGGGGAATCCGGCGAATCAAGGTGCGACTCCTGGAGGGGATTTGTGACAACGGGGCGGGGCGCGTGCGCCCCAGCCATCCAATCCATCTTATGGGAGCATTGCCAGCCAGCCAACGGAGCAGAACGGACGGTCGTGACGAATCTTCGCCGCGCGAACCGACACGAGCCTCCGAGAACGCTAACGACTCGCCTTAAAGCATGACTTACCAGCGGCTTGTATCGACGGACGAGCCCGATGCCGTTCGAACATGTCGCCCCCCTGTCCCCCCAGCCGCAGGGAATCGTGGCGGAACCGGCCAAAGGGGGCGAACCCTTCTTGAAAGCCTCTGTCCGTCCGTTTACATTCCTAACGTGATGCTCGGCGGCGGAACGGATGCGTTTTGTCGACGGGCCTCGGATGTGGTGGGTATAGCTCAGTTGGTTAGAGCATCAGATTGTGGATCTGAGGGTCGTGGGTTCAAGTCCCATTATCCACCCCTTTGCAGCGTAGAAGCCGTTTCAAAACCCGGGTGCCGGCACGAGAACCTCGACAGGGGTCAACGCGGATCTGCCCGGCAGAGGGTTTTGAAACCACTTTTCGAGAGTTACGGCGATTCGAGGGCTTGAGGTCGAAGCTCTCTCGCGGGCGCCCGTTGGCGCAGAGGCGCGTTGGTGGCCGCTTGTTTGGCGGTTTCGGCTGAGGGTCGATTGCTCTCGATCCACCTGTGGTCGGGTCACCTGCGGCGCACTCGATCCTTGAGGGGATCGACCCGAGGCGCGATGGCTTGGGTGTCCGTCGTCGGCCTGCATGATGGCGGTCGAGGCGGGAAGCCTGCCACCTCAGACCGCCGGGAGGTTGGGTGCGTGCGGCGCTGCCGGGCCGGGCGCATTCGCTGGCGCGGGTTCGCCTCTCTGGGCGGCCTGGCGACTCTCCAGCACCAGCAATCGCTTGTACAAAGTCATCAGCGCGAACTGCGTCATCAGCCCCCCCACGGTGGCCATCACGAACGCGATGGTCGTCCCGATGCCTAACGGCGCCATTCCGGCCAGCGACGCACCCAACACGATCCACAGCGGTCCGTTGCTCATGCAGACGATCAGCAGCATTTTCCCGAACGAAGTTTCGGTCGACATGGTTGCGCTCCGGGGCGAATGATCGGCGGCTGTTTGGCGAAGAACTCGACTACGGAGAACGGGCGTACTCACTTGCCGCGCAGCTCTCCGAACGCCTCGGTCATCGCGTCTTTCAGCATGGAGGCGTCGTTTGAGTAGACAACCAGTCTGGCGCCTTGCCCGATGGTTCGCAAGGCTTGCTTCCGGTTGCCGAACCAACAGCCCGCCGGAATGTGACGGCGGTCGGCGATGTCGATCACCTTCTGCAGCGCGGCGATCAGGTCCGGATGGTCGTACTCGTTCGGGATCCCCATATTGGTCGTGAGGTCGTTGGGGCCGACGAACAGGGCGTGAACGCCGGGGATCGCGCAGATCGCGTCGAGGTTCTGGATCGCCTCGACCGATTCGATCATCGGAATGAACACGGTGTCGCGGCAGCGCTCCTCGAAGCAGTACTTCTGGGTCTTGGGACTCGGCCAGGCCCCTCCCGCCAGAACCTGCTCGAGCGCCTTCCCCTTGAGAGGCCGATACACGGCCGCCGCGGCGAGGCGTTTGCAATGCTCGACGTCCTCGACGTACGGGACGACCACGCCGTCGAACGAGTCGCACACCTTCGAAACATCGTCCGGATCGCGGCTGTGCGTGCGGGCCAGACAGGCGATCCCCTTGGCGGCGAGGGCGTAGCGCAGGGGCAGGAAATCGGCGATGTCGAGCGCGTTGTGCTCGGCGGTGACGATCACGAAGTCGAGCGCTCCTTCGGGGAGGAAGTCGACCATCGCGGGGGTGACGGCGTGCTGGATGAGCGTGCCGTATACGCGATCACCGCGCTGCAGCTTTTGCTTGAGGGTGCGGGCGTCCATGGTCGGTGTTCCTCGAATTGGTGATCCTCGAACCAGTGTGCCTCGAAACCGTGCGGTACGGGAAACGAGACGGCTGAGGGGTGTCCGGCTCCGTCAAGCTAAGCGATACACTCGGGGATGTCTTGCGGAACGAACCACGAACGGCGATGCGGTCAGTCGGCGGGGGAGGGATTCGATTCCGACGACAAGCGGAACTCGGGCAGCGCGATGCGGCGGCGGATGGCGACCCACCGCAGAACCAGCACCACACCCGCCCCGGTGGCGAGGGCCGTCCCCTCTCCCATGCCGGCCCCCCGCGAAGCCAGGTAACCCCCAGCTCCCAACGCGGCGGCCGTGGCGTACAGGTAGATGTGCTTCCGGAACACGAGCGGAATCTCGCCGCACAGGACGTCCCGCAACACGCCACCCGCCACGCCGGTGGTGACGCCCATCACCACACAGACCGACGTGGCGTGTCCCAACTGCGCCGCTTTCGCCGTTCCCAGCATGGTCACCAGTGCCAAGCCGAGCGCGTCGGGCAACAAGAGCCAGCGCGGGTCGGGGTGTACCACCCGCGCCAAAAAGAACATGGCGACGGCCGCGGCAGTCGAGGAGACGACGAAGTTCGCATCGCTCACCCAAAACACCGGCGTGTCGAGCATCACGTCGCGGAGAGTCCCTCCGCCGACGGCATTGACCAGCCCCAACACAATCACGCCGAACAGGTCAACGCTCTTTCCACGCGCCGCCAGCACACCCGCCATGGCGCTGAACACGACCGAGCAGTGTTCGAGAACGTAGGCTGTCATGACGGGTTCGATCGCTTTCGCCGCAGGTTGTCAAAATTCGGGGCCGTCCCGACGGTCGGTCGGTCCCGAGCCACCCCGGCTTTGACCGCACCGGACCGTTCCAGTAGTGTGACCTGAACCCAGCGGCCGTTCGATGGACGAGCCGTGGTGGATCGCAGTGGCGCGTGTTCGCTCCGCGACGGTGGTCCGTCGCCCTCGAAACGCGCGGGCGGTCGTCTCGGTCGCTCGACCCCGTTTCGTCCGCACGCCATCGGTTTCCGACGCATCCCCTCGACGCACCTCCCGTTCGATCGCGCCCCATGATCCTCACCGGCAACGAGATCCGGAAGCAACTGGGAACGAACATCGTCATCGAGCCGTTTCGCGAGGAACTCCTCAACGCGAACAGCTACGACCTCCGCCTGCACGACGAACTGATCGTGTACGAAGAGATCGTGCTCGACATGAAACGCCCCAACCGGTACCGCCGCATCCGCATTCCCGAGGACGGGTTGGTCCTCAACCCGAACCAGTTTTACCTCGGTCGCACGATCGAGCGGACCGAAACGTACAACCTGGTGCCGATGCTCGAGGGACGTTCGTCCATCGGACGCTTGGGGCTGTTCGTGCATATCACCGCAGGGTTCGGCGATGTCGGCTTCAAGGGATTCTGGACGCTCGAAATGCATGCCGTCCAGCCGGTGCGGATTTATTCCGGCGTGGCGATCTGTCAGATTTTTTACCATCAACTGGTCGGGGAAGTGACGGAGTACGACAGCGACAAGTACCAGAACAACCAGGACATCCAGCCGAGCATGCTGTTCAAGGAATGGGAAACTCAAAAGGACCCGCAGCGACGATTGGCGTTCGGCCAGGAAGTCGCCCGCTGAAGCAGGATCGCCGCCTCGATCGTATTGGCACGGCGCGCTCGCGCCGGCGGAAATCCCACGAAATACGCCACAATCCTCTTTGGAGTCTTCGCATGACCGTCGCGTCGTTTTCGCGGATCGCTCGCGTCTTGCCCGTGTTGGCCGTTGTTGTCGGCGGTGCCCTGTTGGCCGTGTCGGCGGCGGACGACAAGCCGGGCAAGCCGCACCAGGCGGTCAAGCTGTTTGAAGTCCCCGCGTACTGCGAAGGAGTGGTGTTCGACCATGAGGGATACGGGTATATCTCCTGGAAGGACACCATCACCCGGTTTTCGCTGGATGGGAAACACGAAGTGTGGGCCGTGACAGGGGCACCCAACGGACACAAAATCCTCGCCGACGGTACTCATCTGGTGTGCGATGCCAGCCGACACGATGTGTTGCGGTTGGACGCCAAAGGCAAACCCATGCAGGATGCCTGCAACCAGTATGATGGCAAACCGCTGCGCGGTCCGAACGACCTGACTCTCGACACCGTCAATGGCGGGTTCTACTTCACCGACCCAGGTGGATCGGGCAAGGACAACCCGATCGGCACCGTGTACTACGTGGACGGTGCGGAAAAAACGCACCTCGTCGCGGGGGGCCTCGCGTTCCCCAACGGGATCGTGCTCGTCCCCGGCGGGAAGCGGTTGCTCGTGGCCGAGAGCCAGAAGAACCGCGTGCTGGAGTATCCGATCACCGCTCCGGGCAAGGCGGGAGAGATGAAGGTCTTCGCCGAACTCCCCACGAAGGAGGGGGAGCAGATCGACAATCAGCCGGACGGCATGTGCCTCGACGCGGCTGGGAATCTGTACGTCGCCCACTACGGGATGAAGCAGGTGCAG
This sequence comes from Planctomycetales bacterium, assembly GCA_044359065.1. Lineage (GTDB taxonomy): Bacteria > Planctomycetota > Planctomycetia > Planctomycetales > Planctomycetaceae > JAIXZD01. The sequence goes on along the minus strand of JBIKMW010000126.1, from coordinate 10,932 downwards.
GTACTCGACCCGAAAGGGAAGCTGATCGCGCGGTTGCCCGGCGGCAACATGACGACGAGCAACGTGGCTTTTGGCGGACCGAAGATGGACCAACTGTTCATCACCGGGGGGCTGGGGGCCGAAGCGGGGGGAGGCGGTTTGTTCCGCATCGACCTCGGGACGGCAGGCTTGGTGATTCTGCCGCCGAAGAAGTGACCCCCGTTCTCGACCGTCCCTCCTGGGGAGCGTGAACCATGCCGCACGGACTCCGTGTCTCGAGCGATCTCCCGGCCCACCCGGTGCGATGGCTGTGCTTGGGGATAGCGCTGCTGCTCAATACCGGTTCCGCACCGGCGTTGGAAAAGGCTCCGGCATCGCCCTGGCCGGAAGGTTGGACGGCCCGCTCGCCACGTGAGGAGATTCGCCCCGCGTTCGCGTGGGAACAAAACGGTGCGGAACCCGCGGGACGGTTCGTCATCCGGCATGACCAGCGCGAAGGTCTGGACGGCTGGTTTGAGCGAACCGTTCCCGTTACGGGAGGGGATTGGTACTCGTTCTCCGTTCGCCGCCGATTGGAAAATGTCCCGTTGCCCCGACGCAGCGCGCTGGTCCGTCTGGTGTGGCACGACGACGCGGGAAGGCTGGTGCCGGCGGGTGTCCCGACCGAACAAGTTCGCGAACTGGGACACACTCCGTCGGCCGAGCCGGAGCACCCCGTGGACGGGCCTGCGGATGCCGCGGGCTGGGCAACCGTCAAGGGCTTGTACCAGGCGCCCCCCAAAGCGACCGCCGCGCGAATCGAACTTCATCTGCAGTGGGCGCCCGGTGGTCGGGTCGACTGGAGCGTTCCATCCTTCGAGAAGACAAGCCCCCCCGCGCCACGAATCGTTCGCCTGGCCGCCGTGCATCACAAGCCCAAAGCGGGTTCGCCGAGGGAGAATTGTGAGGAGTTCGCGCCGCTGGTTGCGGAGGCGGTCGCCAAGAAAGCCGACCTCGTGGTGTTGGGCGAGACCGTGCCGTCCGTGAACGCGAAACTCGCGCCACATGAGTTGGCCGAGCCAATTCCGGGACCGACCACGAAGTACTTCTGCGAACTCTCGCGAGCCCACAAGACCCATATCGTTCTCAGCCTGTACGAGCGGAACGGGCATCTCGTTCATAACACGGCGGTGCTGACCGGCCCGGATGGACAACTCATCGGCAAATATCGCAAGGTGTGCCTGCCGCACGGAGAGGTGGAAAAGGGGATCGCCCCCGGTTCGGAGTATCCGGTCTTCGAGACCCGATTCGGCAAGGTCGGGCTGATGGTCTGCTACGACGGGTTCTTCCCGGAGGTCGCTCGCGAGCTATCCAACCGGGGGGCCGAGGTGATCGCCTGGCCGGTGTGGGGCTGCAACCCGCTATTGGCGCGGGCTCGCGCGGCCGAGAACCATGTCCACGTGGTGAGCAGCACGTTCATGGCCCCGAAGGATGGTTGGATGCTGTCGGCGGTCTTCGATCAAACGGGCCGTACGGTCGCCGTCGCGGAACAGTGGGGCACGGTCGTGGTGGCGGAAGTCGATCTCAACCGTCCGTACGTCGGCCCGTGGAATCTGGGTGATTTCCACTCGATGATCCCCCGGCATCGCCCCTTGACGACGGACGAGTCGAGAGTGGATTCGCAATCCGGCTCCCGGTGAGGCGGAGCCGCGAGATCGACCGGAATCATGCGGGGGCGGTACGGTATGGGGCCCGCCGCCAAGACCGCCTCAACCGAGTTTTGTCCACTCCCCGTCTTCCGTCATCGCTCCCGGCAGCCACAGGATGGCCACGCGGGTGACCGAGATATCGGTCTTCTTCGGTTGCAGCGAAACCTCTTCCAGTTGCAAATCCGAGGGGTCGGTCGCCGCTTGAAGCTCTTCGATCTCGGCGGCCAGCTCCGCCTCGAGCTTTGTGCCCCGTTCGCGGAGCACGTCGGCGTTTTCCTCGGCGACCGCCACGTCCCCCTTCTTGCCGGCGATCTTTCCGGCGTCACGAATCGACGAAGCGGCCTTGCCGACCGTCGCCGCCGAACCCAGTTTGCGGCCGAACATCGCGCCGAGCACGCTCGTGCCGATGTTGAGGATCGTGGTCACCGTTTGCTGTTGGGCCTGGGACTTCTCCTTTTCGACTTTCTGCTCCGCCCGGCGGATTTGATCCTGCAACGTTTGCAGTTTGGGGGCGTATTTGGCGCGGAGTTTCTCGACTTGCAGGTCCCGCTGCTCGCGCAGCCGTTGACCCAGCCGGGTGCGGAAATCGGCTTCGCTCTCGTCGACGGCGCTGACTTCCTTGAGGGCCTTGCACTTCCAGATTTGCAGGCGGTGCGTGCGATAGAGATGGTCCTTGAGAGCCGTCGTCAGCGCGGCGAACTTCTTCGCAATCGTGACATCCGACGGCAGCGGCCCGAAGCCCGCCCCCTCTTCCGACGACTTTTCGACATCCGGTTCGCCGTCGAGGTCGACGACCGCGTTCTCCCACGGGTCGGCGGGGAGGTCGCCATCGAGTTCGACGGTGAGCGAGAGGGATTGACCGACATCGACCCCTTGCGTGGAACTGACGAAGTGGACCTTCGCCAGGCCGTGGATCGCGCCGCGGTACACGAGCTTCGCCCCGGAGGGGACCTTGCCGCGCGCGGGTTGGAACAACTCCGCGATCGTCGGCGGCAGTACGGGGCGCTGTCCTTCGGAGATGCCCGAGACGCTGGCCCCCGAGGCGGCGGGACCGGCGGCGGCGATCTCCGCTTTGCGGCTGGACATGAGGTCCGAGATCTGGTCGCGCGACAGCGGCCCGCGCAGGTAGGAGAGGCACCAGCGCGTCTGGAAGATCGTCGGTGCGTCGTCGTGAACGTTGTTCATGAGGAACACGCGCTTGCCGAGGCCCGAGATGATCGCCTCGGTCTTCTGGCGGTCGAATCCCTTGCCCGCGGCGGTCGAGGCCCCTTCGAGACCATCCAGCACGCGGAGCTTGTCCCGTTCGGTTTGCAGCCGCCCGATGAACCACGTGCCGCAGTTGGCGAGCCCCTTGTAGTCGAGGTCGACGGGGTTCTGCGTGGCGAGCATGACCCCCAGGCCGAACGCACGCGCCTGCTTGAGCAGCGTCAACATGGGCGTTTTCGAGGGCGGATTGGCGGAAGGGGGGAAGTAGCCAAACACCTCGTCCATATACAGCAGGGCGCGGAGGCTCGAGGTTCCCGTCTGAGCGCGCATCCAGGCGATCACCTCGTTGAGGAAGATCGTCACGAAGAACATCCGCTCGGAGTCGGACAGGTGCGACAACGACAGGATCGACAGCCGCGGCTTCCCTTCCTTCGTGAACATCAGTCGCTGCACATCGAGCGGTTCCCCCTCCATCCACGCGGAAAAGCCGGGAGACGCGAGCAGGTTGTTGAGGCTCATGGACAGGGCGAAGCGGTCCTTGGCCCCGAAGAAACTCTCGAGGTCGAGCACACCCACCTTGTCGAACGGGGGCGTTTGGATCTCGCGGATGAGTTGACCCAGGCTAAGGTCGCGCCCTTCGCGCCACGCCCGGTCGAACAGGTTCGAGATCAGGATGTGCTCGCGGCTGCGGATCGGGTCGGCGTCGATCCCGAGCAAGGCCAGCAAACCGGCCGTGGCCGCCGAGACACGTTCGCGCAGGGAGTCGGCGTTTTTCAGCACGGCGGCAGGGGGGACCGCGAACGAGCGAATGATCGTCAGCGGCAGTCCGTTGTTGCTGCCGGGGGTGTAGACGGCGATGTCGACGGCATCGCGAAACCTGGCGATCCGTTCGATCGGTTGGTCCCAATCGGCCAACCCCTTCTTCCAGGTGTCGGCGGTTTGCTTGGCATACTCCTCGACCGAGCAGCCTTTTCGGACCGCTTCCTGCGGATCGATCCACGGTTGGAAGTCGGCGGGGCGGAGTTCGGGGAACGCCAACAGCAGATTGCCGAGGTCCCCTTTGGGGTCGATGATGAGAGCCGGTATCCCGTCGATGGCCGCTTCTTCGAGCAGGGCCAGGCACAGACCGGTCTTGCCGCTACCGGTCATCCCGACGCACAGGCCGTGCGTAGTGAGGTCCTTCGATTCGTACAGCAGCGGTTCGGGAAGCGTCTTGGAAGTGGTCGTGTCGTAGGGGCGACCGAGGTAAAACACACCGAGCTTTTCGTAGTCCTGCATGACTCGTGATTCCGTCAAACGGCGTGGTGGATCGGCATAACGAATGAAGAGCGGGAGAATGGCCCCGAGACGCCCGACGCGAAGGATAGCGAATCGCAAAGGCGGGGAGGAGCGACCGGGCAGCGAAACGCCAGCCAGTAAGCCCTTCTCGAATACCCGCCGCAATCAGCGCGCGGCCGATTCCGCGTGCTTGGCCCCGTCGATCAGCCGGTGGTACAGGTCCGACAGTTCTTCGGTTTCGGGGACCAGTTCCGTCAGCGTCGTGCCGGAGTCGCGTGCCAGCTCGAAAAAACGGTGCGTCGTCCAGGCTGCGGGAACCGTCACCACGGCCGATCCGCGACGGGGGGATTCTTCGGCGGCGCGACCCGCTCCCGGCCCGTTTCCGTCGGTCCGCGTGACCCCCGCTTCCGCCAACGACGCGAGCAGTCGCGTCCCCTCACCGACCCATGCCAGGCGGTAACGGTTGCGCCAGTGCTGACGCAGTTCGCCGATGGTGCCGGTCCCCGCCAACCGACCCCGGTCGAGGATCACCACTTGTCCACACACCCGCTCGATGTCCCCCAACAGATGCGTGGAGAGCACGAGCGATTTCCCGTGCCGCGCGGCGAGCGATTCGAGCAGTTCGAGCATCCGCTCCCGCCCTTCGGGGTCGAGTCCCGCCGTCGGCTCGTCGAGAAGCAAGAGTTGCGGATCGTGGACCAGCGCCGACGCCAGTTTCAGCCGCTGCCGCATACCGAGGGAATACTCCTCGCAGCGACGGTAACGGGCTTCTTCCAAACCGAGCTGCGACAGAATCTCGTGCGCTCGGCGACGCGCTTGCAATCGCGGGAGGCCGGAAAGCTCGCCGGCCAGCGACACCAGGTCGACCCCCTTGACCCCGGGGACCAGGCAATCGGATTCCGGCATGAAGCCGATGTGCAGCCGCAACAAACGGCCCGAACCGGCCAAGTCCCGCCCCAGGACGGTCCCCCGTCCCGAACTCGGGCGCATCAGACCCAGGAGGATTTTCAGCAGCGTCGACTTACCCGCGCCGTTCTGACCAATCAGCCCGATCGCTCCGGGGGCCAACGAAACGCTCACGTCGCGCAGCGCCTCGTGAGGCCCGTAGCGATGCCCAATGCGTTCAAGCTGGATGAGAGGGGGCGGGGAAGTCAACAATGGCGTTTCGATAGAGGAAAGTGTCGTCGAGACGGAAATGCGAAAATCGGTTCAGTTCCGGGGTGTTTCATCCTCGTTCGGTTCGTCGCCGTCCCTTTCGTCGTCGTCTTCACCCTCTTCCAGTTCGTCGGTGACATCATACTCGCCCGAGTCGTCGTCGAAATCCTGGTCGTCGCCGTCCTCGTCGTCGTCATCCGTCGACGCCGGCTGATGCAGGCCTTGCCAGACGATGCCGGGGGAGTCTTCGTAGTCTTCCCCTTGCAAACGGACGTCGATGAACTCGAAGGGAGGAGGGAGGCAGCGGGTTTGCCAGGTGGTGGCGAACTCGCGAGCCTCGTCCTCGTCGGCCGCCAGCACCCCCCACGCGGTCTCGTACTCGCGCCAGGTTTGTTGTCCGTTCAGGCACCCGTCGTTCGTGCTCCAATCCTCCGGCAGGGGCTGACGCAGCACACAGACGTAATACCCCAGGCCGGGTCGCTTCTCGCGCGACGACCGGTCCGCCTGAAACAGTTCTTCGGGAGCCATCCCGGTTTTCAACAGCAATCGCACCGTCCGCTTGCGCACGGGCGAATCAGGGGCGAGCAGGCCGACCGCGTGGTACAGCCGGTTGCACAGCCGCGCCAACCCGGACTCGGTGAGGTAGTCGACATCCACCAATCGCTGACTCAGCACCCCCTCGACTTCGCGCTCGACGGCGGCGGGATCGGCCAACTGCGCGTAGGCCCACGCCCTCAGAATGGAGAGTGGCAGGATGTGGTCGGGAGAGCGCTGCCGCTCGAACTCGACCGACTCGAGGGCTGCGGCGGGACGTTTCGCTTCGAGCTGCGCCAGCGCACGGTAGTAGTTGGTCCACGCCTGTCCGGGTTGCAGTTCCTCGAAGCGGGAGAAGTACGTGATGGCGGCGTCGTGCTGGTCGAGCGACAGTGCCAGCACACCCGCTTGCCAGAACACCGGCGCTTCGCTCGTCCCTTCGCGGATCGCCATGTCGAGCACCGCGAGCGCGTCGCGCGGCCGATCCGAGTCGGAATAGAGATCGGCCAGGCGGAGCGCCAGCGGCCCGTTCGCGCGGTCCAGTCGAAACGCGCGGGCGAAGCAACGCTCGGCTTCCCCCGCGCGGCCGTCGGCCAGGTGAAAATCGCCCGCCCGCTGATGGTTGCCCGCGTGCTCGTGATCCAGATCGAGCGAGGCCCGGAACCAGGCGTCGATTTGCTCGAACGACACCAGGTCGTCGGCGGCCTCGGGGTGGTTGACCCGCACGGTGTTGCCGAGATCCGCCAGGACGTTGAGCGTCACAGCGTCGCGCGGGAAGCGGCGACCGACCGGCGCGCCTCGCTTCCACGCGGCGATTTCCTCGCCGAGGAACCGCGAGACCACGTGCAGCAGGTGAATGAACCAGCCGGCGTCGCGGGCCTCGACAAGCGCGTCGTCGGGAATCGCTTGAAGTTCGTCGAACAAACCCCGCAACAGGACTTCGTCACCCCCCGAATCGCGCAGCCGGTCGGCAATGGACGAAAGTCGTTCCGTCATTGCGGACACGGCCGGTGGCGATGATTCGGCGGGCGCATCCGCGGGGGCGGCTTCGGCGGACGAAACAGCGGGCGGGGTCGCCACCGCGCTGGTCGGAGCGGTGTCGGAGCGTGGAACCGGGGCGGAGCCTGGAGCTGCGGCGAACGGGCCGCTCGACAGAGTGGCGAGAGCCGCGATAGGCGAGGGGGCGATCGCTCCTTCGCGCAGCAGCTTCAGGCGGCGGAGGGTCAACCAGTCGTGGGCCGCGCGAGCCTTTTCCTCCAGCGGGTCGGCGAGCAGCGGGATCCGCTCCCGTTGACCGGCCAGCAGGTGCACGGCGATCAGACGCAGCCGCACCTCGAACCAACTGTCGAGCGAATTCTGGCGCACGAGCCAGCGGTCCCAGTAGCCCAGTTCGCGAATCGCTTCGGCATGGTCCCCCCGAACGCATGCGGCGACGATGTCCCGGAACTTGAACACGAGTTCGAGCGAGGGATTTTCGCCCGCCGGAGGGAGGCGTTGGAAGTCTTCTTCCAACCCAGCGTCCCGCATCAGGGCTGGCAGGTCGTCGTATCGACCTTGCAGATGCAGCACGGTTTCCAGGTGGCCGAGCGAACGCCGCCGCGCGCCGACGGCGTTGTGAAACCGCTCGGCGAGCGACAACGCGAGAATCGCCGATTCGCGAGCCGCCTCCAAATTGCCGCTCAACAGGTGCAGCGAGGTGAGGGACGATTGACCGCTCCAGCGACGGTCGTGGTCGGGTTCGCCCCCTCGTCCGGCGGCGACATGCCGCGCGTGGTGCAACGACATCTCCATGTCGTCGGCCGCGCGGTACACGTCCGACGCGTACTCGCGAAAACAGGTGACGCACTCGAGCTTGCCGGTCCGTCGGCAGACATTGATCCCGTCGTTGATGCAATCGTGCATACCGCGGGAGTTCTGCCCGTCGCGCTCGGCAACGTGCTTGGCCAGATTGTCGTACGCACAGGCCGACATCCAACCGACGGTGTGCTGGTACTCCCGTTCCGGGAAATCCGGCTGCAACCGGCGGGCGCGCTCTTCGCTTTCCAGCAGCGAAATCGTTTCGATGGCCGCTTCGGCTCCGGCACCCGGCTCGATGAGCGACTGCGCGTCGTTCATCAGGTAAAAATTCGCCAGCAGGTACGGAATGATCCGCTCGCCGTTCTTGGCCACGCGCTTCAATTCGCGCGAGTGACGCGAGGCCGTGCGATAGTGATTGGCTTGGCGAAGATCGTCGATGCGCTGTTGCAAATCACGAATGCGTGCGTCGAGATCTTCGTCGGGATGGGAATCAGTCACTTGGCCGGCAGCTCCGGATGGCCCGGGGAAGGTGGGCGGAACCCTCGGACAAGGGCGGGAGGTCTGGTCGAAACGGGTGCCGTTGCCCGGCGAATCACCCGATCTTCACAAGACCATAACCTTTCGCGAACGCCCTCTCAATTCCGTGAGGCGGGTTGACGCGTGGCGAGTTCCAGCAACCGGTCCGCGACGCGCTCGGCGGCGTCGGGACGGGCCAGGCCGCGAGCGGCGTGCGACAACGCGGCCAACCGTGCGGGAGACCGCCACAGTTCCTCCACAACGGATGCGATGCGATCTCCGGTTTGACGCGGATCGTCGTGCTGCGGAACCGTGACCGCCGCGCCGTGGCGTTCCCACACGTTCGCGTTGGCCGACTGGTGGTTGGCGGCGGCCTGAGGGTAGGGGACGAGGATCGCGGGAAGCCCCGCGCACGCGAGCTCGGCAAGCGTGGTCGCGCCGGCGCGCGACACGACCAAATCCGCCGCGCGGTACAGGCCGGGCATGTCCGTGAAAAATGGCTCGACCCGCGCGGCAAGACCCGCGACGCTCTCGGTCGACGAGATTTCCAGTCTCGCCCCCGCCCGTTTGTAGGCCCATTCGACCCGCGCCACGTCGGTCGGTCCCGTTTGGTGGATCACGCGCAAAGGCCTGTTCGACCACCGACCGGATTCGAGGATCGCCCTGATTGCGTCGTTGAGCGGAGTGGCGCCAAGGCTGCCTCCGAGGACGAGCAGGGTGAACGGTTCGGCTGCGGGAAGATTTTCGGGAAGCGGTTCGCTCGCCAACGCGGCGATTTCCGGACGCACGGGGTTGCCCACAACGTCACAACGGGCGCCGCGCGGCAACAACGTCGCGGTTTCGTTGAATGACGCACAGACAAGGTCGACCTGCCGCGCCAACCACCGGACAGCCCGACCAGGGGGGGCGTTTTGTTCGAGTAGCAACGTCGGCACACCACGCCGCGCCGCACTCCGCACGTGCGGGTAGCACGAATATCCCCCCAGCCCGATCACCCCAGACACACCTTCGGCCGCAAAGAAGCGGTCCGCCTCGCGCATCGCACGCCATGCCGTCGTCAACCACCGCCAGGGGGCGCGGGCCAGGTCACCCGGCGGACGAAACGGGGTCGAAATACGCTCGTATCCGGTACCGGCCAACAGGCGACCTTCGACATGCCGATCGGTCCCCACGAATAAGATGCGGCAGGCGGGGTTGCGACGACGAAGCGCGGCCGCGACGGCGAGGCCGGGGGTCAGGTGCCCGCCGGTTCCCCCGCCCGCGAACAGCCAGGTGGGCGGGGCGTGCGGGTCTTCCGGGCCATGCGCAAAGGTCATGGCGGCTCCGTGGTGCCGGAAGCACCGCGCGGTTCCGCCGGAGGCGACGTCAAACCGCAAATCAGGCCGAGTGTGACCAGGCTCATCACGAGGTTGCTGCCACCGTAGCTCAACAGCGGATGGGGAATCCCTTTCGGAGGGACCATCGCCGTCACCACACAGATGTTGACGCAGGCCTGCGCCAGGAGCTGGGTGAGTAGCGGAAATCCCGCGAGAAACGCGAAGCCGTCGCGTGGCAACACCGACAACATCCGCAATCCGCAGACGAACAGCCCGGCCCACAGACCGAGGACCGACAGCGTGCCGATCAACCCCAACTCTTCGCCAATCACGGCGAACACGAAGTCGGTGTTCGCTTCCGGAAGGAACGACAATTTCTGGTAGCCGCGCCCCAACCCCACGCCCCACAGGCCACCCGTTCCCAACGTGACGAGCGATTGTTTCAACTGATACGGCGCGGTGGTCCAATCGGCCCACGTTTCGAGGAAACCCGTTACCCGCCTCAGTTGATAGGGCTTGTGCAGGATCACATACACCAGGCCTGGAATGGCCAACGACAGCCCTGCCACAAAGTTTCGGATCGGCCAGCCCCCCGCGAACAGCACCAGGCCAGCTCCCGACAGCAGGAACAGCGAGGTCCCCAGGTCGGGTTGCAGCAACACCGGCGGAACGACCAACAGCACCGGCCACAGCAGCGGCACTGTGCCACCCCACCAATGTCCCAGGCGGTGACGACGTGCCTGAACCAGCGCCGCCATGAACAGCGGCAGCGTCACCTTCGCGATTTCCGAGGGCTGGACGGAGATACCCCCCACGCGGAACCAGCGCTGTGCCCCCTTCACCCGCGTTCCCAATCCCGGCACGAGGACGAGCACCAGCAGCACAAGAGTGGCCACGAACAGCCACGGGGCCAGTCGTTGCCACGATTCCCGAGGAATTCGCGCGACGACGACCGCCGCCGCCACACCCAGTCCCAGGAACACCATGTGCCGCGACAGGTACACCTGCTCGAAATCCGTCGGACGAGCCGTGATGCTCGCACTGTGCACCATCAGCAGACCGAAACTCGCCAACACCGCCGCAAGCGCGACGAACAGCGTGCGCGCCGCCGATACGTCCACCGCACCCTCCGCCCGTGGCGCGAGTCGAGGCACCGCGGCGGAGACGGGGATGGCGGTCATGGCGGCGTGTCGGGATGCGAAGGAAAACGGGCGAAAGACAACAGTGGAGAGTTTCCCGATCGGCCCAAGTCCACCCACTTCGTCCTCGTTCGGGGATTCTTCAGCGGAACGATTCGGCGCCGGCCCGCACGAGCCCGTTGCCGGGGAGCGTCGCGGTGTAAGCCACGACCCGTTCATCCGCCGCCGGAACTTCGGCCAGCACGCGACTGCTCAGTTTTCCGGGGTTGGGGTTGGTGCGCAATTCCCGTAGGTAGCCCAACAGCACGTCCCGCGCGCCATCGT
>JBIKMW010000125.1:0-18689 GCA_044359065.1 Planctomycetales bacterium | reverse complement strand
GACGGACGCCCAGGTCCGGGTCGACGAATTCGGATTGGTCAGGCGCCACACTCCCCCGTCGTCCACCTCAATCATGTTGTTGTTGGCGTCGAAGTAGAAGTTGTGCACATCGTCGTGCGGCGCAGTACCGTTGGCACCGGAGCGAACAACCGTCTCCCACTGCGCCGTACCGGTTTTGGCGGCGTCCCCACGCAGGATCTTGTCACCAGCGTCGCCACCCAGAAACACGACATTCGGGTCGACCGGATCCGCCGCAATCGCGAAATTGCGACCGCCACCGCTGAACCGATTGCCATTCAGGCCGGGCGTCGACATCTCGGTCCAGTCGGTCCCCGCATTGGTCGAACGAAAAACCCGTTTGATGCGTGCGTCGCCCGGGACCGACGTCGCCACGCCAACGTACAACACCACGGAGTTGTTACTGGAATGCAGCGCCAACCGCAGATTTCCGTCGGCGGTCTGCGCGACATCCGTGATCTGGGAGTTCCCGGCCACTTGGGCCCAGCTCACCCCACCGTCGCTGGTGACGTACACCCCCGATCCCCGCACCGATGCATAAAATCGGTTGTCGTTGGTCGGGTCGGCCAACAGGTCTGTTACCTTCGATGTCGGGATTCCGTTGGTGATCTGCGTCCAGGTCGCGCCGCTGTCGGTGCTGCGGAAAATGCCGCGCTTGTTGGGGTTGTCACCGGAGTCCGTTGCCAGCAGCAGCACGCTCCCTCCGGCGAGCTTCGTGGGGACGATCTGGTCGAGGTTGACGTCGAGAAAAGTGGTCCCTCCCAGAATTGTGACCGCCGGATTTGCCTGTGTGGCGTTCGTAATCTTGTAGATCCCGACGCCACGGCTGGATGCTCCGCCAAAGTTCGTAACCACACCGGTGGTCGCATAGACGGTGTTGAATGTTGCGTCCGCCAGATCAAAGGACAGGTCGGCAATCGAGAGTGATGGCTGGTTCTCGACGAGTGCCGTCCACGTGGGGCTGGCGTTGGTCGCATTCAGAGTGCGCCAAACTCCCCCAGTCGCCGTCGCAGCGAACAGAATGTTCGCGTTCGTTGGGTGCGGCAGCGCGGTGAAAGCCGACCCCGTGGACGGATACTCATTCCCCAAGGCGTTGGCTCCCGGAAAAGGTCCGGGAACGATGCTCGTTAGCCCCTGGTTGACCCAGGTCGGGTTCGTGATCGAGAGGAGCGCTCGCGACTCCAGCCGCTCCACGCTTGTCGAGTATTGCCGCAGCCGACCCTTTCGATGGCGTTGCACGAAGAGGCGAAGTGTTCCCGTCAAGGCAATCGAAAACGCCTTCTTCATCAATGATTTCGACAAAGCTTTCCCCAAGTTCTAGTAACGCACATCCAGAGAAGTTCTCGTCAACACATGTTTGTGGCGAGTCGGCGTACAAACCGCCGGTGATCGCGCTCTCAAGTTGGTCGCAATCGCTACGCAGCGAGCCTCAGACAAACTTCGAGCGAGCCCTCGCCCCATCACCCAGCCGAGCAAGCTGGATGACCTGCCGCCATCGCCAATACAAACGTGCTCAAATTGCCCCGTTCGTACTCCAGCGCAGAGCGTCTCCCCGGGAATCATGCTTTGACGCAAAGAGTTTCATCCCGAAGTCCGGCGTCTGTCAACGATGTTGGCGCGCCTCGACAGCGATTTCTGTCCGACTGCTTCAGGAAGGGCAGTTGCAACCGCGTATGGAACGGCGACGTTCGACAGGGCTGTTGCTTACGAGTCTGTAAGCACACAGGCTCGCTCCATCAAATTGACGCTGAGATAGTGACTTGTTTCAGGACTCACCGACGCGCGGCTGCAACCACGGTTCTTCCGGGTTTTTCGTGGGTGGGTTCTGCTTGACGGGGAGTATGGAGACTGGGGCGTGGTCGTGCATTCCCGCTACAGCGGATTCCCACGATAGTTGTCCCCGTCCAGCCGCATCGACGAACTCGTGTTCAAGACGTGGATCGAACCGGTGGTGATCGCCCCCATCGGCCTGCTCGTGTGGGACTCGGTCGACCGGCTGCTCGGCACCTACCTCTGGTTCGCCGCCGCGTCGCTGCATCTGAAGGGCCGCCTCTCGAACCTCCACGAATCCACTCAACGGCTCGACCTCCGCGACGCTGCATCTGAAAGGCCGCCTCTCGAACCTCCACGAATCCACTCAACGGCTCGACCTCCGCGACGCTGCCATCGAACAGCAATACCGCGCCGAACAGTTCCGCCACGAGCAAAGCTGCCTGCTCGACACCCTGCGCGGCCGTCGTCGTTAACAAGGGCACGGCCCTTGACCCGGCTTCGAGCTGCCGCTCGGAACCGCGATCAACGCTTCCGTTGGTCGCTGGCCTCGTCCGAGCGCACTGCGCACAGGCGATGACCGACCTCCGCCATAGTGACCCGCCAAATCGTGTTTTGTTTTCGTTCCCCATCCCCCTTGACGGGATCAACCACCATGTCCAAAGACCAGAAACCCAGCGGCCCAAAGCTCGGAGAAAGTCACGCGAGTGCGATGTTCCGCCAAGGCTTGCGCGAATTGCGCGGCTCGCTCTACCCCGAATCCAACGTCGCCCAACCGCCCGAATACGGCCTCTACGGCACGCAAACCCCAGGGGAAGTGGCCGAGGCTCGCCGCGCCGAACCCTCTCGCGACGAAGAACCCATCCAACCGCCCCTGTCGAATCCTCCCCTGCCTGACATCCAGCCGTCGCGAGGATCATGCCCCGCGCCCAGCCACCGCCGCGATCATCCCGAGACGAACCGGCATTTCTGGTCGTCCCGCCGGTGGTACCGGTCCCGGCCGGGGCACCGGGATGGGTCACGCCCGAACTGCTCGCCCAGACGCTCCGCGTCTGGCAGCCGGATTACGAACACACGTTGACGGTTGAGGATGCCCTCGAAATGATGCTGAACGTCGGCCAGTTGTTCGATGTTCTCTCCCGAGGGAATGATCGTGAAGCTGTTCGTCGTATTGGCCCGCGTGTCGAGCCGTGAGCAGGAACGCGAAGGGTTCTCGCTCGACGTGCAGGAATCCGCCCTCAAGGCCTACGCCGATAAACACGGCGGCACGATGCTGCGGCTGTTCCGCATCGCCGAAACGGCGAGCAAGAAGGACGAGCGGAAGACGTTCCGGGAGATGGTCGCGTTCGCGAAGAAGCGGTCGCTCGAACTCGACGGCCTGTTGTTCTACAAGGTCGACCGTGCGGCCCGAAACCTCGTCGATTACGTTGAGTTGGAACGGCTGGAGTCCGAGTACAACGTTCCGTTCATCTCGGCCTCGCAGCCAACCGAGAGCAGCCCTGCCGGTCGGATGATGCGCCGAATCCTCGAAATCGTCTGTTTGCGGTTTCAATCTCCGGGGCCGCCTCGACGGCGCAAACCCTTGCCCCACAATGAGAAAGCCCTTCGACGCACTCGCCGAAGGGCTTCTCGTCTCGTCAAGTCGGGATGACAGGATTTGAACCTGCGACTTCCTGGTCCCAAACCAGGCGCTCTAGCCAAGCTGAGCTACATCCCGTTGGCGGGTGACGGATCACGCAGTCGTGATTCCACCGCGATTTCCCGTCCCCCCTTTGGACTCCCATCATACCGCGTGCAGGCTCGGCTGCGGAGTCCGATTGGCCCAAATTGCGGGCGACCGCTCCGGCGATGCCGCCGAGCGATCGCGTCCGCGTTCACGAAATGGGGTTCAGGCCAGCGCCAAGCCGGCGACAACGTCCCATCCCGTGAACACGTGATCCAGCGACGAAACCGCGAACGGTTCGTTACCGCACTCGTCCGCGTCGATCTCGGCGAGCTTCGCCTCGTCCGGATTCGACACGATTGGCGAGGAAAGGTTCGCCTCGCTCGGCGCCGAAGACTCGCGTGGGGGAGTCCCAATCAGGCCGAGCGGTACGTCGCGCTCCGACGTGACTTCGGTCGCCAACAGGGGTATGGGGCCAGCCAAGACTCCCACACGAGTGCTTGCGGCAATCACCAAGCTCGTCGAAATCACTTCGGGCGACATCGTGGCCGTCGCTGCGGCGAATACGCTCTCGCCGAAGGCTGCCCCCGCCACCAGTCCCGGCGACAGTTCGCGGACGAAGCCGCGGCTGGCTTCGTCGCGCCAAGTGCCGGTCTTGGATTTCTCGAATGACCTGTTCGTCGTGTAGACGTGATCCCCTTGCTCTTGACTGCGCGTCGAGGTGGGAGTCCCCCCTTCGACCGTTCCCGGCGGACGGGTCGGTTTGCCGACGGCGTCGGTCCGGTAGATCTGGAACATCTCGGTGAAGCCTGTGCGTGGCCCGGTCGCGATGTAGCCTGTGATAGCCGTGCCCGCGTTCACACCCAATTCACGGAAATAGGCCCCCTGACGCAACGGGCGTTTGTCGGCGCGGCCCAGCAATTCCAGGTTGGCCGCTTCGCCGGCGTTCGTTGTGAGGTATCGATACCCCATGTCCGTCTCGGTGCCGTCGTCGTTGAACTGCACGCCGTAATAGGACCGCAGCATGCCGGTCACCGAAATCGCCGATGTGAGCGGACTGAGGAACACCGTGAAACCCGTGAACGACGCTGTCGCGCGGTCCTGATACGACGTCGGCGCGGCTGTCAGCGCCTCGAACTCCGCCTGCAACGTGTACACATTGAGCTGCGCGTTCGCATTGAACGACCGGAACAGCCGGGTCTCGAAGAACGTCGAAAGCGTTTCGGTCGCGGCGCTGAAAGGGGTCGAACCGCCGTTTGAGGTCGTGTTCGCGCGGCTACCCGCTGTTCCAGAGGTTTGATCCCACGCCCGGAACGTCAGTCCCGCGTCGAGCTTCGATTCCAGCGGCAGGAAGCCTTGCGCGACGCTCCCTTCGTGGTGCGGCTTGAGCGTCGACTTCAACCGCACCCGCGTCGTGGCGTCCGCCTTCAAGAGCAGCGCGCTCGAACCCGACACCATCCCCGCCGCGTCCATGTCGACCCAGTCGGTTTCGACGGGATTCGCCACCGTACTGTATTGCCAACTCCCAAACGACTTGTCGATCTCCGTCACCGCGATGCCGTCCGGATCGCCATTGCCGTCGGTGATCGGGTCCCCCGCGGCACCGGTGGCGAGGAAGCTCGACACCAACACGCCGTTGGTCAGCTCGACCGGGAGCCGCGAACCGACTCCGGCGACATAGAACGGCGTCCCGGAATTGTCGAGGACCGGCGCGACATTCACGGGGACGGCTGGTTCCGCTTGCAGACGCATGAGCGCCAGATTGCGGTCCGTGCCGTTCGTGGTGAAGCCCCCTAACACCAGCTTTCCGTCGGCCTGTCGCATCAGCGCGTACGGCACGTCGTGACCGGCCCCGACAGTCCGTTTGATCGTCGGAAACGCGGTGAGCAAATCTCCCGCCGCCGACATCGACGCCACCGCGAAGTCCCCGCCGGCATGGCCACCCAGGTAGAAGCCACCCTGGGGACGCGGAATCAGGCTCGTCACCGCGCGGAAGGCGTTCGGGTCGAGCAGCCGCGCTCCGTCGGTTCCGAACGTGTCGTCCACCTGCCCGTTGGCGTCGAACTTCACGACGAGGCCGCGCTGCGTGGCGGATTCGGATTGGACCACATCCGGAGCGAACCGGATCGGCGCGAACTGTTGGCCGGACCCAGCGGTGTCGGTGTATCCCGCCACCACCGCGCTGCCGTCGGAGTTCACCACGAGGGTCCGTCCGATGGCCTGTGTTCCTTGTGCGAAGCGACCCAAGCCCCCTACCCCGTAGGTGGCGTCGAGTGTGCCGTTCGTGTTGATCCGCGCCACCAAGAGCTCGGCGGATTCCGTGGCGAGCTGCTGCCCCGCACCGTCGGTCCCCGTCCAATAGCCGCTCGCGATCAGCTTGTCTCCCGGACCGTAGGCGACATCGAGGAACCGCCCGGTGGCGGTGCCGAGGGGCAGCTCGAAGATGCCCGATTTCTGGCCGGGGTTGTTGATGTCGTCGCCGCCGAAGTTCGTGTCGAGAGAACCGTCCGCATTGAACTGCACGACCATCGGCCGGTACACGTCGGTGAAGTTCGGGTCGAACGCGTCCATGTTTATCGCCGAGCCAGCCACCGCGATCTTGCCGGAGGTCGGCGAGATCGCGACCGACATCCCTTGCAGCGACAGCCCCTGCCCACCGCCAAATCCCGCTTGCGCGAAGCCGTTTTGAGGTCCGAACGTTGTCGTGCCGAACGTCGTGTCACGCGTGCCGTCGGCATTCAGTCGCACCGCCTGGATCAGGAACGGCACGGCCCGCGCGTCCAATCCGTTGAGCGTCGTCTTCACCATCACGATCTTGCCGTTGGATTGGACGGCGATGTCCCAGCCGACGCTGGTGTTCCAGTAGCTGTCGGGAGTGACGCCGTCGAATCCCAACGGGAACGGCAAGAACTTGGTCGCCTGATTACCGAAAGTGGTGTCGGGGGAACCGTTGGCGTTGTACCGCCGCACAAAGGCCACCTGGTTGGGAGTGCCGTTGATATCGGTCTCCGCGCCGATCACGCGGTTGTCTTCGTCTCGCATCGTGCTGTTGATCGCCGCCCAACCGGAAACGACGAGTTTGCCGTCCGGTTGTTGGGCGACTCCCGTCACAATGTCGCCGTTGAGATCGTCCCCCCCGGCCAAGGGGGCCGACAGCGAGTCGGTGCGCAGCCCGTCGCCGTCGAACGTCGTGTCGAGGTCCCCCGCCGCCAACACCGCGCGGACTTCCAGCGACTCGATCGTCGCCGGAGTGCTGCGCGTGCGACGTTTCGTGCGTCCCCACCAAGCATTCATGGCCTGCTTCCAATCGCGCGCGGACGCGCGCTGTTGCGTGACACTTCCCGCGGCGGCTGCGTTGAAATGACTTTTTCGGACACCCGGAGAATTCTCGATGGAAACCCGAAGCGTGAGCGAGGGACCCTGCGTGGATTCCGGGGAAATCGTGTCCTGCGGGTAGCGCGGGGTCCCTCGCTCACGCTTCGGGTTTCCAAAAAATCATCGGCGCTCAGCCAACCACGGCGGCTCCGCTGTCCAAGGTTACCGTCCCGCGTCCCATCTCGATCCAAGCAAACTGCGGACCACTCCACGCAAGGCGTCTCTCATCGCGGAGGTTAACGTCAAACTCCCCCTGAAATTCCGGAATTCCCGTGAAGAATTCACGGGACCATCACCCATCGAAACCCGGTGATGGTCATTCCTTCAACACCCATTCGCCATGACTCCACCCGGCGTCGGTCTGGTTCCCGTCCCGACACCCAGCGACCCGTCACCCGGTGCTCCCGGCCAACTCCCCTTGCCGAGCGCCCATGCATTGCTATCCTATGCATAGACGCCCTAGGCGTTGTCCGCCGACGCCACGACTCGGAGAAATTCCCATGTTGGACGACCGCCTCATCCACGGAACGGTCGATTTGCTGCTGCTCGACCTGCTCGCCTCCGGACCCAGCTACGGCTACGAAATCGCCCAGGCGGTCAAGAGTCGGTCCGAAGGGTACTTCGATTTGAAGGAGGGGAGCCTCTATCCCGCGCTACATCGCCTCGAACGGGACAAGCTCCTCAAGTCGGTGTGGCGCGAGGCGGATGGCCGTCGTCGCAAGTACTACGAGCTGACCCCGCGTGGCAGCGAGGCCCGAGAGCAAAACCGCCAGGCGTGGTCCACCTTCGCCAAAGCGGTCGGCCGGGTGCTCGGTCACGCCGAGCCCGCCCGCGCGCTCGTCCCCGGCTGACCCAAGCAGAGTCGAGAACGGAGGACTCGATTCACCACGAAGGGCACCAAGCGGCGCACCAAGGAACCACCAAGGGTGGAAAGAATGTGAACCACCAAGGCACGAAGGCACCAAGGAGAAGAAGGAAAGCAGAAACAAAACGAGAAGGATCGACACCGTTGCGAGCATCGAATCCTTCAAGTCCTTTTGTGCAATGGACCCGCAAACCCGCTGCCCTTCTCTTGCTTCTCTCCGCCTTTGTCTTTCTTCGTGGCTTGGTGTCTTGGTGGTTGTTTCCCGTCTCCCATTTTTTGTGCCCTTTGTGAGTCCTTTGTGACCTTCGTGGTTCCATGAGCCTCCCCCCCGACAGCTTCGGTCCCGACGACCTTGCCGCCGCGCTCCCCGAGCCGACGCCCGAGGACCCGGCCTCGCTGCGGAATGACATCGTCGACGAGCTGGCCGATCACCTGCGGCTGTCGCTGGATCGCGAACTCGTCAACACGGGGGACGAAGCCTCTGCCCGTCGTCGTGTGCTCGAACGCTTCGGAGACCCCCGTGCTCTCGCCCGCAAACTGTGGTGGGACGCCCTGAAAGGACGAATCATGCGCAATCGGCTGGTGACGTTGGCGGCCGTGGTGGCCATGGTCGTTTCGTTGGCCGCTGTCGGAGGGGTGTACGGACTTGCGTGGAGCCTGGCCGCGTCGAACGAACGGATGGCCGCGCAGACGGCGGAACTCGTCGCGGGGCAGCAGGCGTTTCAAAGGGAGATGCTGGAAAGACTGGGAGAATTGGCCAATGCGCCGCCCTCCCCAACCGCCAGTAAATCGGGGCGTGTGTTGTCCGACTGGCGTCCGTTCTCGATCAGGGTTGTATCGGAAGGGACGCGCAAGCCGATACGGGCGACATGTATGCTCTGGCCCAACAAGAGTCCGCACACGGTCCCCGCGAAGCTCGTCGTGCAGACCGATACGAACGGCGTCGCCGATTTCGGCACGCTCCCTCCCGGGATCGCGACTCTGGTCGTCCATTCCGAGGCGTATGGGGGCTGGCAGTGGTCGAATGCCGAGTTCTGGTTGCGACCCGAGGGGCCGGAAGTGATCGAGGTCCTCTACCCGGAGACCAGCCTTGAAACCGGACGATTGCGGTTCAGCGGACTTGAGCGTCTGGAGGCAGCCGACACGCGCGAGGGAATGCCCCGGAGACGGCCGCTGTGGTGTGTCACGCTCGTCTCCAAGCCTGTCACCGTGGGAAGCAGAAGCTGGTTGCGGGCCAAAGAGCCGGGTGACTTCACACACGGAGACACGTCGCATTACAGCAAGTGGATTAGGAGTGTGCTTTTGGAACTACCGGGAGAGGTCCATGCGTCCGACACCCAGCAGCACGTAACCCGCGGCATGTTTTTTCTCGGGCAGACGGGGTATCAGCCACGCACAATCAGGTTCGAGGAGTCGGCACGGTTTGTGCCTCCCATTGCGGCCGACATGGGTGTGCCCTTGGCCGAGGGGCAATACGCGTTTCTCGGAGTCGAATCCGTGGACGAGAACCCACCCGGCTCGGGATACATGCGGTCATCTTCCCGTCTGGTCTATTCCGAGCCGGTCGAGTTCACGATCACTGCCGGAAAAACCTCGGAGTTGAATCTGGCCGACAAGCTTGAGGCGAACAAGTTCGAGTACCCCATGCGCACGGACACTCCCTGACGCTGTGTTCCCACGCCTCACGCCAACGACTCCCCGGCGGTTCCATGAGCCTCCCCCCCGATAGCTTCGGTCCCGAAGACCTCGCCGCCGCGCTCCCCGAGCCGCTGCCCGAGGAACCGTCGTCGTTACGAAACGACATCGTCGACGAACTGGCCGATCACCTGCGGCTGTCGCTGGATCGGGAACTCGTCAACACCGGCGACGAAGCGTCCGCCCGTCGTCGCGTCCTCGACCGTTTCGGAGACCCCCGTGCTCTCGCCAGAAAACTCTGGTGGGATGCCCTCAAAGGACGAATCATGCGTGCTCGAATCTGGAACGCCGGGCTGTTGCTGGTGTTGTGCGCGATCGTCGGAGGCATGCTGCTGCTGGGAAACACGATCCAGTCGATGCAGCGGTCTCAGGCGGAAATCCTGGCCGTCAACCGGAAGCTGCACGACGAGTTCGTCAAGAAGCTCGCGGAATTGAAGCGCGACGACTCGGCGGCCACTACGCAACCGTTCGCCGTGCGGGTAGTGTCAGGCCCCAATCGCCAGCCCGTGCCTGCGGAAGTCGAAGCGTACGTCGACGTGCCGGGGCGACCCAATCAACCACTACTCGTGAGGCGTTCGACCGATGCGACGGGGCTGGCCGATTTTGGCCAACTCCCACGCGGCCCCATGCGCTACAACGTCACGTCGAACGCTCGTTGGCAGACAGACATCCCCGAGTTTCTGCTCGGCCCCAACGTGAAGCCTGTCGAGGAAGTGCTGCATCCGGACATCTCGCCCGAACATAGGGGAACCCTCAAGTTCGACTGGACCGTCCCGTCCGAGTTCGCCGGGTTGTCGCTGGAGAAGTTGCGATTTCTCGTTTATTTGGCGGGTCCCGTCGAGACGCTCGACGGTCGTGATTGGTGGACAACAGACCCCGACAAGCCAACGGTGGCGGGTGCGTCCTCTGCCCGGTTAGTGGCCGATCATCGCTTGTTGTGCGATGCCAAGGGGCAAGTACTGGGCACGCTCGAATTCGATTGGGATCAGGCCAAAGAACAGGACGTTGCCGAAGAGGCCAAACCGCGCGAGCTTGTGGCCCCCGTCCGGCTGCACGCTGGCCAGTACGCGGTCTGGGGGATTCAAGCCTTCAGCGCGGACCGGCTGTCGAGCACCGCCGCCGAGCCAGCCGTGATGGTCGAACTCGGCGGTCGTGCGGGATTTCGGATCGAACCGGGGAAGGAGCAGCGGGTTTCCCTCAACGAGAAGTCCGCAAGAACGGAAATGCAACGGCTCTGGTTGTCGGTCCGGTCCTTACCTGTGTGGACGCGCGATCGCACCGTCGATGTCGTGGTGCATACGTACGCGCTCAATTCACACTTCCTGGAGACAAGGCACTCGTCGGAATTCGGAAGCTACCTGTCGTTGCGTGGAGAGAGCGACGATGTCCCACTCTACAAGCGAGGGGACAGCATTTGTCTGAGTTTCGTGCTCGACCAGCGTGACGATATCGCCAGCCGCTTTCCCGTCCCGACCGGCCGTGCGGATTTCCCGTACTCCGAAACCGGGCTCTGTTGGTTGACCATTGAATCGGTCCTGGCCAGCCCGACGCGCGTGCGCGTGAAGGTAAACCGCTTTCAGGAGAATTGGATTCGCGCTTTGGAGTCCCTCAAGTCCGTCGCGTCGATCAGTGCCGTGGAATCCCTGGACATTCGCCGGATTCAGGGGTTCGGAGCGCAGAAGAACGAACACCTCGAACGGTTCCTGCGCGAGCAACTGGCGACGCTCCCTGCCCCGACAGCCGAACAGCCTCCGCCCGAATGACGCGTGTTCCTCTCGCTCCTGTTGTTATGCCCCTACTTCTTCGTCCCTTGGTCCCTTCGCGTTTCCAGTCCCGCGTTCCCTCCGCGTGAATCTCTCGTGACCTCGGTGGCCCATGCCCCTCCCCCCCGACAGCTTCAGCCGTGACGACCTCGCCGCCGCGCTCCCCGAGCCGACGCCGGAGGACCCGGCCTCGCTGCGGGACGACATCGTCGACGAACTGGCCGATCACCTGCGGCTGTCACTGGATCGGGAACTCGTCAACACTGGCGACGAAGCCTCTGCCCACCGCCGCGTCCTCGACCGTTTCGGAGACCCCCGTGCTCTCGCCAGAAAACTCTGGTGGGACGCCCTGAAAGGACGAATCATGCGCAATCGGTTGTGGAACATCGGGTTGGCCCTGCTCCTGTTGGCGACGATCGGGTCCGTGCTGCTCATGGCCAACCTGATTCGTTCGATGCAGGCCGCTCAGGCGGAACTCATGGATGCGAACCGGGCCGCGCAGGAGGCGCTGGTCCGGCAACTCGCGGCTCTGGAGCGGAAAGTCGCGCCGGAAGCCTCCACCGCCAACACCCAGCCGTTCGCCGTGCGAGTGGTGTCGACCGTCGACAAACGCCCCATCGCCGCCGAGTGCGTGGCGCTCGTCGAGGTGCCGGGGCGCCCGAAAGAACCGCTCAAGATCCTGCGCAGGACAGACGCAACCGGCTTGGCCGATTTCGGGCACCTGCCGCGGGCCATCATGCACTTCACCGTGCAGGCGGACGACGGCTGGGACTGCAAGGTGCCCGAGTTCTTCTTGGGGCCTAACATCCCGGCAATCGAGGAAATGCTGTATCCGGACACATCGCCGGACCGTACGGGTGCCGTCGAATTGAAGTTACCCATCCCGCCGGAGTTCGACGGATTGGCGATGGACAAGCTGCGAATCGTGGTCGGTCTTGAGGGGCCGCGCGAAGTCATAAATGGACGGGAGTGGCAACGCGGTCCCACGCTCAAGACCGGTGACAACCGACACGTCCTCAGGCCAAGTCGCTTCTACGTGCTGTGCGACGCTTCTGGGCGAGCACTGTCGGCCAACGAGACACGGTCGGGCGGCTGGGATCAGATGGCCAAACACGACCTGGCGAACAACTGGCACAACGATTTGCGGTTGCCGCCGGATGCCGCCCTGCCAGTTCGCCTACCCGCCGGTGAATATCGGATCAAGTCACTCTTCGCGTTCGATGTGGCCAAATTGACCAGCCCCAGGGGCGAACCAGCGGTGGGGTTCGACTTACGGTACTCCCGAACCGTGCGGGTCGAGGCGGGTTCCGTCTCGGCGATTGCACCGCACGAGGGGGACTTGTCCGGGTTGTGGTTGGGGACAAAGTCTTTGCCGCTTTGGCCGCGCGACCGTGCGATCGAGTTGGCGATCGACCCGCGCGATGTTGGCCACGTTGTGGACGACGGTTCCGGAGACCTGCGAAGTTCGATTTTGTTGGAGGCCCCCGACGAGATTCGCCGCAGTGCGGAGCCAACCCCCGCCCCCCCGAAGTTCAAAACGGGAGACCATGTTTCCGTGCAGTTTGAAGTGATGCCCCGAGACGAACTCGTCGCCATCTGGCCCTCGGGGATTCCTCAACAGGGAGCCCCATTCGAATGGACGGGCTTTTGCGACTTGCCGATCGACTCCATTCTGGAAAAACCGTCGCGAGCTCGTGTGCTCGTCAACCGTTTCCAGGAAACCTGGCACAAGGCGTTGGTGTCCGTCAGCGCACGCAACCACTTCCGGCCTTCGTCCCGGCACGATCTCTACACGATTCGCGGGTTCCGTCAGGACGGGTCGCCGATGACATTCGCCCTGTTCCTTGAAGCACGCCTCGAGATGCTGCCACAGGCGGTTGTTCCAGCGCCCGTCGAGCCGGCTGCACCCACCGGAGAAGAGTTGCGACGCACCAACTGACGAGGCCATGCGGGTTCTCGACAGGCGGAACTCGCACGACTTCCCGCCACGAGGCCCTCACCCCACCAGCGTCAGCGGATTCACCCGTGTTTTCAGTGGGAGCTCCACCGGCCCGCCCCCCTGACGGTGCGACTCGAAGATCGCCGCGATCATCTGGGTGATGCCCCGCGCGTCCTCGTACGAGCACAGCGTCTGCCGCCCCCCTTCGATGGCCGCGATCAAGTCGGTGATGGCGGCGATGTGACCCGCCTCGTAGTCCGTCTTCTCGATCGGCTCGGGCTTGCCGATCCCCGCCGACGAAATCTTCTCCCACGTCTTCCCCGTGCGACCGGGCGACCACGATGAATCCCGCAGAATGTGCGCGGGGGGCATGTAGCCGCTCTCCAGTTCGATCACCCCCTTCGAGCCGAACACCTGCAACGCGAACCGTGTGGGACTTCCCGCCGCTCCGCGACGCGACGCGAAATGCCCGAACAGGCCGCCGGGGAACTGGTACCGCGCCTGAATGTTGTCCCCCGCCAATGGACCGATCCCCTCCGCTCCGGCAAGCACGTCCCCCTTCGTCGTTGGTCGCCCCTTGTCCATGACGACAGCGGAGCACGTGAGCGGATCACCCCCGCCCAGCGTCCGCATGATGCCAAAGATGTGCGAACCAAGCACCCACGTGTCCTCGCCGCCGCCGCGCTTGGCGTCTTCCTTGCCGCGCCCCCGCAGTTCAAGCACGTCCCCGATCTCGCCGCCGCGAATCAGTGATCCCACCATTTTCAGGATCGGCGAGTACTGCGTGATGTGCGCGATGCCCAGTTTCAGATGCCGCATCTCGAACGCCCGCACGACTTCGTCGCACTCCGCGAGCGTCGGGCAGAACGGCTTTTCCATGTAGACATGGCAGCCCCCTTCGGCGGCGGCGAGCAGCATCTCCTTGTGCTGGTCGATCCAACGCGGACAGATGGCCACGATGTCAGGCTTGG
Organism: Planctomycetales bacterium; assembly: GCA_044359065.1. Lineage (GTDB taxonomy): Bacteria > Planctomycetota > Planctomycetia > Planctomycetales > Planctomycetaceae > JAIXZD01. Next base: position 4,630 of record JBIKMW010000125.1, on the reverse strand, counting down.
TGTCGGCGATCATCGCGCGGAAGTCGGCGAACACCTTGGGGGCGTTCACCCGCTTCTGTGCCGCCAAGCGCCCCCCTTCGTGTTCGTCGGCGACCCCCACGATTTCGACACCGGGCGTCTTCGCGCACGCCACATCGACCGCATGCCCGTAGTCCCCCTTGCCGGTCCGCCCGATGATCCCGACTCGCCAGGTCTTGTTCGCCATGCCATTGCTCCTTCGCTGAGTTGGATTCTCGTTCGGTCAAGTTCCGTTCCGCGGGAGCGAAACGGAACTCCTCGTACGCGTTCGGTCCGAGGGTGTGAATTTCCTGGACGACCGGTGCATTCGCGATGGAAACCCGAAGCGTCAGCGAGGGACCCCGCTCTCCCCGCAGGTCATGATTCCCCCGGAATTCACGCGGGGTCCCTCGCTCACGCTTCGGGTTTTCAAAAAAAACACAGCCTGTTCGCCGAATGCGGGCAACACGCGTCCCCGACCAAAACGCCTCTCGGTCCTTCTTCGTCCTCACGCCGACCAAACCTCGTTTCGACGGAGCGAAACGGCGCCATCACACGTCCGGCAGCGTCCACGGCTTGCGGTACTCGGCCCGCGTCCGCAAGGCGTTCGCCTCCGCGTCGGCGGGGAATGTCTCGGTGGCTGGGTCGAACTTCAATTGGCGTCCCAACCGCGCCGAGATGTTCCCCGTGTGGCACAACACCGACGCCGGGTGCCCCACGGTGTCGAGATCGCACAGGCACTTCGACCGCGACTTCACGCACTCGATGAAGTTCTGGACGTGCGGCGCTTCGTGGCTGTGGCCTTCCCCCTTCGCGAGGACCTGCCCTCCCTTGCCGTAAGCCGTCCAGCGGGTGTTTCCCAGGATGATGTAACCCTCGTCGCCGAACAGCGCCGAACCCTCCGATTCGCCGAGGTACGCGTACGGTGCCCACACCCGCATTTCGTAGGTGAGCAGCTTCGGCCGCGCGCGGCCCCCGAATTCGTAGTTCACCTGCATCGTGTCGGGGAATTCCTGTGCGTCGTCGAAGTACCACTTGCCCCCGTTCGCGAAGATCGATGTCGGCAGGCCCAGCGGTTCGTCCCCCTGCGCGGCGCACGCGGCATCGAACAGCGCGACCGCCATGTCCAACCGATGCACGCCGTCGTTCCCCAGGTCCCCGGTACCGAAGTCGTACAGCCACCGCCATCGCCCGTGAAAGCGGTTCACGTTGAAGGGACGGAGTGGGGCCGAACCGATCCACATGTCGTAGTCGACCCCCGCTGGCGGGGTCCCGTCCGCGGGCTTGCCAATCGGCCCTTGCTTCGAACTTTCCCACGCCTTGGCGACGACGCACCGACCGAGCTTGCCGGTCTTCACGAACTCGACCGCCGATTGCAGTCGCTCCGTCGAACGGTGTTGCGATCCCATCTGCACCACGCGCTTGTGCTTGCGCTGTGCCGCCACCATCCGTTGCCCCTCGACGATGTTGTGGCTGTCCGGCTTTTCGACGTACACGTCCTTGCCCGCCTGACAGGCGAGGATCGTTGGAATCGCGTGCCAATGATCGGGGGTACCGATCACCAGGGCGTCGATCGTGGAGTCGTCGATCAGCTTGCGGAAGTCCGCTTCGCCGCGCGGGGCCTTTCCTTGTCTCTTGGCGGCGATCTCCAGCCCCTTGGTCAGCCGCGACGCATCCAGATCCGCGATCGCCACGACTTCGATGTCCGGGTTGGCCGCGAACGAGTCGATCAGCGACGCCGCCCGCCCCTGAGCCCCCATGATCCCCACACGCAGTCGCTCCGACGCGGCCCCCTTGGCGACCATCCCCCCCGCGACCGCAAGCCCAGCGGCGGCCCCGAGAAATCCACGTCGATCAGCGGAAGCCATGAGCATCTCCCGAAAAGCATTGCGACGCCGCTACGGTGCTGTGAGCATCCAATTCCGACACATCATCGAACGTGGATGCCGGTATGACAACTCCCGCGCGTCGCGCGCCATCGGGTACGACCGAGATTTTTCGCAGGCAGGGCCGTGTGGTGGCATCGCCCTGCAATCGAGTCGAGAAGCGGCGCGGTGCGGATATCGCACGGGAGAACCACTCCGTCTCCGCTTGCTGCTCATCGAATCATGTATGCGGGGCTCCCTCACACGGCTTTCCGACCGATGTGCTTCGATGCGACCGCGTCCACAGAAGCTTGCAACGCACGCGTTTCGTGAGTTCCAGCAGCCCGTACTACTTGTACAGGCTGCTGGAACAGGTTGAGGAGGGACGGGCTCCGTGGCCTGCCCCTCGTGCCGTGCTTGCGATGCAACGGCGGGCGAAACCTGCGACTGCCGTGGTGTTTCACGATCATCCAGGCGGCCGCGAGATATCCGCCAACCCGCCAGACGTGACAACCCGGTGGCGCGCATCCAACCCGACGCCAACACCCCCCGCCGCTTCACGCGCGGGGGACTCGCGGCGGGTGTCGACGCATGGCTTATGGCGAAACCATCCCGCACGCGTCGCCGCGGATCGCGCGCCGGCGCGTGTCCTGTTCAACACCGTCACGTTCGACGAGTTCAGTCGAACTTCAGTGTCTCCGCTTCCGCGCGGGCCTTGTCGAGCACCGTCTTGATGTCGACCGGTTTGCCCCCTTGTCGCTTGCTTTCGTCCGCCGCTTCCATGAACGCAAAAATCTCGATCGTCTCCTCCGCCGACACCGGCGCTTGCCCCGTGCGGAAGAACTTCACGATCTCGACCATCAGCGGGCGATAGCCCCCATAGGGGCCGATCTGCTCGACCCCGGTTTCGCCGAAGGCCGTGCCGCCGTATCCGCCGCTCCCCGCGCGGATGCCGCGGAACGTGCCGACGCGGCCGTCCGACCACACCCCGGCTGCGAGGTCGGTCCCCGGCGTCGACAATCGCGAGACGCTTTGGCAACCGGGCCCCATCACGGTGAACAACGTCTCCACTCCATGCACACCGTACCAGTACAGGTCGGGATGAGTCGCTTCCAGCGAGCAGGGGCTGTACGCGTCGCAACCAGTGATCTTGCCGATTTTTCCACCACGCAAGGCTTGCGCCCCCGGCGAGAACCGCAGCGACGACGACGAGAAAATCGGCACGCCATGCACGCTGGCCGCGCGGAAGATCGCCACCGCGTCGCGCAAGCTCCCCGCCACCGGCTTGTCGACGAAAACCGGCTTCTTGGCCCGCAGCACGGGGAGTACCTGCTCGAAGTGCGGTCGCCCGTCGTTCGTTTCCAGCAGGACCACGTCGACTTTGGTCAGCAGTGTCTCGATGGAATCGACGATCTCGACGCCGAGTTTTTTGACCGTCTCGGTGTAGGCTGGCACCCGGTCGGTGCTCGATTTGATGTCGGGGCTCCCCTTGGGGTACGCGGCCACCACGCGGCAACCGGCCACATCGGGCGTGGCCTTGTCGTCATTGAGGATCTGCGTGAAGGCCGTCGCGTGGGACGTGTCGAGACCGATGATCCCCACGCGCAACTGTTTGACGGGAGCGTCTTCGGCTTGCAAGGGGGACGCGGCCAGCACGGCGATCAGGCTCGCCACCAGACATCGATAAATCATGGGTGTTCTTTCGGGGAAACGGGCCGCGAGCCAAGGGTGGGTCAACAGGAGCGGTACAACCTCGCGGCGAGCAAGCACGACGGAAGAGGATTATGGAACGGGGGCGGTGGACTTTTCAACGATGGTTGATGGGATGCGGTTTCCGGTCTCTCGGTCTTTTTGCGAATTCGGCTTGACCCGTTTTTCGACTTCGCGATATCAACCCGCCCACGCGGTGGCGCGTCGGCGGACTTGTCTCATGGTCAAGTCCCCCTCGGCGATCCGCATCTCACCTTCGGGGTTTCTCCCCCCGCCAACTCTCCCACCCTCACTTCCCCAGAATCCGACCGGGCGACAGCGCCGCGCGTGCCACACGCGTCGCGACTCCGCGCTTGGCGACATTCTCGTGCTTTCGATCCCAGATACCCGTCGGGCTTGCGTAGCCCGATGGAGACCCCGTCTCGACAATAAGGAACGCGCCATGGTGCAAGCCATGCCCACGCCGGGATACTTCGCTCGAAAGAAGTCTCTAGTTCGTCTCCTCGCCGTGGGGCTGACAGGGGCTGGAGTCTGGTTGGGGACCGTTGGTACGCCGGCGTCCGCCGACGACCGCGCGGCGGCATCAGCCACCGCCGTATCGCCCGTCGCGGAATTGCAGGCGGGCAAAGCAGCGTACCTTGCCGGCCGTTATGCCGAAGCGGTCGCCCGATTGGAAGTGGCGAAGCGCGGCGAAGCGGGCCTCCACGACACACAGCGGTCGGAGTTGGCGACGTACCTCTCCCGCGCTCGGGCCAAAGTGACTTCGCTCGCCGGTCCGACCTCTCTCGCCGGTCCGAAAACTGTGCTCCGGGGTCAATCGCCCGAGGCTCCGGCGCAGTCCGCCGCCAAAAGCGAAGCGACGCCGTCCATCGCCAATCTCTCGCCGCGCGAGCGTAAGGCCCGTGCCGCCAAATTGCTGGAGTCCGCTCGGGCGGATTTGGCGGAGGGGTTGCTGGTCGAAGCGCGGATGAAGGCTCAACAGGCAGCGCAACTCAAAGCCGCTTACGGCGAAGGGGAAGACCGACCCGAGCAGGTGCTGGCCGACCTGGCTCGCGTGA
>JBIKMW010000124.1:0-18798 GCA_044359065.1 Planctomycetales bacterium | reverse complement strand
GCCGGTCGCTTCGGAAACCTTCCGACGACCACCGCGAGAGGCTTTCAAAGCCCCTCCAGATTGAGGTCCGGAACCGACCTCGGACAAGATACAAGGGGGCGTACGAGCAACCGCCCCCCTCACCCCGGCCCTCTCCCCCGCAATGGAGTCTTCTCGTTTCGGCACCATCGCCAGCGGGGGCGAGGGGGATTTGCGGTTCTTCACTTCGAGGACGGTGAGCCGACGTTCGCACCCGGGCTCCCCCCGTTCTCAAACTGCCATTGCCCCGTTTTTTGGTTTGCGACAATACTCTCGACCGTCAGAGCGTGATCGGGGCGAAGTGCCCGCCGAGAGCGTTCTCCCCGACCGGCGACCGAAGCGGCGAAACTCGACCCGTTTCCCGATTCGTTCCCGCCCGTCGACACGACACGCGTTCAGGAGGAACGCGCGCCGCCGTGTGTGCCACACGGAAACCCGGATCGCGTTGCGATCCACCACTTCCGTCCCGCGATTCCCAGTCGCATGACGGACCGAGTTCGCTCGGAAACAGGCAAGGAGGCCTGCCGAATGTCGCGGTTCATTTCCCGATCGGGACCCACACTTTCCCAACCAGGTCCCGCGCGACACATCGGTCGTTTCATTCCCGCCTTTTGATTCACATCCCCACACTTCGACTCCGGCCCGACTCGCCGGGGGCCGACTCCGTACCACCGCGCCACGGGTGACTCCGTTCCCGCGCGAGTTTCGGTGTCCCGTCCCCGCTGAATCCGACCGATCCCGTGCTTGCCGACCGTTCCCTGTCCGGTTCTCCGGAGTGGATGCGGGCCGTGCGACGCGCGGGAACCAATTCGTTCAACAAACCCGATCCCGTCGTGCTCTTTCCCGCAGGAGCCAAGCATGGGTGTTTCCGGTCTATTGATCTGCGCCGCCGCTCTCGTCGGCGCGGAACCGAACGGCATGGTGCTGAATTTCAGCTCCGCCCGTTGCGGTCCGTGCCAACTGATGAGCCCCATCGTCACGCAGATGGAGCGCGAAGGGCTGCCGATCCGGAAGGTCGACATCGACCGCGAACCGGACCTGGCCCGCCACTACGGCGTGACCAGCATTCCGGCCTTCGTACTGGTCGTCGACGGTCGCGAGGTGACGCGCACCATCGGGCGGCAAGACGAAGCGGTGCTGCGACAACTGGTCGCCCGCATCCCGTCGAAGAAAGCAGTCCGCGTTCCCGATTTACCGGGTGCCGAGGGACTGCTGACCGTCAACGCCGGCAACCCCGGTGCCCCGCCGCGTCGCGCCGTCTCTGGCGCTCCCGGATCGAGCGCACCCGGCGGCTCCGCGCCACCGTTCCAATCGAAAGCGCGCTCGAAGGGGACCGCCTCCGGCGAAGTCCGCACCGCATCGCTTGACGCGGATCGCGGCGAATCCGCTCGTAGTGAATCCGGTTCAAGTGCATCCGCCCCGAGTGCTCGCGACGTGTCGGCGTTCGTCGGGAGTGGCCCGGCGGACGGCGTGTTGGTGGCCGATGCCGGCGTTCCCGAACTCTCGCCGGCGGCGCTGGAAGCCAGCGGCAAGCCGGTGAAGACGCCGTTCCGGAACCCCTTCGCGGGGGGCAAATCGAAAGGCGTGTCGGGCCAGCGTCCGAGCGTAGTTCGCGGCCAAACCCGCGACAGCGACCTGGAACCGGCCGCCCCCTCGCCGATGGCCAGCACCGTGCGGATTCGCGTCTCCGACGGCAAATCCGAGAACTTCGGCACCGGCACCATCGTCGACAGCCGGGTCGGTCGCAGCCTCGTCGTCACCTGCGGACACATCTTCCGCGACATCACCCCCCAACACCGTATCGTCGTCGAAACCTTCGCCGACGGTTCGGATGAACCGCTCGCCTCGTACATTGGCAAAGTGCTGAAGTTCGATCTGGATTCCGACTGCGGCGTGCTGTCAATTCCCGCCGAAGGGTTGTCGGCCTCGCGAGTGGCGTCGGAGTCGTTCCCGCTCGTGAAGGGCATGCCGGTGCGGAGCGTCGGTTGCGGCGGAGGCGATCGTCCGTCGACGCACACGATGCGCGTGACGGCCCTGAACCGCTACCTCGGCCCGCACAACATCGAATGCGACGATCTGCCCGTGCAAGGGCGGTCCGGCGGCGGGTTGTTCTCCAAGGACGGACAACTCATCGGCGTGTGCACGGCGGCCGACACGAAGGAACAACGGGGCATCTACTGCGGCCTGAAGGCCGTGCACAAACTGCTCGACGAGTGCCAATTGACGTCGCTGTACCGCGAAGGTCCGGAGGCCGAAACTCTGCTCGTTGACGGGGAAACGCCCGCGAATGACGCAACCAGCCCGGAAACGGAGTCGGTCGCGACCGAAGACGCGCTGGCGGATGCCCTGGCCGGCGCGGGGGAGGCGGAAGTCGTGTGCGTGATTCGCCCCATTGACCGGCCGCGGGATTCGACCCGCGTGGTCGTCATCAACCGGGCCAGTCCGAAGTTCCTGGGCTATCTGTCCGACGAAGTCGACACGCAAGCGGGTGTCCGCCAAACGGGCCTGACGCAACCCGCGGCCGAACCCGAGGAAGATCGCCGCCGTCGACCGGCCCCCCTGTCGGCCACCGTCCCCGCCGTGTATGTCCAGGACGTGTCTGTGAGCGAAGAGCCCGAGCGGGACGAGCCCGAATCTCGAAGCCGTTCGCGTCGCGCGCCGGAGCTGGAGCCGCAAGCCGAATCGGAATCCACCCCCAAACCCTATCGACGCGCGCGCGGTTGAGTGGAATAATCGGCTCCCGGGAGGCGAACCTGCGGTTCGTTCCCCCCGGCTTCCACGCGACAAACGGATGTGCTTCCCGAGGAATCCCCGACATGCCGATCTTCAATGACAACGCGGAAACCATCGGACGTACGCCCCTCGTCCGCATCAACCGGATCGGCAAGGACACGGGCGTCACGATTCTCGCGAAGATCGAAGGCCGCAATCCCGCCTACAGCGTGAAGTGCCGCATCGGCGCGGCGATGATCTGGGACGCCGAAAAATCCGGTCGCCTCAAACCCGGCATGCACGTCGTCGAGCCGACCAGCGGCAACACGGGCATCGCGCTGGCGTTCGTGTGCGCGGCCAAGGGTTACCGGTTGACGCTCACGATGCCCGATACGATGTCGGTCGAACGACGGATGATGCTCAAGGCGTTCGGCGCGGAACTGATTCTGACCCCCGGCGCGGAAGGGATGACGGGCGCGATCTCGAAGGCCGAAGAACTGGCCGCCGACCCGACCTATTACATGCCGCAGCAGTTCAAGAACCCGTCCAATCCGGCGATCCACTTCAAAACGACCGGTCCCGAGATCCTCGTCGACACCGAAGGGAAGATCGACCTGTTCGTGGCGGGGGTGGGCACGGGGGGTACCGTGTCCGGCGTGTCGCGGTACCTCAAGCAGGAGAAGAAACTCCCCGTGCGCACGTTCGCCGTGGAGCCCGCGACCAGCCCCGTGTTGTCCGGCGGCGAGCGGGGCAAACACAAAATCCAGGGGATCGGCGCAGGATTCGTCCCCGACAATTTCGACCGGTCGGTCGTCGACGAGATCGTGAAGGTCTCGGATGAGGAAGCGTTCGAGATGGCCCGCCGCATCGCCAAGGAAGAAGGGATCACCTGCGGCATCAGTTGCGGGGCCGCGATGGCTGGAGCGGTTAAGGTGGCCGAACGCCCCGAAAACAAAGGCAAGACGCTGGTGGTGATTCTGCCCGACTCGGGCGAACGGTACCTGTCGACGCCGCTGTACCAGTTCTGAGGCGGAGCGCGACGCACCGCCGAATCACGGGGCGCGACCGTCCCGCCCCTCCGCGCTCTCCAGCGCGGATCGCAGTTCGTCGCGCACGGACTCGTCCACCTCCACGGCTAACCGACGACCGAGCGCGTCCCGCGCGGTGTCGCCTCCGATCCGACCCAGGCCCCACGCCGCCGCGCCGCGCACCAGCGGATCGCCGTCGTCCAGGGCCTTCGCCAGCGAAGCCTTCGCCGCAGCGCCACCCCGGTTTCCCAACACCACGCACGCGTTGCGCAACATCCCGGAACGACCGGGACGCGACAGCGGCGACCCCCGGAATCGCTCGCGAAACCCGGTCTCGTCCAGTTCGAGCAATTCCGCCGGATCAAGCGCTGTGAACGTCTCGATCGGCAGAAACGCCCGCTCCGTCGTGGCGACCGCGCGGCGGTTCCACGGGCAGACCTCCTGGCAGACATCACACCCGAACAGCCATTCGCCGATTCCTTCCCGCATGTCCGGAGCGATCGGCCCGCGATGTTCGATCGTCCAATAGGCGATGCACTTCCGGGCGTCGAGCACGCCTGGTTCGGGGAACGCATCCGTCGGGCAGGCGTCGAGGCAGCGAGTGCAGGTTCCACAGTGCGAGGTGGCGTGTGGTTGGTCCGGTTCGAGTTCCACATCGGTCAACACCGCCGCGAGGAACAGCCAACTCCCCCGCCGCTTATTGATGAGCAACGTGTTCTTGCCGATCCACCCCAACCCGGCCAAGCGCGCGAAGTCCCGCTCGAGCAGCGGGGCCGTGTCGACGATGCCTCGCGCGCGGCAACCGGGCCGTTCCGTGCGCAACCACTCACACAGCGCGGCGAGTTTGTCGCGCAGCACATCGTGATAGTCTCGCTCCCCGAGCGAGTAGCGGGCGACGCGGGCCGGTCCGTCACTCGGCTGGGGCGCGTGATTGATCCCCAGCATCAAGACCGACCGCGTTCCCTCCAGCACGCCGTTGGGATGGGCATACGCGGGGGCACGGCGGCTGAGGTACTCCATCCCCGCGTGGTAACCGGCGGCCAACCAGTCGAGAAACTTCGGATACCCGGGGGCGGGTACCGCCGGGGCGATCCCGACAAGGTCGAACCCGAGTTCCATCGCACGCGCTTTCACGCGAGCCGCGAGTTCGTGAGCGCTCACGACGCCGTCGCCATCCCGCCGAACTCGCGCACGCGCCCGTCGTCCCACACTTCCAGCGGCGAGTAGCGCGGGTGACGCGATTCCTTGTAGGGATCGTTCGTCTTCGTGTTGTAGCAGCAGATGAACGCCCACCGGGGATCGGGGGACTTGTTCTGGTCGCTGCGATGCAGCAGGTTGGCGTGGAACAGGATGGCGTCACCCGCTTCAAGTTCGCAGTACACCAGTTCCATGCGTTCGAGTGCCGCGGCCACGCGCTCCGGATCGGCACCGGTCTGGTCGCCGACCTTGCCGTGCTCGACCCGCCCCATCTTGTGGGACCCCTTGACCACTTGCAGGCACCCGTTCGCCTTCGTCGCGCGGTCGACGGCGATCAGACAACTGGCCATGTCGGGAAGCAGGCACCCGTTGTTGTACCAGTAGCCGTAGTCCTGGTGCCAAGCCCACGCGCCCCCGGTGAACGGTTCCTTGAGGATCATCTTGTGGTGGTAGTGATAGACCTCGTCCCCCAGCACCCGTTCCATGGCCGAGACGATTCGCCGCGACCGCACGATCGCTCCGTAGATGTCGTTCCCGAGCTCATTCTCGACGACGAGTCGGATCGCCCCCCCTTCCCCGTCCCCGCGCGCCGCCACTTGTTGCCGCGACTCGTAGTCCCGCCGCGCGATGGTCACGAGGGCGTCGACCTCGACGGCGTCGAGCAAGCCCCGCGCGACGAAATAACCGTCGCGCTCGAACGCCGCGACTTGTTCGTCGGTGATTCGCCATGCATTCATGTCGAGCGCCTCCTCATTCCGTCGTGCGACCGGGTATCCTGCTTGATCCCAAATTGTAATCGGGGCAGGCTCCCGTAGGTCAGGCTGTGCCTGACAATCATTCCGCGCCCGCCCCAGTCCCCGTCAGGCACAGCCTGACCTACGTCTGCCCGCCCCATGAAACTCAAATGCCGCCCGGAAGATTTCATCGTCGAGGAACTCACCGATCGCGTGGCGGACGGGGGGGCGTTCGCGCTGTATCGCCTGTCGAAACGGTCGCTCGGCACGCTGGAGGCGGTCGACCGCGTGTTGCGGGCGTTGCATCTGAAGCGCTACCGCGTCGGCTACGGCGGCTTGAAGGACCGGCACGCCCTCACGCGGCAGTACATCACGATCGAGCACGGGCCTCGGAAGCACCACGAGGACTCGCAGTGGAAGCTTGAGTACCAGGGCCAATGTTCGGCGCCGTTCACACCGCACGACATCGCGGGGAACCGCTTCGAGATCGTCATTCGCGACCTCTCCGAAGCGGCTCGCGACCAGGCCTTGGCGGCGCTGGTCGAGGTGTCGTCGTCGGGGCTGCCAAACTACTTCGACGACCAGCGCTTCGGCTCGGTCGGAGTGTCGGGGGAGTACATCGGGGCGGCATGGTGCAAGGGGGACTACGAGCGAGCGCTGTGGCTGGCGCTGGCCGAACCGTGTCAACACGACCGCGCCGAAGAGCGCGAGCAGAAGGAGATCCTGCGCACGCTTTGGAAAAACTGGGGCGAGTGCAAAGCTCAACTCGCGCGGGCAACGCGGCGGAGCATTGTCACGTACCTCGTCGATCATCCCGAGGATTTCAAACGGGCGCTCGCGCTGTTGCCGGTCGACCTGCGGGGTTTGTACCTGTCCGCCTTTCAAAGCGGGCTGTGGAATCGAGCGGCCGCGGAACTGTTGCGCGACACCGCCACGCGCGACGGCGGCAGCGTGACGGAAGTCCCCGGCGATTGGGGGACGGCGTTGTTTCCGGCGGGCTTGTCGGCGGACAGTGTGCGCTCCCTCGCCGCCACCGACCTTCCGCTCCCCTCGGCGCGCAACAAGGACGACTGGGGGGAGTTCGCACCACTGCTGGAAAAAACCGTCGCCGCTGCCGGCCTGGAACCGCGCGAGCTGCGCGTGAAGTATCCGCGCGACAGCTTCTTCTCGAAGGGCTCGCGCCGCGTGCTGATCGAAACGGGTGAGATCACTCGCGACACCGCTTCCGACGAACTGTACCCCGGACGGCACCGGTTGCGTTTGGGCTTCCAACTCCCCCGCGGCAGCTACGCGACGATCCTCGTGAAGCGGATCACCAAGGGGCGAACGGTGCTGGAGGAGTGAGAGAACGCGGGGTCGTCGGATCCCGCAAAAGTCCTGCGGGCCTGGGCGTCACCGGGAAACCCGTGCGACAGCCCCGCCATTGCCGTATAATCGAAGTTCTCCGATCCATTCGTCCCGGCGACGTGCGACGATCGCGGGAATCCTCAGGGCTGACATCGGACACGGGTGCGACATGGCCGATTTCTCGACGAATCGGGCGGACGGTGAATGGGCGAACGGCGAGCTTCTCGCCGCCTCCACCCGGCGCCACTTTTTCTCCGATTGCCGTGTCGGCCTCGGCGCAATGGCACTGGCTTCGCTCGCCGGTCGGTCGGCGCAGGCCGCGTCGGTCACGCAGGCCGCCGCCACACCTCTCGCTCCCAAGGCCACGCACTTTCCCGCGAAGGCCAAGCGGGTCATTTTCCTGTTCATGGCCGGGGGCCCCAGCCAGCTCGATCTGTTCGATCCCAAGCCCAAGCTGGTCGAACTGTCCGGCCAGACGATCCCCGAGTCGTATGTGAAGGGGAAGCGGTTCGCGTTCATCAAGGCGGATGCCAAACTGCTCGGTTCGGTGCGGAAGTTCGAGCAGGTCGGCCAATCGGGGGTGGTGATCGGCGAGACGCTGCCGCACCTCAAAACCATCGCCGACGACATCTGCGTGCTGCGGGCGATGAAGACCGATGTCTTCAACCACGGCCCCGCCAAGCTGTTCATGAACAGCGGTTCGCCGCAGTTCAGCGGGCGACCGGCGATGGGGTCGTGGCTGACGTACGGCATCGGCAGCGAGTGCGACGACCTCCCTGGCTTCGTCGTGCTGCAGTCGGGACCGCGCGGGCCGCGCGGCGGCTCGGCCCTGTGGTCGAGCGGGTTCCTGCCAACGACGTACCAGGGGGTGCCGCTCCGGTCGGGACCGGAGCCGATCCTGAACCTCTCCAGCCCCAAAGGGTTCGACGGGGAATTGCGCGGCGAGTTCACCCGCGCGGTCAACGATCTCAATCGCGAGCGACTGGTCGCCACGGGAGACCCGGAAATCGCCACGCGCATCGCCGCCTACGAAATGGCGTACCGCATGCAGTCGAGCGCCCCGGCGCTCATGGACCTGTCGGGCGAAACGAAGGCCACGCTCGACGCGTACGGAGCGACTCCCGGCAAACCCTCCTTCGCGAACAACTGCCTCTTGGCGCGGCGGCTTGTCGAGAAGGGGGTGCGATTCGTGCAGCTTTACCACACCGACTGGGACCATCACGGCAACCCCGGCACGGAACTGGGCAAGTCGCTCGACGATCGCTGCAAAGAGGTCGACCAAGCAGCGGCGGCGCTGGTCAAGGACCTGAAGGCTCGCGGCCTGCTCGACGACACGATCGTCATCTGGGGCGGCGAGTTTGGCCGCACGCCGCAGGGAGAGAACCGCGAGGTGGCCGGTCGCGACCATCACGTCGAAGCGTTCACGATGTGGCTGGCGGGGGGCGGGGTGAAGCCGGGTGTCACCATCGGCCAGACCGACGAGATCGGCTACTACGGCGTCGAGGACCGCGTCCACGTCCACGACCTGCACGCGACGCTCTTGCACCTGCTGGGGCTGGACCACCTGAAGCTGACGTACCGCGTGCAGGGGCGGGATTTCCGTCTGACGGACGTGGCGGGGAACGTCGTGGGGAAAATGCTCGCGTGAGGGGGACGAAACTCGGTCGCCCAGTCATTTCAGAGCGGGCGGCTCGCGCCGTTCACATCCCCAATCGACCGGAGGTGGCGGCGCCCATCGAGATCATTTCTTTGCCCGCGTTGCCAGTTGGTACGCCTTGACCCGCTTCGCTCCGTCCTTGAGCCAGGTAATCGTCTCGTCAAACTCTGAAACTGGATCAAGCCACAGGATCGCACCCAGCCGTGAGCAGGCTTCGACGAGTTCACAGAAGTACGTGCGAGCGGTTTTGTCGCAAGAGAGTACGGACTTGTCGGTCGCGAAAGCGGCGATCACGAGGTGCAGGTCCTTGGCGACGGCCGTGCGTTTCTTTTCCGTCTCGCACTGGTCGGGCAGTTCGCGCACATCCTCGGCGACCACAACCGAGCCGATGTCCACCAACCGCCCTCGGCTGAACATTTCGAGTTGCCACCGTCTGGAAAACCGCGACGCGTGATTCCGCCACTCGACCACCATCTCATGGGTCAGCACCACGGCGTGCCGCGAATTCCGAATCTTCTCGAGAACGCTCCGACATGCCGTCGACGCGGGATGCGCGTCGGGGGCCTCCTCCCCGGCGGTACGGAGCACCGACGCATCGACGACCAAGCGCCTCCATGTTCTGCCACTCATGACGCCACGCCGGGAATCTGCGCTTGGGCTGCGTCGAGAAAATTGTTGACCGCTTCAATCTCCACGTCCCCGAAGTCGACCGGCCAATCGTTGTAGCGACCGCGTGAATCGAGTTCCGCCTTGGTGGCCTTGGCGTGGCCGTTCTTATCGCGACTGAACCAATACAGCTTGAGGTCGTCGGGCGGGAGTTCCCCCTTGGCGACAGCGGTTTGCAGAGCCGTTAGCAACAAGGCGCTGTGCGTCTCGACCACGATCCGCACGCCTCGCTTCATTGCGTCGACCATCACGCCCGCCAGCCGATACTGCGCACGGGGATGCAGGTGCAACTCCGGTTGCTCGCAATACACCATCTGCCCCGGCTCCGCGGCGATAAGGGCGACGAGGAAGGGCAACACCTGCGAGACACCGATGCCGACATCGGCGATGGAGTGAGGAGCGGCGTGCCCTCCCTTCCGGCTTTCCTCGCCGATTTGAACAAGGATTTCGACCTGTGACTGGTTAACCTCCTTGGCCGAGACTTTCGTAGCGACGCCCACTTCTTTCAATGACGTGGCGAGTCTTGACATACGCCCCGCGTCGCCAACCATCCATTCTTTGACAATTGTAGCGACGTACGAGTGAAAGACACCTTTGAATGGACCGATAAAACTCGTGTATTTATAGGATCTCTCAGGATTTCCACGCAACCCGGGGATGTGCAGCATGTTTAATATGATCGGATTCAATGTTTCATTCGCATATCCTTGAAGAAGGTAAAATCCATGTTTGACGCGGATGAAGGGGCCGCCAATCACCTCGACGGGAAAGAGTGGCGTACCGTCGCTTTGCGAGGAGCGGCCCGTAAGACTAATAAGAAGAGATTTTTCGAACTGCCGAGCCTTATCCTCTGTCAGAGCATCGATCGAAAAACTAGGTGGCAACCCCGGTTGAAGCGATGTCTCTATCCCGCCTGATTTGGTCACTTGTTTGAGTACAACCAGTCGCCCCGAGGTGTCTTGCCGGTATTCTATTGAGATGCCGGATTCTGCGGCCCCCATGATTAGCGATGAATGAAATAGATCATCTTCTTTAACAACCATTGGATCGAAGGTTGTTAATGAGATGCGGAGCAGTCCGCCCCGCATCCCTCTTGTGGTTGACAAAAACTGATTCGCATCAGTGAATGTGACGTTCGGGCCGCTAAAATCAAACGGCCCCGCCACGTTGAACGGGCTCTCCAGCGTCTGCTTCATCAACAGCAGTGGCTGCATGATGCTCGACTTGCCAGAGCTGTTCGCTCCCGCCAGCACCGTGAGTGGTCCAAGCTCGACCTTCGTCGGTTTGACAAGGCATTTGAAACCCGACACCTCAATCGAAGTCAGATACGGCATCGTCGCTTCCGGCGCGGGCTTGGGAGCAGCCGCTTTCGCGGCCGCCTTCTTCGCGGGAGCGCTCTTCGTTGGTTTCTTGCCGTTCGTCTTGGCCACGGAGGGACTCGATTTGCGAGGTTTGGGGAAACAGTGTTCGAGATTGGCGGGCGCGGGTGCACGTCCGTCCCTTGCTTACGCAGCGGGCTACAGAATCAGGGTACATCGCGGTGGCGTGTGCAGGGAAGACGCTCCCGGTCACTTCGTCGGCAAACAGACGGGTGGGCTGGGATCGACGATCTCGGGTGGGTCCGACGGGCTGGAAGTCCGTCGGACGTCAGAATCTCGGCCGCCGCGAACTTAATATCTCCCCCTCCTCCCCCGTCTCTCTTTCCAGACGGATTTCGGGAACCAACGGGCCTTCGCGCTCGTTTCCAATCCACAGGCCGTTTCGGCGATGGGTCTCCCTGGGGTACGGACACGGTCCGATCAAACGAGGTACGGTGGCATGCTCACAAACCCGCTCGCATTGCGCAAGTCGTTCCAAAGCAGCCTGTTGCGACTCGTCTCCGGGTTCCTGCTGACGCTCGGGACTGCCGCGCTGGCCCACGCCCAGGTCATCATCATCAACACACCGGGGGGGACCGAGATCATCGGCCGCCGCCTGCCTCTGCCCCAGCCTACCCCGATCCCCCGCCCCGCCCCGACTGCGTACTCCGTGACGCTCCTCGAAGTGCAGGGGACGATTCGCGACCAGGCCGCCACGTTCCAGCTCGCGCAGGTCTTCAAGAACACCGGTTCGGCCACGCTCGAAGCCCAGTTGCTGTTCCCCATGCACGAGGCCGCAGCCATCAGCGGGTTGACGCTGCTCGTCGACGGGCAGGAATTGGCGGGCAAGCTGCATCCCAAGGACGAGGCCCGCCGCATCTACGAGAACATCGTCCGCCAGCGGAAGGACCCGGCCCTGCTCGAATACGTCGGACAGGGGCTGTATCAGACGAGCGTGTTCCCGATCCCCGCCGGGGCGGAGCGACGGGTCGAGATTCGGTACTCGCAACTGCTCAAGAAGGACACCGGGCTGATCGAAGTCCTGTTGCCGCTGGGGACCGCCAAACAGCATCAGCGGGCCATTGAACGCGTGGCCGTCAAGCTGCGGCTGGAAACCACCGAGCCGCTCAAGACGATCTTCAGCCCCACGCACACGCTGGAGGTCTCGCGGACCGACGACCGGCACGCGAGCGTGCAACTCAACCTCGCGCAAGTCGCCCGTCCGGACGACCTGCGGCTGTTCTTCAACACGACTGGCAACCCGGTCGGCCTGAGCGTCCTCTCGTACAAACCACGTGACAACGAAGACGGCTACTTCGCCCTGCTGGCCACTCCCGATTGGCAACCCCCGGCGGCGGCGCAGCGCGTCCCGCGTACCATGCTGTACGTGTTCGACCGCAGCGGCAGCATGAGCGGTGCGAAGTTCGAGCAAGCCAAGCAAGCCCTGAAATTCCTGGTCCAGCAACTGCAACCCGAAGACACGTTCAACATCGTCGCGTACGACTCGGTCGTCGAGGCGTTTCGGCCCGAGTTGCAGAAGGGGGACGAAGCGGGTCGCAATGCCGCACTGGCGTTCGTCGACGGCCTGTTCGCCGGGGGAAGTACGAACATCTCGGGGGCACTGGGAACCGGCTTCAAGCTGGCGGGAGACACCAAACGTCCCACGTACCTGCTGTTCATGACGGACGGTCTCCCCACCGTCGGTGAGATGAACGAACTGAAGATCGCCGATCAGGTGAAGTCCGCCAACACGTTCGGCGCCCGGCTGTTTTCGTTCGGCGTCGGTTACGACGTGAACAGCCGCCTGCTCGACCGCCTCAGCGGCGGACATCGCGGGCAGTCGGTGTATGTCCGACCGAACGAAAACATCGAACGGGCGGTGGCGGGGCTGTACAACAAGATCGGTTCCCCCGCGCTGACCGATATCGCCGTGCGGTTCGATTTCGACATCCCCACTCCGCCGGGGAGCGCGGGACCAGTCTCGCGAACGTACCCGCGCAACCTGAATGACCTGTATCACGGCGACCAGTTGGTGTACGTCGGTCGCTACAAAACTGGCGGGACGGCCAAAATCGTGATGTCCGGAAAGATGTCCGAAACCGGCAAGGAGTACATCGCGGCGGCCAGCTTCGTCGAGAAGTCGATGGACGAAACGAATGCGTTCGTCGAACGCCTGTGGGCGCAACGCCGCATTGGCGAGATCATCGACGAACTCGACCTGCGCGGTGCGAACGAGGAACTGGTCACGGAACTGGTCCAACTCTCGCTGCGCCACGGCATCCTCACTCCGTACACGTCGTTCCTGGCGGACGAGACGACCGCTCTGGGTGACCGTGTGACGCAGGTGCGCGAGGCGGAACGGCTGAGTCGCTCACTCGCCGAGAACACGAGCGGTCGTGCGGGTTTTGTGCAGCGGGGGATCAAGGGGCGGTTCCAGAACGAGTCGCTGGATGGGGTGGCGAAGGCAGAGAGTCGCGCCGAATCAAGTCGGCCCGCATTGGCCGCCCAACCGCAAGCGGGCGTGCCCCAATCGGCCGGTGGGGTGGCAGCGGCGTCCGGACCGGTCGACAAGAAGATCGCCGCCCCCGCCCCCACGCTCGGCAAATCGGTCGACCGTTTCGACGCAGCCGGGCGACGCAAATCGTACTCGTTGGCGATGGACGCCGAGGGGAACACAAAAGAGGTCGACACGCTCCGCCAGGTGGGAGCCAAGACGTTCCATCGCCGCCAAAACGTGTGGCTCGAATGCGAGATCTCGCAAGAGCGGCAGGACAAGGCCGAGAAGATCGTGAAGTTTTCGACGGAGTACTTCCACCTCGTCGACACCTACGGCGGCAAGATCGCGAAGTACCTCGACTTCGACGAACCGGTGGTGGTGGAACTGGGTGGCCGCGTGTACCGCATCGAACCGGCGAAGGAATGAGGCGATGGCGGGCGGGAAAAACTTGGATCGTTCCGGCTGCCGAGAACCAAGACCGCAAGCCTACGAGTGGTCGACGTTCCGCATAACCTTCCAATACACGGCATGACCCCCGCAGGCGCCGAGCACGGCGGCGATTGTGATTGTCAATCCAGCGTCCCAACTTCTTGGCGCTATCGACGCGGCCAACGACAGCCCTGCCATAGCGCCGAACCACGCGAACATGGCGATCGTCAATCCCTTGCCGACAGGAACCGGATCCGTGTCGACATGCGAGACGCCGGCCCGGGTACGGCGAGACGAAAAATGGTTTTTGGCGACCGTTTCGTCATCGGCAAGTTCGGCCGGATCGTGATCTCCGAATTCGGTTGATGCGTCCCATCGAGCGCGGTCGAACGTCGCACCAATCAACACGGCGCCGCCAAAATCCGCGCCGCGAACGTCCGCGTCGGAAAAGTCGACATCCATCAGATCGGCATCGCAAAAATCCGCGTCGCGGAGGTCGGCTCCTTTGAAGGAAGCACCGTCCAGCCGGGCCTCGGAGAAATCCGCTTCGCGCAGATCGGCGTCCCGGAATTCGCACTCTTGCAAGTCGGCTTCGAAAAAGCCGCAACCTCGGAAGTCACAACCCGCCAGGTTGGAACCGCTCAGGACGGAACCGCAAAAATCGACTCCCGGAAACTCCGTCCGGCCCTCGTTTTCGATCGTTCCCCAAAGAGTTTCGGCATCCATCTTCGGACCAAAGCGGGATTCCTCCGCCGTTTCGAGACCAAACGTGGGTAGGAGCGGTCTCCGCCGGGGAAGCGCGGGGGGCGGTCCCGAGCGGTGGGGCGGGGGTTCGGTCCGGCTCTTTAGATAACGACGCGACGCAACGAATTCTTTCCGCACGTCGGGCCGCAGGTGGTTCGCCCATGCGGGCTTTTCTTCGCCGCGGTCTTCGGCAAACAGCGCCAACGCGTGGCCGTACATGGCAAGCGTCATGTGTCCGGCAAGCTCGACCCATCCTCCGCTTTCGTGCGCTGTGCTCCAGTTCCTCTCCTGAATGGACGCATTCGCGACAAACACTCCCGCTCCGACGTAGACGGCGGCCAAGTCCCCCAAGGCCCATTCTTCCAGGGAGCCGTCGGCTTCTTCGGGATCGTTGACATCCGAGCCGTTGTCCACGGCCGGCGCAACAACCGCTGCCCGCGTGCGACCGAGCCATTCCCGACAGAGGATCTGGGCGAGGCAACCCACCAACCACGGCCCCTCGCACAGGCGCCTCTCTTCAATCCAGACCCGAGCCACTCCGTCGGCGGACTCGCTTCCCGCCACATAACGTCCCGATTCGCTGGACTCCCAGACACCATGCGTCGTCATGGCGTCGATCTGAAACACTTCGAGCTCGACGGGACCGGGAAAGTGAAAAAAGTCGCGCAAACGGTCAAGGACCCGTTGCGCGCCGTCGCGGGTGAGGCTGATCGACTCCGGAAAATGCTCCGTGATCGGCAGAATGACGGTGCAGGTTTCCATGACCCTGCGCCCAATCCGTCCATCAAGATGTCGCCAATGCCAGTCGATCCATTCGCGCGCGGCGGCGTTGAATTCCTCGTAACTTCCCGGTGCCTCGTCGAGTGGCATCACGCGTTCCTGATCTTGCCAATAATGCGCCTAGGGAAAGAGTCCAAGTCCCGCCGCTCATATCAGCGGAGCCGAGTCGCGAGAACGAAACGCGGGACGGTCGATCCTTGGCACTGTCGAATTCAGATCCCAAATTCGACCCGCAGCGCACTCGCGTCGTGCATTCTCCCGAGAGTTGTGGTCCCAACCTTTGTTGGAAGTCGAACGCATGCTTGTCCCGCAAAGCCGGACCAAGCATGGCACACAGAATTCTCAAGTCCCCGTCAAACGGCAAGATATCCCCTCCGCCAACAGCCCTGGCCACCCCCCACCCCTCCCGTTCACCGACCCCGCCCGCCGCATTGCCCCCACCTCCAAGTCCCACCCCAAAATGCGAGCGACGCCTCGGTCTCCAGGGAGACCGGGCGTCGTACGCTGCTCGTTGAACTGTCACACCGGGCTTCGGTGTCCGTCCCGCGTGATTTCCCCGTGATTTCGTCGACAACGGTTAGTAGAAACCGCCGCCGCCAAAACCGCCGCCACCGAAGCCACCCCCACCGAACCCGCCGCCGAAGCCTCCCCCGAACCCGCCCCCGCCAAAACCACCGCCGAAGTTGTTCCCCTGACCTTGGCGAGAGGATTGGTGGCGGTCGTACTCGGCACGGGGCTCGAAGTCGGTCAATCCGCGGGCGTAGGCCGGAGACACGAACGTCCGTTGGTCGGCGTCCGAATTCCCGTGGTCGTACAGCACTTGCGCGACCGCCAACCGCCGTTCGGCATCCAACTGCGGATTCGAGTTGTTCTCGCTCCGCTCGACCAGCACCGGGAAGGGAGCGCTCCGCATCCGGGCGGCGATCTCCATCACATGGTCCTTGCCGTCCGGAGTCAGTTCGACCGTTTCACCGATGAAGTCGTTCCGATACAGGACGAAGTCGGTGGCTTCCGCGTTCGTCTGCATCACATGGAACGGTTCGCGGACGACGCTTCCCAGCGGGTAACGGTCGGGAATCGCCCGCGAGCGCAGACCCGCGCCGCCGAACAGTCCCCCTCCGCCCCAGCCCGGCCCGCAGCAGGGTGTGGCACATTGGGTACCGCAACCGCTTGTGCCGCAACTGGCCGTGTGGCACGCGCAGCCGGAGAAACCCGCCAACAGGCTTCCCCCCAGGATCGCAGCCGCCCAGGATCGCGAAGTAAACAGGTGCATGATCCGCCTCGGTCCGTTGGAGACCACCCCGAAGTTCGGGGCGTCGCTGATGGCCACTCGTGATGGTGATGTTGTCGGGGCGACGACGGATCGCCGTCCCGCATTGCCGGTTTCGCCGTTCGTATTCGCGGACGCTTCGCCGCTTCAGCGACCCTTCGATTGGTAGTAACCCGCCGGAACCGCCCCTCCGCCGGTCGGAATCGTGTAACCCCGTCCGTTGCTGCGGGAGGCCGAGGGACCCATTTGGCCGCGGGGCGGAACTTGTTGCAGTTGTTGGTTACGAACGGGCGCCGCGCCGGTGCGTCCTCCGTAGGGGCCGGAGGGCACCGCTCCCGGCGGCACGGGCGTCGGTCCCGGAGCGTATCCTTGACCCGGTGTGTAACCCCCACCCGGACCGAATCCCTGTCCCGGCCCCGGTTGGGCACCCGGACCGAACGGAACCTGACCGCCGCCACCCGTCGCCCCCGTGGGGTTCGTGGGTTTCGGGTGGTACCCCGGCTCCGCGGGAGGCGGGTTGTACTGCGAGTATCCGACTTCGATCCCGCGGCCGTTGGCGTGTCCGTACGGGGCGAGTTGGTGCACCCGTTGGTCGGGAGCGCCGGCCGTCATCCCGTGGATGAAGAATTCCTTGTCGTTCGGATGGGTCACTTCGTAACCCGGAACCGGAGGCACTTCGTCCGCTTCCATCGCCCGCACGATTTCGGGCGTCGCGAGGATCAGCAGTTCCTTTTCGTCCGCGGACGCCCGTTTGTTCGAGAAGGCGATCGGGCCGATGAGGGGGATTTCCCCCAGGAACGGGATGCGGGCGATTTCAGACCGCGTCTGCCGGGAGAACAATCCGGCGAGGGCGATCGTTTGCCCTTCTCGGAGTTTGACCGTCGTCGTCACGCGGCGGAGATTCGTACCGGGGATGCCGTTGACCGAGTTCGCGCTGTTGAGTTCGCTGAACTCGGGGCTGATTTGCAGGCGGATCAAGTCCTTGTCGATGATCGTGGGCGTAACGGTGAGCGACACCCCGAACCCGCGGAACTGGGTCGCGATCGCCCCCACACCTTGCACCCCGACCGTGGTCGGCACGGCGAAGTCCCCCCCGCTGTTGAACGCGGCGGAGTGTCCGCTTTCGCAAACCAGAATCGGCTCAGCCAACAACGTCGCGTGGCCGTTGGCCGACAGCGCGTCCACCAGGACGTTGATATCCCCCGCCGAGAACACTCCGGACACCGTGCTCGCCCCGCCCGCCAGGACCGACGCGATCTGGGCCGCGTCCTCGTTGACGACGAAGTTGAACGAGACCCCCATCCGTTTGAGTTCCGACCGGTTGAGTTCGGCGATCCGCACGCGGATCGAGACCTGGAACTCGCCGGGAACCTCCAACATGTTGACGATCATGTTGGACCACTGGTCCATCGGGTTCCAGTTGCCCCACCCGTTACCGTATCCCCCCGAACCGTTGGGGTTGAACCCGTTGATGTCGTAGAACGTCCCGCCGCCGTTGCCGTTCCCCGGTTGAGGCCCGACCAGTCCGCCGTTCTGGGTAATCACCTCGCCCCGGATGATGTCGAGGATCCGCGTCGCCTCTTCGGAGTCGCGGGCCTGCCCCTTGACGATGATCTTGTTCGAGAAGGGAATCAGGTAGACCTTGCTGTTCGGGAACATCAAGGCCAGCTTCTTCTCGAGCTTGCCGTAGTCGTGGCGGCGTTGCTCGTCGAGGCTCGGGTCGCGGATCACCTCGACCAGGTAAATCAGCGGTTCGCTGCCGTCGTCGAACCACAGGGTGACGGTCGTTTGGCCGATCCCCTGCCCGATGATGGCGAGTTCGTTCTCGCTGTATTGCACCACTTCGACCACGCCGCCGTCGGCCACCGCCGTGCGGGAAATGTTGTGCTTGCCGACCAGCAACTGGCTGCGACGGTGCACAACCTTCATCTTGGCCTGGATGTCGGGGAGCGCCTGGATCTGCGCGGGAATCGCCGCTTCGGGCGGGACGTAATCCTCGTCGTCCGACAGGGAGGGCGTGGCGGGGGCCGCGTACTGCGCGGGCAAGTAACCGCCGGACGAGTATGGTCCCGCCTCAACGCGACCGCCTATCGCTCCCGGCTCGGGACGCCAACGGGCATCCTGCGCGTCGCACGTCATCGTGCCGTGGGCCGCGAAGGCCACCCCTCCGACCAAGGCCACCTGGGCCAAGGCACGCAGCACGCCGCGCCGAAACAGTCGCCGCGTCCAAAGACGGGCAAGCGAGACATCCATGTCAAAGAACTCCGCAGGGGATCCGCCGCGGGTGAAGCGACGGCCTTGTGCGAGATGATGTTCAGTCTCGCCCCGAACGTCTGCGGGTGGGCGGCCGACAATCGTCGG
>JBIKMW010000123.1:0-19097 GCA_044359065.1 Planctomycetales bacterium | reverse complement strand
CCGCGCCGCGTGGCCGTCGCCCAGCAAGTGGCCGACGCGGCCAAAGTGTCCGCCGTAGACCAGCACCAGGTATGCGGGGACGAGCAGCGGCCGTACGACGAACGTGTCGAGCACCACGCCGAACGACAACGCGAAGCCCAGTTGCTGCATGCCGACGAGCGTGCCACCCAGGATCAGCGAGAAGAATGTTCCCGCCATGATGATGCCGCAGCTCGAAATGATGCTCCCCGTCTTGAGCAGCGCCGTCCGCACCCCTTCGACCGCCCCGTGCTCGGCCTGTTCTTCCTCGATCCGCGTCATCAGGAAGATGTTGTAGTCCTCGCCGATCGCGATCAGGATCGTGAACAGGAACATCGGGACCTTCCAGTCCAGCCCCGCGAATGCCCCGCCGTCGAGCCACCAAAACACCGCGAACGTCGCCCCCAGCGTCACGAAGTAGCTGAAGAACACGCTCGCGATCAGGTAGAACGAGATGAACGGCTTGCGTAGCAGCGCCACCAGAATCAGAAAGACCACCCCCAACACCAGGATGTCGATCTTGATCTGGTCCCGGTCCGTGACGGTCTTAAGGTCGCGAATACTGGCCGTGGGACCGACCAGGTGCAGCGTGGTGTCTCCCTTGAGTGCCAGCGGCATTTTCTGACGGATCACGTTTTGCACGTCGTCGAGTTGCGAAATGCTGGTCTTCGAGAACGGGTCGTCGCGGAAGATCAGGTCGAACCGCGTGACGGTCCCGTCGTGACCCTCCGCCGAGCTGACGTAATACGCATCCGCCTCGCGCCGACGCTTGGCGTCCACGAAGTTGCGCAAGCCCCGAGCCGCCGACTTCACACTGTCGCGGCCGGCATCGCCCTGGGCGTTCTCGTCGAGGATCTCCGAATGCGCCCAGCCCAGTGGATGCCGTACGTTGCGCAGGTCGACCAGTCCCAGTTCGTTGCGGGCAGCCTTAAGTTCCAGCGCGATCGCGTCGAGGGCCTTGCGTCCTTCCTCGGACCGGAAGTCGATCAACTCGTTCCGCAGCAGGACCGTCACCGGACCGGCGTATCCCGCCGGGAAGTGGGCCTGTACCGCCTTCGCGCCGATCACGCTCTGGTTGGTGGACCGCAGTTCGCTCAGCAGGCCGTAGCTTAGAAAATCGTGGAACCACAAGCCGATGCCGGCGAACGGCAGCATCACGACGAAGCAACTCACCAGCACTCGCACGGGATTGTTGACGACCACGTCGGCCAGCCACTCCCACGCCCGATGCACGCGGTTCCGTTCGACCAGCCGATTGACGAGGCTCGTCCCCGACAGCCAACCCGTTCCCGAAATGTGCTCGGTCCGTCCCAACGGCCAGAACGCCAGCCGTCCCATCATTCGCAAAAGCGCCGGGGTGAGCGTCAGGCTGGCGAGTAGCACGATCACCAGCGACAGGGAAATGCCGACGCCTGCCTCGCGAAACTTCCCGAACTGCGCGAACACCATCATGCCGATGCCGCAGATGACGGTTCCAGCGCTGGCGGTCAGCGCGGCGCCGACTTTCGAAAGCGTCTGCGAAATCGCCCGGTCCAGCGACACGCCGCGGTCGGCCTCTTCCTTGTAACGGGCGATCAGGAACAGGCAGTAGTCGACTCCGGCGCCGTAGCAGACCACCGTGATGTAGACCTCAAGGCCCCAAAACACACGGAATGGCAACGACGGGAACCGCGTCAGCAGGATGATCGCCCCCAGCGCGACGTTGACCGACACAAACACGGTCAACAACGGAATGAAGGCCAGAAACGGTGCCCGATAGATCAGCAGCAACAGGCCGATCACCAACACCACCGTCCACACCTCGGTTTTTTGGGACGACTCGCGACTTGCTTTGAGCATATCGCGCCCCACCGTCGCGGTTCCGCTGAGGGCGATGCTCAATCCGGGCGGGACGACCGGCTGACCGGTGGCGCGATCGAGCTCGGTTTGCAGATCGCTCACAACCTTCTCGACAGCGGCGATCACGTCGCCGTTTTTGTGGTCGAGAAACTCCGTGGTAAGTGCGATGACTGCCAGACTTGCCTTGCGATCGTCGCTGACGAGGATCTTCCCCATGAGCGGATCGCGGGACGTCTTCACGGAGGCTACGCGTCCGTCGGGGGTGGACTCCGCGATCTCTTCGAGTTTGGGCCGCAACACATCGTGCAGAAACCGTTCGTCCGCCTCGACAAGCGGGTGCGATTCGCGACGGACCACGACGACGACGCTGCTCTTGAGCAGGTCCTGCGGGAACGCTTCCGCCAGAAGCTTTTCCCCCACAAGACTTTGCATATCGTCCGGCAGGTAGGCGAATTCGCCCCCCTGGACCACGTCCGACCATTGCGGAATCGCAAAACCGACGATCGGGGCCAGGTTCTTCCACAAGCCGAATTTGAGGCCGTAACCTGCAACCGCCAACAGCAGCCACAGCAGCAGCACGGAACGCCAATGGCGCTCCGAAACACGGCCCAAACGGTCGAAGAACGGTTGAAGCATCGGGGGCCGAAGATTCGATTTCACACGGAACGCCACGCGTCGTTACGACGGACGCGGGCGACAACCTTTCCGGAGGGGCAACGGCAACGCGCGAGCCATCGTGTCCAACGGTCACGCCGCGCCAAGCCCGAAACGCTAACCGGTCCCGATTGCCGCGTCAAACGTTGCGCGAACGCAAAGTGCGAATCTGGTTGAGGTTCCGCGAAATGCGCCGCTCGCTGACGGGATTTCGGGCGTGTCTCGACAAGCTGTTTGGGCGGGTCTTCGTCGGGGCCGAGTGAATATGAACCATTATTGATCGGTCTGTGCGGAGCCGATATCGTCAAGTGTCGGAAGTCGTCGTGAAGGCCGCTTCAGCCCGCATCTACCGTGACGGGTGACGGAGAAGAGTTTGGACGCTGGAATCCAGATTTCCGCGGGAGTTTCCATGTCGCGCCCCGAAAATCGAACTGGCGGCTGCCCGGAGTATCGGCGCTCGCTGCGACTGGGGCGGCGCGGCTTTCTGCACGCGGGGTTGTTGGGGGCGGGAGGCTTGCTGGGTGCTCCGGGGCTGTCTCTGGCCGATGTCCTGCGTGCCGAATCGGCGTCCGGGACGGGCCGTCGGCCGAACTCGGTCATCATTCTCTGGATGCGCGGCGGACCGAGCCACATCGACATGTGGGACCCGAAGCCCGAGGCCCCCGTCGAATACCGTGGCGAGTTCGGGACGATTCCGACGAACGTGCCGGGAGTGAATCTGTCGGACATGTTGCCGCGCTGCGCGTCGATCATGGACAAATGGTCGATCGTCCGCAGCCTGAACCACCACGACGCGGGACACTCCACGGGGGACCAGATCTGCTTCACGGGATACAACTCAGGGCCGATGGCGGACGAGAACATCCACCCGAGTTGCGGATCGATCGTGTCCGAGCAGTTGGGGCACTTGTCGCCGGACCTCCCTCCGTACGTGATGATTCCGCGGATGGTGCCGGGAACAAACGCCGCGTATTTGGGCGTGGCGAACAAACCGTTTGAAACGCTGAGCGACCCCGCAACCAAAGGACCGTTCAAGGTCCCGAATTTTGAGTTGGCGGAAGGTCTGTCGTCGGTGCGCATGGGGGACCGCCGGGGTTTGCTGACGGACTTCGACCGGTTGCGACGGGAAGCCGACGCGCGCGGCCAGATCCGCGCGGTGGACCGATTCCAACAACAGGCTTGGGAGATCGTCACCAGTCCGAAGGCGCGGCAGGCGTTCGACCTCGATGCGGAGTCGCCTGAAATCCGCGAGCGCTATGGCTTTCAGCCGGCGTTCGATCCCGGCGCGTCGAACCGTTGCGGCGCACCCGCCTGGAGCCAACGGATGTTGCTCGCGCGGCGCCTGGTCGAGGCGGGGGTGCGGTTGGTCACCGTCGACCTGCGTTGGTGGGACACGCACGTGAAGGGCTTCGAGTCGTTGCGTTTGGGGTTCCTGCCTCGGTTCGACCAGGCGTACTCCGCATTGATCGAGGATTTGGAGCAGCGCGGGTTGTTGGAGTCCACGCTCGTCGTCGCGTGGGGAGAATTCGGCCGCACGCCCCGCGTGAACAACGACGCGGGACGCGATCATTATCCCAACGTGTTCAGTGCGGCACTGGCCGGCGGGCCGATCAAGGGGGGGCGGGTGCTCGGGGCGTCGGACGCCAAGGGGGCGTTCCCGCGCGCGAATCCGAAGTCGCCGCAAGATGTGCTGGCCACGCTGTACCGGCACCTGGGGGTCGATACGCAGAAGAACTACCTCAATGCAGCGGGGCGACCGATTCCGGTGCTGCCGTCGGGGACGCCGCTGTCCGAGTTGGGGTAGTCGACGGGTCGCGGCGCATGAACGACGCGCCCGGTTAAGAGGGCGGGGCTATCCGGCCGTGGCCGTGCGATCCCGTTACGGGAACTCCCTGTGTCGTGACTTGCCGAATGTGACTCGCAAGGTTGGGAGAATCACCTCCACGCGCGGCGCACGGCAAATCAATGCCGAAACGAGTAGGTCTCGAGGCAGCGGGGTTCCGATCTCATTTTCGGGTGTCGAGTCCGACTGTGGAACCGACCGCCGAACCGACCGGGGGATCACGACTCCGGTGGATGCGCCGGTTTAGTCCCGTGTCTCCGTGGCCGCGCGGCGGCTGATTCGCGTGTCGCAGCCGAAAGCCGCCGCGCGCCCGGGGGACGGTGGTTTGTCCGATTTCGCTTGAGGGCCTCGACACCCGACCACCCGTCGTGTCCGTTGCTCACCGCACGCGGAACAGCCATTGTTCCGGGATTCCCGCATGCCATGTTGACCGCCTTGCAGTGCCTTGCGGTGATGCCGTCCCCCGCGATGTTGATCGACGCGAACGGACGAGTCGTCGAGACGAACACACCGTACGACGAATTCTTCAACGTGTTCGATCGCGCGCATGTCGGGGCCGCGGTGACCGACATCCACGGGGGGGCGTGGAGCGGTGAAGCCGCGACCAGAGCGATTTCGGGGCCGGTGTCCCCCATCGACGCTCGAGTTCCGACGGACCTGGTTGTGAACCTGCCGTCCGGCGAAGCTCGCTCCGTGCGCATGACCGTTGCGGAACTGACCGCGACCGGCACCGCGCCGCTGCGATTGGTCGCGTTCGAGGATCGCACACCCTGGGGGCGTGCGGAACTGGCGTGGTCACGCATCGACGACCGCGCCCGGGCGATCATGGAGCACTCCGCCGAGGGAATCCTGTTCCTCACGGAGACCGGTGTGGTGAAAGAGTTCAACCCGGCCGCGGTGAAGTTGTTCGGGTTCCCCACGCAGTGGGTGGCGGGAGCCGACGTGCGGACCCTGTTCACGCCGGAGATGCGGGACGCGTGGTCCGGACTGCTGGCTCTGGAACGGACCGTCCCCGGTTCGGACCCCGAGTTCCGAGTCCAGGAGTGGACCCGTCGCGAGATGACGGCGGTGAGGTTCGACGGCACGTTGTTTCCGGTCGAGGCGACAGTGGCCGCCGTCGCCCGGCTGCCCGATCGCGTCTACATCGCCTGGTTGCGGGACCTGACCCGACAGAAGCGATCGGAAGAGGCGCTCCGCGACGCGGAGGCGAAGGGACGTGCGGTGCTCGGCACGGCGGTGGATGCGATCATCACGATCGACGACAAAGGGATCGTCAAGTCGGTCAATCGCGCCACCGAGAAACTGTTCGGCCTCGGCGCGCACGAAATCCTCGGGGAAAACATCTCGATGCTGATGCCGGCGCCGTACCGGGACGAGCACGACGGCTACCTGGAACGCTATCTGTCCACGGGAATCCGGCGGGTGATCGGCGTGGGGCGCGAAGTGACCGGGCGAAGGAAGGACGGCTCCGAGTTTCCGATGGAGCTCTCCGTCAGCGAGTTCGAGCAGGGGGGGCGCCGCTACTTCACGGGCATCGTACGGGATATCTCCGAACGGAAACGCTCCGAGCAGCGGCTGCGGCGGGCGCTGCGGGAAGCCGAGGAAGCGCGGCAACGCGTGGAATCCCAGTCCGCCGAACTGGTTGCGGCGCGCGAGGCGGCCGAAGCGGCAAGCCGCGCGAAGAGCGAATTCCTGGCGAACATGAGTCACGAAATCCGCACTCCCCTGACGGCGATCCTCGGGTTCGCGGACGAGTTGCGAATCGAACTCGGGGACCGACCGGAGTGCGCGCTTGCGGATGTCGTGAAGCGCAACGGGGAACACCTGCTGCAGGTGCTCGACGACATCCTCGACCTGTCGAAGATCGAGGCCGGTCAACTGCATACCGAGCGGCGCGACTGCTCTCCGACGCGGATCGTTCAGGACGTGTTGTCGCTGATGAGCGTACGCGCGGTGTCGCAGGGAGTGGCCCTCTCCGCGTCGTTCAACGGGCCGATTCCCGAAGCGATTCGTTCCGACCCGACGCGGTTGCGACAAGTGTTGTTCAATCTCGTCTCGAACGGCATCAAGTTCACGCATCGCGGCGCGGTACGCGTCGAAACACACCTGGACCACGCCGTGGAAGGCTGGGGCACGCTGCGGTTCCGAGTGGTCGACACCGGCATCGGCATGACACCCGAACAAATCGCGCGGCTGTTCCAACCCTTCACGCAAGCGGATGGATCCATCACGCGCCGGTTCGGTGGAACCGGCTTGGGGCTGACCATTTGCAAGCGAATCATGGAGATGCTGGGGGGGACGATCGCGGTCGAGAGCGAGCCGGGTCGGGGGTCCGTGTTCACGGTCGAATTTCCCGTCGAACCACACGACATGCTTCGGCTGGTCACTGTCCGTGACGGCCTGCCGCGGGACAACGGCGGCGATGAAGAATCCGCCGAGACGACGGTGTCGCCGGTCGAACGAGGCGTGCCGTCGCGGCTGCGGGGTCGAGTTCTCCTGGCGGAAGACGGCCTCGACAACCAACGGCTGGTGGGGATGATCCTGCGCCGCGCCGGGATGGAGGTCGACGTGTCGAACAACGGTGCCGAGGCGTTGGATCGCGTCCGCGAGGCACAAGCCCGCGGGCGTCCCTACGACGTGGTCCTGTCCGACATCCAGATGCCCGAAATGGACGGCATCGAACTGGCCGCGCGGCTGCGCGGGGAAGGTTATCGTCATCCGCTGGTGGCCCTGACCGCGAACGAGTTGAGCGGCGACCGCGAGCGTTGCCTTGCGGCGGGCTTCGACTCCTACATCGGCAAGCCCGTCGAACGGGAGGAGTTGCTGGAGGCGCTGGCGTCGTTTGTGGTGGCCCCCGGCCCGGTCGGCACGGAAGCCTGTCCGCTGTTCGTGGGATAGCACACGCTCGCGTTCCGGGCGGGCGACACCGAAACCACTCCCGCCGATCAGCGTGCCGCGCGACCGACATACAGCGGCAAGCGGCTCCCTTGCAGGAACGCCGCTCGCAACGGCGCTTCGCCACGCTTCAGCACGCGGGTTTTTCCCCCTGCCGTGTGTTCGACCAACGTGCGGAACGGATCACCGCTGTAGCACACTTCTCCCAGTGTCACGCTCAGCGAGGCCTCCGTCGCCGTGAACATGGGGGCCAACCCCCCTTGGGTGGTTGTGTATGACAGCCCTCCCAATATCTCCGTCCGCCCACCCGCGCGCGTCTCGACCAGTGTTCCGCCCCGTTCCGTCTTGAGGCCGAGCACCCACAGGTCCCCCCCGCCGTTCACGCAGTGCGTACCCTCGCGTTCGGTGTTGAACTGGCGACACCACGCGCGCCCAGGACCGAATTCCCACTCGGCCACGACATTCTCCAGGAACACGTCCCCTTTGCCCGTCACGCGACCTTCGACCCCCTGGCAATCGCGCACCACCAAGGTTCGGCGGGACGCATGTTCGACGAGCACGTGGCCGTGAATCTCGTCAATGAACAGCGGCTCGTCGGAATCCTCGACGATTCGCCACGCGGGGCCTTTGTCCATCGACGAGTTCACGTGGGAGAAACCCCCGACGATCCGCCGCACCGTGACCGGGATTTCGACCGGTCGGCCCAGGACCAATGTCACCCCGGACGGCCAATACACGACGGGCGCCCCCGAAGCGCACGCGCGCTGAAAAGCGGCCGAGTCATCGGGGTCCTCCAACCGTCGATGATGCAACACGTTTTGTGACTTTCCCGCAGACTGCGACTCGAGCTTGAACGCCGGAACTTCCGCCACCGGCAGGCGGAGCGATTTGGACTCGCCGCCGAACGAAACGATCGGCGCCTCGGAGACGAACTCGTCCACACGCGTTCCGCCGGGGGAGGGAGTCCCTCCATCGAAAGCGTTCTCGACCACGCGGGCAAAGCCGACGGACTGGATGTCGCGGGCGAACAATGTTTCGCGAGATGTGATCGCGGGGGACTTGGCCGCGGCACCGAGTCCCGCGAACTTCGCTTCGACCAGCGCCACGATTCCGAAGTGGTTGACGAAGCCACCGGCGGCGTCGGCCACGCTCAGGTCGCGAATGGACAGACACTGTCCCTTGTTCTCCCACGCGAGGGCCGTCTGTCCCCGCAAGCGAATATGCTCGAAGGTCTGGCTGTTGACCGTCGCCGAGGTGGCGATTCCGGTCTCGAAGCCGGTCACCTCGATATCCGTCACCAAACAAGGTCCGTTCTGATCGGCGTAACCCAGGTCGAGGCCGATCACCCCTCGGCTATCGCCGGAGCGAATCGCCAGTCGTCGTGCGGCCCCCACGTTGTTCGAGTAGTACCGCAGCCCGATCGCACCCGGATTGTTCGCGCCGGTGTGGATGGTGAGGTCGCCGATGTTGCAGTTGAACCAGTCGGCATGAACGCCCGAGCCGTCCTCGCGTCCGTTAAAGGCAAACGAAAGCACGGCCTGCGGCTTCGCGCGGTCGGTGAACGTGCCGTCCTTCAACCGGAGTACGGTCCGGTCCCGACCCGAACCGCGAATGTTGTTGTAGCCGAAGCCGAGTCCCGGCTTGTACGCGATCGCGTTTGAAACCAGATACGTTCCCTGCGGCAGCCAGAGGACCTTTCCCGATCCCTGACAGTCCGTCACCGCGCGTTGGAGCGCCACAGTGTCGTCGGCGGTGCCGTCCCCTTTGGCGAGGTACGGAGGGGCGGTCGCGTCGACATAGCCCAAGTCGGCGGGTACGGGAAGTTCCGGGTGGGATGCTGGCGGTGCGGCGGCGATCGTGTCATCCGGAGAGGCCTCCAGGAACCGCACCTTTCCCAGTCCGGCCAGGTCTCGCTGGCCCCCCCCGCGATGGGTCGAAAGGGCGTGGAACCGGACAAACTTCGCGCGAATCGCCGGGGCGAAACGGTACTCCTCACCTAGGTAACCGTCGGTGCCGGGGGCTTTGGCGAATGTGAAGCGTTCGAGGTGGGTGCTCCACGACTGGCCGTCGACGGAGTACGTCGCCAGGACCTCGCGAAATCCGCGATGCACACTGCCGTTGTGGTTCCACACCCGGAATCGGGCGACTTGCGAAACATCCCCCAAATCGAACTCGATGATCGCGTTTTCGTCGGCACCCCGTTCCAGATATCCGCTCTGCCAAAAACAGCCGTTGTCGGCGTAGCCGTTCTTCGTCAACGCGTACCGGCCGCTGCCGGGGGGGGACTCGGTGAAACCCCGGTTATTGACGGTGTTCTCCGGCCCCATCAAGCCGGCCACTTGAGCGCTCGTCGCCTTGGCGGTAACGCCCGACAGCCACCGGTCGTCCGCGATCCCCGACGAACACGTGGCGATTCCGAGCGTCCACAGCGTTGAGACAACGATAAAGTGCTGTCGCATGAGAACTCCTCGGCAGTGCGTGTCCTGCCCGTTGATCGAATGACGGAACGAATTGCCCCGGTGCCGCAAGACAATTCGATGCCGCGAAACAACATCGTGACAAACCTTCAGGGTGTCCACGTCACCCGTGTCAAGAAATGCCCGGATAGGGCCGCACCGG
Organism: Planctomycetales bacterium; assembly: GCA_044359065.1. GTDB lineage: Bacteria > Planctomycetota > Planctomycetia > Planctomycetales > Planctomycetaceae > JAIXZD01. The sequence goes on along the minus strand of JBIKMW010000123.1, from coordinate 9,229 downwards.
CGGAGGAATTTCGCTGGGTGTTTTCGATTTCGGCGGACGGGCTGAGAATGGTATGCGGACACCACACGTTGGAAAGGAATGCATCATTCGCTCTCGCAACCGAGCCGAAGCATTCGTCTTTGGTCGCCGGATGCTTCGGCTCGACGTGGAAGGAGTTCGGTGGGACACCTTTATTGAGGCAATTCGATGGAGGGGACTTGCACGTCGAAGTAGAATTGCGCGTCGTATCCGAGCGACCGTTGTCATCGAAGACGAGAATGCACCATGGCAACGAATCTGGACGATGTTCTCAAATCGGCGATGGCTCTCTCGACCGTCGATCGACTGCGATTGGCGGCGGACCTTATGGATTCCGTGCCCGATGACCCTCCTGGATTCGCCATCGACGATCCGGAGTTGCTGACCGAGGTCGAGGCCCGCTCGCGTGACGGCTCCGCCGGTGTTCCGTGGGCGGATGTTCAGGCGCAACTCCGCCGGGATCTCGACGCGTGATCGAGTTTCATCGCCTCGCCCAACGCGAACTGCGGCAAGCGCTGCGTTGGTATCGCCAGCGATCGTTGCCCGCCGCTGAGCGCTTTTTTCAGCAGGTGACCCGCGCGATCGACCGGTTGATCGCCGATCCTGCTTCGCATGCCGCATTTGGCTCGAACCACCGCGTCGTGTCAGTCTCTCGCTTTCCGTTCGTCATCGTCTTTCAAATCCGTGCGGACCGCGATGTTTTCGTCGTTGCGGTGGCTCATACCTCTCGTCGGCGCGGATATTGGCGACATCGAATGTGAGGCAGACACGCCATTCAATGGCGAAAGGGGGTTGAGCAAGCTGGGCCTCATGAACGAGGTCACCCCGATTTACGGCCGTAGGCGTCGGCAGTCGATCGCCAACAGCCGGTGTTCGTCCCGCACGAACAGCAACCCCCCCGCCAAGGCGGGGGCGCAGTAACACGGCTTGGTCAACAGCGGTTCGGCCGACAAATAGCGCACCCGTGCCTTCTTCGGATCCGCGTCGAGGACCGCCAGATGTCCGTGCTCCCCGAGCACGATCAGCCGCCCGTCGGCCAGGATCGTTTGGCCACGGCGCAAGTCCGATTCGTGGCCCCAGCGCTGCTCCGCCGTCGCCGCGTCGATGCAGCGCAATTCGCAGGTCCCGTTCCACAAACTGGTGAAGCCGTACAAATACCCTGCGTGATGGACGACGGACGTGTACTGACTGTCGAGCAGGCGGCGGTTGCGCCACAGCAACGACAGTTCTCCCTGTTGGCCAAGCTGCAAGGCGGCGACTCCCGGCCCCGGCCCCGCGGTCACGAAGATGCGATCCCCCACAACCAGCGGCGAGACGGCGTTGACCCGTTCCGTGCGCCCCTCGCCCACCCCGAACTTGAATTGGCCCAAGACCGACCCGTCGTCCGCGTTGAGCGTAACCAACCCCTGTCCGGTGAACACCAGTGCCGCCGACCGCTGCCCGAGCAGGACCGGCTTGGCTGTGGCATAAGACAAACCATGATCGGTGGCGGTCCAAAGTGTCGCGCCGGTGCGGGCGTCGAGCGCCACCACCCCCGCGGCGCGGGACTTGGCGGAAGGCAACGGCAAAATGACTCGGTCACCCAGCACCAGTGGACTGGCCCCCAGCGAATAGGGTGTGTCGGCCAAGTCCAGGTCGTCCTTGAGGTCCCGCTCCCAAAGTGGCTCCCCTGTCTCCAGTCGCACCGCCCGGAGTTCGCCCGCTGCACCCAGAAAGAACACACGGCCCTCGTCGATGACGGGTGAAGCATGCGGCCCGGAGCTGTACTCGTACGGGCAGCGGTACGTCGCGGGGTACTCGCGCGACCACGCGAGTGTGCCGGTGAACTGCTCCCGGCAATCGAGCCGCTCGACATCCCCGGTTCTCGACCATGCGATCACTTTCCCGAGGGCGATGGCGGGAATGTTGTAGCCGGTGCCGATCGGCGATTCCCACAGGACGCGCGGCTCAGCCTCGCACCACGACCAATCCAACTCGGTTTCAGGACAAATCCCGTCGTGCCGTGGGCCGAACGGTGTCGGCCAGCTTCCCGCCGACTCATTGAGAACCGGCGGACTGACCGTCGCTTCCACGGTGCGTGGTTCGTCGCGATGCCCGAGGTCGGTTGGCGCGACATCGGACTCGTCAGTGCTGGAAATGGAGACGGGCAACGTCGCGGGGCCGAACAACCATCCACCGGTCGCCAACCCGTAGATCGCCCCCCCCGCCGCGAGCACGAGCAGGTTGACGACGAGCAGGCGACGGTAGGAGACGGTGGCGTACACGGGGAGCGTTACGGCAGGGTTTCGCCGGACGACAAGCGACTCGAATTCGTCCAACATCCGGCGCTTTTGGCCGCGCCGGACGAACAGGATGGATGTTCAGGAATACTCGCGCTCCTCAGAATCGCAGCCTGTTGAATCGGATCAAGCAATCCGTTCCGGTTCAGGGGAAAACTCACGCGATCTTCACGGGAGACCTTTCGGCGGTCGCCAAGGAAATTCCGCCCGGCAAGCCTCACAACCGGCAAACGCCAAAAAGTCCGGTCCGTTGCGCGCGGACCGGTCGATTTGCGTATACTGGGACATTGAGAAATTCGGTCCAAGGCCGTGTGAGAAGGGGTGGATTTGCACAGCGACACGAAACACGATCCGGCAAGGATCCTTGAATCGTGACCGTACCTGTGCAAGCGTGCATTTTGTGGCGGACTGTGCCGAAGCGATGTCGGGTGGGATTCACGCGGGAACATCGTGCCCGGTGATGGAAAGTTGACAGGTCGGGAGACGTTCATGGCTGGCGCTCTCACACCGGGTGTTTCACCGCCTCATGCGGACGGAACCGGATTGGCGACGAAGACATCCGCGGCGGGCAAGCATTACGTGGCCTTCGACGAGTTCGTCGATTTCCACGTCCACAAGACCCAATCCCACATCAAGACCACCGACATCGCCACCACCATCGTGGCTGTGCTGGTCTCGTTTTTGTCGTACTTGCTGCTGTTCGTGGTGTTCGACCAATGGGTGGTGACGGGAGGCTTCGGCCCCGTCGCGCGCGGCCTCATGCTGACCCTGTTGACGGGCACCTTGGCGACCGTGATCGGCTGGCGCGTGGTTTGGCCGATGTGCCGCCGCGTGAACGCGTTGTACGCCGCCCGACTGATCGAACAGGCGGACCCGTCGTTGAAGAACGCGTTGGTGTCTCTCGTCGACCTGCGGGAATCGGGCAAGCCGATCGTTGACGGGGACGGAGCGGTCCGCGCGTTGGAGAAGCGCGCGGCGATCGGCCTGTCGAAGGTGGATGTCGATCACGCGGTCGACCGGGGACGCTTGCTCAAATTGTCGTATGGACTGCTGGCCGTCGTGCTCGTGGCTTGCGCGTACATCGTGCTGTCCCCCAAAGACCCGTTTCCGTCCGTCCGGCGGGCGCTGTTGCCCACGTCTTCGGTGGCTGTGGCGACGCGGACCAAAATCACCGACGTAACCCCCGGCGACACCGAGATTCCCGCTCGGTCGCTGTTGACGGTCGAGGCGGACATTCGAGGGACGGTTCCCGAATCCGTGCGATTGGTGTTCACGACGGCGGACCGTGCGTTCGTCGATCAACCGGTGGAAATGCGCCGAATCGAGGAGAACCTGCCCCGTTTCCGCGGTTTGGTGGCGGGCGCGAACGGCAAGGGGTTGCTGCAAGACATCGAGTATCACGTGGAAGCGGGGGACGCCCGCACGCCCGCTTACCGAGTCAAGGTCGTACAGCCGCCGTCCTCGACGGTGGACGAACTCAAATACGTCCATCCCCCGTACATGCAGTTGGAAAACAAGGTTGTCGCGGGTGGCCCCATCGACGGATGGGAAGGCTCGACGCTGACGCTAAAGGCAACCGCCAACATGCCGATCAAGTCGGCGAAGCTCCTGTTCTTCGACGCCGAGGACGGCTTCGCCCGCGGCGACAAGGGGGAAGAGGTCGATCTGCGCGTCGGTAACGGGACCGAGATTTCGGGAACGTGGACGCTTGCGCTCCGTGCGGACGGCACCTACCCGCGGTTCTATCGCGTGATGGTCGAAACCGCCGACAAGCAGCGCGACCCCGATCCGCCGCAGTACGGCGTCAAGGTCCGTCCCGACCAACCGCCCGAAGTGGCGATGTTGCATCCGACCAGCGACATGGAGCGCCCTGCCAACGCGGTCGTGCCATTCGTCGTGCAGGCGACCGACCCCGATTTCGGCCTGCGAACGTTCCTGCTGAAGCTCGAAAAGAACGGCGAATCGCTGGTCGACCAACGTCTGTTCGAAGACGAGATTTTCGGGCAATCGTACCGGGGCGAGCACGACCTCGACCTGAAGTCGTACGGTCTGAAGCCGGGCGACACGCTCGCTTTTTGGGTCGAAGTGAGGGACACCAAGCAACCGGTCGCCAATCGGCGGGTCACGAACAAGCTCAACATCAAGATTGTCGAGCCGGTATCCCCCGAACAGGCCCGCGAGCAATTGGCCGCCGACAAGCGCGACCAGCAAGACCAGTTGGCCCAGGCCGATCCCGAGAAGAACGGCGAAGGGCGCGACGAGCCCGCCAGTCCTCAACCCAACGGCGGGAAGGAACCGGACGCACAGCCGAACCCACGTGAAGGCAACCCGGAACCGAAAGAGCCGGAGCCCAAAGAATCGGGCCGTGCCCCCTCCCCGAATGCCGCTCCGAAGCCCGAGGAGCGCGAGCCGGACGTAGCGGAACCACCTGCGAACGAAGGTGACAAGGACGGCCCCCGCGGCGACAAGGATGGCGACAAGCCCCCGCCGCCCGCCGACGACGCCGAGGCCTTGGAGAAATTTATTCGCAAGCTTCGCGAAGAGCAGGCGAAGGGACGCCCCGCCGAACCAAAGCAAGGCGAGGCTCCGCAGGATCAACCGGGCCAACCTCAAGACCAACCTCAAGACGGCGAGGGGAATCCCGACCAACCGGGGGAATCGCGACCGGGCGAGAAGCGGCCGGGAGAGAAACAACCGAGCGAGCGTCCGCGCGAGGGGCGGAAGCCCGGAGACAAACGCCCGAGCGGCGAGAACCCGCCGCCCAATCCCCAAGACCAGGGAATGCCGGAGGAACCCGGTCAAAACGACGGGTCGAACGACCGTCCGAAGGACGGTGCCGCGGATAAACCCTCCCGTCCCGGCGACAAATCTCCCCCGTTGAAGTCTCCGAAAAACGGCGGCGACAAGCCCCAGTCCCCCGAGAAGAAGCCTTCCGAGAAGGGGACGAATCCCCCCGGCGAGCCAGCGAGCGACGAGAATTCCGATCCCCGCGCACCGGGTAGCAAACCGGGCGAGAAAAAACCAGGTTCGTCGAAAGAGCCCAAACCCAAGGATGGCGCCGAGCCGGGCGAAAAACCCGCCGCTCCGCGCCAGCCGCGCGACAAAGACGCCTCCCCCAAACCGGGTGACCCGGAAGAAAAGCCGTCCCGCGAACCGCGCGAGGGGACCAGGCCGTCTCCGTCCGGCGACAAGAAGCCGGGTGAACCGACGCCGGATCCCGGCGAGCCCGATTCTGCCCAGCCCGCCGGTGACAAACCGGGTGCTGAAAAGTCCGATGCCGATAAGCGGCCGGGTTCCAAAGACCCGATGCCGTCGGATCCGTCTGACAAGCCCAATCCCTCTTCGGCGTCTCCCAAACCGGGCGAGAAGGGGATGCCATCCGACCCCAAAGCGCCCGAGGACAAAGGGCAGCCGAAAGATCCCGGCAAACCCGGTGACAAACCGGGGCAAAAAGACGAACCCTCCAAGGGGGAAAGCCCCAAGGGGACCGATGCCGCGCGCCCCAAACCGGGAGACATGCCCCAACCCGACGACGTGCCGAAGTCCAGTGATATGCCGAAGCCGGGTGATGCGCCGAAGAAGCCCGACAACAAGCCCGCCGATGGCGATATGCCGGCAAAGGGTGACAATCCGGAGCAGGGAGGCGGGGCGGGAAAGAAACCGGCAACCGCCCCTAAAGATGACGGGGGTAAGCCCGACGACAAGGGGGGGGAAAAAGGTCCCCCCGGTGACATGCCCAAACCGAACGGCATGCCCGACAAGCCGGGGGCGGGAGGGGCCGATGCGCCGCCGATGCCTGCCGACAAGAATGAAGGGGATCCCTCTGGGCGGAAAGGGGGCGAAAAGCCCGCCACACGCCCCGGTCAGGACGGTGGCAAGCCGAAACCGGCCGACGCTGGCCCCGATGCCAAGCGGAACCCGCAAGACCCGTCCGACCCGCCACGTCCCAATGACGATCCGGCAGGCCAACCAAAGCCGGGCGAAGGGAATCCCGAACTCCCCGACGCCCAACCGACCAAGTCCCCCAAGCCCGGCGAAAAGACCACCGACAAGCCGCAGGACAAAGGGCCGATGAACGAGGACGCCGGCGCCTCCACGCCCGGTGCCGATAACGATGGTGGCGGTCCGGACGGCCAGAAATCTCGGTCGAAGAAGGGGGGCGAGTCCGGTCAGAAATCGACCGACGGCACCGCCACGGAATCGAAGCCGGGTGAAGGGAAACCCGGTTCCGGTAAGTCCGGCAAGGGCAAAGCCGGTGAGGGCGAGTCCGGCACCGGTTCCGAGGATGCGGGCCGATCGAACGAAAGTCAGTCCCCTGACAAGCGGGGGGCTGGTGACAAACCCGGTCCGAAGCAACCGGGTGATGCTGGCGGCGATAAGCAGCCCGGCGGAGGGGAGAAGCCCGGCAACGATGGACCCGGTAACAAAGAACCGGGAGACATGCCGGGTGGCGAACCGGGCGACATGCCGAACGGTGAGGCAGACAAAGACGGCTCAGGAAAGCCCGGCGGCAAACCGGGTGACGGAGCAGGGGATGAAAACGGTTCGGGTGAGAAACCTGGCGACGCGAATTCCGGCAAACCGGGTGCCGGTGGCAAGGGGGCGGGCCAGTCCGGCGAGGGACAGTCTGGTAAAGGCAAGTCCGGCGCGGGTCAATCTGGTGCAGGGCAACCGGGCGCGGGCAAATCCGGTCGGGGCGGTGGCCCGAACAACAGCGGCTCGGGCAAGGGGGCGCCCGGCGAACTGGGTGCTCCCGCCGACGGTGTTGGGGACGATCCATCCCAACCCGGAAAAGGGGCTGGCGGTGGTGCCGGAAAGGACGGGAACGATCCCGACGAAGGGGGACGACCCGCACCGGAGAGCGGTCTTTCGGACGATGAACAGGCCGAGAAGGCCAAGCTGGAATACGCCCGCAAAGCGAGTAATTTGGTCCTCAACCGCCTCAAGGACGAGTTGGAACGGGGCGAGGTCGATCAGCAGACGCTCGACGAACTCGGTTGGACCAAGCAGGAACTCGAACAGTTCGTGAAGCGGCTTGAGAAACGGGTTGCCACTCCTGGCGACGACGACAGTCCGGAAGCCGCCGCGCGGCGCATCCAGTTCGAAGAGGAGCTGCGCTCGCTGCGGTTGGGGAGCGAATCGAAGTCGCGGACCGGTGGCCGGGAGGTCCAACGGCGGACGAACGTTACCAACAAGAAGCTGCCGGTCCCCCCCGAGTTGCGCGACCAATACGACGCCTACACCAAGGGGTTGTCGAAGTCAGGCAAGAAGTAGGACGGGTCGGGATTAAGGGTGAGTCTGGCCGGGACGCCTCGGTTTTCGGCGTCACACGTTCGAGATTCCTGGGTGTTCAGCAAACGGAGGCAAGGTTCATGGGGAAGCGGTTGTTGGTGCTGGCGGGGGACTTCGTCGAGGACTACGAGTTGATGGTCCCCGTGCAGGCGCTGCAAATGCTCGGTCACACGGTCGATGTTGTCTGTCCCGACAAGGGAATCGGCGACACGGTCCGGACCGCGATTCACGACTTCGAGGGGGACCAGACCTACTCCGAGAAGCCGGGGCACAACTTCACGCTGAACGCGAACTTCGACGATGTCCGTCCCGAGACCTATGCGGGGTTGGTCGTGCCGGGGGGCCGTGCTCCCGAGTACCTGCGGCTGAACGAGCGAGTGCTCGAGATCGTGCGGCATTTTTTTGCCGCCGACAAACCGGTCGCCGCCATCTGTCATGGCATTCAGTTGCTGACGGCGGCGGGTGTGGTGGCGGGGCGGAAGTGCACCGCCTACCCCGCATGCGGTCCGGAAATCAAACTGGCGGGGGGCTTGTATCAGGCGGTGCCGGTCGATGGCGTGTTTGTCGATGGCAACCTTGTCACCAGTCCTGCGTGGCCCGCGCATCCCGCGTTCCTGGCGGCGTTCGTGAAGCGGTTGGAAGCGGTGTAATGACTGCGAATATCGGGAGGTGCCAACATGAGGGGGATTCGTGTTCGCCGTCGCGCTCGGTCGGTCGCGCGCCGCGGTGCCGCCACACTCGACTATGTATTGATCCTCGGGACGTTGATTCCGTTGTGTGGCATCGCGGTCAACCTCGGGGAGCGGATCATCCGTTCGGCCTACGAAATGATCTCGACGCTCGTCTCCGGGCCGTTTCTCTGACAGCGCCACGGTGCCGTACGACAGGGCCCGTTCGATAGGGACTGTTCGCGAGTGATTTGTGCGAATCGATGTCGCAGCCGCTCGTGCTCGTCTTCCCTCGGGACGGTGGCGGATTCCACGATTTCAAGCCGAAGCGGTACGAGCGACGTTCAACGCGGTCGGCGAAATCTCTTCCAGCCCCACACGAGCAAGCCGCCCCAGATCGCGGCCAGCGCGGCCAATCCGCCATGCGCCGCGGCCGCGTGAACTGCCGAGCGGTCGTAGTCGTTCGCCATGCTGGTCACATGCGCCACCCACGCGTTTCGGGCGATGAATACGCCCAACCAGGGTGTCAGGACGACCGCTCCGGCGATCGCAGCGAGGAACGACCAGAGATTGCGGCGAGGACGTTCGGGCATGAAGCGGTCACTTCCCCGCGGTTTTGCCCCCCCGCGCCGCACCCTGGAAGTCGGCGAACGGGATGGTTTTGAGCGTCCCCGAGCGCATCAGGCCGTCCCACAACGTGAGCTGACGGCGGTCTTCGCTGGTGAGTTTCGAGTCGAAGACGTGTTCGGCCACGCGGACCGATTTCGGTTGTGACAGGATTTCCAACCGCACGCGGACGGGGAGCACCTGCAAGCGACCCAATGCCGCATTGAGGCGCAGCCTCGGTTCCGGGGGAGCGGCTTGCGGATGCAGCACGAAGTTCAGTCGCGCGGTCCAGTCGGCGTAGCGGACGTACTGTCGCACCACGGCGGCGTCGGCGTTGGGAGCGGTCGCCACGGAGTACTTGATCGC
>JBIKMW010000122.1:0-19295 GCA_044359065.1 Planctomycetales bacterium | reverse complement strand
ATCCTACGCATTTTTTGCGGACCGGGAGCGACATTCACGTTGATGCGGTGGCGACGGTAACCCCTTTTGACAAAAGGGCTTGCGTCGCTCGCCATAGACGGGGATGGTAAGCGGCTGCGGTGCGATTGAGGAAACGGACGGGCAATTCACGAAACGGACAGGCGTTGCAGGGTGACGATTCGTCGTCAGTGGCCGGTTTGCGGCGACTCGTCGATGTGATCCTGGCGACGTGGAGTCCCGTGGGCGCGAACTTCGGAAAGTCCAAGATGGGTTTGGTCAATCACAACAAGACATTTCTCGCGAAGACGGGCGAACTGCAGGCTCAGTGGCTGCAGTTCGACGCCGACAACCAGGTTGTTGGTCGCTTGGCCGTGCGGATCGCGATGATTCTGATGGGCAAGCACAAGCCCACCTACACCCCGCACGTCGACACCGGCGATTTCGTGGTGGTGGTGAATTGTGATCGCGTGCGATTCGGCGGGCGATCGATGTCGCACCCGACGCACCCGTACTTCACGTCGAAGATGTTGAAGAAGAAGTACGAGTACTACACGCGGTATCCGGGTGGCTTGAAGGCGGTGACCGCCGCCGAGTACATGGAACGCAAGCCGACGGAAGTCCTCAAGCAGGCCGTCAAGCGTATGTTGCCCAAGACGAACATGGGTCGGCACATGCTGAAGAAGCTGAAGCTGTACGCGGGCCCGGTGCATCCGCACACGGCGCAACAGCCGCAAGTCGTCTCGGCCTGAGAGATTGCGTCTGAGAGCTTGCATAAGTCGAGGCTCGATTCCATCGGGCTGCGGGTTGATGATTGTCTGAATTCTCCATCGCGGGGCTGGTTTCACCCCGTGTCACGAATTTGAACTCCGATTCCGAATCGAGTGCGGTGTCTATGAGCGACGAAACGTTGAGCGACGAAAAGATGGGTGTGACCGACTCAGCCCCCGCCGTTCCGGCGGAACCGGCGTCCGAAACGGGATCGGTCGTCCCCACGCTCGATATCGGTTCGCAGTCGGACGTGCCTGCGGTTGACGCCGTTGTGCCGGTCCCGGTGCAGCACGTGATTCGCGGTCGGTTGCTGGAGAACGGCACGATCGTCGCCACGGGTCGTCGCAAGACGGCCGTCGCGCGGGTTCGCATCAAGCGCGGCACCGGCAAGTTCGTCGTCAATGGTCGCGAGATGACCGAGTTCTTCCCGGTCGAGAAGCTCCAGTTGCTGGTCTGTTTGCCGCTGACGCTGACGTCGACGCGGAACGAAGTCGACGTTTGGGTGCGGGCGGACGGGGGCGGGATCAGCGGTCAAGCCGGCGCGATCGTGCTGGGTATCTCCCGCGCGTTGCACTGCATGAAGCCCGAGTTGCATCCGATTCTGGCCGAGCACAGCCTGCTGACTCGCGACGACCGCATGGTGGAACGCAAGAAGTACGGTCACAAGAAAGCCCGCCGCAGCTTCCAGTTCTCGAAGCGCTGATGTGGTCGCCTGCGGGAGTTGCTTCCGTGGGCCACCCGTACCTCAAAGCCTTTTGTACGACCCCGTCGGACCACCGTCCGGCGGGGTTTTTTCGCGCCATATGTACCTCATTTGGAGGTCGGGCCATGTCCTCGGGATTGGACATTCGTTCGCGGAACACGGAACAGGTGGTCGTGGAGCCGCAGGGATGCGTTCGGCGGTGCCTCCCCCGGGACGTGGTGCGGTCCATTGATCGGTTGGCGCAGGACGAATTGGGGATGACCGGCCTGGTGTTGATGGAGAACGCCGGACGAGGGGTGGTCGACTTGTTGGAGGCGTTGGGGATTGACGCGCCGGTGGCGGTGGTCTGCGGCGCGGGGAACAACGGGGGTGACGGATTCGTCATCGCGCGGCATTTGGCACTGCGTGGTCGGGCATGCCGTGTGCTTTTGTGCGTGCCGGAAGAACGGTTGTCCGGAGACGCCGCGATCAACCACCGGGTGTTGCGGGAGTCGGGTGTCCCTGTCACGCGATTGCGAGATCGGCTCGAATCGGCCCCATGCCACAGCGCTGTTGAACCCGTTGCGTCGTGGCTGGACGGATGCGGTTGGATCGTCGACGCGCTGTTGGGGACCGGTGCGACAGGAGCACCGCGGGGCGACCTTCCCGCCGTGATTGAAGCCATCAACCGCCGAGCCGGTCGGGTGTTGGCGGTGGATGTTCCGTCGGGATTGGACGCCGACACGGGCGAAGCGCCGGGCGCGTGCGTGCGGGCTTTGCACACCGCCACATTCGTCGGTCCGAAGCTGGGGTTTTCGCGTCCGGGTGCGCGGGAGTTCACCGGGGGGGTGAGTGTGTTGCCGATCGGCGTGCCGACACCTTGGCTGGAGCGAACGCTGGACGCGTTGCTCGCGAACAACGGAAGGATCTGAGCCGCCCCAAAGGAGCACGCTCCAGGCCGAATGCCGTCGGGTGCGGCCTCACTTTCGCCGCCCCGCCTCCCAGGTCCGACCGAGGAAGGGGCCCAGCAATCGCGCGAGGGGTTCGACTTCCAGCAGGAACGAGTCGTGCCCGTAAGGGCTGGTCAGTTCGAGAAACGTCACGTGTCGCCGCGCGGCGACGAGTGCGTTGACCAGCTCCTGGCTTTGCGTGGTCGGAAACAACCAGTCGGTGGTGTACGACGTGATCAAAAAACGGGCGTCGGTCTTCGACAGGGCCGCGCCGATCGATCCGTGGGTGAGGGCGAGGTCGAAGTAATCCATCGCCCGCGTGAGGTACAGATAGCTGTTGGCATCGAAGCGTTCGACGAAGCGCTTCCCCTGGTAATTCAAGTAGCTTTCCACCTGGAACTCGGTGTCGCGCATCAACTCGTACGCGAGAGCATCGCTGTGTTGCAGGCGGCGACCGAATTTCTCCTCGATCGAGGCTTCTGACAGGTAGGTGATGTGGGCCACCATGCGGGCGAGGGCGAGTCCCTTGTTCGGCCCCGAGTCGTGCGCGTGATAGTCGCCGGCGTGGAAGTCGGGGTCGGTGACGATCGCCCGCCGTCCAACGGCGTTGAACGCGATCCCTTGGGCCGTCAACCGCGCGGCGGAAGCCAGCACGACCGCGGCGCGGAGGCTGTCCGGATACCGCGCGGCCCAGTCGAGCACCTGCATGCCCCCCAAGCTGCCGCCGACGACGGCCAGCAGCTTTTCGATCCCCAAACGCCGGACGAGGGCGGCATGGACGCGGACCATGTCTCCCACCGTGATGAAGGGGAACCGCAGTCCGTACGCGTTCCCCTTGCCATCGACCGGCAGCCCGGTTGCGGGATCGAAGTTCGGTCCGGTCGTGCCGCGACAGCCCCCGAGCACGTTCGCGCAAATCACGTAGTACTTGTTGGTGTCGAGCCCTTTTCCCGGGCCGACCAGCTCGTTCCACCAGCCGAATTTGCGGTCGGCTTCGCGGTGTTTGCCGGCGACATGGGCGTCGCCGGTGAGCGCGTGACAGACGAAAATCGCGTTGTCTTTTTCCGGGGAAAGCTCGCCATAAGTCTCGTAGGCGACGCGAACGGGCCCGAACTTCTCGCCCGTGGCGAGTTCGAGCGCTGCCCCTTCGGCGGGATGCGAGCCATCGAAGAGAGTCACGAACTCGGTGCGCACCAGGCCGACGGAGCCGCCGGAGGACGCAGACTCGATGATTTCTTCGGAGGCGGGAGAGGGCGTGCTCATGGGGCGCTAGCGTACCGATCCAAGTTCCCTGCTGGCGGAAAGATGACACCCAATCCAGGAATCGATTCAGCATTCATGGCGGGGCCTCTGCGGTCTCACCCCTCCGCCAGCGTCACAAACTCTTCCACCCGCCGCTCGATGACATCCAGGCTTTTGTTCCAGAACTCCGGGCCGCGCAAATCGTGCCCGAACGTTGACGCCACGGCCCCTTCCGCCTCTTCGCAGCCGGTCGCCACCAGGAAACGCCGGAAGCGGTCGGGGAAGCTGGCGTCGCCGTCTCCCGCCAGGCCGAGCAGGCCGGTCGACAGCAGATAGCCGAAGGTGTAAGGGAAGTTGTAAAACGGCAACCCGCTGATATAGAAGTGCAGCTTGGAAATCCAAAAATCCGGATACCACCCGTCGGGGGCCAGCGCGTCGAGGTGCGTCTCCTTCTGCGCGGCCAGCATGAGTTCCGAGAGCCGCGCGGCGGTCAATTCGCCGGCGGCCCGTTCCTCGTGGAAGCGGTTCTCGAACACGAACCGCGTGTGGATATTCATCAGGAAGGCGACGGCGTCACCCAGCATCTGGTCGAGGATCCGCAGCCGTTCTCCCTTGTCTGTCGTCTGCTTGAGTCGTTCCTCGGCCAGAATCGCCTCGGCGAACGTTGACGCGGTCTCGGCGAGGTTCATCGGGTAGTCCTGCAAGAACAGCGGTTCGTTGCGCAGGACCCACGAATGGTAGGCGTGGCCGAGTTCGTGGGCGAGCGTGCTGATCTGGTCGTCGCTCCCCAGGTACGTCATGAACACCCGCGTTTGTTTGCGGGAAGGAATGCCGGTGCAGAACGCCCCCTGACGTTTTCCCGAACGGTTCTCCGCCTCGACCCAGCGCTGGGCGAAGGCGTGTCGGGCGAAGTCCCCCAGATCGGGGCTGAACGCCGAAAACGTGCGAATGATGGAATCACAAGCGTCGTTCCACGGGATCTCAGCCGCGGGAGCACCCGATTCGGGAAGCGGTGCGTACACGTCGTACCAGGCGAGCTTTTCGAGCCCCATCCGCTTCGCTTTGGCCCCCAGGTACTTCAGCAGCATCGGCTTGCGAGCGGTGATGGTCGACCACATCGCGTCCAGCGTCTCACGCGTCATGCGGTTGCGTTGCAGCGGCACTTCGAGGTGGTCGCGCAGACCAAGCCGCTTGTAAACGGTCAGGCGGAATCCGGCGATGTGGTTGAGGGCGTCGGCGCAACTGTCTGCGAGCGTCTTCCACGCCTTCTCGGCTGCGTAGAAATTGTTCTGTCGGACGCTCCGTTCGGGCAGGTCGAAGCGAATTTGCCCCGCCGACTTCTGGACGAGTTCCCCCTTCTCCATCACGGTGATGCGCAGGTCGCCCGAGAGGCGGTCGTACATCCGTCCCCACGCATGAATCGCGTCGACGGCCAAGTCGGCGGCGAGCAGTTCCTGCTCCTTCGGGAGCCGCAGCGCGGCGTTCTTCCGGCGCTGTTCAAGGAAGAAGCGGTTCGCGGCCAACCGCGCGTCCCCCGCCAGCCACGCCGCCAAGTCCGCCGGAGTGGCGTCGCGGAGCAGCAACTCGACGGTTGTAAACACCTGCTCGCGCTGCGGATCGAGGGCCGACAGCGCGGCCTCGAACTGCCGCACGGTTTTGTTGGCCGCGTCGTCGGCGGCATGGCACCCCACGAACGCGGCCAAGTCCCCCGCGAGGGCTTCGACTTGCTCGAGCTTCGCCAGGAAGTCGCCCCACGCTTTGGCGGACGCTCCGCCGATCGCGGGGAGCGCGGCGCACGCGGAGACGACTTCCGCCAATCGCCCGCGGTAACCATCCACGACCGCCGCGAACTCGGGCTTCGTCGGTGCCGGATACAGAGAATCCAAATCCCAATTGAGCGGATATCCCGCCATGCGAGCACTCCAGGGCCGACCGACTTCGATTTGTGCGTCCGTCACACATCCAACGGAGACAACGAACCCGCAAGGATAGTCGCATCGCGCGGCGAAGCGAACCGTCTACGTCAGCCGACATGGCCAGCCACGGAAGCATCCGCGGCGCGACCGTCGTAGAATACGATTTCGCGCGGCCGCCGCGTGTTTGTTGTACGTTCGTTCTTGCCGTGTGGTTGCGATGTCCGTGCCCCGCCTTTTGGTGACCCTTTGCACCTACAACGAGCGGGAGAACCTCGGCGAAATCGTACCCGCGATCCTGCAAATCGTACCGCACGCGACCGTGCTGGTGATCGACGACAACTCGCCTGATGGCACGGGACGACTGGCGGACGAACTGGCTGGGGCCGACGAACGCGTTCGCGTTCTTCACCGCCCGGGCAAGCAGGGGTTGGGGACCGCGATCCTGGCGGGGTTCCGTTACGCCATCGAACACCAGTTCGATTGGCTGACGAACCTCGACGCCGATTTCAGCCACCACCCGCGACACCTGCCCGCACTGCTCGAGTGCATGGACCGCTGCGATGTGGCGATCGGCTCGCGGTATGTCAAAGGTGGGGGCGTCGTCGGCTGGGGCTTCCGGCGACACTTCATGAGCCAGGGGATCAACTGGTACGCACGGCTGCTGTTGGGCCTGCGCACGCGCGACAACAGCGGCAGCTATCGCTGCTACCGGGTTTCGAAGCTGGCGGAACTGGACCTCGACCGGTTCCGGTCCCGCGGGTATGCGTTTCAGGAAGAGGCGCTGTACCGCTGCCGCAAGATCGGCTGCCGGTTCGAGGAAACCCCCATCCTGTTCGAGGACCGCCGCCACGGCGAGTCGAAGATCAGCTTCAAGGAAACGCGGGAGGCCCTGCGCGTGATGCTGCAATTGGCGTGGGACAGGTTGTTGGGGCGTCCGGTGACGCGAACGAAATGATGCCTCACGGTGTGCCACTGCACGCGGCGTTGAAACATCGAGAAAACGCACGCGAAGACACGCACGCCATCGGCCTCATTCAGCGTCGAGAATTTGTCTACGACATCGCGCGCCATGCTTGGCCCGTTTTTTAGGACAAGCACCTGAGCACGCAACATGCGTCGCATCTCCGCGCAGACGAATCACCAACGGCTGGGGGCCACGGCATCACGACTCATGTGACCGACAGAACAACCGATCCAACGTCCATCCGTCCACATTCCCCGTCAACCGACTCCGATTGAAGCGGCCGGCGTGTTTGCTCCAAAGCGGTGCAAGCGGGGCACCCCAATACGGTCATCCCCAGCCATGTCACCTCTGCGGCAATCGCTTCAACCGAATTCGGCGTCTCGTTTCGGCGGACTCGTTGCCCTCGCGGATTTGTTGGCTTCAGCGTTGTCGAGGTGGATGGCATGGTTGGACTTTGACATCTCCGGCGACCATCCCCGTTGTCGGGCGAGTCGGATCAGCGACGCGATCATTCGCGGCGTGATGGAGATTCGGTCTTCAGTCTCGGCCGTCGTATCTGCAGCACACTCGCCGTAGTTGTAGAAATAATCGAGGTTGCGAAGGCCTCGCATCAAGCAAAACGATCGGAAACCAAACAGCGCTCGGACGGTCACATGCAAGTGAACGACTTCTCGATACGCGGCAGTCAAAGAGACTTCGAATTCGCGGCCATCAACCACAAAGAGCTTGCGTCGCATAATCCGCTTGCGCATACGCCCCCCAATGCCTCCCCAGGGCATGTTTCGTCTCGGCCATGTGCGGGAACGTCCTCACCGTCTATCCGCAGCAATCCGCGCAACCTCAAGCCGAATCGGCTTTCCCGATCGCCATAACGGCAATCGACTGCGGACCTGCATGGGAAACAGGGACGAATCGTCCAAAGAGGGGGAAACAAAGGGGAGATTCTGCTTCTTCTACGTTCTCGGGGGACCGCAACTCCAAATGCATATGGAAATGGTGTCTAAAGTACAATGTCCTCTTTTCACCCCTTGAGGATGCCACATGGCAATCCATGTTTACGTACTCGACAGAGGCAGTACCACATAGTCGAAAATGAGGACCCCAGTGATCAATTCAACCATTTCCGCCGACAGACTGTTGCGGACAGCCGCTGTCGCCCCTCCGAGACTTGGCCGACAGAATGCAATTCGAGTTTCCAGGCCCTCCGCAACCCTTCGCAAAGTGTAAGCGCACCGACATATCCGCGCTAGGTGCGACTCAATTGCGATCGACGTTCCGTCCATGAGTTCGCCATGCCATTCCATTGGACTCTTCCGCGACGGCCAAAACTCATACTTTCCTTCCAATCTTACCGTCATGCCGGCGTCACTACGGATCTCCGCCTGATGGAAGCCGTTCGCACCCCGATCTGCCCATTCGCAGAGGTAGCGGACACGAGAATCCCTGGTCCAACCATACGACCACGGGGGGGCGTTGATCCCAAAAGTCAGACTTGAGATGACCTCGACCCTCTCGGTCGTGCCGCGTTGTCGATACTCAACATGGAACGTACCGCCCCACATCGAACGCTTGATGGCAACAATCATCGGTGCCCCGTAAGCCGAGTCTCTTAGTCACGTAGGGCAGGCTTCCGCCTGCCATCCTTGGCCAGAGAAACGGATTCCAAGTGCGGTCTCTTTGTCGTTCCGATGTGGTTGGCAATTCAGGAAGTCAGGCTGGGAACCTGCACTACATAGATCAGCTGAAAGCGGACGCTTTCCACTACACGGAGACCCCCTCACGCCCAGCTCGGATCGACCTTCTCCGAATCGATTCCCAGCTTCTCCCGTGCCTGCTTCAGAACTTTCGCGGTGACCTTCCCCTCACGGAACAGCTTCGACAGGGCGGCGAAGGTGACGTAGGCGGCGTCGATCTCGAAGTGTTTCCGCAGGTCGGCTCGGGATTCGCTGCGGCCGAAGCCGTCGGTGCCGAGGGCGACGAAGCGGGTCGGGAAGAACTTGGCGATCTGTTCCTGCACGCCACGCACGTTGTCGCTGACAGCCACGATCGGGTCTTCCGAACCGCCGAGCACTTCCTGCACGTAGGAGGTCTTCGGAGCGGATTCGGGGTGCAAGAGGTTCCAGCGTTCGGCTCCCTGGGCGTCCTTCCGCAGTTCCTTGTAGCTGGTGACGCTGTAGACGTCGCTCGACACGCCGAACTCGGCGAGTTGCTCTTGCGCGGCCTGCGCGTATTGCAGGATCGTCCCGCTGCCGAGGAGGCGGACGCGCGGCGCTTTGGCTCCGGCGTCCTTCGACGACAGCTTGTACATCCCCTTGAGGATGCCCGCTTCGGCCCCTTCGGGCATGGGGGGCATCACGATGTTTTCGTTGTACACCGTGATGTAGTAGAAGCAGTCCTCACCCTCGCCATACATGCGTCGCAGGCCATCCTGCACGATCACCGCCAGTTCGTAAGCGTAAGCGGGGTCGTAGGCCATGCAGGTGGGGACGGCGGACGCGGCCAGGTGGCTGTGCCCGTCTTCGTGTTGCAGCCCTTCGCCGTTCAGCGTGGTGCGGCCTGCCGTGGCACCGAGCAGGAATCCGCGGCAGCGCGAATCGGCCAGCGCCCAGATTTGATCGCCAACCCGCTGGAAGCCGAACATCGAGTAGTAGATGTAGAACGGAATCATCGGCAGGCCGACGTTCGCGTGAGCCGTACCAGCCGCGAGGAACGAGGCGATCGCTCCCGCTTCGTTGATCCCCTCTTGCAGGACCTGGCCGTTGGTCGCTTCGCGGTAGTACGACATCTGACCGGCGTCGACCGGTTGATAGAGCTGCCCCTTGGGGCTGTAGATGCCGAACTGCGCGAACAAAGCTTCGAGACCGAACGTGCGGGCTTCATCGGGGATGATGGGGACGATCTGCTTGCCGATTTCCTTGTTGCGGAGCAGGATCGGCAGCAACCGGCCAAAGGCCCCGGTGGTCGAAAACGCCTTGGTCCCGCTCCCTTCGAGCAGGTCCTTGAAGGCGGACAACGGCGGAATCGGCAGCGGTTTGGTGGTGTCAACCCGGTTGGGCAGGTAACCGCCGAGGGCCTTGCGACGCTCGTGCAGGTACTTCATCTCGGGCGAATCAGCGGCGGGACGATAGAGCACCGGCTTGGTGGCCTGTTCGTCGGTGAGGGGCAACTGGAAGCGGTCGCGGAACTTGAGCAGTTCCGATTCGCTCTTCTTCTTGACGTTGTGTGCGACGTTCTTCCCTTCGCCATCCTCGCCGGTGCCGTATCCCTTGATCGTCTTGGCGAGGATCACCGTCGGGCCGCCGGTGTGTTCAATCGCGGCCTTGTAGGCGGCGTACACCTTGAGCGGGTCGTGACCGCCGCGGCGCATTTTCTTGAGCTGTTCGTCGGACAGGTGCTCGAGGGCCTTGAGCAGGTCGGGACGTCCTTGCGTGAAGTCCTTGCGGATGAAGTCGCCGGTTTCCACGACGTACTTCTGGTACTGGCCGTCGACCAGTTCTCCCATGCGGCGGGCGACGGCACCCGTTTCGTCGTTGGCGAGGATCTCGTCCCAGTCACTCCCCCACACGACCTTGATCACGTTCCAGCCCGAACCGCGGAAGATCCCTTCCAGTTCCTGGATGATCTTGCCGTTGCCCCGCACCGGGCCGTCGAGCCGTTGCAGGTTGCAGTTGACGACCCAGACGAGGTTGTCGAGGTTCTCGCGGACCGGCAGGTTGATCGCTCCGAGGGTTTCCGGCTCGTCCATCTCGCCGTCGCCCAGGTAGGCCCAGACCTTCGTGTTCGTCGTGTCGACCAGGCCGCGATTGTCGAGGTACCGCAGAAAACGGGCGTGGTAGATCGAGAAGATCGGCCCCAGTCCCATCGAGACCGTGGGGAACTGCCAGAAGTTGGGCATCAGCCACGGGTGCGGGTACGACGACAGACCCGAAACCGGCTGCAACTCGCGGCGGAAATTCTTGAGGTTCTCTTCGGAGAGACGTCCTTCGAGGAACGCCCGCGCATACATCCCCGGCGAAGCGTGTCCCTGGAAGTAGACCATGTCGCCGATTTGCGACTCGGTCCGCCCCTTGAAGAAGTGGTTGAAGCCGATTTCGTAGAGAGTCGCCGACGACGCGAACGTCGAGATGTGTCCGCCGATGCCGTCGGAGGCCTTGTTGCCGGCGACGACCATCGCCATCGCGTTCCAGCGGACGAGGCTCTTGATCTTGCGTTCCATCTCCCGGTCGCCGGGAAACTCCGGCTGACATTCGGGGGGAATCGTGTTGACGTACGCGGTGGTCGACACGAACGGCAGGTTGATCCCGCGACGACGGGCCTGTTCTTCGAGCAGCCGCAGCAGTTCGGAGGCGTGTTCGGGGCCGTGCCGATGCAGCACGTCCTCAAGGGAATCAATCCACTCTTCGACCTCGGTGGGGTCGATGTTCACCAGCGCCTCGTTGACGAGCGCCGCTTCCTGGGACCCGGCTACGCCACTGCCATCCAACGTCGTCGACATGCAGACCTGCTTTCCGAACGGTTTCAAATCTCAAACGATATGTTGGTCCGCGAGGCCGCATCCTGTTCGGCAACCCGACGCGTGAGCGAGGGGGAGCGATCGGAGACCTCACGAAAAACGGCTCGATGGGGCCCGCCCGTTTGTCACGGGATGAGCCTCGAATGACTCTGAACCACCTTGTTGCTGTGTTTTATTGGTAACCCGAAGCGTGAGCGAGGGACCCCGCTCTCCCCGAACATCACGGCGTCCCCGGAGTTCTCAGGGCGTCCGAATGATTCGCAGCCACTCCGTCGCACACGGCGAGGATTTCCCAAACCCCCGGATTTAACGGTTATGCGGGGGCGGGTGTCACCGCCAGACTCCCCTTTATCGTCAATTCCGTTCCCCTCGTCCACAGCATCCCATGCGACATCCGTACACCACTGTGGGAAGACGAAAAACCGCGTCCATTTCGCTTCGAGATCGCGCCCCTTCCGTCGTATAACCGGGTGCTCGTTCCAGATTTCCCGGACGCCCTCCAGGTGCACAGTCATGGCCACCAACCGCCTCATTCGCCCTCTGGTCGTGTTGCTGGCTGTTTGGGGCGGTACGGTTCTTGCCGGAACGTTCGCTTCTGCCGGCGAGTACAACGAGGTGCTGTCGATCGGGGATGTCGCTCCGGCGTGGTCCGAGTTGCCGGGGGTGGACGGTCGCAAACACTCGCTGAAGGACTTGGCCGACAAACAGGTCGTCGTCGTGGTCTTCACGTGCAACAGTTGCCCGGTGGCGACCGATTACGAGGACCGACTGATCGAACTGGCGAAGCAAACGCAGGGGAACGGGACGGTGGCGTTTGTCGCCATCAACGTGAACCGGGTCAAGGAAGACAGTCCTCAAAACATGAAGGCGCGGGCCGAGTCGAAGGGTTTTCCCTTTCCGTACCTGTTCGACGAAACGCAAAAGATCGCCAAGGGGTTCGGCGCGAACTTCACGCCGGAGTTCTTCGTCCTGAACAAGGAGCGGAAGGTCGTCTACATGGGCAGCCTCGACGACCATTCCGACCCCAAACTCGCGAAGCAACCCTACCTGGCGACAGCCATTCAGGCGGCGCTTGCAGGCCAACCCTCCAAGCCCGCTGAAACCCTCGCCATCGGCTGCCGCATCCGGTACGTGCGCGAAAGAAAGTAGCGATCGCGATCCGTTATGAGAGGTTTCCGGATTAGCCGTTGGCGTGGCCAGGGTTGGAGCCGCTCTGGGCGAAACCCCGGAAATCCGCCCAGCCCCGTCCACCCGCTGAACAACTCCGTTTGAACAACTCTGATTGAACCGTGCGAAAGCCCTGTGTGGCTCTCGCACGAACTTGTGCGGAGCGTGCAGCGTCGCTCGAATGCGCTTCCGAGAGTTACGCTCTCCGTTCACTACGTTGAGCCCTCACGGTTCCATCCGCTCCCCATTCCTTGCTGTCAACCCGCAGGTCCTGACATGTCCGTCGAAATCGATCTGACCTACCAAGGCGACCTGCGTTGCGAGGCCGTCCACGGTCCTTCGGGTTCCCGGCTGCTCACGGATGCCCCGGTCGACAACCACGGCAAGGGGGAGAGTTTTTCGCCGACGGACCTCGTGGCGACCGCTTTGGGGGCCTGCCTCATGACGATCATGGGCATCGTAGCCAAGCGTTCGGGATGGGACTTGACCGGGATGCGCACGCACGTTGTCAAAGAGATGGTGCAGGTTCCCGCGCGGCGGATCGGTCGCTTGGGGGTGACGATCTCGATCCCCGCGGACAAGGCCGCCGCACTCTCCGCCGAGGACCGAAGCAAGCTGGAACATGCGGCCCTCCATTGCCCGGTCCATCACAGCCTGCACCCGGAAACGGTGATGGACATCCGCTTCGACTGGGCCGCTTAACTGCCAAACAAGTACCGGTTGGCGCCGGCGAACAGCCGCCACCTCCCGACGTCGGGTGACAGCTACCGTTTTGGCAACGAGCCTTTTCCGAAACGCGTCGCGCACGCTGCGCGTTTTTCGAATCACGATTGCATTCACGCCGGTAGCCGACGCGTGAGTTTTGACGTTGCGCTATTTGTCTCGGGAAGCTGCGGGGAGATCGCAAAACACCCGTTTTTGTGGTCTCTCGGAGAGGCGCAGCGACGCAAAGGATTTGTCTTACTCTGCGTCTTTGCGCCTCTGCGTGAGGAAAAAGACCTTTGAAATCCTGCTGTTCCCTGCGGCTCCGCCGGGAATCTCGCAACTTCAGAACGCGTGAGCGAGGGCTTCGGTCTGAATTCTCGGGAAACCGCGACCGACGCGGAGAGCGGAATCCCTCGCTCACGTGTCGCGCCTCAAAACATCGCAGTCTTAACGGACGGACTGTCCGCTTCCCGACGAAGCGCGAACGCGTGCTGTTAGACATCGGCCACCGTGTGGACAGGTTCGTCCTCGATTCGCATTCCGCCCCCAGCCGATCGCGGTTCTCGACTTGCGATGGCGTCAGCTTTCAGAATCGAGACGCTCCACGGGCGAAAATGACGCTGAAGACAGCGAGTCGCTAACGCTCCGGAAAGCCTGCGCCGGGACTTTCCAATTTTTCACCTTCGCGCTCTGGCGGACAGCGTCCCCGGTGTGTTGAATGTCCGATACATGAACTGTGTTTCGGGAATCACGGTACTCAGAACCTGTCGATTCCGAAATGCGGTTGGTTCGTCGATCACGCGGTCCCGCCTCACACCGCGCATTCCCGAACCGAGGTGATCATTGGCAACGGCAGATCGGCATCCCCGGGGATCGTCCGCAACTGTCTGCCCGGTGATTGCCCCCGACCATAGCCCTCCCTCGCGGCCCCCGCCCCAGCGAACGCAGCCAAAGCGAACACCGCCCCAGCCAGGAAACAGGTGTCCCATGTCACATGGTTCTCAAACCCCCGCGTCCCCGGTCGCAGCGGGGACGGATGTCGCCCAGGTGCCCGTTGGCGATCTCGCCGGGTTGGCCACGTGGTGGAAGTACGACTTGGCCTCCGGGTTCCTCGTGTTTCTGATCGCACTCCCGTTGTGCTTGGGGATTTCGCTGGCCAGCGGCTTTCCCCCCGTCGCGGGGGTGATCACCGCGATCATCGGCGGCCTGGTTTGCCCACTGATCAGCAATTCGGAGTTGACGATCAAGGGACCGGCGGCGGGACTGATCGTCGTGGTCCTGGGAGCCATGCAAGGTTTCGGTTACACGGGAGGGGCCGATCCCGCGGCGGACCTCGCCGCCTACCGCTTGGTGCTGGGTGTAGGGGTTGCCGCCGGGGTGATTCAGATTCTGTTCGGCCTGCTGAAAACCGGCGTGCTGGGCGAATTCTTTCCGATGGCCGCAGTCCACGGACTGCTGGCGTCGATCGGCATCATCATCGCGTCCAAGCAGATCCATACGGTATTGGGGGCGGACGCGCCGGCGGGAGGGCCTTTGGAGTGGATCGCGGCCATTCCTCACAGCCTCCTGACCTTCAACCCCGAAATCGCCGCCATCGGAGTCGGCAGTCTGGTCCTCTTGTTTGGATGGTCGCTGATCCCGTTCAAGTCGCTCAAACGCATTCCGCCGCAAATTGTGGTGGTGGTCTTGGCGATTGGCGCGGGATACCTGTTCGATCTCGGAGGCGACCACACCTACACGTTGGCCGGCCACAGTTTTCCCACGGGCGAGAAGTTCCTGGTGAAGGTCCCCGCCAGCCTGCTCAGCGCATTCACGACCCCCGATTTCTCCGGGATTTTGACCCACACCGGACTGCTCTCGATCGTGTCGTTCTCGCTCATCGGCAGCCTCGAATCGATGCTCAGCGCGAAGGCCGTCGAAATCGTCGACCCGTGGCGACGCAAGACCGACATGAATCGCGATCTCGCCGCCGTGGGGGTGGCCAACACCTTGGCCGCCTGCCTCGGCGGCCTGCCCATGATCTCGGAAATCGTGCGCAGCAAAGCGAATGCTGACAACGGAGCCCGCACCCGCTTCGCCAACATGGCGCATGCGATGTGTTTGCTGGTGTTCCTGGTCGCGGTGCCGGGACTCATCCACCGCATCCCCCTCGCAGCGCTTGCGGCCATGCTGGTGTTCACGGGCTACCGTTTGGCCAGCCCCAGGGAGTTCATCAACACCTACAAGGTCGGCCCCGACCAATTGTGCGTGTTCGTCGCCACCGTCGTCGGAGTCTTGGCCACCGACCTGTTAATCGGCATCGGTATCGGCGTGGGCACGAAGTTCGCCTTGCACCTGCTGCGCGGCGTTCCTCCAACCTCGTTGTTCAAGGCCGATATCGACACGGTGGTCCAGGATGACGGAGTTGCGATCATCACGGTGCATCGCGCCGCGGTGTTCAGCACGTGGATTCCCCTTCGACGCAAACTCCTGCGCATGAACGACTGCACCCACGTGATCGTCGACCTCGAAGACACCTTTCTCGTCGACTCCAGCGTGA
Source organism: Planctomycetales bacterium (assembly GCA_044359065.1). Lineage (GTDB taxonomy): Bacteria > Planctomycetota > Planctomycetia > Planctomycetales > Planctomycetaceae > JAIXZD01. The sequence goes on along the minus strand of JBIKMW010000122.1, from coordinate 3,849 downwards.
TGGAGAAGCTTCAGGAATTGGGCCACGAGTTCGAAAGCCAGGGGCGTTGCCTGATTGTTCGCGGTCTCGATGCCCACGACCGGGTCTCCGCGCATCCCGCCGCGTCTCGGCGCAAGACGGCGTCGGCTGTGCGGACGGAGCGCTCTTCCTCGGATTCCGACTCGGACATTCAAACCTCGCCGGCGGGAGCGAACCGCGACGGCTGATACCACCCCGCCCCTCTCCGTCCTTCCGGTCGCTTGCTCGTCGGGGCCGATCCGGCGACGATCCGCGTCGTCCGGAACGTTCCCGGACAACGTTCGGAGACCGGCGCGACGTCCCCCACGGGGGGATGTCGCCGGGGGGTTGTTTTTGATGTCCGCGCCGCGCCATTCCGGTTCCACCATCGTCCCGTGTCTTCGATATCGTGACTGCACGGCGGCGATCGGCTGGCTGTGCCGGGTGTTCGGGTTTCAGGAGCGGTTGGTGGCTCCTGGCCCCGGCGGCACGATTGCGCACGCGGAACTGGTAACGTCCGAAGGAGCCGAACCGCGAGGCATGGTGATGCTCGGCTCCACCAAGACTTCCGAGTACGACGCCCTCATGAAGCACCCCGACGAGATCGGCGGCTTCGAGACGCAGTCAGCCTATCTGGTGGTGCCCGACGCCGATGCCGTGCACGACCGCGCCGTCCTGGCCGGCGCGGAAATCGTCATTGCGATTCACGACGAGGAATACGGCGGTCGCGGCTTCGGCTGTCGCGACTTGGAAGGGCGACTCTGGTACGTCGGTACGTACGATCCGTGGTCCGCCCCCACCCAGTCGATGTCGACGCAGGTCAGCGTCCGCGTGTGACGACGCCCCCTTTGGGCGAGCGTGTTGTTTCGGTCCCCCGGTTCAAGGCAGGTGCTCGTGTCCGCCGAGAAAGCGTCCGCGCTGGTCATTCGCCAGGTCGACTTCAGCGAAACCAGCCGGGTGGTGACACTTTTCACACGCGAATACGGCAAATTGGGGATGATGGCCAAGGGGGCGCGGCGCCTGAAGGGGCCGTTTGAAAGCTCTCTTGACCTGCTCGCGGAACTCGAAGTAGTCTTCCTCCGCAAATCGTCCGGCGGTCTCGACCTCCTGACGGAAGCACGGCTCGCGAGGCGGTTTCAACCCGCGTCCGGCCAACTCTCCCACCTCTACGGCGGCTATCTCGTCGCCGAACTGCTCGACTCCCTCACCGAGCCGAACGACCCCCATCCCGATTTATACGACGCGGCGGTCTCCACGCTCCGGAATTTGTCCGGCGCGGGCGACTTCGCTCGCATCCTGTTCCGATTCGAATTGATCGTTTTGCGGGAAGTTGGTCAACTCCCCGCGCTCGAAGCCTGCGCCGGCTGCGGGCAACCTTGGCCGAAGTCCGGAAAAATTGCCTTCAAGGTGTCGCAAGGGGGGTTCTATTGCCCCCCCTGCCAAGCCGAAGAGGGCGCCTCCCAATTTGTTTCCGCCTCGATTCCCGACGAACTCGGGCGTTTGCTCGAAGCGGAACCGCAACCCGACGCGCCGCCGTTCTCGCGACAACTGGTCGCCGACATGCGCGGCGTGCTCACGGCCTGCGAAGCCCAACTGTTGGGACGCAAGCCGAAGACACTCCGATTCCTCCCGTTCTGACCGGCTCTCGATTCCAGCAGTTCACGATTCGACCCGTTCTCGGAACCCGATTTCCCACATCATTCTCCACCCGGCGCGAACCATCCCCGTGATCCACCGGCACCACCATCGCCGTCACGATTCCGCCGCCGGCCTCCGTGCCGCGATGTGGTTCGTTCTGTTCGCGTGTCCGGTGTTGTGCGCGGGCTGCAAGTCGACCGGGGACTTCCTGAACGTCGACGTCACCAAGCTCTACAGCCGCTCGGGCAAAGTCGCGGCCGCCTACGCCACACGCGATCCCTTCGCGCCGCTCGAAGGGCAAGCGGAGTTCGACAAAGCCCGCGCCCTCTACGAGGCGGACAAATTCGCCGACGCCGAAAAGGCCTTCAAGAAGGTCAAAAAGAAATACAAGGACAAGCCGATCGAAGAAGAAGCGATGTACATGTACGCCGAGAGCCTGTACGCGCAGAAGAAGTATCCCAACGCGCAGGACGCCTACGGCGAACTGATGAAGAAGTACACCGCCACCCGCTACACCGAAAAGTCGACCCAACGCCTGTACGCCATCGCTCAATACTGGCTGGGCAATCCGCCGACTTCGTCCGAAATCGAGCTCGCGCAGTACAGCGAAGGGACGCTCAACACCCCCGAGGGGGACAAGGAAATCCCGGTCCCGCGCAACGTCGCCATCGCTCCCAACTTCACCGACAAATCCAAGCCGTTCTTCGACACCCACGGCCGCGCTCTGCAAGCCCTGACCGCCGTGTGGCTCAACGACCCCACCGGTCCGCTGGCCGACGACGCGCTTCTCACCGCAGCGACCTACCACCTGCGCCGCAAGGACTACAAGGAAGCCGACCACTTCTTCAACATCCTCCGCGAGGAGTACCCCCAGAGCGAGCACGTGGAAACGTCGTATGTCGTCGGACAGCGCGTCAAACTCCTCGCGTACCAGGGGGCGAAGTACGACGGCAAGGCCCTCGACGACGCCCGCAAGCTGACGGGCAGCACCCTCAAGCTGTTCCCCGACATTCGCCAACGCCAGCGTTTGGCGGGCGACCTCGACGAGATGAACACCAAGACGGTCGAACGGGACTGGACCCGCGTCGAGTTGTACATGCGCAAGCGGGCCTACTCGGCCGCCGCCACCTATTGTGCCCTCATCCTCCGGCAGTACCCGGAATCGGGATACGCCGAACGGGCCCGCGAAACCTTGCTGAAAATCGGCCCGGAAAAAGCCGGCGAAGCTTGGAACGCGCTCCCCCGCCCCTCGATGTCCGCGCGAGATCGATTGCCGAGCGTCCCCGGAACGGACGAGTCGCGCGACGACGAACCGTCACCAGGCGACGACGAAGCGACCGAAGACCCGATCGAGGTCGACGAGGATCCCGTTCCCCCACCGCGTCCAGCGGCTCCCGCGAGACGCACCTCACCCGTCCGCCGTCCGCCCCCGCCCGAGTACGAACCCGAACCTGAGCCCGCTTTTGAAGAACCGGCCATGGAAGGGGATTCCCCCGGCGAGTTCGAACAGGACGACAGCGGCTCGAATTACACCGAATCCCCACCGCCACGATCGGGTGGCGGTCCCGGTCGGGCCAGATTGGTCGGGGGCGAAGAATGAGCGAAGCGGCGGCCAGCGGCGGATCGGATCGGAACAACGCGCAGCAGTGCGACGTTTCGGCCCCAGGTCCGCGCGGCGCTGGTCGTTCGACCGAACTCTCCCGCCGCCTCTGGTTGGCCCGACTGTCGTGCGCCGCTTTCGCCCCTTGGGCCGTTGGTTGCGGGTACAACCTGGGCGCGCCGTACAACCCGGAAATCCGCACCGTGCATGTGCCGATCTTCCGGTCGGAGAGCCGCCGTCGCGGCTACGAGTACCAACTCACGGAAGCGGTTCAGACGAAGATCAAATCTCGCACGCCGTTCCGCGTCGTCAAGGAGGAAGACGCCGACACACGGTTGCTCGGCAAGATCACTTCCGTCGAAAAGCGAGTGCTCGGGATCAGCGGCGGCTCGGACGCGCGGGAACTGCAGACCGACATGGTCGTCGAAGTCACGTGGGAGGACCTGCGGTCGGGCGAAGTGATGCAACTGGGCCGCGTTCCCGCTCCAGAAATCGTGAAGTTGCAAGCCCAGGGGGACTTCGCCCCGGAAGTCGGTCAGTCGCTCGCCACCGCCGATCGCGAGGCGATCGAACGCCTCGCCACCCGCATCGTCGAGATGATGGAAGAGCCTTGG
>JBIKMW010000121.1:0-19390 GCA_044359065.1 Planctomycetales bacterium | reverse complement strand
CTCTTTTCCCTTCTCCGATTTCGACATCTCCAGTCGCAATCGATAGCCGCGTCCACCGAGCAGAAAAATCGGCTGACGCAATTCAAACTTGTCCCCCGACTTCACCCCCCCGTCGATCAGCGGTTTGTCGTCGTCGTTGAGCCACAGCCGAAACCCGTTCTCGGCTCCCACCACGATTTCGTACTCGCCCGTGTGCGGCGCGAGCAGCGAGCCGCTCCAGTGTACGGCGAATTCCTCTGGCGGCAGTTTCTCGGGATCGGCACTCCCCTCGCCCCAATCGAACTTCACCTGGGGATCGCGCCGCTCGATGACAAGGTTCTCTTTGTTCGCCCGACGCGACTTGTAATACCGCGCTTCCAGGCCGCGATCCTTGGGCTGCACAATCCGCGGGCCAAAGCTTCCCACAAGGTCGGCGATCGTGTTGCGGTACTGCGTGACGGTCAGGCGTGACAGTTCGACGCGCGGCGGCTCGCGGCGGGCTCGGGCGACGGGGGAATAGAACTCGCCGTGAATGAACTCCGCGATCCGGCGGGACTCGTCAGCGTTGCATTTCTCCGGCTCCCCCTCCGGCATGGTGCGATCGATCGTCCGCGCGAGTTGCTCGATCGATTTATCCCCCGCCAACGGATTGGGATACCCGTCGGCCACTCCTTCGCCAACGGCCCCGTGACAAGCGGCGCAATGCTGTTTGTAAAGCTCGGCCCCCGATGGACCTTCGGCACGCGCCACTCCAACTCCCGCAGCGACCCAAATCGCGAAGACCAGCGACAATGCGTTGCGGAGTTTGTCGTTCATGGCGCGCTCATCAGGCTCGCGGAGGGAGCGGAAGCATTTCTTGGCGGGCGGGTCGTGGGATCGGCGGTCGAACACCGTTCCGCGTGGAACTTCATCCAACTCATGCTATCCATGCCACGGGACATCGGCCAATCCGGAGCGCTCTTCGATGCGACGAAAAATCCTCCCGTGAGCGTTGCCCGAACCGTGTGGGGGCCCTGCCTCAATCGGGAAGGGCGGCGGCAAGGATTTCGCGCACGCGAAGATCGATCCAACTTTCGTCGATCGGCAACGCGGGGCTTGTTGTTTGACACGCCTTCACGTTGACCACGGCCACTCCCCGCACGGCCCACACCGGCCCGCGACACGGGATCGCATCTCCCAGCCGACAATCGACCACGAACGCCGGCGCGACCGAGTCCGCCCAATCGAGTCCGTCCTCGGTTTCGCCTGTGATCCAGTCGATCCGACCGGCGTGGTCCCGCATCAAGGCGTCAGCACGACTGCCCCCCGCAGGCCAAACCAGCCCGACCCGCAGCGGACGCGAAAGCAACCGCTCCCGAAGTTCGCGCACACGGTTCCTCGTGACCGGGTCGATCCAATCCGCCGCGACTTCCACCAACGGATCAAGCACGAAACGACGAAACCGGAACTGGGGATGCGGCAACATCGCGACACACGGGGGCCGACGCGCCTGTGTATCGTGTTCCAGCGTCGGGAACTCGGAATGACGCTGGAGCACCAGGTCCAGATCGAGCGGGCGGTCGTCCCAACGCTGTTGTCGGGTGCGGCCCGCGCGGGCTTCGACCTCGTGCATCCGCGCCAGCAGTTCGTCGGCGTCCAAAGTCGTCGCCACGACCGAGGCCCCGTTCAGGAACTCCCTGTCGGACGGAGTTCCCACCGGACGGGTTGCGTGAAACGAGCTCGTGCGCTCCACCGTCAGCCCAGGCGTGGCGGCAAGGTCGTCCAGCGCTCGTGCAAAACAACGCGCCACCGCTCCGACGTTGCCGCCGAGGGCGATGGCATAGACAGAAACGCTTCGAGCTGGCGTTAACGACATGCGGCGAAAGGGAGGCACACGGAATCAAGGAGTCGCGCAGGGTACCGTCAACTGCCGAGCCCCTTGGCGGAGAATTGGGTATCGATGTTACCGAACATTGCCCCCGCCGTTCCCCCGAACGTGGAAATCGCGGCGATGACCGACATGAGGACGAGTGCGAGCATGACCGCGTACTCGACGGCGGTGGGGCCGGACTCATCCTTCAGAAAGCGCGCGATCATCGTCTTCATGATTTCGTAATCCGCGCCTTTTCTTCGACTCGGGGACATGCCTTCGGGATGGCCCGTCATGAACGGAACCAGCGCGACCTTCCCGCCGCACCACCGGATTCGTACGGGCGACCCGCTTTGCTGAATCCGCAAGACGCAGTCCCCTCCTCGGAGGTAAACCTAGCTTGCAAATTCGACGGATCCAAATCGCAATCGTCGGATATTCACGACATTACGATTGCAAACCATTGCTCCAGAACAGGTTGCGCGTCACCGACCGTTTCCGCGCTTGTAATGTTGGCGGGTTCTGTTCAAAATGAGGAGTCTTGACGGCAAGGGCGGCGGCGATTCGGCATTGGAACCGGATTGATGGGCGTCGATGCCAAGCGATCCGATTCAGACCAAGGAGCGTGAATGTCGAAGGAAGAGGGAATCGAGATGGAGGGGGTCGTGTCAAAGGCCCTCGCCAACACGCAATTCATTGTCAAACTGGATGTGGGTCACGAAGTGATGGCCCACGTCGCGGGTCGGATGCGCAAAAACTTCATCCGCATCGTGCCCGGCGACCGAGTCAAAGTGGAAGTCTCCCCGTACGACCCGAAACGAGGGCGGATCGTGTTCCGCGAACGTTAGGCCACGCCCGGATTGCGAGTTTCCACCGGCCCCCCGACGTGCGGGGGCCGTCCGCCCGTCGGGCCGAACCCGGTCGAGCAGAACACCGCTCCCCCGCATGCGTTTGCGGAGTCGTCTTGGCCCAAGGCCGGACGCTTTCGCGGCGGTACGCCCCTCGTCGACAGGATGGTCGATTGACCGTGAGCGATTCTCCCCGTGCGTTCGTGCAGTTGTTCACCGACGGTGCCTGCTCCGGCAATCCGGGGCCGGGGGGTTGGGCGTTTATCCTGCGCCACCCTGCGTCCGGCAAAGAGATAGAACGCTCCGGCGGCGAACGGGACAGCACCAACAACCGCATGGAGTTGCAGGCGGTCATCGAAGGGTTACGCGCGCTTCAACGTCCGACCGATGTCGAAGTCGTCACCGACAGCACGTACGTGGCCAAGGGCTGCATGGAGTGGCTGGCCGGTTGGAAGCGCAACAACTGGCGTCGCCGCGAAGGCACGCAGTGGAAGCCGATCAAGAACCCCGAGCACTGGCAGGAACTCGACAGCCTGCTCGCCAAACATCGCGTGCGTTTCACGGTGATTCGAGGTCACTCCGGACACGCCGAGAACGAACGGTGCGACGAACTGGCCGTCGCGGCGGCGAAAGAGTTTCGCTGAGTCCGCTTCGGCCGCAACGCGCCTGATGTCAGCGAGTGTGACACGAACCCGTGGAGACACTTTCTGGCCGTCAGTGAGCGGCTTCGGCTTCCTCGGCTCGCCCCAGCGTGCAAGCGGCCATCGCACCGACCAGCGCCGCAGCGCACAAGGCCGTGGCTGCAGCTTGCGAGGTGCCACCGGCGGCCAAGCCCGCCGCGACCATCAGCACCTGAAGCGAAGCGAACGCCGCCTCTCCCCAACGCCCTTCGCCGACGCGCCCCGTGGATTTCTCCGGTGCATGGCCGTCTCTCGCATCGCGAAAATCGGCAACACCCCCGAACAGGGCCGCGAAGGTGGTCAACATCGCGGACAGCCCGATCGCCGCCAATCCGATCGACGGAATCGAAAGAGCGAGCACCGGGATGAACAGCAACAGCGCGGCCAAATCCCATCCGGTCGACAGTCGAGCGTCTTCCTGATGTTGCGCACGGCGCCACGCAGCCACCCACAGCGCCACAAGAAGCCCTGCCGCCCCGAAGTCCGCAGCCGCGGCGCTCCACAGTTCTGTCGAACCAAGCATCGCCGGACTGCTCATCACGCTCGACCACTCCGCCCGGTACAGCAACCGCACCAAACCGGCCGCCACCAGTGCGGGGCCGACCAATTGAACCAACAAGCCATCCAACATCGACGGCGCTGTCACCGAACTCGCCGAGGCCCGCGCGGGCGATTCCTCCCCGCGATGCCACGCGAGATTCGGCATGCGTCGCGCGGCCTCTGTCGTCAGGACATGCGTTCGCACATTTGCGTCGGCGGCGGGATGACCGGAGTGGGAGGATCCCAACTCGACTTCAACGGGAAAGAGTTGATCCATCGAGGATTCGGAAAAATCGGAAGCGGTGAGAGGTGTATCCATGATCCGAGTCAGTCTCCGTTCACGACTTCGGCGCCATTGCGCGTGCTGATGGAAAGAAAGGTCTGGTAGTCCATCGAATTCGACAGGAATCGAACGCTGCCGTCCAGAAAGCCGAAATGCGCTCCCCCGGTGTGCATGCTGTAGAAGTGGAACACATCGGCTTGAACGTTCTGTTTGCCGGCGCGCAGGCCCTCGCTGGCGTCGAGGATGTTGTCACCGCGGCCGTAGGGTGGCCAGAAATTCCCTTCACCCGTTGCCCACCAACCATACTTGCCGATCGTGCCCGGATTGTGCTCCGGGACATGGGCGTCGACCGGACGCTCGCCGAAGGCGAACGTCGACGACGACCCGTCCGTCACGTCGCGCAGGTTGATGCACAGATTCCGACCGGGAAACACGCCGTTGCCGGTGTCGGTCCGCGTGCTGCCCGTGTTCCCCAAATAGTTGATGTGCGCATACGGAACGAAGCCGATCGTGCCGCCGAACGGCCACTGAATCGGTTGATCGGCGTAAGGATCGCTCGGACACAGGAACGGCGGAATGTTGGCCCCCGTCACATTCCGGTGCGAGTCCGGCCCCGACGCGTAGAACGACGACACGTTGAAATTGAATTTGTTGTACAGATTCGCCTGGTCGACATCCGGAAGGATGAACACCGGCCACGCCCACCAACCCGTCAGATTGAAATCCTGGGTGTTGTAAACGTGAGCGGGCGGAAAGCGATTGTGGCGGTCGTGATAGTTGGCGATCGCCAATCCCAGCTGCTTCACATGGTTTCGGCATTGAGTGCGCCGGGCCGCCTCCCGCGCCTGTTGCACGGCCGGAAGCAGCAGCGCGATCAGGATCGCGATGATCGCAATGACCACCAGGAGTTCGATCAGCGTGAACCCGCTCGGCGATGTTCGCCCGGCGGCGCGCTTGTCCGTCCCGCGAAACATCGTCGGCACCTCTCGGCGGCGGATACGCCGCGAATCACAACTTGGGAACTCTGGCTACCGACAGCAATGATCCAGCCACGATGGCGTCTCTCTCCGAACGGAGCGCCCGACAAAAACGGGCAGTGGAGTTTACCCCACGAATTGCCCCCACGATAGAACCGGATTCGATTTTCGGGCCTTCACAGACGCTTCACACGCGTCGCGACCAAGTCACCACGATTCGCACCACCCCGGCTCCAATCAACCCGGGCGAGTTCTACACAAGTGAATGCAGCACAACATGTTGCGAACATATTCTCGCCGCCGCGCAATCGTGGTCCTCGAAGAACTGCCGTTGACGCCGGGCGAACTTTGCGGGTAGAGACGCACAGCCCGGTGGCAACCTCGCTCGGCCAACCTCTCCGGCCTCCCTCCCCGTTTTGTCAATTCCCCATCGCCATCGACCGCGCCGCGGCGGCATCTCGCCAGCCACGCGTGGTGGCGGTCTCGCTCGCATCTCGTATCCACCATGCCCGCAGCCAGCGCCACAACCGAACCGGCGGCCAAGGACGGGGAATCCGCGGCTCCGAAGAAACGCTCGAAGCTGCCTCTGCTGGCCGCCATCGTGGTCGTCATGGCGGGAGCGGGAGGGGCGGGTGCCTGGTGGATTTTGACTCCCCCTGAGTTGCCCCCTCCCGACCGGCTCAAACTGGCTCTCAAGCTTTTCGACGCCGGTCAGTACGAAACCGCGAACGAACAGGCGCGAAAGCTCATCGACTCCGACTACCGCGACCCAGATTTCCCCGGCGGCGCATCGTTCGTCGTCGGCATGGCCGAATTCCACGCCGCTCGGCAGGCCGAGGGAGATTCCGGCGAGTCCAAATACGTTGTCGCTTCGACGTTTCTGCAAGACGCCGAGCATCTGGCGCTGACCCCCGACCGGAGACCCGTCTGGTCGTGGGCATTGGGGCTTTCGCTGTACCGCAGCGGAGTCATTGACGGGTCCATCCCCCTGTTGGATGAGGCCTTCCGAACCTACGCGCAAGGTCGACTCGAAGCGGGCATGCTGCTGCTTGACGCGTACCTCGAGAAACGCGAAGCCGAGGTGTTGGACAAGGCCCTGGTACTGAGCACCGAACTTCTGGCGGATCCGCAGCTTTCTCCGACGGACCGCATTTACGCCAAACTGCATCGGGCGCAGATCCTGATCGGCAAAGGGCTCAAGACGCAGGCGGACGAGCTGCTCGCGGAAGTGGGGAACGATCGCCTGGGTGGCAAAGGGGTCACCATTCTCCGCGCCCAAACCCTGCTCGACGAAAAAAAGCCCCTGGAGGCGATCCGGTTATTGGAGCCGTTGGCAGCCGATGACCGCGCGGATCGCACCTTCGCGCGGCAGGCCTCCTATCTCATGGGGATCGGAGCGCTGGCCCTCAATCAGTTGGAAGACTCCGTCGGCTATTTCGAGAAGACGGCGGAGCGTTTCGAGGGGACGCACGAGGCGCTTGCCGCCCGTCTGTTGGCGGCCGATTCGTTGCGCAAACTGGGTCGCAAGGAAGAGGCGCTCGAGGCGTACGGCCTCACCTTCCGGAAAATTCGCCGACCGCAAAAGTATCGTAATCGCTGGCTCGACCTGTCACGGGTGCGCGACCTGGCCCGCGGCGCGTGGAACGGCTGGGTGGCGTCGGGCGACTATGCTGAAGCGATCGCCTTGGCGGAAATGGTCGCTCCCGCGATTCCGACCGACGAGGCCCACGAACTTGCGGCGCGGGCCAACCAAATGTGGGCGGAGAATCTCGAAAAGGAAGTCCGCGTGCTTCCCCCCGCGCAGCGCGCGTCGCGCGGAGCCGAAGTCCGCAAACGGTTTCACGACGCGGGGGTCGCCTTCGCTCGTCTCGCCGAAAGCCGACAGAGCTCGCGGACGTACTACGACTCGCTGTGGACCAGCGCGGAAGATTTCTTCCGCGCCCACGAGTATTCGTCTTGTGTCGCGCAGATCGACCGTCTCCTCGAAACCGGGCCCGCCAACCTCATCGCCGAGGCCTTGGTGCGTCGCGCCGAGGCCCGTCTCAACCTGGGAGACCACGACAACGCTCTCGCCGACTACATGCGCGTCATCAAGGACTTCCCCACCGACCCCGCGTCGATCACCGCCCAGATGGCCATCGGCCAAGTCCGTTGGGAGCGCAACGAGTTGCCGCTTGCGGAACAGTCCTGGCGGTCCGTGTTGTCGTCGACCGACTTGCGTCCCGAGGCTCTTGAGTGGCGGAAGGCGCTGTTCTCGCTGTCGCGACTGCTGGTTTCGACCGCGGACGCCGACCTGAGGGTTTGGGACCGCCAGACACGGGGCAAAACGCCGACGACCGCCGACATGGAGAAGCTGACGGACATCTCCGCACGATTCTCCGAGTCGATCTTGAAGTTGGAAGAGTTCCTCCAACGTTACCCCGCCGCCGACGAGCGGGACGAGGCGAAGTTCCTGCTCGCCAAGGCCCTTGTGCGGCGTGCACGGCACTCGCAGGAACGGACCAAGCTCGCCGAAACCGACTCCGCGCGCATCGAGTACCGCCAGCAGTTCCAATCGGACCTCGAGCGATCCGTCGCCGAATTGGCAACGGTCCGCGCGTCGCTGTCGGAGGCGCAACGCCTGGGTCGCCTCGACCCCCTCGGCGAAGCGACCTTGAAGCAATGTCAATTTGAGCAAGCGCATGCCATGTACCTGCGGGACGACTACGAAGGGGCGATTGAAGCCTATTCCTCGCTTGCCGGAAAGTACCAGCAGGACGGGGAAATCCTCGGAGCTTACGTGCAGATCGCCAACTGCTTCCGGCGGATGAACCGCCGGGCCGAGGCCGTCAGCACGTTGGCGCAAGCGCGACTGCTGCTCAAGCAAATGCCCGAAACCGCCTTTGTCTCGGATGAGGGAAAACTGACTCGCGCGGAGTGGAACCGTTGGCTTGAGTGGGCTTCGCAACAAGATCAATGACGACTCGGTGGACTTCGCGGGGATCGGGAAGGATCGATCATGCATTCGGAAGCGACGACTCTCTTGGACTACCCACGCATCTTTCGGGCCAGACGCGGCGCGTTCGCGGATCTGTTGCGACTGTCCCGCCACCAGCGGTCCTTGATCGAAGCGGACGACTACACCGGCCTGCTTTCGATCCTGGGAGCGAAGCAACGGGTGCTCGGTCAGTTGGAGGAATTGGGCCGCGCCTATCCCGGCCTTGCCGACCGCTGGCGGTCTGATCGGGACGGCCTCGACGCCAACGGGCGTTCCGATTGCGAGAAGCTGCTCGAAGAGACCGAAACGCTGCTCCTGCACCTGTCGACGGAGGAGCGGGAATGCGGCGAGGAGTTGACCCGACGCCGGGACCTTACCCGGCTCGAATTGCAGGGGCTCGCCTCGGCGTCGACGGCCGCCAACGGCTATCGCGACAGTGCCGCCCCGACCGACAACCGGCATCTCGATTTTCAGGAGTAACTCGGCCTAATTCCGCACGCTCGCGTCGGGCATGTGGATCGCTCCCGCCCCGGTCTTCCGTGTTGTGGCTTTCGGCGCTGTTGCTTTCGACTCGGTAGAGGAAATCGAACCATGTTGATCGATCACGTCCTCGGATCGTCGATGCAACCGATCCTTGAAAAGGCGGCGGCGTTCGCGGAGCGTCGGCACGACGTATTGGCGGGCAACCTCGCGAACATCAGCACGCCCGGCTATCACGCCCGCGATCTTCCGGTGGAACAATTCCAGGCCGCGCTCAAACAAGCGCTCGAGGCGCGGCTTGTCGAGCCCGAAGCCACAGGAGGAGACGACTCGATCGGCCTTTGGTCGTGGAACACGTCCGACGAAACTCCCCGAGATCCGTTCCCCAAGGACCTGTTCTCGCCCGTGAAGGCGTCGACCCGCTCCGTGACGTTCCAGGACGGCGCGAACCGGTCGATCGAATCGGAAATCATGGAGCTGACCAAAAACTCGCTCATGCAGACGATGGCCGTGGAGTTGATGACTTCGCAGTTCAACAAGCTTCAGGCGGTAATCAGCGAACGGGCGTGATCCGCTCGGCTCGTTCCCCGCTTGAAACGGGAGAGGCACGATGTTTCATACCATCGACATCAGCACCAGCGGGTTGGTCGCCCAGCGACACCGCATGGACACCATCGCCGCGAACATCGCCAACGTGGGAACCACGCGTGACGAGAACGGCGAGTCGTCCCCCTTCAAACGGCGACTGGTCTCGTTCGAATCCCGTCCCCTCGAGGGTGGGGCGGGCATGGCGGTCGGCCACCGGGTCGAGACGGACGAGGACGCCGAACCGCGCAAGGTTCATCAGCCCGGACACCCCGACGCCGACGCCGACGGCAATGTCGCCTATCCGAACATCAACCTGGTCACGGAATTCGTCAATGCCGTCGAAGCCAGCCGCGCCTACGAGGCAAACGTCTCGGCCATCGAAATGACCAAAACGATGATGATGCAAACGCTGAAGATTCTCGCCTGAATCGCGAAACCGGCCTCTCCACGCTAGCCGCTCCTCGATTACAACCCCGCCTCGGCGCTTCCTCCAGTCCATCACGCTCCGCCCGGAGTCCCCCCCATGTCCGCTTCGATTTCCAATTTCGGACCGATGCCGACCGGTTCCGCACTGGCTGAGCGGATGGAGGCGACACGACTTCCCGGCGCAGCGGCCGGTCCGCGCGGTTTTCAGGATGTGCTCCTCGATGCCCTCTCCGAAACGAACCGTTTGGAAGGGGAGTCGCAAGCGGCCATTGCCGAGGGACTGACGGGGGGCGATTTGACGAACGCGGAGGTCATGGCTTCCGCGCGCAAGGCGGACCTTGCCCTCCGGATGATGATCCAGGTGCGCAACAAACTCGTCGACGCCTACCGCGAAGTCCAGCAGATGCGCATGTGAGGTTTGCACGCGACCCCGTTCGCGCCGGCGGGATCATCCCGGGAGGCCGGCCCCCGTAACACACTCTCGAGCGAGCCCGCCGCGACATGGACGCGCTGCAAGCCACCTTCCGACAACTCGCGGCCTTGTGGGAAAAACTCTCACCCAGCCAGCGGCTCACGTTCGTTGCCGTCCCCTTGATCGTCGTCGGCGGATTGGGAGCGCTGGTCTATGGCACCCGGCAACCGGGCCACGACCACCTGCTGGGGGGCAAGGTCTTCGCCGCCGAGGAACTGCGGGCCGCGCAAGAGGCCCTCAACAGCGCCGGCCTGACCGGTTACACCGTCGACGGACAGCGAGTGCGCGTCCCCAAAGCCGACGTGACGCGCTACAACGCGGCACTCGTCGAAGGGGGGGCCATGCCCGCCGAATACGGCGATTCGCTCGTCAAGATGTACCGCGAGGCGGGACTGTGGGCGACCGACTCCGACCGTCAGAAGCTCATGGAAGTCGGCAAGGCCCAGGAACTGGCCAAGATCCTCCGGGCGATTCGCGACATTGAGGACGCACGCGTCAGTTGGGAACGCGCCAAGCGCCGCCCCTTCGGGGGCGAGTCAAAGGTCACCGCACTGGTGAGCGTCAAGCCGAAGTCCGGGCGTGAGCTGTCGTCCAGCCTCGTGCAGTCGATCCGACTTAGCGTCGCGGGAGCCGTCGCCGATCTCGCCCCGGAAGACGTGGTCGTGCTCAACACCCGCACCGGGCAGGCGTTCAAGTCGAACGACCGCGACGACCCCTTCGGTTCCGAGTTCGTCGATCAGGTGCGCAAGTTCACGGAAATGCACCGGTCCAACATCTCGGAAGCGCTGTCGTTCATTCCGGGGGCGATGGTCGCGGTCAACGTCGATCTCGAGAACCTCAAGACCTCGTTCGTGCAGGAACGGGAGATCGGCTCGAAACCGTTCTCCGCGCGAAGTGTCGAGCAAACCGACAACAGTCGCTCGACGGAGCAACGGGCGTCGCGCGAGCCAGGCATGCAGGCCAACCAGCCCCGCAACCTTCAAGGGGGCGGAGGGGGCGGAAACCAAAGCACTCAGACGACCGAACGGAGCGTGAACACCTCCGAGAACATTCCCACCACCGCCAAAATCTCCGAGAAGACGTTCCACGGGCTCCTTCCCAAAACGGTGCAGGTCACCGTGCAAATTCCCCGCGAGCACTATCGCCAGGTGGCTCTCAAACAGGGGGAGACCGAAACCGACAAGGCCGCGTTCTCCGCGAAAGTCCAGGCCATCGAACAAGAGACCGAAAAGGACGTGGGCGAAATCGTTGCGCGGCTGATCCCGGCCGGGTCGCCCCCCACCGCCGTCGTCGTCACCAGCTTCACCGACCTGCAATCGCCGCAGACGTTGTCGGGCCCGGGCATGGTCGAGCAGGTCACCGAACTCGGCGTCAAATGGGGCGGGCCGATCATGATGGCGATCTTCGCCGCGTGGGCGCTGCTGATGCTCAACCGCAGCCTGAAGAAGCTGCCGCAGGCCCCGGCCCCCCCTCCTCCGGCCCCGACAAAGGGAACCGGCGGAAGCGCCGCGGGCACCGACGGGGACGACGAACCGGAAGAGGAGCGTCCCCTGACGAAACGCGATCAATTGCAAGGCATGGTTCGCGACAACCCGGAGATGGCTGCGGCGGTGATCAGCAAATGGCTGCTGCAACCCGGCAAATAGCGGTTACGCGAACGCACGCACGACGAGCGAGCGAACTTGGGACAACCGCGTGCCGGGCCTCGACCGAATTTCGGTCCTCTCGGCCCCCTTTGGAAATGTGGCTTCCGTCCGAGGCTGATCGGCCGCGATCAATCATCGGCCCCGACAAGCGTCTGGTGATTGCGGTCTTGTCGGCTCCTGCCCCACCACCCCTTCCAACATCTCCGCGAACGTCACCACGCGGTGCTCGCGGGCCGCGATGAACACCGCTTCCACCAGCGCCAAAGTTCGCAGATTGTCGCGGCCGGACAGCGAGCACGGCGTACCGTCCCGCAGCGAAGCAAGTAGTTCGCCCATCGTTCCCGAGAATGCGTCGGGAAACCACACCGTGTCCCAGCGGGGCGTGTGCCACTCCGGGCCGAAACGACGGGCCGTGTAATCGAGCGTGCTGGGGGTCGGCTCGGGGTAGTTCGGCCAACCGATGGTTCCCGTGGCGAGGCCATCCGTCCCCTCGATCCGCCAGCGAATGCCGATGTCCGCGCCGCTTCCCTCCCGCGCGGGGCCGGTCCACACATCGTCCCAGGCGCTGGCTCGCGCTCCGTTGGCAAACTCGAGGATGTACAGGTTCAGGCCGTCTGTGTGGGGGAACTTCGTTCGCGGATCGGGGCGGGTGCTGGCAAGTACCCGCTCGGGATCGCCGAACCAATACCGGAAACAGTCGAGGTGGTGGATCGACATGATGAACGTCGACAGCGAGGGGAGCGATTCGCTCCACGGCATCCAGTGCGGAATCGCCCGCATGTCGATCGTCCCCAGCACCGGTTCCCCCAAGAGGCCAGCGTCCAGCAGGGAGCGTGCCCCACGGACCGACTGGTCGTGCCGCATGTTCTGATTGACGGCCAGCGAGATCCCCGCGTCTTCGCACCGGCGGACCAGTTCGGCCCCTTCCGCCAACGACATCGCCAGTGGTTTTTGCGCGAGGATGCCCCGCACGCTTCCCGGTGTCGATGCAACGCGGCGAATAATGTCCGGCTGGAACTGTGGCGGAACCGCGATGTCGAGCACCGACACGTCTCCAGCCGCCAGCAGGTCGTCCAGGTCGTCGTGGACTCGCGGCACTTCCCGCGCGGCGGCTACTTCCTCGGCGCGACTCCGCGTGCGCGAGGTGATCCCGACGACACGAAAGCCCGCCTTGCGATACGCCACCAAATGGCAGTCCCGCACGATGAACCCGGCCCCGACGACACCGATGCCGAACTCGTCCAAGCCGGTGCCCGGCCAGAACACGTGCTCCGGAACGAACCCCGGTGCACGATCGACGGCACGGTTGTTTGCAGGGGGCGACGCCATATTCACTCCCGTTCCAGATTCATCGCGGGCCACCTTCGGGTGCCCACCGAAGAGTGAAAGGTGCCACTACCGGCTCACCTAGCCGGGCGATCTTCGGACGACTTTTCCGACAGCTCTCGAAACGTTGCACCGAGTCGCCAACCCGCTCACCAATCCAACCACGCCGACGCATCGGCGTCGCTCGGCATCCGCCAATCGCCGCGCGGCGACAGGCTGACCGTCCCCACCTTCGGCCCGTCGGGAACGCAACTTCGTTTGTATTGTTGGCGGAAGAACCGCGTGAGAAACGTCCGCAGCGTCTTCTCTCTCTCCGCGCGGGAGTAGGTCCGCGAAAAAGTCGCGTGCTCGGACAGGTACAACAGCTTCTCGGGCGGGCAGGTTCCGCGGAGGAAGTGATACAGGAAAAAGTCGTGCAGCTCGTAAGGACCGACCAGCGCTTCGGTGTCCTGGGCGATACCTCCGTCCGCGCCGGGCGGCAGCAGTTCGGGCGAGATGGTGGTGTCGGCGATCGCCAGCAGTGTCCGCGACAGCTCGTCCGCACGCGGGTCGTCAGGCCGCAACTCCCTCGTCGCCACATGTCGCACGAGCCACCGCACCAACGTTTTCGGGATCGAACAGTTCACCGCGTACATGCTCATGTGGTCGGCGTTGTACGTGCACCATCCCAAGGCCGCTTCCGACAGATCCCCCGTCCCGATCACGAACCCGCGATTCATGAGCAGCTTCGTACGTTCGCGGGCCTGTACATTCTCGAACGCCAAATCCCCCTTCGCGTGCTCCTCCACGGTCAACCGTCCCAATTGCTCGGTGAACCGTTCGACCGAGAGGGGTTGGCCGTCACGGTCGGAAAGATCGATCCCGAATGGACGCATCCCCAGATCGCGGAACGTTTGCAAACAGGCGGCGCGGATGTCGATGGTTTGTTGGCGGATCCCCAACAGGTCCATCAGTCGCAGGGCGTTTATCCGCGTTTTTTGCGTCGTGCCAAATCCGGGGAGCGTGAGACCGAGAATGCCGCTCCGATCCCGCCCCGCTTCGTCAAGCGCGCGGGCCGCCACCAACAGCGCCAAGGTCGAGTCCAACCCCCCCGACACGCCGATCACCATCTCGGGGAAGCCAGCCGCTTCCAACCGCTTCCGCAGCGCCGCGCATTGAATCCCGAACACCTCGGCGCAGCGTGCCGAGAGCGTGGACTCGTTCGCCGGAACAAACGGCTGTCCGGAAATGTGCCTCCGAGGAACGGCGGGTTCGACCATCTCCGGAGTCCACGGGATACGTCGCCAAGGGCGCGGATGCGTGGTGGCGTCCCCCGCGTCGAAACTCGTCAACAGGCGACGCTCGGCCGTGATTCGTTCCAGGTCCGCGTCCGCGACCACGAACCATCCCTCCGCCGTCCCCGCTCCCTCGGAGACAGGCCCGCGACCATCCCCCACCCTGCGACTCTCCGCAAGCATGCTGCCGTTCTCGCAAATCAGCGAGTGCCCGCCGAAGACCAGGTCCGTCGACGACTCGCCCGGACCGGCGCTCGCGTAGGCGTACGCGGCCACGCATCGCCCCGACTGGTTGCGCACCAACTCCGTGCGGTACTCGTGCTTCCCCACCGTTTCGTTCGAGGCGGACAGGTTGACGAGCACGTTCGCCCCGGCCACCGCGGCGAACGACGACGGTGGTATCGGCACCCACAAATCCTCGCAGATTTCCGCGAACACCGTGCAGCCATTCCCCTCGAACAACAAGTCCGTTCCGAACGGCACGTCTCGACCACCAAGCGAAATGGTCGTCGGCAATTCGCCCCTTGCCGCGCGAAACCAGCGTGCCTCGTAGAACTCCGAGTAGTTCGGTAGATGTGTCTTCGGGACAACTCCCAACACCGCCCCGCGATGCAGTGCGGCCGCGCAGTTGAACAGATGCGGACCGATCGCCAACGGCAGGCCGACGAAGATCAACCCCGCGTGCGCGGCGGTCTTCGCCGCCAGTTCCAACAGCCCCGACTTCGCGGCGTCGAGGAGCGTCGATTGGCGAAACAAGTCGCCGCAGGTGTACCCCGTGATTCCCAATTCCGGAAACACCACAATGTCGGCGTCGCGCACCGATTCGAGCATCGCGACTGTGGACGCCACGTTGGGCGCCGGTGCCGCCACTGTCACCCGCGGCGAACATACCGCCACTCGCACAAAGCCGAATCGGTTCATCATCCCCCCTGTCGCCGGTTCATTCTCCGCCCGCGTCTCCCACGGTCCGGCAGGTACCCGTCGCTGTCAAGCCCCCGCCATCGCGGCGAGAATCCGCACATCGTCGAACGCGTCCCGGTCGAACTCCGCGACGACCCGTCGCCCGCGAAACACCAAAATCCGGTGCGACAGCGCCATGAGCTCCGGCAACTCCGACGACGCCATCAGTACCGCCGTCCCTTGCTCCGCGCGCCCTCGCAGCAACTCGTGGATCTCCTGCTTGGCCCCGACATCCACGCCCCGCGTCGGCTCGTCGACCAGCAGCAACTTCCGCCCCACGGCGATTCCCTTTGAAAACACGATCTTCTGCTGATTCCCCCCCGACAACCCCCCCGCGCTGGTCGTCGGGCCGGGCGCGCGAATCCCGTAGCGGGCGATCTCGCCCCGCGCGTACTCGTCGCGCGACACTCCCAACAGTCTCCCCCACGCGCCACGGAACCGGTCGAGAATCGGCAACGCGAGATTCTCGGCGACGGAGTCTTCCAGCACCAACCCCGATCGCTTGCGGTCCTCGGGAATCAGGCCGATGCCCGACCGGCACGCTCCCCGGGGGGAATCTCCCCGATAGACTCGCCCGTCCAGCCACAGCGTCCCCCCGACGATCCTCCTGACCCCGTACACCGCTTCAAGGAATTCGGTCCGCCCCGCCCCCACCAATCCAGCCAAGCCGACCACTTCCCCGGCGCGCACCCGCAGCGACACTCCCCCGGTGGCCCCCTCGACCACCGCGTCCCGCGCTTCGAGAACGCACGCCGCGTCCGACCCCACAGCGTGCGGTGGCGCCGTCGCCATTACGTCGCGACCGACCATCGCGCGAATCAGGTCGCCATTCGTCAGCCCGGAGAGCGAACGCGTTTCAACGTGACGACCGTCGCGAAGCACAGTGACCCGGTCGCACAATGCGAACACTTCTTCGAGGCGGTGCGAGACGTACACGATCGTCGCACCCCGCCCCCTCAACTGTCGAATCAGGTCGAACAACCGCGCCGTCTCCGCCGCTCCCAGCGAACTCGTGGGTTCGTCGAACACCAGAACTTTCGCCCCGCCTCCGACGGCCGCGGCGATTTGCACCAACTGTTCCTCTCCCGTCGACAACCGTTCCACCGGAATGTCGGGATCGACCCGCAGACCGACCCGCTCCAGCAGCTCCACCGCCCGGCGTCGCGTCTCCGCGCGATCCAACCCCCACCCCCGACCGGGCAGGCGCGAAAGCGACAGGTTCTCGGCGACCGTGAGGTTCGGGCACAGCGCCAGTTCTTGATGCACGAGTGCGATCCCCGCGCGCATCGCCCCCGCCGGAGTGAAGTCGGTCAGCGGCCTTCCGTCGAGCCGGATGGAACCGGCATCCGGCGAGTACAACCCCGCCAACAGTTTGCCGAGCGTGCTCTTGCCAGCACCATTCTCGCCAAGCAGGGCGTGACACGCCCCGCGCTCGACCGTGAACGACACGTCGTCGAGCGCTTGCACGCCGGGGAACCGCTTGCCGACACCCGCGAACTCAATCACGACCACTTTTCCCAATTCTTCGCGTACTCGTCGACGTTCGCCTTTGTGACGACATCCAGCGGCGCGAATTCGATCAGCGGCGACGGGTCCTTCCCCTTCACAAGCTTGTCAACAAGCACATCGACGCAGCGGCCCCCGAAGAAGAAATATCGTTGACCAAGCAACACTTGCACATCCCCCTTGCGGATGTGGTCGAGTTGCGGGGGCAGGGTATCCATGCTGACGCACACGACCTGCGACGGATCGATGGGGAGCGCCCGCTCGGTCATCAGCGGCCACCCCCCCACCATCGCCCACCCGTTGATCTCCGGGTGCGACTGCTGCACGCTCTCTACCTGAGCGAACGCGTCCTGCGGGGTTTCCTTGTGGTAGTACACTTCGACGAGCTTCAGCTTCGGATGCTTGGCCAGTTCCTCCGTCGCCCCCTTCACGCGGCGCTGGAGGTTCGTCGCCGTCTGATTGCCGGCCAACACGGCGATGTGACCTTCCTTGTCCCCCAGCAGTTCGGCGACCTTGGCCATCACCATGCCGCCTGCGGCATAGTCGTCCGTTCCGACGTACCCCAAGCGCTTCGAGTCGGGAGCGTCCGAGTCGAAACAACTGACAACAACCCCTTTGGCGATCGCGCCATCGATCGCGCGGGTCACCTTTCCGGCGTCGCTGCACGCGATGACGATCGCCGACGCCCCGGATTGCACGAGTTGTTCGATGAACTCCGCCTGCTTCTGACCGTCTTCGTCGTTCGGCGTCCGCCAGTCGATGCGCACCTCGCGCCCGAGTTCCTTCGACAGTTCGGCGGCACGGGCCTCGGCCCCTTTGCGGGCGGCGAGGAACACCGGGTTGGATTGGCTCTTGGCGATCATGCCGAGGACGAGGGGGCTGTTGTCGGCCCCCGCGCCTGGCGCCGAAGCCGCTGCTCCCGGAGTCCCGCCCGAAGGGGTCCCCGGCGCGGTCACATCCTTGACTTCGGTGCAACCGACAAACAGGCCGGGGGCCAAGGCCCCGGCTCCGGAGATCAACAGACGGCGTTGGAATTCGCGACGATCGAGAGACATGGTGAGCGCGGGGTCGGGAGGAAACGAGAATGAGAAACGGAGTACGCAACCAGCGGAAATCGATGGGATAGGCTACCAGCCTGTCAGGTTTCCGAGGGAATCATCTTTTGCGGAGAGAATGACAGGCTGGAAGCCTGTCCCACAAAAAATCGAATTGACTTCGCGGGGGACCAAGATGTCGGGATCACTTCCGCCCCAGCATCCGGTCCAGCGAATCGGACGTCTGATGGATCAAGGCTTCAGGGTAATGCTGCCAAGGGTGGAAATACTCGAACGTCAGGTAGCCGCGATAGCCAATCGCATCGAAGGCCCCCAGCACCGCCGGCCAATTCGTCGTTCCGTCCAACAAGGGGCGGAATGCCTCGAGCGACGAATCGGTTCCCTTCTTGGTGAACTCCTTCAGATGCACGTTGCGAATCCGCTTCCCGAGGATCGGAATCCAATGCTCGGGGAATTGGTACTGCATGATATTGCCGGTGTCGAAGTGCACGTGGACACGTTCACTCTGAAACGAATCCACGAACTCGACCATCTCCATCGGCGTCATCAGGAAGCCGTTGAAGAAGATGTTCTCCATGTTCAGGTTGATTTTCGCCTTTTCCGCGCCGGGCAGCAGTTCCCTGACCGCCTCTCGGGCACGCGCCAGGCAGACGTCGTTGGGGACCGGGTCGTAGTCGGTCCGCCACGGAATATGCACCGCTCCCGGTACGACGAGCAGGTTTTCGGTCCCCAGGTCCGCCGCCGCCTGCGTCATCTTCCGGGCCAGTTCCAATCCCTTGGCCCGGCGTTCGGGATCGTGCGCCGTCAGCGGATACGGCCAGAACAGGAATGAGCACAAACCGCTGATGGCGATGCCGATCTTCTCGGCCATGCGGCGAATGGCGGTGAACTCGGCCGTCCCCGATTTGGGAGACAGTTCGCTGTCGAGGTCGTAGTTGAGCTCGATGCCGTCAAAGCCAGCGTCCTTGGCCAATCGCAGACATTGTTCCAGCGACATCTGCTGCGGGAACGGGAACGCCCACAGGTTGATCGACTTCTTCATCGCGAACGGTTTGGTGGGTGGCGCGGGTTGATCGGCCCCCAGCGCGGCTTGCGGCAGCGGCAGACCAAACGGACCGCCCAAAGCCAGCGGCAACGAACCGGCGGCCAGCGAGCTTCCCAGCCACGCGCGGCGCGAAACACCTCCCTCGGGTGCGGCATCGGTCATCGTGCAAGAGCCTTCGCGGTGTATTGCCCGTGAACAGGGCTGTGGACGAACGGAGTCGCAAGTCGTGAGCCGTATTCAACCACACGGACGACGACACCGCCAACCGGGTGCGAACCTCGGATCGCAATCAGTTCCTGAAAGGCGCCTTGACCGCGATGTTCCCCGAATCGGATGTGTATGGCACTGCGATCCTTCTCCCCCACAATCGAAATGGAAGAACACGGCAAAACTCGACTGTGGGGGAGAAGGTGCCCAAAGGACGGATGAGCAGCTGTGTTGGAATTCAAGTGATTCATGGTGCAAGTCATGAAGGGTTT
>JBIKMW010000030.1:0-60879 GCA_044359065.1 Planctomycetales bacterium | reverse complement strand
GTACAGGTCGCCGTTCGATTTGAACGTGCCGTCGTTGGGGCTGTTCAGGCGCTTGCCCTGGTAGTTGTCGACGAGCGTGCGCTTGCCCCCTTCTTTGGTGAGGACGGAGACGCGGCGGTCGCCGTGCTCCATGGAAACGAGTTCCCCCTTCTTGTTCAGCAGCAGGCCGTTGCAGCCAGGCTCGAGGCCGTAGTAGGTGGCTCCGGTGTAGCCCGAGGGGTTCAGGAACAGGGAGATGCCCTCCCCCTCCTTCCAGCGGAACACCGAGTTGCGAGGAATGTCGCTGAACAGCAGCGCGCCACTCTCCTTGACCCACACCGGTCCTTCGGACCACGTGAAGCCGGAGGCGAGGATTTCGATCTTCGCGTCGGCTGGCACGAGCTTGTCGAACCGGGGGTCCTTGCGTTCGATCGACCCGAGCGTGGGATACGGCTTTGAATGGGCTTGGCCATACGCGGTCTCGCCGACCCAGCAGACTGCCGCCCAGCAGGCGAGCGGGACGCGGCACAGCCGCGCAGCGGAACGGAGGGTTCGACCGATCACGGCCCAACCGGAGACGGAACACGGACGCGGACTCATGGGGACCTCGGAGCGCGGGACGAAAAGCGGGTCGAAACCGTATGGGGGCATGGAGTCCACCCCCGGAAGGACACCGTAATCGGGGCGGCGCGATTCGTCCAACGTGGGGGGGGGAGGGTGAAAGAGGGGGGGCTGGTTTCGGAGTCGAGTGCGGCGGCGGGAATTTGAGGTGCGACCCGCTAAGCGTAGAGGGGGTCATGATCCCGGGCTTGAACGTGATTTCCAGAGCGGACCGTTGATCGGAACACAGGCAAATCCTATGGCAAGCCAATTGACTGTCGCATCGACACAGGGGTACCCTTTGATGGGTCGGGGTTTCTTCTCGACTCATTCTCCGCGTGTCTGCGCTCCTGGTTTCCTTTGTTGTGTCTTGGTTCGGGAGATTCTCATGGTCCATCGGAATGTGCTTCGGAAGGGGAGGGTCGGCTTCACGCTGATCGAGTTGCTGGTGGTGATCGCCATCATCGCGATTCTGATCGCGCTGTTGCTGCCGGCGGTGCAGCAGGCTCGGGAAGCGGCGCGCCGCACCCAGTGCAAGAACCAGTTCAAGAACATTGCCCTGGCGTTGTTCAACTACCACGACACCGCCACGGTGTTCCCGTACGGCGCGATCGGCCCGGGAACGTGCAACAGCGCTCCGTACACCCGTGTGGTGAATCAGAAGGGGTGGGTGCAAGTCTTGCCGTACCTCGATCAGGCTCCGCTCTACAACCAGTTCAACGCGAGCCTGCCAGCCGGGGACTTCAACGCTGCTGGCGGTACGTTGGTCGGGACTGCCGCCAACGCCAATGATGCCATCGTGTCCCGCTCGCTGCCGATTTTCCTCTGCCCGTCGGACTCGAACGACACGCACTATCGCCCCACCAGCACCAATTACAACATCAGCGCCGTCAGCCAGACCATCAGCCGATTCGCGGCGTACACGAACTACGATTTCAACATTTGGCGGAACTGCACGCCGTTCGACCAGCAAGCCCGCAATACGCGTCGCGCGTTCGGGCTGCACACCTGTTCGCAGATCCGCGACTTCACCGACGGCACCAGCAACACGGTGATGCTGTCGGAAACGGTCCGCAACGTGTACGACGGCGTGGCGCCGTCGTGGGGCGTCTACAAACACGTGGGGGACGGCGTCGACTTCGGCCACGCCACCCAGTACCGCCAGATCAACGAATGGGGCTGCTGTGCGTGGAGTACGCCAACGTGGCAACAGGCGGGGGTGACCCCCACGCCGGGGCGGTTGGGTGAATGGGGTTCGCCCGGGTCGATGCACGTGGGAGGTTGCCACGTCGCGCTGGGTGACGGTTCTATTCGGTTCATCGGCGAGAATATCGATGCCACGACGCGCGTTCGGCTCGGTCTGATCGCCGACAACACGACGGTCGGCGAATTCTAGTTTGAACGGCTGGCGAGTGCCTGCGTTCAGTCAACACCGCCGGAACGCGCGAGGCGTTCCGGCGGTTGTTTTACACCCCGTCGAAACCGTTGGTCGTGAATCGCGAGACGGCGTTTGGCTTCGACTGCGTTGGTTACAACCTGGAGAGTTTCCCCATGAAGTGGCGATTGGCGTGCGTGTGTGTGAGTACGGCGGTGTTCGTGGCTGGTTGTGGCGGCGGAGGCGTGCCGGCGTTGGAAGTTCCCCCTCTGCACCCGGTGTCGGGGACCGTGAAACTGGATGGAAAGCCGGAAGCCGGAATCGCCGTCACCTATTATCCGGCCGCGAACAACAAGGGGAATGGCGGATCGGGTACGACCGACGAGTCCGGCGAGTTTACGTTGAAGTTCCGGGATGGTCAGGAAGGTGTCCCCGCAGGGGACTACGTCGTCATGTTCAGCAAACTCACCCAGAAGGATGGGTCCCCGATCCCCGAGGGGCAAACCGCGGCGGACGTGCAAGCGGTCGACAAAATTCCCGAGCGCTATCGCCTGACGGAAAACCCCCGCTTTACCGTGAAGGTGCCCGAAGGGGGAAAGACGGATTTCAAATGGGAGATCACCTCGAAGTGAGGCAGTTCGCGGATTGTGGGTGCAGACCCCGGATTGCGGACAAGCACTGACGGCGGGGCGATCGAAACCGGAAAGTACGACGGACTGGAAGTCCGTTGTACGAAAAGGCTCTCACCATTTCGGATGTTCTGTGCCGCGCGACGCGCTCCGTGTCGCGCGGCTTTTTCGTGCCGTAAAGCCGACCGACCCGTGCAACCTCAGCGGACTTTGGTCAGGTTCGGCCGTCCCTCGACCGCCAGCCATCGCGCGTTGGCGGGGACTTCGGTGTGCCGGTCCTTCGCGCCCGACGGCCATTCGATGGTGAGTTCGGCGATGACCGCGTTGCTCGCGGCGTCGTCCTCGACTCCCAAACCGGTGCGAATCACCCGTTCGTTCGAGGCCGCGAAGCCGTCCCCCGCGGTCAAACGGACGACGCGCTCCGTTCCGTCCGCGAACTTGAAGCGGACCTTCGCACCGATCGCGTCGCGGGCGGTCGCCACGCCGGCCAGTTCGATCTCCAGCCAGCGACCGGGTCGCTCGGTGCGGTTCGTCCCCAGTCCGGCAATCCCGTCGAGATACGAGGCCGCAAAATCGGGGAGGCCATCGCGGTTCCAGTCCAGCAAAGTCAACCCGCGACCGATCCGGGGTCGGCCCAGAAAGTCGGTCGGCGACCACGCCGACATTTCGCGGAATCGCCCCCCCGCGAGTTGCTGGAACACCTGCGGGCGGAGCGCTGCGGGACGGCCAACCTCGGGCTGATCCAGAATGTGTCCGTTCAGGACGACCAGGTCGAGTCTCCCGTCGAGATCGGCGTCCACAAACTGGGTGCCGAATCCGAGGAAGGGGAAGCTCGGGTCTCGCAGCGCGGCTTCTCGGGTCCGGTCCTCGAAACCCCCTCGGGTTTGCGACAGGTACAACGTGTTCGACTCGTCCTGGAAATTCGTCAGGTAGAGGTCGGTCCGCCCGTCGCCGTTCACGTCTCCCGAGGCCACTCCCATGCAGGCCTGCGGGAATCCGTCCCGGTCGAACGCCGTTCCCAACGACACCGCCTCGTCGACGAACATGGGATGGCCGTCCTTCGCGTCGTGTTGCATCCACAAGAAATTGGCCGTTTGATCGTTGGCGACGAACACGTCGAGTCGTCCGTCGTCGTTGAAGTCGTCGACCACCAATCCGAAGCCCCGGCCATCGATGTCGTTCAGTCCGGCGTCGGCGGACAATTCCGTGAAGCGGCCGTCGCCGGATGCGACGGCGAGCAGGTCCCCCTCGGCGGGGAACAGGGTGGGGCGGCACACGCCCGGGTTCCCTTCGCGGTCGGTGCATTCCCGTGTGGCGACATCAGGCCCGCCCGCATATCGCGACAGGAACAGGTCCGCGTCGCCGTCGCCGTCGAGGTCGGCGATGGCGACGCAAGTCGTCCACCCGGTCGACGCCAAACCGGCGGCTTCCGTGACATCGAGGAACGTACCGTCCCCCTGATTGCGGAACAGGCGGTTGCGTCCATGGTTGGCGACAAACACATCGGCGAAACCATCGCCGTCGAGGTCCCCCGCCGAGACTCCCTGACTGAAGCCGTCTTCGCGAACCCCGGCGGATTCGGTGACCGCCTGGAACCGTTCACCCCGGTCGTTGCGATACAGGACATCGAGTTCCGCCTGGGACGGCTGCGTGGGGTCGCCCCCCCCTTGGGTGAAGTACAGGTCGCACCACCCGTCCCGGTCGAAGTCGAAAGCCGCGGAGCCGCCGCCGCTCGTTTGCAAGATGGTGCGACGGCCCGGAACACCGTTGACGTAGTGAAAATCCAAACCGCGCTGGGACGCTTCATCGACGAAAGCGGGGCCGCTGTCGTCTGCCGCAGGCGTCGGGGATGTTGTCGCGCCGGTGGCCGGAGCGGGCGTCCAGTCGGGTGCGTCAAGCTTGTTCCACGCGAAACCGGCTCCCGGAAGGGCGCTGGGAAGCGTGCGTGGAGGGTCGTTCGACACGAGTTTGCGGAGACGGGGCAGGTTCTCCTTCCCCCAGGCGTCATCCGGATAGGCGTGCGTGAACGCCCGGCACCAGGCCCACGCTTCCCACGCGCGACCGACATCCTCGAACGCCCCAATCAGCGCACGCATGTCTTTTTGGTCGGCCCGCTCGATGATCCGCTTCGCCAGTTCGGTGATCTCCTGTTGGCGGCGCGACCAATCGAGCATCGCGTCGGCCAGTTCGGTCTCACCCAGTGCGCGGAGGCTCAAACCCAATTCGCTGGCGGCGATGACGTGCCGCGGGTCGACCTCTTGCGCTTTGCGGAACATGGCGGCCGCGGCGGAATCCCGTCCCCGGCGGCGGAGCCAGATCCCCTGGGCGAGCCATCCCTCGACTTCCCCATCGGTGAACTTGGCTTTCTCGCGGACCCAATCGGCAAACTGCGGCGCGTCGCGATTCGCCAGGAGCCAACCGAGGATCGCGTTCGCGCGCGGATGTTGCGGGTGCTTCCCCAGAATGTCGGCCACGATCCGCTCGGCGTCGGCGGACGCGTTGACGTTGAGGGCCGCTCCCACGAACGCCAGCATGGGGACGAGGTTTTCCGGGTCTTCCTTCAGCAGCGTCTCCACCCGTTTCATGTCGGAGACGGCTGAATTCGGCCAAGCAAGGGTGTGCAGGTCCTCCGACGAAAAGTCCCCCAACCGAATCATTTGCAAGAGGCACTCAGAGGTGTCGGCGGGCCGACCCTGCACAGCCAGCAATTGAGTCAACAGACGCCAAGGCTCGGGGCGCGAACGTTGGATGGACGTCGCGCGGCGCAGGCAGAATTCCGCGTCGGCGGCGTGCCCCTGTTGCATCTCGGACGTCCCCACGCCGATCCACAGCTCGATCGCGATTTCGGGGTTCGTCTTTTCGACGCGCTCGACAGCGTCCTTCCAGACCGACTTTTGATTCGCCCGCGACGCGGCGAACGCGCGCATCGCCCAATGCTCGGGATTGTCCGGCCAACGCTGCACCAACATCGATGTCCAATGCATCGCGGCGGACTGATTCCCGCGCTGCATGGCCGTGCGCACTTCGTGCACCACCGTCGAATACGACGGTCGGACGAGTCGGTAGGCGAAATACACCACCCCGACGCAAGCCAGAACACTCACGGCCAAGACCACTCGACCGCGAGGCGAATTCCACATGCCGGCAACTCCAAAGCGAGGGGGACGCGAACCACGAGTGGTTTTCCCCCCCATCATTTCGGAACGGCCCTCTCACGCCAAGCCGCAGCCCGCGAAACGCTCTGCGACCACCGGCAAAGCGGTCTTACGCGCGGAGGGTATCCGAGGATCTCCGCGACGTTGCGAGTCCTCGGGCTAGGCCGGGCGTTTCGCCGACCAGCGTTCCTTGAGCGTGGCGAGTTCCCACAGGCGAACGCGGTCGTCCCACCCGGCGGACGCCAGCCATTGGCCGTCGGGGGACAGCGCGACACCGAACACCATCGCGTCGTGGGCGTCGAGCGTGTCCCGCAGCTCGGGCGCCTCCGGCTTGGCGAAGTCCCACAAACGCACGGTGCCGTCACCGCCGGCGCTGACCAGCAGTTGGCCCCCTTTCGAGAACTGCAAGTCGGTCACGGTGTTCGACGTGTGACCTTTCAGTTGCCGCACTTCATCACCCGAAACGACATCGAACACGCGGATGATGGAATCGCCGCAGCCGGTCAACAGCAAGCGATTGTCCTTCGTGAACGCGAGGCCGTTGGCTGCGGCAGGATGCGGCAGCTTGTGCAGGACCTTTCGCGACGCGAGGTCGACGATGCGGACGGTTCTGTCTTGACCGGCGGTGGCCAGCAGTTTGTCGTCGGAGGAAACGGTCATCCCCCAGATGCCGTCCTTGTGCAGGCCTTTCCAGGTGTAAACCGGTTTGCGGGCGACGGTGTCCCACAGGTTGACGCTGCCGTCGCCATGCGTGCTGACGAAGCTCGCGTCGTCGGACAACACGGTCAAACCCTCCGTTTGGCTGCCGGTTTTGATCTCGTTGAGCAGCTTGCCGGTTTCGGCTACGTAGTAGCGAACTCCGCCACCGTACCCACCGCAAAGGAAGAACTCCGCCTTGGAGGACCACGCCACGGTGCGGATCCCGCGCGGCTGGGGGATCTCGTGCAGCGGCTTGCCGGTTTCGGAGTCCCAGACGACGACTTCTCCACCTTCGCTCCCTTTCCAGTTGCCGTGCGCCGACAGCAGCCGCTTGCCGTCGTACGAAAACCGCGGGAACCACGCGAGATGGACCGGCCGCTTGTCCACGGCAACGGTGGGCCGCGCCGCCGCAACGGCGGCCGCCGCTCCCCCAAGAACCAGAAATTGGCGACGATCCAGCAGGAGACGGTTCATGACGCAGGCGCTCCGGGCAAGGGGGCACAAATCGACGCGAATCAAATAGCGACATCATGTCTATACTCGACCCGGTGATGTGGAAATGCAAGCGGGAGATTGCCGTTTCAAGCGCGGACGCGCCGCGGAGATCCGACGACTTCCTCGACAGGTACGCCAAACCCTGACATCAAGCCGATTCATCGCACTAAAATCGCGGCCGTCCGATCGGTCTACGGAGCGTTCCCCATGTCGCAGTGCGTGTTCCGAGTGTTGTGCCTGCTGATGTTGGTCCCGACCTGCGCATTCGCGGCCCCCCCCAACGTCGTCGTATTCCTGGCGGACGACTACGGCCAGCGCGATGTGGGCTGCTACGGCAGCACGTTTTATGAAACGCCGAACCTGGACCGACTCGCTCGCGAAGGGGTGCGGTTCACGCAAGCGTATGCGGCCTGCCCGGTCTGCTCACCGACGCGTGCCAGCCTGATCACCGGACTGTGGCCGCAGCGCACGGGAATCACCGATTACATCGCACCGGACGGCGGGAATGGCCCGGCGAAGTGGAAGCGCAACACGATCTTTCTGCCGTCTCCGAACGGGGATCGCCTGTCGCTGGAGACCACTACGCTGGCTGATCGCCTCAAGGGGGCGGGTTTCGCGACGTTCTTCGCGGGAAAATGGCATCTTGGTCCGGAAGGATTCTGGCCCGAGAACCAGGGCTTCGACATCAACATGGGGGGGACCGAACACGGCGGCCCGTACGGCGGCGGGAAGTACTTCTCCCCCTACAACAATCCCCGTTTGCCGGACGGTCCTCCCGGCGAGCATTTGCCCGACCGACTCGCGGAGGAAACCGCCAGGTTCATTTCGGCCAATAAGCAGGGGCCGTTCCTGGCGTATCTGTCGTTCTACGATGTGCACACGCCGCTGGTGGCCCGCGAGGATTTGCGGAAGAAGTACGTCGAGAAGGCGAAACGCATGGGATTGTCGGACCGGTTCGGTCGGGAAGGGTCGCGCGACGTGCGGTTGGTGCAGAACCATGCGGTGTACGCGGCTATGGTCGAAGCGATGGACCTCGCGGTCGGCAAGGTGTTGGACCGCCTGGACAAGGAGGGGTTGTCCGAAAACACGTTGGTGATTTTCACCAGCGACAACGGCGGGTTATCGACCAGCGAGGGTTGGCCCACATCGAACCTGCCGCTGCGCGGCGGTAAAGGCTGGTTGTACGAGGGAGGTGTGCGGACGCCGTTTCTGGTCCGTTGGCCGGGCCGGGCGAAGGCGAGCACGGAATCGTCGGTGCCGGTGTCGAGTCCGGACCTGGTGGCGACGATCCTGGATGCGACCGGGATTTCGGCGGGGGCGGACCGCCTGGACGGTGCGAGCCTGATGCCGGTCCTCAAGGGAGAGACGCTCCCCGAGCGAGCGCTGTTTTGGCACTACCCGCACTACGGCAATCAAGGGGGCGCCCCCGGAGGGGCGGTGCGGCGCGGACCCTGGAAACTGCTCGAATGGTACGAGGACCAGCGCGTCGAACTGTTCGACCTGGAATCGGACCCCGGCGAGTCGCGCGATTTGTCGAACGCGCATCCGGAACGGGTGGACTCGCTCCGCAAAGAGCTCCGCGCATGGCGGGACGAGGTGAGAGCGGTCTACCCGACGGTGAACCCCAATTACGACCCCAGGAAGCCGAGCGGCCGATGGGCGGCACGGAAATGAGGCGGCGCGAAGACCGCGAGTGCGCACGCAGCGGATGAGTATCGAGCTGTGTGCCACGCGGCCTCACTTCGCGGCGGCGGCCTTCTTCTCCGTCGTATCCGGCTTCTTGTCGAACGCCTCGGACAGCGCCGCCTTCAGGTCGGTGACACTGGAACTGTTCTTGTAGACCAACCCGTCGCTGTTCACGACGAACATCGTCGGCAACGAGATCACGCCAAATTGTCGCGCGGCGGGAGCGTCGAAGCCCCCCCCTTCGACGACATGGTTCCACGGCACCTTGTGCTGTTGCACATGCGCTTGCGCGGTCGGTGCGTCGACATCCAGGTTCACACCGAGGATGTCGAATCCCAGGGAGTTGTACTTCTCGTACAAGGCCTTGAGTTCGGGAAGATCGAGCGTGCACTCCTTGCAGGCCGCATTCCAGAACACGACCAGCACGATCTTGTTGCGGTACTGCTTGATGTCGACCGTCCCACCCTTGAGGGCCGGTCCAGCCAGCACGAGCGGCTTGCCGACGAGATTCAGACGGGTGAGCGCCCCTCGGGCCCGCTCGGACTCCTGGCTCTTCGGGTACTCAGCGACGATCTTCTCGTACCAATCCTTCGCCTTCTCCGACTTCCCGCCGAACTCGAGTGCCACCGCCAATTGCTGCGCCGCGTTCGAGGCGTCCTCGGACTTGGGATTGGCCAGCACCCATTTTTCCAGCGTCTTCAGCCATTCCGTTTGGATTTTCTGCCGCCCTTCGTTGTCGGCGGAGTGCATCTGCTCGCTGTAATCCGAAACCAGCACGCGGTACTCGATGTAGGGGAGCAGCGGCGACTTCGGATTCGACTTGGCGACATCGGCGGCCACCTGCTTCAGTTCGGCGATGCCGTCCGGATAGGCGGCCAATTGCACGGCGGCGGTGATCGAATCGACCATTTGCCGGGTCCAGTTGTCGGCGTCGTCGGGGGACTTCGCGCGGATCGTCTCCAGCAGTTTCAATCGCGTCTTCGTGTACTTCGCGATCTCGGTCTTCCCGGCGTTCGGCATCGGCGCCTTTTCGTCGATCTCGCGCAGTTGGTCGAACAGCTTTTGCATTTCGGGCGTGACCGGAGAGGACGTGTCCGGTCCCGCGGCGGCGACCGCCGAAGCGATCATCGCCGGTTCCATCAGCAGGCCCCCCTGGGAGACCGTCACCTGGTTCCCCTCGAGCGGCGCGGGGATGCTCGTCATCTTCCACACGTCGCCAACGCGCACGAGTTCGCCAATTTGCACCAGGCCCGGTTGGCCTCCCCCCGCGTCGATGATCGCCATCACGTTTTCGTAGACGAACACGTCGCGCGGCGTGTTGAGTTGATCCGCCGGGATCACGCTCGGCGCGCTGCCGTCAAACCGCAGCCACGTGGATTTCGGCCCCAGAATCTTCGATCCCTGCGCCGCCTTTTTCAGCTTCGCGGCCGGATCGGCAACGGCTTCGAGAATCTTGGCTTGCAGCGTCTTGTCGATATCCAGCGCAGCCAGGTCCTTCGGGCCGATCAGCAGCGGGGCCAGCAACTGTGCGTCCTGCGACACCAGCGCCCGCACCGCCACCTTGCTGACCTCTTCCGCCGAGATCATCTTCCATTCGTCGATCTTGCCATCCTCGTTGATGTCCAGCCCCCACCGCAGTCCGCCAATGTTCAGCCACCGCGATTGGTCCACCTTGTTGTTGTTGTTCGTGTCGATGTCGCGATAGACCTCGAGCCCGTTGCGGAAGTAGCTCCACTGGTCGACCACGTTGTCGCCGTTGGAATCGGTGAAGCGGCGGATGAGCAGCCCGTTCGGCCCGACGACCGTCCACCCCGAGGCCTTCCCCTCGCGGAACACGTTCACCTTGCACTGCGGATACTGCTTTTGCTCCGGAATGTCGTACTCGACATCCGTTTGCGCGGGGCGGAACTTCATCGTCAAATCGACGGGAGGTGGCTCGGCGGCGGACAGGTCTCCCGCGACCATCCCGATCCACAGTCCGGCCAGCACCCAAGCCGTCCATTTCGCGGCACCGGCGAAGCCCGCCACCTGCCGTCCCCGCGTTTCAGCCGCCCGGAACCCGCTCCGCATCTCCGCCATTGTCTCGCTCCCTCTCGACCCACGATTCGCTGCTCGACCGGACCCAGCCCCCTGTCCGTGGTGGCTGTTGTGGAGGGTCGAAAAAACTGGCGCGCCGGCGCGAAAGGACGCGGTACGCCCCGCCGCCACTCGATCTTGTAGCCGAAGGCTCCGGTCCGGTCACCCCCAATTTGACGCAGGGCCGTCAGCGGAATTCGCCAGACCCGGTCGTTCGCGGTCGAAGCACGAACCGGCTCCGCTTGGGGTCGCTCCTCGACGACTGTCCGGTGTGACATTTCCATCCGGGACGGACATTCATTCCTGCCCCCGCTGGTGTCGCGCGAGCGGTCCGGTTTACACTGAGGAGAGGAGCGAGCCGCACAATATGAGCGAACACGACTGCACGCGTTCCCTGCCGACGGGCATGATCGGCCTGGGGATGATTTTCGACGAGACCTATCGCCCGTTCTTCGAACGTGTCCATGCGGAGGGTCTGTGGGACCGCCGTTTCGGCGAAGTTCGCGTTCCCTTGTGCGCGGTCGCCACCCGCACGGGATCGCGCGGCGAACGTTATGCGAAGCAAGCGGCGGGCCGGATCGCCCCGTTTGAGAATTTCGCCGGCGACGACGCCGTCGACCGCCTGGTGCGGAGCGGCGCGAAAGTCGCCTGTGTCGCCACTCCCGACAACCGGCATTTCGACGCCTGCCGCCGCGTGCTCGAAGCCGGGCTGCACCTGCTCGTCGAGAAGCCGTCGGTGCTGTCGCTGGCGGAACTGGACGAATTGGCAGCGCTCGCCGAGCGGCACGGCGTCCTCGCCAAAGTCGTGTATCACAAACTGCTCGACCCCGACCACAAGCGGCTGCGCACGCTCGTTGCCGACGGCACGCTCCGCCACGTGAACAACGGCTACTGCTCGCTGCTGGAACCGAAGAGCATCTCGGGGGGGCAGTTCGCCGAATGGATCCGGGGGCGCAATCCGGGGACGTACGTGGCGGTTCACTACATCAAGCTGATCGACTTCACCTTCGGCGGAAAGCTCAAGGCGGTTGTCGCGGGGGGGCAGCGGGGGTTGGTCGGGCCCGCCGACGGCCCCACTTGGGACAGTTGCCAGATGAAGCTGGTGTACGAGTACGACGACGGGCGCGAGGCCGCGTTCGACATCCACACCTCGTGGGTGACTCCCGACAATTTCCCTGGTTATGTCGAGCAAGAGGTGCAGTTCCGATTCGACAACGGGGTCTGGAACGGGCACTCGCGGAAGCGTGGCGTGGAGTTGACGGTCGAGGGGGAGACTCCCATTTCCCGCAAGACCACAATCAACAACCACTACAACGGCACGTTCCTCGAACCGTGGGGCGAGCGTTCACAACGTGGCTACGGCGTCGAGGTGATCGAACGCTTTTTCCGCGAAGTGGCGATCGTCGAATACGGTGGTGACAGCGCCGACCGTCCCGCGCGGTTGGCGGCAGCGCGGAAGCTCGCCTACAACGACCTGGCGGCCGACCGACAGGTGGTGGCGGCGGTGCAGGCGCTCGAAGCAGTGCTCGAAGAAGCGGCCGCAGGCCGGCCCGACGCTGTGGTGCGGATCAACGGAGCGGAGGGGGGCCTGGTTCTCCAACGGCCCGGATCCGCCGAATCCCGGGTGCTGTATGAACCGCGCGTCTGACGCCGATTCGGCGGCGGTGCGTCCCTCGGAGATATCGCCCGGAGCGCCGTCCGTGGTGCGGCGACTCCCGCGCGTGGCGCTCACCCTGGGAGACGTGGCGGGGATCGGGCCCGAGATCGTCGCGCGTTTGTGGGGATCGCCAAGTTCCGGCGTCGACGGCCAAGACGGGAACGCGCTTTCCCCCTGTGCGCCGCTGATCGTCGGTTGTCCGGTCGTGGTCGAACGGGCCTTGCGATTGGTCGGCCTGTCATTGCCGGTTGTGCGCGTCGAGGGGCCGGAATCGGTCGGCGCGATGGTTGGCTCGGACGGCTGGCCGGTGCGGGTTCCCGTGTGGAATCCAGCGGCGGTCGACGTGACGGGGGTGCGGCCCGGCGAGGTCGACGGCCGCGCGGGTCGTGCGGCGCACGATTGGCTGGTCGCCGCCACGCGCGCGGCGCTGGCGGGGACCGTCGACGCGATCGTGACGGCCCCCCTCAACAAGTACGCCCTCCGCGAAGGGGGTGTCGACCTGCCGGGTCACACGGAGATTCTGGCTCGCGAGTGCGGGGTCGCGCGGTCGGCGATGATGCTGTGGCTCCCGCCCGGTCCGTCGGTCCGCGCGCCGCATGGACTGGGGGTCGTTCACACGACGCTACACACGTCGATCCGCAGCGTGCCGGACCTGCTCGACACCGACAAGATCGAAGCGTCGATCGCACTGTTGGACGGCTTCCTCAAGCGTGTGGCGACGCCGACACCCCGGTTGGGGGTGTGCGCGCTGAATCCGCACGCGGGGGAAGCGGGGCTGTTCGGCGATGAGGAAGCCCGCCTGATCGCGCCGGCCGTGGCCCGCGCCCAAGCCTCGGGTCTGCTGGCGAGCGGACCGTTCCCCGCCGACACGCTGCTACTGCGCGCGTGCGGCGGCGAGTTCGACGGCGTGGTGGCGATGTATCACGACCAGGGGCACATCGCCCTCAAACTGGTCGCCTTCAATCGGGCGGTGAACGTGACGCTGGGCCTGCCGATCGTCCGCACCAGCCCCAGCCACGGCACGGCGTTCGACATCGCATGGCGCGGCACGGCCTCGGAAGCGGGCCTCCGCGGCGCGCTCAAGGTGGCGCTTAAACTCGCCCGGTGAAGCCCGGCGACGTACGCGCAGGGAGGCCGAAGTCCCCACCGCCGTCGCATGGCGGTATCTATCTTCCGGGGTTTCGTCCAACGAGCTTTCCGCCAAGTTCCCTATGATCGCGGCGTTACTTCGGTGCGCCGAGGGAACCGAGTTTCCCGGCGATTCGCCGCGCCTCGCCCTCCCAGTTCGCTGCGGTCGCCACGAAAAAGCCGGTGGCCGTCTCGAAGGTGCCGTCGAAGCCGGCGGGCATGATTTGCTCGGGGAAGAACAACAACCGCGTCTTGCGATAGACCCCCGGTGCGTCGGTGAATTGCAGCCAGGTTCCCGCACCGGGGGGCTGCTTCGTGACCAGGCAGACCGCCCCTTGGCCGCCGACCGCGTCGTACACCGCCATCCACCGGGCCGACTTGTCTCCCCCTTCGGTCGGCTTCGCTCCTTCGGGCAGGAACTTCCCGCGCGAGCGGACCCCTTCGTCGTCGCCGAAGAGATAGTCGGTCGCGGCGGGAGTCCACGCGTACATCACCGCCCCACCGATCCGCAAATCGATCGCCACCTTCGTCCGCACGCGTGCGGATTCCGTCAACACGCCATCGTTCAACATCAAGCGGGACTCAATCTCGGCGTCCCGGATCCGCGAGCGTCGCTCCATCCGAAAGGAACGGCCTTCGAGACTCACTTTCGGGGGACTGTCCATCAGCAGTCGGTCGTCCAGATGGAACCGCAAGTGCGTGACGATCTCTTTCTCGACGACACCGGGCTGCCCGGGGACGTCGAGAAAATGCGCGCTTCCCAGCGTTCCGACATTGCGAATGGTCAGGATCGTGCCGTACGCACTCTCTTCGACGGCCATCGTTTTGTGTCGGTATTCGATCCCGCTCAAGGTCCACATCTTTGAACCTTCGATCCGAATCGCCACATCCCCCGCCCGAACCGCGATGCTGTCGGGACGCGGGACATCGGCCGCGGCTGCGGTCGTGGGATTCGCGCTGGTCGAACCGGCCACCAACGCCACAATCGCCGCAATAGTCCAAGTCGCAAACCATTCGCGGCGCGATCGCACGTTCGCTACCCCACAAAAGTCGCACTCCGAACCGAAACCCGGTTTGGCCGCGCCCCACCGTTTCACAACCCTCCCGCCTCCCACGGTCCCGTGATCGCCACGGTGAAGCCGGGGTCCTGCAGGTTGGCGAACAACCACTTCCCGTCCGGGCTGAAGCACGCCCCCGCCCACTCCGAACCGCGGAAGTCCCCCTTGAAGCCGTTCCGCTCCCCTTTCAGCACGCCGTTGGCGGCCGCGATGGGGAACAGCGTGCCGTCCAGCGTCAGTCCGTGCAGCCGCTGCGGCTTCAGGTCGCCGTCCTCGCACAGCACCAGGCCTCCCCGGGGGCTGACGGTGATGTTGTCCGGCGCGTCCAGCGTTCTGGCGTTCGGCGACTCGAAGATCACCCGCATCTTCTCCGCCGCCGGATCGTACTCCCACACCTGCCCCGCTCCGGCTCCACCCCCGCTCGTCGAGTTCACGTAGATCTTTCCGGCGTGGTGCCAGCACCCTTCCAGCCGCGCGAACGTCGTGCCGCCCAACAGCTTGCCCTGGGTGAACACCCCCAAGCCGTCCGAGTACGCGCCGCTCTCCTCGGCGCCGGGGGCGTGGGCGCGGTCCGGTTGCGGGATGCGCAACCATTCCACGGCGTACGCGGTTTTGGAGTCGACACGTCCGCGCGCGTCGGGCAGACCGACCAGCCGTGCCATGAGCAGCGTACCCCCGTCGGCCAGCTTGCCTTTCGTCTTCGGTATGAACCGGTAGAAGCCCGCCGTCTTGCGGTCTTCGGTTTCGTACACGTACCCAGTGACCGGGTCGACGGCGACCGCCTCGTGCACGAACCGCCCCATCGCCGCCAGCGGCACGGGGTCGGTCACCCCCTCCGCCCCCACTTCAAAGATGTACCCGTGATTGCGTTTGTTGGGAGGTTGCCCCTTCATTCCGTCGGCGTCGTGAATCTGTTGCAAGCCGACGACCGTCTCCTCGCACGTCAACCACGTGCCCCACGGCGTCGGCCCGCCGGCACAATTTCGCGTCGTGCCCGAAATCGCCCCCCAACTCTTCACGACTTTCTCGGCGACGGTGTCGAACAGCACGTTGGTGCAGCCCCCCGAACAGGAACTGTCGTACGCCTTCTCTTTGGCGAACGACGGCCCTTTGTTGAGGCTCTCTTCGTGGTTACGGCAGAGCGTGACGTTCGGCCCGTCGGACGCGATCACGGCCATGCCGTCATGCATGCCGGCGGTCACTCCGCCGTCCGACAAAGGATCCTTGGTCCACCCGAACGACAGGTACCGAAACCCCTCCGGCAGCGCGAGCAGTTCCAACCCGGTGGCCGCGTCCTTCGCCGGGCGCAACGCGCCCCAACCCCGCTTGTGAACGTCTTCGCCGCGGGCCAGTCGCGACTCGAGGCCGGTGAACATTTCCGGCAACAGCGAAACGCCCGCCGCCGCGCCAGCCGTCTTGAGGCCGGTCGTTTTGAGGAACGCG
The DNA here is from genome assembly GCA_044359065.1 of Planctomycetales bacterium. Classification (GTDB taxonomy): domain Bacteria; phylum Planctomycetota; class Planctomycetia; order Planctomycetales; family Planctomycetaceae; genus JAIXZD01. Next base: position 44,899 of record JBIKMW010000030.1, on the reverse strand, counting down.
CGGCGATCCTGGGACCCGCCACAATCCTGGGACAGGGGCGCCGGGCTTTGGCTCAAATCGGTTCGGGATTCCGGTGGCATCGATAAGCTCCCGCGATGGAACGCTGTCTGAGTGGTACGTTGGCTGTTTCGTGGAAGGGACGGACGCCGCAAGGGGCGTGATTGTTTCGGGCGAACGACAACCTCGACCTAGTCGCCCTGCGTGGAACAAGGAGCTCCGCGAGAATGATGGGGAAACCGGACTCGTCGGGGAGGGCGAACTCCCGCGCTCACGCGGCTTTTCGCGCGGCGAACGCACACCACCTGTATTGTACGGATTCACTCCCCCGCACCAATCGCGAACACGGTGCGAAGCGACCCTTTGTCGCAGCCCGATTCTGATGCGTTCACATCACATTCACGGTCGCGCCCGACGGGCTTGATCGGCGGGGTGCGTGCAGATCACCGACCCTCCGCAGCCCAGGAGTCCACGTTCGTCCGAGGATCCGGAGCCCGTCACTCAGGAGCGTTCCCCAACCCCCGCACATGCTCGCGATACAGGTTGTCGAGCTCGGAGGCTTTGATTCCCGTCAATTCGGACAGGGAATCCGGGGGGGCGGAGCGGCGTTGGGCATAGATCTGCGAGAGGTGTTCGACGAGCGCCTCGCGCAGACGACCGTTGTCGTGATGCATGAAGAAGTGGGCGTAGGCGGCCGATTCGCTGTAGTTTTTGCGAATTTGCGGATGGGTCTGGTACTCCCGCATCCCCATCGCGGCCAGTTCGCCGAGAGGCACGAAGTACATCTCGTCCAACAGGTTCGTCCGCGCGGCTTGCAGGCGCTTGTGATCGGGTCGGCCCAACGAAAATCGCAGAGCGCCGTCGCGCTCCTCGCGCGTGAACGACTCCATGTAACAGGCGATTCCCTCGACGACCCAGAAGTCCGAATTCGCGCCGATCTGATCGGCGCCGGGGCGCACACCCGACAAGATCTGGTGTGTCGCCTCGTGGTACAACGTGGCGTCGGCATCGACCGCTTCGGGATCGAAGAAGTAATAGGCGATGCCCGTCGACGGAAAGTACATGCCGTTGGTGATCTCGACCGGCTGATCGGTCTTCGTGCGCAAATGGGCAACGTATTCGTCCCGCGAGCGGAAGTAGAACACGTCGAGCGGTTCGGGGACCGGCGGAGGCTTGGAGGTGCCGTCGACGAGTTGCTTGGCCTGCTCGCGGGTCGTGAAGAAGCCGGCCAGCACCTGGAAGAACAGCGCGTGGAAATCCTCGAGACGGTCGGCGATCTCGACCCCCCGTTGCAGGCTGTGGTTCGTCTTCACACGGAAATGGTCGGTGCGCACCTCCCAGCCCTTCGAGAAGTCGCGCCGCAACTCCTCCTCTTTGGCGGCCGACATCCAATGCCCGTTGAAGTTCCGCTCCCCCTTTTCGTAACGGGGGACGTGGTCCTTCGGGAGCCAGCCATACACCGGATGCCGCACGCGGCCCCGCTTGCCCATATAGGCTTCAAACGGCGACACCCATTCGTTCCCGGAGCGCACGAAGCCGAGGGCCTTTCGCGCGGGAGCGTGGTCGGGATCGTACTCGGCGGTTTCGCGTACCAGTTCCCAGGCGAGCGTGACGTGCCCGTTGGGGAGGCACTGCCGCGCCAACAGGTACAACTGCCGCGCGTAGTTGGTGGTGTGGTGCCGCAACTGCGACTGCCAGAACCGCTCGTCGGCCGGGAGGTCGACGGGGAGTTCCGCGCGCACCGCGCGGGGGAGCGACCGCACTTCCAGCCCTTCCCGCTTGGGGCGCGACTCCGTACCCCGCACAACGGCGGCCGGCTCGGTCAAGCCCTTCGTTTCGCACTCGCGGGCGAGCGATTCGAGGTCTTTCGCGAACTTCTCGCGAAGTTCGCGGTACTGGCCGGTGTAGATCGCCAGGTCGCGACCGGGACGTTTGGGCGGCGCGGACTTCGGTTGCGCGAAGGACTGCGCGGCGGTCATGGCCAACCAGGCCAACGCCAATGAGACACACCGACGGAGAAGGTCCCGCGCAAGGAACGAACCCGCCGAGTATGCGGCGGGACGAATTCGCGTTGATCGGGGCGGTTGGTCCATCGTCGCGAAGAAGTGCATCGAGCGGAGAAGTGCATCGAGACGAACAAAAGTCTTGTCGGAAAGGTCCAGTATGGACCGGAACCATCATTCCGGGGAAGACGAATCGAGATGGTCGCAAACGCCTTGTGGGACACATGTTACGCTGTCAATAGGATTTCCGTTCGCCGCGTCCGAGAGGTCCTCGCGAGATATTCCCGAGGAAGTGGGGTGGGAGACGTGACCAAGTCCGTGCAAGGCGACCTCCTGTGAGGCGAGAACCTCCGATGGACGAACGCGTTGTCTTCGAGGCCGTCGCAAACGGGGACCGCGGTGGGCATAATCTGCCTCCATTCAACCGATCCGGAGTTCGGCGCCCGGTCGACTTCTTCGAGTCGGCCTTGCCGCGATTGTTTTGTCGTCTTGCCTCGTTGAGAGCGTGCCCCATGCCCCGCGTCCTGATTCGCCGGATGATGGTCCTGTTCGTCGCGTTGTCCGCGGCGGACACCTTGGCCGTTTCGGCCCGCGCCGACGACGCCGCCGTCCGCAAGACGTTGTCGTCGTACGTCGAGGCGTTCAACCAGCGCGACGCCAAGGTGGTTGGCTCGTTCTGGACCGTTGGCGGGACCCATCGCGACGCCGACACCGGCGAAGAGATCAGCGGCCGCGAAGCCATCACCGCCGATCTGGCGGCGGTCTTTCAGGAACGACCGGCGGTCAAGCTCTCCGCGCGGCTCGACAAACTGCGACTCATCCGTCCCGAAGTGGCCCGCGCCCAGGGGGAAGCGGTGCTGACCAACGGGACCGCCGAACCGTCGATCACGCTGTTCGACATGATCCTCGTCGTCGAAGAGGGGAAGTGGCTCATCGACACGATCGAAGAGCGACAGCCCCCCAAATTCGAATCGGCCGTCGACGCGCTTGCCCAATTGGACTGGTTGGACGGGACTTGGACCGAAGCCGGTGACGGGGAAGGGGGCAAGGTGGAATCGATGTTCCGCCGCTCGTCGACGGGGGTGTTCCTGTTGCGGACCTTCGCGCTGGTCTCGGCCGGGGGGGCGGACGAAAGAGGCACGCAAATCATCGGTTGGGACCCCGCCGAGAAGCAATTGCGGTCATGGTCGTTCCATTCGGACGGTTCGTTCGGACAAGGCGTCTGGTCGAAGAGTGGCGAAGAGTGGCTTATCCGGTCCACGCACACGCTCGCCGACGGCAAGAGTGCCTCGGGAACGTATGTCTTGCGCCGGGTCGACGATGACACGCTGACCTTCCAGATCGTCGGACACGAGATCGACGGACGCCCGCAACCCGCCAGTCCCGTCTCGACGATGAAACGGGCGACCGCGCCACCGACCGCCAAGGCCGGGATCACCCAAGATGGAGAGGACGACATCAAGCCCGCCACCAAAAAGTGACCCGACGGATTCGCCACGCCTTGTCCTCCGTGGCGGCGACAAGCTCCCACTCCTCATGAGTTCCCCGCCGGGTCCGATGTCATGGTCCACCGCATTCGTCTGATCGCTTGTCTTCTCGTGGCGTGCGCCGCGTTGCCCTTGGCGGACGTGCTCGCGCGTGGCGGCGGGGGTGGTGGTGGCGGTGGTGGCTTCCGAGGCGGAGGAGCAGGGGGTGGCGGAGCCCGTCCCGGTGGAGGCGGAGGTGGTGGCGGGGGCGGTATGTCGCGCCCGTCTCCCGCAGCCCGTCCTTCTCCGTCCGCACGTCCCGCGCCCGGCCCCTCGACGCGTCCGGCTCCCTCGGCTCCGAGGCCCAGTTCACCGAACCTGGGTGGCGGTGGACACTCGATGCCGTCCACGCGTCCCGCGCCGGCGACTCCCCGCCCCGCCCCGTCGCGTCCCTCGACGCAACCCGCCGTGATCAATCCCGGATCAAGCTTCAAGCCCTCGACGCGGCTCGGAACACCTGGGGCCACAACTCGGCCCGGAACACCCGGCGCCACCACGCGGCCCGGCGGGGGGGCGTCCACGCTTCCGGGGATCGGCTCGCTTCCGGGCGCGAACACCCGACCGGCAACGCCTCTGCCCGGAACCCGCCCCGACAACAAACTCCCGAACATCCCGGGCACCACGCGCCCGAGCCTGCCGAATCTCGGCGGAGGGGCGACGACGCTGCCCGGTCAAATCGCCCGGCCGGGTGACAATACGCGGCCCAACATTCCCAACGTACCCGGAATCGGCACACGCCCTGGCGTCATCGAGCGTCCCGGAGTGGGCGAGCGCCCGGGAGTCGCCAACCGGCCCGGTATCTCCAACCGACCTGGAATTGCCAACCGACCCGAAATCCCGGGCGATTTTGCGCGTCCCACGCCGGGCGACTTGGGGAATTTCCTCGGCATGGACCGTCCCCTGAGGCCCGCGACGCGTCCTCAGCCCCTTCCGGGAGTTGTGGGCGGCGGAAACGTGGTGGGAAATCGTCCCGACAACACCTGGCGACCGCGTCCCGACGATCGCCCTTGGCAACCGGGGGGTAACCCCGGCGACTGGAGGCCGGGCCAACTGCCGAGCTGGGCGAACCGACCGGGGGTCGTTTCCGTGGGCAACAACTGGAATGTCGCGGTCAACCGTCCCGCATTGCGGAATTGGCCGAGCGCTCACCCGGAACGGATCGCCCATTGGAACCAATGGGGGGGCAATGTGCGGCACCATTGGCAATGGCACGGCTATCACAACCAATGGTTCCACGGTTCGTGGTGGAACTCCCACTTCCGACCCGGCGCGTATCCCAGCTTCAACAATTGGCACTACGGCTGGTGCGCCAATCGTTACCCGTGGCGGCACTGGTGGACGGTTCCGACCTATGTCGGCCTGACATCGTGGTTCGCGTGGTCAGCCCCGCCAGCCGTGTGGGCGCAGCCGGTGTACTACGACTACGGGCAGGGGGGCAACGTCACCACCACGAACAACATCGTGTACGTCGACGGGCAGGCTGTCGGTTCGGAAGCGGACCACGCGGCGGAATCCGCGGCGCTGGCTGCGGTCCATCCCCCCGCTTCCGAGAAGGAACTGGAGGAGTCCGACTGGATGCCATTGGGCACGTTCGCGGTGTCGACGGGCGAAGCGGACGAGCAACCGTCGTGGATCGTGCAGTTGGCGGTGAACAAACAGGGGGTGGTGAGCGGCACTCTCTATAACGTCACGACCGACGACGCCAAGACGCTGCTCGGCCAGGTGGACAAGAACACGCAGCGTGTGGCTGTCCGGGTCGGGGAGGGGGACCTCGTCCTCGAAACCGGCTTGTACAACCTGACGCAGGCGGAAGCGCCCGCGCTGGTCCACTTCGCCGCGGACCGGACCGAAAACTGGTTGCTCGTGCGTCTGGAAGCGCCGGAGGAGGAGCCGCAAGAGTGAGCGCGCGGCGCCGTGGCGAGTGCTGCGGTCTTCCCGTCGCTTGCGTTTCGCCGCGAATCGGGATTCGATAACCATCGCGTTCGACCGCGACGATTGTTGAAGAGGGATTTCCCGCGTCGTGTCGTTCTTGGTCCGCGATCGTTCACTCACGCCGGAAGCCGCCCGATGTCCGTTGCCCGTCGTCCGTCCGTGTGGCTGGTGTTCTGTTTGGTGCTGGCCGCGTGGGGATTGTTCGCGACCCGCGGACCGCACGCGGTGAATCCCGCCAACGGTCAACCGTTGCCCGAATCGTTCAAGGGCAAGGTCCTGGTCGTGTACGAGCTCATTGGCGACGTCGAGACCCACTGGGGCCTGCGTGGCGCGCGGATCGAAACGCTCGGCGGCAAGGCGTTTCTGACCGGAACGGTGATACCCACGGGGGAGGGGGAGGCCGATTGGCAGGGGGGCCTCACCATCCGCATCGTGTGGGACGCCGTCAAGACGATTCTCGAGTTCGACAGCGAAGCACAGTACGGCGAACGCATGCTGCTTGAGAAGGAGCAGAAGAAAGAGACGTGAGCGGCGCGTCGTCTTCAAAGAGAGCGCTCGCCGGGTTGCGATGAAACCTCGTCGTCCGTCTCGGCCCTATCGCGCCACCGGCTCGCCCCGTCCCCGCGTCAGCGGGTGGATCGCAGCGGCGACGGCCCCCAAACGCTTGTTCCCCCGCGCGCGGATCACCTGACAATCTTCGCGCGACGGGCGCAGTGCCCTGCGCCCCGTCTCTTCGACGACGCGCTCAAACAACCCTGGCTTCGCGTCGAAGAGCCGCCCATACACGAACAACCGGGCAGGGTTGAACAGATTGATGACCGCCGCCAGGCCGACCCCCAGATAGGCGACAACCTCGTCGAGTTCCGCGTCGATGTCGAGCCTTCCCGCGGCCGCACGGGCGAGCAGGTCGTCCATCGTCAGCGATTCGCCGATTCGTTCCGACACCCGTTCCAGCAGGACCGTGTCCGTGGCGACCGTTTCCAGGCAGCCGCGATTGCCGCACCCGCACAGCCGCCCGTTCAATTCGACGGTCACGTGTCCGAGTTCGCCTGCCAATCCGCTGTGTCCTTCCAACAGCTTGCCCCGTTCGACGACCCCCAACCCCAGGCCTTCGCTGATGTCGACCATCGCGAAATCGAGCACGTCGCGGGCCGCTCCGTGCGCCTGCTCGGCCACGCACAGGGCGTCGCACTCCTGCAAGACCGTGACCTCGACATCCCGTTCCAATGCGGCTTGCAGGTCGGGACCGACGCGGTGACCGTTCGTCAAACTCACGTTGGGGGACACCAGCGACCGCTCGGACCGCGCGTCGTAGAGTCCCGGCAGACTGACTCCCACTCCCAGTATCTCCTGGTCGGGCGACTCGATCACCCGGCGCACGACATCGGCGACATCGCGAATCCACGCGGCATAGTCCACACCCGTGGGAACCGCGACGACATTGTGCTCGTCGACGACGCCGTCCAAACCGGCGCGGAGAATCTCGGTCGTCCGTCCTCCCACGACGACCCCCACCACCCCGACCCCGTCGCGCGCCAACCTGAGCACTTTTCCCGGTCGTCCCAAGCCGCTCGATTGGGGTTCGTCTTCCTCCAACAGCCTCGCGTCGATGAGCGTCGTCACCGCGCGCGTCACGGTGGGGCCGCTGATCCCCGTCAAACGGGTCAGTTCGGCGCGCGAGTGCGGTCCGTGACGCTGTAGCGCCGTCAGGATCGCGCGCTCGTTGAGGCGGCGCAGCAGCGAAGGCCGGGCTTGGGAACGGGGAGCTTGAGCGGAGGTCACGTGGAAACAACTCGGAAGAAGCGCTGGTTACTACGGTCGTCCCCGTGCGGGACTTCGCCGTGGCGAGGTTTCGCACAGGGGACTCGGTTTCGACGCACAATGTCGTGGAACCCGCGCGGGAAGTCCAATCGGAAATCGTCCGGAGAACGGTTTCTCCAGTCGGCTCGATGTCGACGCGATTGCACGGGTCTCCCCTTGCGGGGCTTTCCGCGTCATAATCCCGAACGGGTCCGGAAGACCCCTCTGCTTCCCCGGGATGGATTCGTGGATGTTCCCCATGTTGCCCCCAACGTCTCCAGACCCGCGTTGCGCCAGCTTGCGATCACCGCCGTACACGCGGATGTTTGCGGCGTTGAGCTTGCTGGTCGCCTTGGGGTTGGTGACGTGCGGGACCCCGGTCGCGGTTGCCCAAGACCCGGCCCCTCCGCCCGTCACACCCGGGGCCGCTCCGGCGGACGCACAACCGAGCGCCCCGCCCACCGCCGCCGCTCCCGCTCCCGTTGTCGATCAAGCCGGTCCCGAACCGGCGCCTGTTCCCGCACAAGACGGTCCGAAAATCGACGCTTGGGAGTTGCTCGAAGCGGGGGGGACGATCGGCTGGTTCATCATGGCCCTCAGTGTGGTCGTGGTGGCGTTGGTGTTCGAGCACGTGTTGACGGTTCGCCGAGGCACGCTGTTGCCCAAGGGAGTGGCGGAAGCGGTCCGCAAGCAGATTTCGGCGGGGCGCTTTGAAGCGGCGACCAAGCTCTGCCACGAGCATCCGAGCTATGTCGCGGAGGTGCTGGCCGCCGGGTTGGACGAAGTGGCGCTCGGCTATCCAGCGGTCGAAAAAGCGATGGAGGACGCGGCGCGGCAGCAAGCGGCGCGGCTGTCGCGCAAGCTCGAGTTCTTCACGATGATCGGGACGATCGCCCCCATGCTGGGACTGCTGGGGACCGTGTGGGGCATGATCCTCGCGTTCATGGAATTCGAGCACAGCCCCAACCCGCAGCCGTCGCAACTCGCGCCGGGGATCTACAAGGCGCTGGTGACGACGCTGCAGGGGTTGTGCGTGGCCATCCCGTCGCTGGCGGCGTTTTCGCTTCTCAGAAACCGTCTCGACGAACTGGTCGCCGAGGCGACGCTCGCCGCCGAGCGCGCGTTCGCCGGTTACAAGCGGAGCGCCGCAGGGGCCGTCCCCGCGGCGGAAGCGACTCCCGAACCCCGCAAAGCGGTCGACAAACCTCGCCGCGACCCCCATGAGGGAGCCGCTTCGTCATGAGACTTCCCGAACGAAGCCGAGGGGACGGACTCAAGTTCTCGCTGACCCCTCTTATCGACGTGGTGTTCAACCTGGTCATCTTCTTCCTGGCCGCCAGCCATCTCGCGCAGTCGACCGACACCGAGGCGATCGAATTGCCAGCCGCCTCGACATCTCGTCCGCCCGAAGCCCCCGTTCCCGGCGAGTTGACCCTGACCGTCCTGCCGACGGGGGAGTATCGCGTGCAAGGGCGCACGCTGTCGCTGGGGGACGCCGACCAGTGGCTGGCCGGACACATTCGGGGGGCCGGAGATCCGCAGGCACTCGAACTTCGCATTCGGGCGGACCGCAAGACGGTGTTCCGTCACCTCGCGCCGCTGCTGGAAAAGTGCGTGCGGCGGGGAGTGACCCGCATACGCTTCGCGACCGAACAGGCCGCTCGCGAGGCCCGTTAAAGCGCCGTGAAATCCCTCGCTGACGCGTCGGGCGACAGAGATCACAATCTCGTCGTGATCCTCAACCCCGTTCCGAGGTCAGTTCCCCGCGGATGGCGTACAGCGCCCGCTGCGCTTCGGCGTCGGTCGCCTCCAACGTCCGAAAGCGTTCGCAAGCGTGCAGAATCGTGCTGTGATCGCGCCCGCCAAAGTATTCGCCGATCTCCGCGAGGGACAGGCCGGTCAACTCCCGCGACAACCCGATCGCACATTGACGGGCCGTGTTGATGCCCTGAAACCGCTCGCGTGCCCGGAGCCGCGCGACCGTCACGCCGAACCGCTTGGCGACGGCCCGCGCCACCGCCGGCACCGTCACCCGTCCCGCACCCGCCGATTCCCCGCGCCAGGCCTCGAACAGCGAACGGTCCAGCGGCCGCCGCTCCGCGCGACTGCGGGACTCCAATCGGACAAGCGTCGCGTACAGCTCGCGCGGGGTGACCGACAATTCCCGTCCGATGGCTTCGATCAAGTCCTCAGGCAGTGTCACCCCCCGCAGCGTCGCGAAGTGTCGCACCAACGCCACGCGGCTCTCCGGACCCGGACGACGCAGCGTGGCCAACAGTCCCAACCGCCAACGGCCGACGAGCCGCCGTTCGCAACCGGCCAATTGGCCGGGAGGGGCCGGGGCGGCGAACGCGAAGCGGGTTGATTCGCGCAGGTCGTCGAGCGTCGCGATCAATTGCTGCTGGGTTTCGGGCTTGGTGGCCAACAGGTGCGCGTCGTCGAGGACGAACAGGTCGGCCTTGCGGGTTTTCTTCTGGAAGGCGGCGGTCTTTTTCTCAGCGGCGGCCTTGGAGAATTCCTCGGAATACTTCGCAGCGTCGTAGTGCAGCACCGTCGTGCGCGGATGGGTGGCTCGCCAGCGGTCGACGAGTTCGTGGAGCAGGTGCGATTTTCCGGTGCCGGTCGGACCGGCCAGGAACAACATCGGCAGGTTTCCGGCGACCAGATCGACGACACCCTGCCGCGCGACCGCGTTCTCGGCCAATACCAGGAACGGTTCGAGGAACGGCGAGATCGTGGCGGAACGCGGGCCGGGCACGGGGGACACACCTCCGTCAGTGGACTCAAGCGAGTGGCGGGGGGGCGACGCGCGACGGAAGCCCCCGGATCGATAACTCGAACCGCGAGGCGACTTCACCCACCCGCAATCGGTCCGGGAATCGCGGGCACACCTCCAAGGACACCCGCGAGTGTATTCGCCCAACCTCTCGGCGGGGAGCGGACGCACCGGTCGCAGCAAACGGAGCGGGAATCGGATCTTCGAGCGGGAGGGCACGGTACGCGCTGGTGTTCTCCCCCAACGACGCCCGCCCGTTGGGCGAACGGGGAGGCCAAATTGGTTTGGCCGTCGACACATGGCCGCTCATGCGGAAGTCGGGCCGGGGATGTCGGCGACGTTTGACCCGGATGGGAAAATCGGGCTGTAACACGCTCGCCTGTTCGGAGACAAACGGGGGTGTGAACGCCGACGACACTTCCGCCGAGGCACGGTTCTCCGAACTGGTGCGATCCAATCGCACCCGGTTGTGGGGGATCGCACGTGCGTACGGACGGGCCGAGGCGGACGACTTGTTGCAGGAAATCCTGCTGCAAGTGTGGCGGGCGCTGCCGCGGTTTCGCGGCGAATCGCGGGTCGACACGTGGTGTTACCGCGTCGCGCTCAACACGGCGCTGGATTGGCGCCGCAAGAGCGAGCGGCGGCGCGCGTCGGGGACGACCGGATGCGGCACCGACGCGGCGGAGTGCGCCCGCCGCCTGGACGGCGAAACGGACGAGGCACTTTTGGCGCGGTTTCTCGACACCCTGTCGGACACCGACCGGGCCTGCCTGTTGATGTACCTCGAAGACCTGGACCATGCGGGGATCGCCGAGGTGCTCGGGGTTTCCGAAGGGGCGGCGCGAACCCGGCTGTCCCGCATCAAGTCCAAACTCGCGGAGTGGGAGCCGCTCGACCCATGAACCTCGACGACGCGAAACAGGCCTGGCACGCGGGGACCGGTCCGACCGACGAGGAGTTGGCCGCGCGGCTGGTCACCGTGCGGACCCGCGCGGACACGTTCGAATCGAACCTGAAGCGCCGCGACTGGACCGAATCGGGGGCGGCGCTGTTTGTGATGGTGGCGTTCCTGCCGATGCTGTTCGGGTTCAAACAACCGCTGGTCAGAGCGGGAGCGCTGGTGATCATCGCGCACGCGGCGGGGATCGTGATGGTGCTGTGGATGGTGCGGCGGACGCACATCGATCCCCCCGCCGACGCGCCGCTGATCGAGCATTTGCGTTCGCGGCACACGAACGTGCTGCGACAAATGCGGCTTTTGGGAGCGGCCCCGTGGTGGTACGTGGCCCCGTCGCTGGTCGGTCAGTTGATGGTGTGCGCGGGGCTGTCGGAATCGTGGCTGGCGGCGCTGATTCCGGGGAGCATCTGCCTGGCGGTGTGCGTCGCGGTGGGATGGATCAACGTGCGGGCGTCACGAACGGGGCTGGTGCCGCTCAGGGATGAACTGTGGTCAGCGATCATGGATCTGGAAGCGGGAGAGCGGCGCGGCTAACTCGAAGACGTGTTCAAGCTCCACTCGACACGCAACACGGCCCTCATGATCAATTCAGACACGACGCTCAAGAACCGCGGATCGTACTCCGGAGGATTCATGGTTCCGGGGGGCGGAAGGTTGACGATCTCCGCGTGGGTGTCGGTATCGGGGATCACGTCCAACGGAGGTTCCACGTGGACTCCGCGAACCGCGCCGGTCAGCAGGCTGACGACCGCCAGCTTTTTCTTGTGGCCGACTCCGCAACCGTCCGGAACGTTGACGTTGTAGTCCACGGAGAGTCCCGCCTCACCGTCACGCAGTCGGCAAGCGGCGCAACGGCCATTCCCGGCGATCCCGATGGAACGATCAACGGGACGATGACGCCGCCAAGCCGCACAGCAACGACGCGAGTTGCCCCGAGTCCGGACGGCGATGCAGCAGGTTGCCGGGCATTCCCAAGGCATGACCGTGCTCGTCGCTCGACGAGTGGACGACAAGATGAACGCATCGTTCCCGTTCGCGCCACCATTCGACCCGGATGCCCCCGTAGTCGATCCCGTGAACGGAACCTTCGGGAAACTGTCCGCCGAGAGTCAGAGCCGACTCGGTCAACAACCGCTCCGCTTCCAACGCGGCACGCGGGGTGGGGGCGGGTTCGACCTCGTCGGACTCGTCGAGCAACTCGGCATCCACCGTTCCCAGACGATGAAGTTGCGACAACATACGTCGCACGACCGCGGCGGCATCGGAACCGTCCAATTCGGGAAGTGAGTTGAGGGCGACGGAAGAACTGTCCATGTCTCGAACACCAGTCCCGTATCGGCCTGTCACCGCGTGCCCTGAAGTCAGGACACAGCGACCACAACGCAACCTACCCATCGACCTTTGACTCACCCCCCCTTTCGCGCCCGAGGCTATTCCGTTTCACCACCCTCACCCGATCCCCGGCACCGGGAAGCTCTTCGTGAACTCCCGGATTTCACCGCGGACGGCCTCGATCACACCCGCGTCCTCGGGGGCCTTCAGCACGCGCAGAATCCACGCGCCGACCTTCTTCATCTCGTCGGTCTTCATCCCGCGAGTCGTCAGGGCGGGCGTGCCGATACGAATGCCGCTGGGGTCGAGGGCTTTGCGCTGGTCGAACGGGATCATGTTCTTGTTGACGGTGATCCCCGCCTTGTCGAGCGCCTTCTCGGCGATCGAACCGGTCAGGCCGATGGCCGTCACGTCGCACAGCATCAGGTGGTTGTCGGTCCCCCCCGAAGCGAGTTTCACCCCTCCCGCCATCAACGTTTCGGCGAGCGCTTTCGCATTGGCGACGATCTGCTTCGCGTAGTCCTTGAACGATGGCCTCAGCGCTTCGTCGAAACAGACCGCCTTGGCGGCGATGATGTGAACCAGCGGTCCCCCCTGCAAACCGGGGAAGACCACCTTGTCGATCGACTTCGCGTGCGCTTCGCGGCAGAGGACGATCCCCGAACGGGGGCCGCGCAACGTTTTGTGCGTGGTCGTCGTGACGAAATCGGCCACGGGGACCGGGCTGTTGTGGACACCCGCCGCGACCAGTCCCGAATAGTGAGCCATGTCGACCATCAGCGGCGCGCCGACATCGCGGGCGATTTCCGCGAACTTCGCGTGATCGATCTCGCGCGGGTATGCACTGGCCCCGGCCACAATCAGTTTCGGACGATGCTGCTTGGCGAGCGCCGCCACCTGGTCGAAGTCGATGCGGTGATCGGACTCGCGCACGCCGTAATGGACGGCATTGTAAAGCTGCCCGGAAAAGTTCAGCCCCATGCCATGCGTGAGGTGTCCCCCATGCGCGAGGTTGAACGCCAGGAACGTGTCCCCCGGCTTCAGGACCGACATGTACACCGCCATATTGGCCGACGAACCGGCGTGCGGCTGGACGTTGGCGTGTTCGGCTCCGAACAGTTGGCAGGCGCGGGAGCGGGCGAGGTCTTCGACCATGTCGACATACTCGCAGCCGCCGTAGTACCGCTTGCCGGGGTACCCTTCGGCGTACTTGTTGGTCAGAACGGTCCCGGCAGCTTCCAGAACGGCGGCGCTGGTGTAGTTTTCGGACGCGATCAGTTCGAGTCCTTCATGCTGCCGTCGGCGCTCGTGCTCGATGGCTCCCCACAACACCGGATCCTGCTCGGACAATGCCGACATCGCCGCGTCCTCGAATGGATTGTCGAAAGTGAATGGTCCCGCGATTTCCGCGATTCGGCGGTCCGCATCGACCCGCTCCGGCCCGTCGTGCGTCCCCAAAGGGCCGGTGCGAACGGACCGAAGCCGAACGGGTTGTTATAGTGGTCGTCGCCAACCGATGCCATTCGCCTTTCCGCGCCCGCCCCGTGCGGGGGCCGGTTTTTATGCGTGCGCGACGCGCCCCACGCCCCCGATGTCCAGCACCCCGACCGATCCGAGTCCGTCCGGCGAGACACCTGCCCCGGCGGGACCGGCCACGGCTTCGTCGAGCCCCCCCCTGAGCGGCGAACGGGTTGCCTTCACGGGGACGCTGGCCTCGATGACGCACCGGCAGGCGGCGGAACTGGTCGCGCAACACGGAGGGGCGGCCGCCGAGCACGTCAGCTCGAAGACCACGCTGCTGGTGGTCGGGGAAGAGGGCTGGCCGTTGGAGGCGGACGGCCTGCCGTCGGTGAAACTCCGCCAGGCGCTCAAGCTCCGACAAGAGGGAGCGGAGGTGAGGGTGCTCACCGAGAGTGATTGGTTGACGGTGTTGGGCTTGGGGGAGCAGCGCGACGAGATGCGGCGGGTCTTTACGCCGGCAATGTTGTCGCAATCGCTGGGGGTGCCCGTTTCGCGGATCCGCCGCTGGAATCGGCTGGGACTGATCCGCGCGGTGCGGGTCGTGTTCCGCTTGCCGTACTTCGACTTCCAGGAAGTTTCGGCGGTGCGGCGCTTGTCGGAACTGGTGGACGCGGGGGTCGGTCCGGGGGAGATCGCGGCGGGGCTGCGCTCGCTGCACTCGCTGTATCCGAATCTCGAACGTCCGCTGGCGCAACTCGACCTGTTGGCCCGAGACCGCCAGTTGTTGCACCGCGACGACGCGGGACGCTTGATGACCGCCGACGGACAACGGTTGATCGACTTCGATCCACCGACCGTTCCCACCGGTGTGGAGCATGGGGTGGAGCAACCCGCACCGCTGCCGTTTCCGGCGTCGCCCCCGCCGTGCGTCACCGCCGACGAATGGCTGGCGCGGGGGCTGAACGCTGCCGAGGGGGGCGATTTCGAGGCGGCCATCGCCGACGTTCGCGAGGCGACTCGGCTGGAACCCACACGCTCCGACCTGCACCGCACGCTGGCCGAACTCCAGTACCGCGCGGGGGACACTTCCGCCGCCGTCGAACGCCTGCGGGTCGCCCTCGATTTTGACCCGGCGGACCTCGAAGCGTGGACGCAACTGGGCTGCCTCCTCGCCGAAGGGGATCGCATCGCGGAAGCTCTGGCGGCGTTCGACGCGGCGCTGGCGATCCACGCGGACCTGCCCGAAGCCCACTTCCACAAAGCGGAGCTACTGCACCGCGCCGGCCGTTCCGCCGAAGCGGTCCCCCACTGGCAAACGTACCTGCGCTTCGACCGCCGCGGCCCGTGGGGGGAGATCGCGGCGAATCGGTTGGTCGGGGCGGGATCGAACGACTTGCGCTGAGCTCGCCACGGGGCCCCTCTGTTCCGACTGCGCCGGTTCTGTCGAACGCGGGGGCCGGATCGGCCTTCATCGAAGATGGATTGAGCCGGCCGTCGGGTTTTGCGGCAGGCGCGTTTCGCTGCTCGTCGATGCGAGATGTGCAGGCGAGCCGGTCGGCGCGAGGGGCGTCCCGCAACCCCGCAGAATCGATACAACCGCACGAATCGGCACACGATCCCTCTTCGTTGCGTTCCGTACGTGCTCGCGCGGCGGCGGACGCGATTCCGACACGTAGACTGGGGGGAGCGTTTCGGTTTTGCGGGGAAGGTGCGGCGCTGTCGTCGGCTCCTTCATCTCCGCCTGTCCGTATCCGACTCGCAAATCCGTTCCCGTCGCGTTGTTTTCCCGGTGTTTGCGCCATGCCGACTTATTCTCCCGCCGAACTCGTGGCTGTCGTCGTGTTGGCGACCGTGACCGTGGTGGCCGCCGTGTGGGACACGCGGTTCCGCAAGATCCCCAACAAGATCACGGTGCCGCTGTTTCTGGCCGGGGTCGTGTGGCAGTTGGTGGTGAATGGCTGGGGGGGCTTCGCCAATATCGGCGGTGGACTGGCAATCGGGTTTCTGCCGCTGTTCTTGCTGTGGATGACCGGAAGCGCGGGTGGCGGGGACGCGAAACTGATGGGGGCGGTCAGCACGTGGCTGGGCTTCCGCAACGCCATGCTGGTGCTGATCGTGTCGACGATCTGCGTGTTGGTGGTGAACATCGGCCTGGTGGCGTGGTCGCTGGTGACGAAGGGACCGTCGAAAACGAAGCGCGATTACCTCGGTCCGGCGGCCCGTCGCCGCGGACCCGATCCGAAGACGGGTGCGTTGCCGCGATCCATGATGACGTACGCGGGGCCGATCGCCGTGGCGGTCTGGACGGTGCTGCTGCTGATGGGAGTCAAGAACACGCGAGCGCTGAATCAGGCGGAGAAGCCGGCCGCCGAGGCCGCAGCGACCGAGACTTCCGGGAATGTCAAATCGTCGTCGACCGAATCTTGAGGGATTCCGCGTCCGTCGCCCCTACGTCCGGAAATCCGAGGGAAATGCCGCCGAAGTGTTGGAGGTCGTTCCGATATCCCCAGTGAAGTCCGCGAAACGAGTTCGTCGCCGGGGTTCGGGCCATGCGGGTTCGAACGGTCGCAACGAGGAATCCTTCGTGGGCGTTCGATCCACTACCACGGGGTTCGTCATGCGTCGAGGAACCGACACCGTCGAAACGCTTCGCGGCACGCGACGGTCCCGGACCGCGCGTCGCGGATTGTTCTCGATGGAACTGGCGCTGACGCTCCCCTTGTTGATGCTGCTGCTCCTGGCGATTTGCGAATTCTCGATGCTGTTTCTGGCCCGGGGCGAGGTCGTCGAGGCGTGCCGCGAAGCGGCGCGGGTCGCGGCGCTCCCCGGAAGCACGCCCGAAACGGTCGAGGGAGCGGTTCGCAAGGTGTTGCGGCCCGGCTTGCAGGGGGGGCTGTCGGTCGACATGACCGACGCCGCCGCGTCCGGCGAGGTGGTCTCGGTCGTGGTCCGTGTGCCGATGATGGCCGCCGCGCCCGATCTGCTGTGGCCGGTCGGGTATTCGGTCAAAGGGCAATGGCTGACGGCCGAATCAAGGATTCTCAAAGAGTGATCTGCAACCCCGTTCGACCGCTTCCGGGCGGCCGCGCGGAAGATGATATCTCCGCCGAACGGTCCACGGGTCGTTCGGCGGTGTTTCCCGAAAAACTTTTCGCGGTGACGGATCCGAAGCGACAGATTCCCCCCGCCGGCGACGACTCGCCGGAACATTCTCCTTCCGCCGGGAGCACGGCGCGGGGAGACGGAGCGTGATGCCGTGAATCGATTGACTCCCGCCAAGGTCACCATGCTGATGCTGATGGTGATGGGTGGACTTATCGTCGCCTATATCGCCAAGAACCTGTTCGCCAGCAACAAGGGCCCCGCCGGTCCGGCCACTCGCAACGTGCCGATGGCGCTGGCCGACATTCCCGAAGGGACGTTGATCACCGCGTCGCACGTGGGGACGGGGCCGGTGCTTGAATCCGACCTGCAGCGGGACGTGCTGCTGTCGATGCCCTCCATCCTCGGCCGCATCACCCGCACGAAACTGGTGGCCGCCACGCCGATCCGTTCGACGATGTTGTACGCTCCGAACGAAACGCCGCCGCTCAAGGTGGCGGAAGGTCTCGATGCGGTGACGATCACCGTCGACGGCGCCAGCTCGCTGATGTCGGGCCTGATCAAGCCGTCCGAACTGGTCGACGTGCACTTCACTCCCTCGACCGACAACGTCAGCCGTCGTCGCCTCCGTGGCGGCTTCACCATGACGCTCATCAAGGGGATCAAGGTCCTCGCGATCAACGGCAAGATTCAACAGGCCCGCATCGAGTCCGACCGCAACACGGTCACGCTGGAAGCCACCAAGGCCCAGGCGAACGTGCTGCTGCAAGCCCAAGAGCACGGCAAGATGACGCTGGTCTCCAACACCACCGGCAAAGGTGACACGGAAATCGCCCTGAAGGACGCCGACCGCGTGTACTTCGACGAAATCCTCGGCCTCGAACCCGAGAAGAAGGAAGAGCCGAAGGACGCCAAGCCTCCGTTCGTCTCGCAAGCGTATGTCGGCGGACAACGGGGCGACCTGCACTTCCGCGAAGGGAAGCGGATCTCGGAGATTCAGATCAACACCGACCGCGCCCCCTCGGCCGACCCGGACGATGAAGCGGGCGGTTACAACCAACGCGAAGTCGATCCCTCGTCCGTCAACGGCAACGGCCGCAATGGTGCCGCGGGGCGCACCGGCAACCGAGCGGGTCAACCGGGCGTCAACCTGCAGACGCGCTGAGAGCTCGGTCGAACCACGTTTCGTCGGCCCGCTTGGGCGGGGACGAGGGATCGACCGCAGCACGCTTCGCTCACAAATCACTTTCGCGCCGCCCGCGGTTCACAGCCGCGGGCGGTTCGCTGCTTTGGCGGACCAACAATAACGGACCAACACGCGATCGCGGATTAATACAGCGCTGTGGCCAGTTTGCGGCGATAGGTTTGCGTCAGCTCGGCGCCGCTTCCTAGCAAGTGGAACAGGTTGACCATCGTGGTCTTCGCCTGCTCCTTGGTGGTCGCGTCCCCCGAGCGGACGAGTTCGAGGCACAGTTCGAGCGCCTCGCCGAACTGTTTGACCGCCGCCAAGGCTTCGGCCAGGTGCAGTTTGGCGGCCACGTTGGCAGGGTCGGCGGCGAGGGCAGCGCGGCACTCGGCGACGCCCCCCGCCTCGGCGGCGGCGGCGCGGAGGTCGAGTTCGGCCTTGAGGTCTTGCGCCTCGGGTTCGAGAAATCCACGGGCCTCAAGCTGCGTCAGGATTTCGCGAGCGTCGCTGTCGCGGTGCTGAGCGAGGTGAAAGCGGGCCAGCGCGATTCTCACGGGGTCCTTGTCGGTCGCCAGTTCGAGGGCGTCGCGAAACTTCTCTTCGGCCTGAACCGGATCGGTGCCCGCCAGACGGAGCGCGTCGGCGAGGGCCGATTGCTCGGCCGTCGGCTGAAATCGCGACAGCCACTCGCGGAGCGACTCCTCGGGGACGTTCCCCATGAACGTGTCGACGATTTGCCCGTCCTTCAGGGCGAAGACCACGGGAATCGATTGCACGCCGAAGGCCTGCGCCAAACCCGGTTGGGCGTCGACATCGACCTTGGCCAACACCCACGCCCCGGCCCCTTCACGGGCCAGCTTTTCCAGCGTTGGTCCCAGGAGTTGGCACGGTTCGCACCACGTCGCCCAGAAGTCGACGATGACGGGAACCTGCTTCGACACTTCGACGACAGCCGTCTCGAAGTTCTCTTCGGTGACATTGACGATCCACGGGGAGGCGTCGGTCATGGTGCGGTTCCGGGCGAAAGTGGGGCTGCACGCGATAAGCCGGGGCAGCTGGCGTCGCGACGTCGAATGCGGAAGTCCCACATCATTGCAGACAGGGACGGCTCGGAACAAACGACTCGCGAAGACCCGCTCCTTGCAACGCGAGGTCCTCAAGCAGCGCGAGGCGCTACGCGAGCCTCGATGCCCCCGCGTCCTCCCGTGGATGTCACGTCGGCATCACCGTTCGACGCGCCCCGTCACCGACCGCCCCGCGAACGGGCCGTACAGTCCGCGTCCCCAGGTCGGCGAGCCGAGTTTCTTGAGGGTCGCCAGTTGCTGCGACAATTCTCCCGAAACCGGCGCGCGGGCGAGCGTCTTGCCTTCGCGGAGGATCGTCAGCGCGTCCGGGCCGGCGCGGAATTCGAGCGTCAGCGGACCGTCGGTCCACTCGATCGCCGCCCCCAGATGACCGGGCATTTCCAACCGGTGCACGGCCCCGTACGACTTCCACTTTTCCGGAGCCAGGAACGGGTTTTGGACGGGGTCCCACGGACACGGGTCCTTGGCCGACGTCGACACGAACAGCGCGGGCCCACTGGTGACCAGGCTCGTCACACGTTGCCCCCACTGGTTCTTGATCGGATGGTTCACGTTCTCGACATCGTAGGGGTGGATGACATCCGCCGACGGGGCGGGATGATCGAACATCCGCCGCTCGAACCGCCACTCTTCGCGTTTTGGGTGCAGGCTCCACAGTTCGCCCCACGGCCAAACCCCCAGGAAGAGTTCGCCACCGTAGATCGCGGTGGTTTGCGCTTCGCGGGACGAACCGGAGACCCCCTTGGGGACAGGAGGCCAACCGTCGAGATCGGTGATGGATTGGCCGTCGTAGGCGAACAACCGTCCGGTGGGGTACTGCCCCATCAGCAGCCGGTCGCCGTAGGCCATGCTGGAATAGAGCTGGTAACTCTTTTCGAGATTCGGTCGGAGCAGCATCGACCAACGTCCCGCGTCGAAGACGTAAAATCCGCCGATGTTCGAGCCGGTGACGATTTTGCTTCCCAGTTGTCCCCATGCGAACGTGGTCTCCCCCACGACCGGAAGCGTGAGGGCGACAGCGCTCGCAAGGTCAACGCGGTCCTGC
Organism: Planctomycetales bacterium; assembly: GCA_044359065.1. Taxonomy (GTDB): domain Bacteria; phylum Planctomycetota; class Planctomycetia; order Planctomycetales; family Planctomycetaceae; genus JAIXZD01. Next base: position 24,696 of record JBIKMW010000030.1, on the reverse strand, counting down.
CCGGGCTTCCACGGACAGGCCCACAGCTTGCTGAATCCGTCCGCGTCGGAGGTCCACGGTCGATAGCCGCGATCGCGACGGTCAACATGGTAAAAACAGAGGTGACCATTGGCGTAGTAGAACCGCGTGTACACGCCGCTCTCGGGGGCAGGCAGAATCGTCACCCCCTTGTACCGCACCGACCCTCCGGTCCAATCAAGCAACCCGTCGGCGACGCGCATGGCGTCGAGCGGTGATGGGTCGTCCCGCCATTCCATTTTCGCGGAATCCCAGGATTTCGGCGGGCCGGACACCGAACGGACGACTTCGTCGCGGCTTTCCAGATAGGTCCCGCACAGCGCGTTGGGACGCGGAAGCGTCTCGGCGCGGACGGGGCGCGATCCCTTGGCGGGCCGTACGAAGAACTGCACCGCGTGGCGATCGCCTCGCACATAGGTGTTGTAGAGGTTCTGGAAGCCCGCTCCGAATGTCAGCGAACCATCGGCGCTGTCCACTTCGAACAAGGTTCCAAAACTCTGCCCCAAATCCTCGCCACGGTCGAACGTGACGAAGAACCGCGTTTCGTTTCGGTCCTCCGCATGGACGGGGGCGTGCGTCGGGACGATGAGGATGGCGAACAACAGGGCCGCGAAAGCCGAAGCTCGCGAGACAGCCAATCGGCGGGGCATGCTGGGGGGCATCAAAACTCGACTTGTGAAACGAGCCAGGAGGAGAGCGCTCATTTGCATCAACAGCTGATGATATCTCGTCGCAAGTCGGAAACTCCAACGACTCCGCACAGTTGGCGAGACACGGATATCGGCGAGGCTGGGGCGCTGCCGTGGAAACCCCGCCACGCTCGTCGATTCCAATCCCGCGTGAACGGGTCTAGGACTCCGCGTCCGCACCGTCTGGATCGATGCGAAGATCCGGCGTTCTCACCCGAGCGAAAAACAAAACACCCGCTCCCCGCGACGGACGGTCGCGGGGAGCGGGTGCAATTCGAACTCGATCGTGCGGGCGTCAACACCCACGTCCATTCACTCCAGCGTCACGGTCTGGGCGTCGGCGATATAGCCGAGCCGTTGACGCACGACGGTGGCGATGTTTTCGCTGATGAAGCGCACCGAGCCATCGCCGAGCATGACGTGCATTCCGCCGACGTGCACCGAGCCGGGCGAACCCCATTCCCCCAAGCGACCGGGACGGAATTGCTGATTGGGGGGAGTAGCCCATGCACAGCAGTACCAGTTGTTGATGTTGATGTTCGCCGGATCGGCGAACTGAATCCCGCCGATTCCCACGTGTTGCGAACAGGCCCAGGACTGGGTCACGCCGTCGTACACATCGAGCGTCGTTTCCGAGACGGCCACCGTGTTCGTCAATCCGTCGGACACGTCGCGGAACGTCGTGTTGCCCGAGATGCCGAACATCGAACGGGTCGAACGGGTTTCGTTCGTCCAATAGTTGCCCGCCGAGTTGTCCCAAGTCATCGAACGTTGCACGGAAAACCCGTACGAGGTGCGATAGGCCGGTACGCCTGGTGCGCAACCATAGGTCCCGTCTCCCCCCGGATACGTCTGGGGGCCGTCGTCGCTGGGGCACAGCAGCAGGGTCAGCTTGGTCCCGCCCGCTGCGGCGTTCGGGGCCACGATCGTCGCCCCCCCAGCCAAGGTTCCGCCACCGGGATTCCAGGTCCCCATGGCCGCGCTGTGATTGATCGTGTTGTACAGCGGCGCCTGGTCGATGTACGGCAACAGCAACACGTAGCCCTGTTGATTCTTCACCTGGGCGCCCGCGACGGTTCCCATGTGCCCCGGCGCATTTGCCGAATAGGGGAGCACGTTGAATGCATCGTGATAGTTGTGCAGCGCGAGACCCAACTGCTTCAGTTGGTTGCGGCAGGTCGAGCGGCGAGCCGCCTCGCGCGCCTGCTGCACGGCGGGAAGCAACAGCGCGATGAGAATCGCGATGATGGCAATCACCACCAGCAATTCGATGAGGGTGAAGGCCCGTTTGCGTTTCCGCAACCAGCCCTTCAAGAGTGAGTGACGCTGTTTGATCATGCGGACTTCTCCTCGAAAAACACGGGACAAACTCAATCAGCAAAAGTCGCCTGAACGCACGGGCCGGGACAGAATTCCGTCCGAAACCCGGGAGCGGCGGATCGTCATTTCTTCGGAATCGCAAAGTCGAGGTCGGTCTTGCCGTCCTCGGGGACGACGACCGAATTGTGGGGCCCCTTTTGCGTTGGATCGCTCCACTTCGGGGGAATGCTCTCTTTGCCCCCCGAAGTGAACGGCGAAACGTCGGAGGGAATCGGTTTACCGTCGGGCATCAGGAACCGGGAAAAATGGACGCTGTACTTCCCCGGCGGGACCCCTTCCTTCTGGGTGCGATGCAACAGGGTGTATTTCCCTTCGTCGTCCGTCACGCCGAACCCGCCGGTACCTCCCGTGGCGCCATCCGGAACCAGCAAGACCCGGATGCCGGCCGTCGGCTGGCCGCCGAACCGCACGGTACCGGACACGGGGACCAACTCCTCCACCGGAGCCGACGGGGCACAGCCCGACACGATGGCAAGTGACAGGCACCACCACACACAACGCACAAACACGCGGCAACTCCCTCGACTCACGGTCGGTTTCAAAAACACAGACATCTTGACTTCGATGTGTTGAGCGGGTGGTCGCCGACGGGCTCACCACCAAGCAATCGACTCATCCCATCAAACCACCCTGTTTCACATTCATCAATCGTAAACAATCGCCAACTTTGATGAATGGGGAGTTTTGATAGGTGTACAAAAGGTCAAAATCCGGGGATGTGCCCGGAAAAACGGCACCACAAAAACGGGCTTGATGCCCAATCAGGCAGGGGCCTTCGCCGATGTACTCGACTCCCAGCCGCATTCGCGCGTGAATTTGCACGCCACCGCGCGCTCGGAATGAACCTTGGCCGTGTATTGCGTGTGGCTTCAAAGAAGATCACCACGCGAACCGTGTGCCAGCATCCATTCACACACGCGGCGCGAAGAAACCAGAACAGCCGACCCGCTCGCAACGAGCACGATCACGGATCCGGTTTGGCGCTGGAAACCAACTGGCCGCTTCCCTGTCGCGCCACCCATCGTTGATCGGCCGCGACGCTCGCTTGCGTGAACACCGAACCGTCCGGCCAGGTGATCTCCAACTCGCCGACCAGGTCGACCGTCCCCAACCCGAACCGGACGACCGATTCGTTGGACGCCTCGTATCCGCTCCCCGCCGTCACCTCGCCCCACAGCACGCCATCACCGGTCGAAACGCGCACGCGTGTTCCGACGGCGTCCCGCGCGGAGGTCGTTCCCACGCACACCACCTCCAGCCAATGCCCGGCCCCTTCGGTGCGGTTGGTCAACAGCGCCGCCGGTTGGTCGAGGTCCGAAACGGCCAAATCGGCCAGGCCGTCCCGATTCCAATCCCCCAGGGCGACGCCGCGAGACAGCCGCTTCTCGCCGAAGTAGCTTCCCGCCTCGTCGGCCAGCGACTCGACGAACCGCCCGTCGGGCAGACCTCGAAAGAACTGCGACCGCATGCGGTAGTCTTGCCCCAGGTGAGAAAACTCGTCGATGTGTCCGTTGCCGACGAACAGGTCGTGCCAGCCATCGTGGTCCGCGTCCAGGAATTGCGTGCCGAAGCCCAGCAGGTCGAAGCTCGGCGCGCGGAGTCCCGCCGGACGGGTTTCGTCCTGGTACCCGCCCGACGCGAGCGACAGGTACAGCGTGTTCGATTCCTTGGCGAAATTGGTCACGAACAGATCGACACGCCCGTCCCGATTGACATCTGCGGAAGCGACACCCATGCAGGCCTGCGCGAAGCCTTCGCGGTCCAAACCGACTCCCGACTCCATGCCTCGTTCCACGAACCGTGGACCCGTATCCGGCGACCCGTCGTTAACCAGCAAATAGTTGGGGGTTTGATCGTTCGCCACAAACACGTCGGGACGCGCATCGTCGTCGAACCGCGCCACAATCAATCCCAATCCCATGCCGTCGGGAAGCTCCAGCCCCGCTTCCGACTGCTTCGGGGAGAACCGTCCGTCGCCGGCACCCCGCCACACGGTGTCCGTCGCCGGTTGGAACACGGACGGACGACATACGCGGGGGCGCTCCTCGTCGTCGACGCAAATGGTCGTGAAGATCGCTTCCCCTTGCAGGTAGTTCACGTCGAACAGGTCCGGGACGGAGTCGCCGTCGAAGTCGGCGATCGCCACGCTGACTGTCCACGCCGCCTGGTCGAAATCGGCGGGGCCGTCGAACTTGTCGAACGTGCCATCTCCCCGGTTCCGGAACAGCGTATTGCGTCCGATGTTGGCCACGTACAGATCGGGAAACCCGTCGTTGTCGATGTCTCCCGCCGCCACCCCCTGGCTGAACATCCGCTCGTCGATCCCTGCCGTTTTCGTGACGTTCCGAAACGGTTTGCGATCGGGACCACGGTCCCCCGTGTTGCGAAAGAGTTCGTCCGTGGGGGAGGTGGCTTTGTCGACCGGCCAGGGACCACCCTGCGTCCAATACAGATCCGGTCGGCCGTCACGGTCGTAGTCGAGGAACGCGACCCCCCCGCCGGTCGACTCGAAGATGCGGCGTCCCGGTGTGGCCGGGTCGTCGCTGTTGCGATAGGCGAAGTCCAGCCCCGCTTCCCGCGCCTCGTTGACGAAACGGATACGTGCAGCGGACTCGCTTCCGCGCGCCAGGGCTTCCCTCGGCACATAGCGCGTCCAGTCGGGGAGCGGGATTCGCGACCAGTCCAAATCGGCTCCCGGAATCGCCGCGGGATCGGTGCGCGTCGGCGTGCGTTGCGCCGCGGCTTTGAGGTCGTCCCGCTGCGTCTCGACATCCACCGTGCCCGCCCGGACCAGTAACTCCAGCCACGCCCGCGCCTCCCAATAGCGTCCCGTTGCTTCGAGCTTCGGCACGATCTGGCGAACCAGCGCGGGATTGGGTCGCTCGCCGAAACGTTGCGCCAGGTCGACGATCTCCCGCAGCGTCGCGACCCGCCGCGCCATACGGTCGGCCAACGGTTGTTCGGCACGCGCCTGCAAACACTCCGAGAGCTGTTTGTTGGCGGCCAGATTCTCCGGTTCGACCAGCATCGCTTCGCGGAAACAGCGGATGGCGGGGTCGAGCTCGCCTTGGGCGCGCAACCACAGGCCACGCGTCAACCAGACTTGCGGATGTCCACTGGCTGCCTGGGGGATCCGCGCATGCCACTCAAGAAACTCCCGCGACGACACTTCGGCCAGCAATCGCCCGAGGAGCGCTTGCCCCTCGCCATGTTCGGGGTGCGCGGCGACCAGCTCCCGCGCGAGGCGCAGCGCCTCGGCATTGTCGTCCCGATTCAGGGCGGCCCGGACACGCGCCAACAGCGGGCGACGGCAATTCGGTTCGGCGGCCAACAGCTTGTCGATCGTCGCCTCGTCCGTCACGAACGCCCCCGGCGCGGCCAGCACTTCCAGGTCGTCCGCAGTGGCCACGCCCAGTTGCGCCAATCGGGCCAATGCAACGGCCAATTCGGTCGATTCCCCCCGTGCTCCCCGTAGTTGCGCCAACAGCCGCCACGCGTCGGACATGTCCGGACGGCGTGCGAGCAGTTCCGTCAGCACCCGTTCCGCCGCGTCACCGCGATACTGCCTCAAAAAAAGCGAACCGAGCTTGAATCGTGCCTCGTCCGCCACGTCCGGAGCGATGTCGGCGACCCGCTCCCACGCCGAGACCGCCGTCCTCAAGTCTCCATCCGCTTCGTGCGCGTCGGCAACAAAGCGCCAACAGTCCTCGCGCAGCGGGTGCGTCGCGAACGCCGGTCGCTCCAGCAACTTCCGCAGTTCTTGTGCCTCGGAGCGGGCCTTGGCGAGTTCACCAGCCGCCAGCGCGTCACGTCCTCGCTCCAGCACACGCCCCAGGTCTGGCCGCGTCCACCACCAGCCCGCCGCCAGGCTCAGGACCAACGCACCAAGACCCCACGTTATCCAAGGCGGCGAGGAGGGCTTTGCCGTTGTCGTTTCGGTCGATGAATGGCCGGGTGTGTCGCTCATGAAGTCCGTCGACCTGGGAATCGAGCCGCCGACGGAACCACGTACATCCGACCGCCTCGCCAAAGTCGCCCGGCGCCGTCTCGTGGAATGAGGATGGGGGGCGACCCGTTCGTTCGCAAGTCCTCGCCGCCCCTCTATCGCTCCCACGCGGAGCGGATGCGGTGCACACGGACTTCCCAACCGTGGCTTGCCGAGTTTGGCACCGAGAACCCGACAGACCGGCTTTTGGAGTCCGGAATGAACGGGAGCGGGATGTACGTTCCAGTTTCGCCGAGGAAGACTTCGACCGTCGTGCGATCGACCAGCACCCGCAGTGTCGGAGGTGCAATCCCCGTCCACTCCACCCGCTCGGCGGGTTCCGGAAGTTTGACTCGCAGCAGTGAAGGAGCGCTCGATTCCTCGCCATCTTCAGGAACCTGCGGATGAGGTGTTGCCGGCTCTCCTTGGGCGATTCTCTGGAAGACAAGCTCGTTGGTTCTGACGTCGCGGAAGATGCGAAGGCCGTGGATGTCCAGAACGAACCGGGCATCCGCGAGTGTTCCGATGTCATACTCGACATCCAAAGCGTCTTCCTCTGGGCCCTGCCGGGTACCGCTCCCTGCTTTTCCACGAGAAACCATCGGCTCGCCCCGCAGCGCCGCCAACTCCGACACCGGACGCCACGTCAATCGCGGCCCCGCTTCCGTCCGGACCAGCGCCAGCTCCAGCGGCACCGACAGGCACTGATTGAAGCTCATGCCCGGTGACGGCGCCTGCATCCAGCCGATCTGCACGCGACGGTTGTGGGGCACGTCGCTCCACGTTTGGGCGGCGTAGAAGCCTCGACCGCGATGGCCGGGGAGCTTCGGCGTTTCGGGACGGAACGTTGTACCGTCGAACGTGCCAACCATGTACTCGCTGCTGGCTCCAGTCAGGACCCAGCGCGTTTCTCCAGCCGCTCCCTCGACGGGCAGCTCGAAGAAATCGGGACACTCGTAGAAGCCTTCCACCGCGCTCAGTTTCGTCCATGCCTTCAGGTCCGGGGACGAAAAGAACTCGATGGTGTGTTTCTTGTCCCGTTCGACGTACAGCACCATCACCCACTTCGACGACGGGGCGTGCCAAACCACCTTGGGGTCCCGGTTGCCGCCGGTGATTTCGGGGAGGACCGGGTTGCCCGCGTACTTGGTCCAGGTCTTGCCGTCGTCGAGGCTGTACGCCAACCCCTGCGTGAAGCCTTGGCCGCGCGACTGCAAACCGGTGTTTCCGGCGGCGGTGTACATCAGCACCAACGGCGGGTTCGCGACCGGTTCGCCCGGTTTGCCGGGGGCGAAGCCCGCGGTGTTGCGCGTGTCGACGACCGCCGATCCGCTGAACATCGTCCCTTGCGCGTCGGGGTACAGCGCTTCTCCCTGTTCGCGCCAGTGGAACAGATCGCGGCTGGTCGCGTAGCCCCAGTGCATGTTGCCCCAGTCCCAACCATACGGGTTGTGCTGGAAGAACAGGTGCCACACGCCGTCGCGATACACGAGGCCATTGGGATCGTTGTTCCAGCCGCGCGCGGGGGAGAAGTGAAACTTCGGACGAAGCGGCTCGGTGTACAGCCGCTCGGCATCGGGGGGCGTGTCGGTTTGCCCGATCCGCTCGAGGGCGGTCGAGTCTTGCCGGAGCTGGTCGACGGAGACGACCAGCGATTGGCCGCGCACCGGGGTGATATCGAGGACCGCGCTCCATTCGGGCTCGCCGTCGGCAAGTTCGATGTCGAGCGCGCGCCACACCTTGCCGTCAACCAGCACCGACAGCACGCGTTTCTTCGCCCCCTTTTTCACGGGCAAAGTCAGCCAACGCTTTTCCGCGACGATCTCCCGACGGACATCCTTGAGCAACGACGGAGGTTTGGTGTCGGTCAACACGAAGTGGTCGGCGTTGATGTGCCCCCAACCGCCCCGTTCCTGGTCGACGATTTCAAGACGTGCGGCCTTTCCCGCGAGGTCGGCAAGGTCCCAGGACGCGGGCTCCAATTGTTCCGATCCACCCGCCGCCGTGTTCGGCCCCGCGATGGTGCGGACGACCTTTCCCTCCACCAGCAGATTGACGCACGTGCGACCGGCATGGCCACCCCCGCCGACCAGGAACGACAGATAGCGGCGGGTGATGGTGAATTCCGGCGAGGTGAGCGTCCCCGTCGAACCGTCCCCCCCACGAAACGAATTGACCAACCCCTTTCCCTCGAAGCCATCCACGTGCATTTGCCCGGGAAGAGTTCCAGAGGCGGGTGCGGAACCGAAGGCGTCGCCGGTGGCGGTCCATCCGGCGTAGTCGTCGCCATTGAAGTCGGCGAGCGGGATGTCCGGTTCAACCGCATGCAAGAGGGATGGAACGCTCAAACAGAGCAGGACGAGCCAACACGGGAAACCAGCGAATCGATGAATCATGGCGTGCGCGCTCGACAGGGAACGATGCGGAATGTGGGGGGCGTCGTGACACCCTCGTGCCGTGCCAGCCGCGGGAGTGCGGTGTCCGTCCACGGAATCGGGGTTGATTGGTTTTGACGGAAGCGACGAACTCTCAAGGAACGAGCGATTTTTTCACAACAAGGAACGGGGGTAGACGGATTTGCGTTTGATCCTTGCGTCGTCGACCTTCATTTGCCAGTAGGCACCGCGTTGGGTCGAGTTCACGTCGGTCGACCAAGCGGCGACATCGGCCTGCAGTTCGGGGATGTCTCCGAAGCGGCGGCCCGACACGCATTGTCTCGTCAGTGAGTTCAGTTCGTTCTCAGCGATGTTCAGCCAACGGCCATGCTTCGGCGTGTGATGGAAGTCGACCCGCCGAGCGAGTGGCCGGGCTCGCTTCGGCTCGAACGCTTCGTAGAACGCCCCCTTCGTGTGCGTGTTCAGGTTGTCGCACACGAGAATCACCTTCGCGGAGGAGGAGAGAAGGTGGAGAAAAGGGGACAGGACCTCCCCCTTTAGTCCCCACCCGAATTCCTGCCACATCCCTTCGCGCACGCGATCTCGAAAATCGGGCCTTGCCGAATACTTACGACATCGTAAGATTGAGTCCGTTAAATGCGGGTGGCCACCGGTTTACCGATTCACACGGACCCGCGCGTGTCGCGAAGATAGGTTTGCGACATAAACTGGTTCTCCGCCCCCCGAGTTCGCGCGTCCCCGTGTAAGTCGCATTCGCGGTTCGGGGCTTCCCAAAGTCCGTCCCTGTCCGGGAGTCGTCGCATGGTCCACGGTCTGTGGCTTCTCTGTTGGCTGCTTCCCACGGCGGACGCGGTTCCGGCGTCCCCCGCTCCGGTGGTCGCCGAGCAAGCGGCGTCCACTCTCTCCCGCCGGATCGACGAGCGCGTCGCCAAAGCGTGCGCCGCCGACGGGATCAAACCAGCCCCCGTCTGCGACGACGCCACGTTTCTCCGTCGGGTTTGGCTCGACTTGGCCGGCCGGGTCCCGCCGCTTGAGGAAACCCGTCGGCTGTTTCCGGGCGACGAGGCTGTCGGCGAGCCTGTCAAACTCGACCGCGCCGCGGTCGTCGATGGGCTGCTCAAATCGAAGGAATTCGCCGGGTACTGGGGATCGATGTGGGTCGAGTACCTCACCGATCGCCGCCCGTACGACACGCAGGAGTACGACGGCCGGTTGTTGCTCCGCTCATTGCGCGACGCCTTCGCCGCCAACACGCCCTACGACAAGCTGGCGGCCGATTTGCTCCAGGGGGACGGGGCCAGCGACACCAGCGGTTCGGCCAACTTCCTGCTGAGGTACGCCGCCGAACCGGGTCCGTTGGCGGGAGCGGTCGGTCGGAAGTTTCTCGGTCTCACCATTCAATGTGCGGAGTGTCACAACCATCCCCATGCCTCGTGGACGAAGGACGACTTCTGGGGTTTGGCGGCGTACTTCGGACGCTTGCGGCGCATGAACCCCAACAATCCGCAGGAGGGGGAGAACTTCGTGATCGTCGTCGAACGGCCACGGGGCGAATTGCTCCTCGTCGACAAACAGGCCAAGGCCAACGACGACGGCGAATACCCGATGCGAACCGTGTTTCCCCGGCTGCCCGGCACGACCCGGACCGACACGTCCAAGCACCGCCGCGCCGCCCTCATTGAATGGGTGACCTCCCCCGACAATCCCTACTTCGCCCGGCACGGCGCGAACGAAATCTGGTTCCGGCTGACCGGCGACCGCCTCGTCGACACGCTCGACAAGCTGCCGAAGGAGGACGGGTCGCTGGCGGCGGGTCTGTTGGAGGACCTGCGGGCGTCGTTCGTCGCGTCCAGTTTCGATACGCACGCACTCATCCGTGGCATCGTTCTGTCGGACACCTATCAGCGAGGCACGCTCGAGCCCACCGCCGCTCCATCTGCCTCCCCCGTTCTTGCGAAAGCTCCTCCCGCGAAGGTCTCGTCGAGGATCGAGACCGCCAAGGCCGACACAGCCAAAAAGGACGCACCCAAACCGAGCGACGCGGAGGCCGTTGCCGCGAAGTCCGCATCGCCGCCGAGCGAGGCGTTCCGGTTGTCGCGGGCCTCCGTGCGACCGCTGTCCGCCGACCAGTTGCACCTCTCGCTCGCTTCGGCCACTGGTTACCACCTCGACGACAACGACCACCGTTTGGCAATGGCCACCGGCGAGGAATTCACCTACGACCAACCCGTGAACTCGTTCAGCGACACGCCCTCGTCGCTCCGCCGCTCCCTGGCCCTGTTCAACAGCGACCACGTCCGCGGTGCGACCGACGTGTTGGCGGAAACCACGCTCCGTGTCCACGGTCCGTCCGCCGGCGCGGAGCACATCCGCCGACTGTTCGTCGCCTTGCTGACCCGCGACCCCCGCCCCGACGAATTGGAAGCGTTCCTGGCGTTGGCGGGTGGGGACAGCCCGAAAGTCGGGTTGGAGGATGTCGTATGGGTCATCGTCAACTCCGCCGAATTCGGCTCGAACCACTGATCGAAACCCGGAGCGTCAAGGAATGAACCGTGTCGGAAGGGCTTTCCGGTAAAGGACTCTCTCACCACAAAGGGCACGAAAGGAAGCACAAAGAGAGGAACGAGCCGGATCGATGTCGCGCAGGAAACTGAGCGGACCGCGGCTTGGGAGGTTTGTGTGCCCTCGAAACAAGTCCCGGCTTAAAAACCGGTTGCGTCTGTTCAGAGCCCGTTTGACCGTTGGGTGCGGCAAAAGCACAAGAAAGCTTTTTTGGGGAACTTCTCAGCGGTTCCCGCAGCACGGACCCGCCACAATTTCTGTCACGCTCTTTGTGTCTTTGCTTCGTGCCCTTTGTGGTGAAATGAGCTCCGACAGGGCGAAGAACAATTCGTTCGGATCCAAATTCGGCACCATCGCGCCCGTCGCAAAGACCATCATCCCCTCGGCTCTTCACACCGGAGGCAATCATGTCCGCCGTTCGCATCACCCGTCGCGGATTGCTCCGCGCGTCCGCAGCTGGACTGGCTGTCGGTGCTCCGTCCGCCTGGAGCTTCCTGCGGGCGGAGCCGACCGGTGCCGCGACCCGCGCCGAGGCGTGCATCCTGCTGTACCTCGAAGGGGGGCCCAGCCATATCGACACGTTCGACCCCAAGCCCGGCGCCAAAACCAACGGCCCCTTCGAAGCGATCGACACCGCCATCGCCGGCGTGAAGTTCGGCCAGCATTTGCCCAAGCTGGCGCAGGCCGCGCACCGGCTGGCCGTCATCCGTTCGTTGACCTCCAAGGAAGGGGACCACGAACGGGCCAACAAGCTTTTGCACACCGGATATCTCCCTACTCCCCGCGTGGCGTATCCGGGGTTGGGGAGCACCGTGTCCCGGTTCTGGAACAACCCGGCCGCCGAGGTCCCGCTGTTCGTTTCGGTCGGAAACACCACCGGACCGGGCGTCCTCGGGCCGCAGTTCGGTCCGCTCAAGGTGAACGACGTCTTCAACCCCGCGCCGGGCGTCGACCTGCCCGAGGGGTTCGCGGAAACGCGCGTCGAGCGTCGGTTGGAAGCGCTCGCCCGGTTCAACGACGGCTTCGGACGCAAGTTCGACACCCCGGCGGGAGTCGACGCGACCAAGCTTGCCGAGAAGGCCAATCGCATGCGGAAGCACGATGTGTTCCGTCCGTACAATCTGCAAGAAGCCGATGCCGCGCTGTTCGAGCGGTACGGCGGCAACACGAACGACGGGTACCTCGCGCGGGCCTGCCACTTGGCGCTGCGGATGGTCGAGTCGGGCGTGCGGTTCGTCGAGATCGAATACGGCGGCTGGGACACCCACACCGACAATTTCGGTGCCGTGCAGAATCTTTGTGCATCGCTCGATCCCGCGCTGGCCACGCTCCTGGACGAACTGGCCGCCAAGGGGCTGCTCGACAAAACCCTCGTCGCCTGTTTCGGTGAGTTCGGGCGCACGCCCGACATCAACGGCGACAACGGCCGCGACCATCATCCCGATGTCTTCTCGGCGGTGCTGGCGGGCGGGGGCGTTCGGGGAGGGCAGGTGATTGGCGCGTCCGACGAGGAAGGGGCGCAGGTGAAGGACCGTCCGGTGAGCGTCGCCGACCTGCACGCGACGATCTTCACGGCACTGGGCCTCGACGTGACGAAGGATTATTTCGCCCCCGATGGACGACTGTTGAAACTCACCGACGGCGGCACCCCGGTGAAGGAACTGACGGGTTGAGGTTCGGCGGTTTTTCGATTCCTCGTTACCGATCGGAATGGGCAGAGCAGGGGCTGTTCAGTCTGAAAGCAGCCCATGAGGCGGTTCTCCAATCCTCACGAAGGTAAAACCACCGACCGGAGAGCCGGATGCGGGAAATCCGCCTGTCCGGCTCGGAGGGAGGGCCCAATCGAATGGGACATCCCTACCCCTATCGCAGCGACAAGACGCGGCACCTTCCGCGTTCAACCACCAAAAACCGTACGCACTTCACATCCGAGGGGCGACTGCGAACCGAAGCACCGTAATCGATGTCCAACCACCCGGTCGCTTCGCGTCCACCGTCGCGACGTCCATCACCCCGATTGTGACGCGGCCGGGTTCATCCCGCACGCCCGCAGCAACGTCTCGTGCACAACGCGATCGTGTGCGGGCGAATAGTCGGGAGCCTTCTCGCCCCGCACGACCGCGCGGAACTCCCGCAAATCCCCGATTTGCAGCGGCTTCGCCAACGGTTCGTGCCGCGTCCATTCGCCCGTCCGCGCCGAGAATTGCTCGTACGGCTGTACGGCGTCGTTGGCGACATGACCGCTCCCCAGATGGGGAATCACGAACGCCCCTTCCGAACCGTACACTTCGATCCGCCGCGCGTCCGTGGCCGTCTCCAGCGCGGTGACTTCCAGCACGCCGAGCGCGTGTTCGCATTCGACGAGGGCTACCCCGTTATCGACGAACGCCCCACTCCTGTCGGCCCCCGGTCGCCCCGGGTCCGCGTGATGACACATCCGCGAGACGACGTTTCGCGGCGGACCGCACAGCGTCACCAGGAAATCGACGAGGTGTCCGGCCATCTCGAAGAACATCCCCCCCGCGTACCGGCCCAGGTCTTCGACGAACACGTCGTACTCGGCGACCGGTTTGGGAAGCCGTCCCCGAAAGGCATACACCCGCCCCAATTCCCCCGCACGGGCCGCCTCCAGCATTCGCTCGACCGCCGCCATCCGTCGAAACAGCCAGGCGAGCTGCACCGTCACGCCGCGCCGCGCTGCGAGGGTCAACAAATCCTCGAAGGAAGCCAAATCGACTCCGCCCGGCTTTTCGAGCAGCACGGGGAAGCCGCGCTCGACCGCGCGCCGTGCCGTGGCCACGTTCTCGTCGACGCGCCCTTCGACGAGGACTCCGTTGAGCGGCTGTGCGAACAATTCCTCTTCGGACTCGAACACGCGCAAACCGGGGAGGAGTGGCGACCACTCGCGGGCACGGGCGCGGGCGAGATCGGCATCGCGGTCGTAGAGGCCGACCAGTTGGAACTCGTCCGAATGCGCGGCGATCTGACGGACCATCCCCGTAGCGTGCACATGCCAGACACCGGACATCGCCAGTCGCATCGGGTTGGGCATGGAAGCTCCCGCCGCGTTCCTCAAATCCGGAAGTTCAGCGTCTGGCGAATGTACCGCCACGCCCAGTCCCCCAGCGACCGTTTCGCCACCAGGAACCGCGCTCTCCCCCGCATCCCCGACTTCAACAGGTGCAGGTCCGTGTCGAGCACCACCGTTGCCTGATAGGCGATGCTCGTCAGCCGCTCGCGTCCCTCTTTGTCGGTCATCGTGGGGAGGTCCCCCCCCGCCTTATTCGTCAACTGTTGCGGCGCGATTTCCAAATGCCGTTCGCTGATCTCCGCGACCGTGCCGTGGAACACCTGATCGGGAAGGTCGTCCAGCTTGATACGGACCGAGCCCCCCACCGCCAGGTCGTTCCGGTCCGCCTGGTCGATCACCAGAATCGCCTGGAAGTTCTTGTCGGGGGCGATCGAACAAACGTGCGAGCGCGGCTCCAGGTACGCCTCAAGGTTCCGCGCGTCCAGGGGGGTGCCGTGCCAACGGGGCAACGTCGACTGCATCTTGTCCAGCTTCGGATGCGGATTCCGCTGCGGCTCGATCACCACACCCGTCACCGGAGCCAACAGCGTCAACCGCTCGATCTGTTCGCGGTAGTCGGACAGTTGTTCTTCGATCGTCGCCAGCTTCTCGACTGCCAGCTTCTCGCGAGCGTATTCCTCCAACTGGTGCTGCATCTCGATTTCGATCTTTTGCGATTCGCGATCGCGCTCAAGCCGGCGGACTTCGTCCTCCTTCTCGAAGTTCTTGAGCCGCGCCACCACCGCCCCCTTCTCGACCGTTTCTCCGGGCTTCACCAGCACCTCGACGAGTTGCCCCGGCGTGGCGGTGTACACGTGCTGCACATTGTGCGGCTCCAGCACCAGTCCCGATTCGATGCTCCACGGGAAGGGGACCCGGAGCGCGAGGACGATGCCCGTGGTGAGCAGGGCGAGCGTCACGGTGATCTTGAACTTGCTCATCGGGTCTCTCCGGGGAGTCGAGACAATCTTATACACCGACCAGATCATCGACCCGATCATCGAAGCCAGCGTCATCACCGCAAGCGCGATCCCGAGGCTTTGCACGTCATACGGTTTCAGGAACGTATAAAAGAACAGCAGGATCGAAAACATGATGAACCACTTGTAGACCCACGCCGCGATCGCGAACAGGACGAACCAGCCCTGTCCCGATTGCGGCATGAAGGGGTCCGGCCGCGATTCGATCCCCAGACACCACCACGAAAACGCCTCCTTGAGCATCCGGTCCGCCTTCGGACGCAGGTTGGGGATCTCAAGATAGTCCGACAGCATGTAATAGCCGTCGTACCGCATCAGCGGGTTCGCGTTGAAGATGACCGTCGACACCGTCGACACGAAGAACAGGTTCAGGCACGAGTGGTGGAACCAGCCCGGCTCCGAAAACCACCAGCCGAACACCGCCAGCGAGGACAGGAAAATCTCGACATACATCCCCGCCGCGCCGATCACGATGCGGTGCCATTTGTTCTTGAGCAGCCACGAGTCCGACACGTCGCAATACAGCGCCGGGCTGAACACCAGCATCATCACCCCCATCTCGTGGCACTCTCCCTTGAAGTGCTTGCACGAGAGGCCGTGGCCGAACTCGTGGAGGATTTTCGCCCCCCCCATGATGGCCCACATCGACATCAGGTTCGAGAACCCGAAGAACTGCTGAAACTCCGGCAGGTTGCGGCTGAATTCGTCGAACTGCACCAGCATCAACAGCGACGCCGACAGCACCACCGCCAGCCAGATCGCCACGCCGATCGGTTGGAAGATCCACCCGAACCACGGCAACAACCACGCCAGCGTCCGGTCGGGGTCCCACCCCGGCAGACGCAGGTAGAGGATGTTCTTCAGCGTCTGCATGATCTTCTGGCGGACGTTTTCCTCGTGCCGCTTAAGCAGCGCCGTCCCTTGCCCGAACCGGTTGCTGTACACCAGCCCCGATTTGTACATGTCGCTGACCAGCGACTGGATCTCCTCGAGCGTGAGGTGCGACGAGGGGAACTCCCGCTGGAACTCCTCGCGGATTTGCTCAAGGCTGCGCTCGCCGTTGAGCAGTTCGAGGATCTTGAACTGCTCCGCCTGGAAGCGGAAGTACTTCAGCGTGACGGGATCCTTGACAACCCAGGAGGGCGTCCGCTGATAGGGGACCCGCGCGATGGTCAGGTCGGTCCGCATCACCAACGGGACGGCCCGTTGGGAGGACGGCAGCATTTGAGCGGCGGCGGACATGGAGGGGAGCGCGGGTCAGGAGTGGGATAGGCTTCCAGCCTGTCGGGTTCAGTCGTGTCGGGCGTGCATCGACACGCCGGAAGCGGTTGCTTGTTCTTTTGTGCGCTGCTTGCGAGAGCAGGCCGTTGGCCCCCTCTCCCCCGCTCGCGATGTTGTCGACACGAACCGCTTCCAACGCGGGGGAGAGGGTTGGGGTGAGGGGGATCACCCTCATCCGCCCTTCGGGCACCTTCTCCCCCACGGCAATACATCAAGACAGAATTCAACGCCGATTGTGGGGGAGAAGAGTTCGCAGATCGCGCCCCCAACGTTCCCCCTTCGGAATTCGTTATTCCTCATTCCCGCTGTGCGAGCGGTTCCGCCGTTTCCGTGTTCGAGACAACCATCAGCGCCGTCGCACCGGCCCGCAGCACGTTGTCCGGATTGGCCACTTCGGCCCACACCCGCACGTCGTTGGTCACGGGCTGCGCCTTCACGTCCACGAACACCAACCGCCCGTCGTAGAACTTCTTTTCGACTTCGAGATCTGCATCCTGGATATCCAGCCGCACACTCACTTTCGCCCCCACCCGGACGGCGAACACATCCTTGAGCTTGATCGTCCCTTCCACCTTGACCCGCGCGGTGCTGCACACTTCGAGGATCGGATCCCCCTCGCGAACCGCCTCCCCCTTCACCTTGTAGACCCGCGTCACGCTCCCGTCGAAGGGGGCTTCGATCTGAAACAGCTTCAACGTGGCCGAGGCCTCGTTCATCTTCATCTTGGCCACGTCGAGTTGGTGCTGAGCTTGCTCGGTTTGCAGGAAGCCCCGTTCGGCGGCCAGCTTGAGCTTCTTGACCTCGATCTCGGGGACAGTTTGCGCCACGCGGCGGTTGGCGAACAACGCCACGTCGTACTCCGCTTGCGCGACCTCGGCGGCCTTGTCGGCGTAACGCACTTCGATGTCGTTCGTCGCTTCCTTGGTGGCC
This sequence comes from Planctomycetales bacterium, assembly GCA_044359065.1. Taxonomy (GTDB): domain Bacteria; phylum Planctomycetota; class Planctomycetia; order Planctomycetales; family Planctomycetaceae; genus JAIXZD01. The sequence continues at coordinate 7,405 of JBIKMW010000030.1, read as the reverse complement.
ACTTCGAGCGCCGCCTTGGCGACATCGTCCACCAAAGACGCCACCTTCTGGTCCTTCTTGACCAGGTCCCCTTCGCGGGGAGTGACCATCCCCAACACGCCGGTTCGCCCCGCCGCGATCGTCGCTTCGTCGATCAATTTGATCCGGCAACGCTCGATCGTCAGTCCCGGCGGAGACTGGATCACCGCCGTCTGTTTCGGAGCGGGTTTACCGGTTTCGGCTTTACCGGCTTCGGGTTTAGCCGGATCGGCGGCCGACAGCCCGCCCCCGACCCACACACACACCGCCGCCAACGCCACTCCCGCGCCGGTCGAACGACAGTTCCAAGCACGCATGGTGGGGTCTCCGGATTCCGTTGGGATTTTTGCTGAAACTCAGGTCGTTTAGTCGTCGAAGTTGCGAGAACTCGGGGAAAGGTCTTACCGCTCCCGTGCGTTCCAGCGGGCAAATCTCAGTTGTGCGTCACGGCTCGTTTGTCCGGCAGCCGACCCGATCAGGGAATCGGCAACGTCGAGGCTGTGATTTTTTGGAAACCCGCAGCGTGAGCGAGGGACCCCGCTCTCCCCGCAGGTCACGAATTCCCCGGAATCCACGCCGGGTTCCTCGCTCACGCTTCGGGTTTCCATCGCGAATTCAGCGGTGGTCCCAAAGAAACCTACCCTCGATCCGTCGACAAACGCCGCGCTCTTGCGGTTCCGGCGACGGCACGCGGCTCTCACGTTGCGAATGAAACTAGTCGCCCCCCGCGCGAACCGCAAGATGTTTCGCCGCCACCGGTTGCTTCACAAGGAGTCTGCCCCCTTCGCGCGTTGCCCCGAGTGCTTTTTACCCAGACCGCCCTGTCCGCAAAGTCACCGTAGCCGTAGAGGTTTTGATTCTTTCTGACCACCGGTGAATTCTCGATGGTAAACCGCAGCGTGAGTTTTGAAGTTGCGCCATTCCCGGCGGAGCCGCAGAGAACATCAGGATTTCAAGGGTCTTTGTTCTCACGCAGAGGCGCGGAGCCGCAGAGAAAGACAATTCCTTTGCGTCTCCGCGCCTCTGCGTGAGACCAAAAAAACCGGTGATTTGCGATTTCGCGACAACTTCCGCCGTCGCCACCAGCGCTCCGGCCACGTTCTCCCCCGCCGGTCGCACTAAGACGAACGCGTACCGGAATTGGTTCCCGTCCCCGCATGCCGCGTTAAAACACGGTATTTGGGATGCCTGGGTGGTCCGGGAACACATACAGGCATTCGGATTCTCGCCGTTGGTCGATGAGGGTAGAACCCGCATCGGTCGGGATGCCGCGCGAGGATTGCGCTCGGCGACGGCGGTCGCGCAAGTCCAGCCCCGCTCCCCCGACCGCGCACGAAACGGATTTCGGCATGCGTTTGGCGTTCTTCGAGGATCGACGCGTCGACGGGCTCGCCCCGCTCGCCCTCCTGCGCCCCGCGTGCGAGATCGTCTGCGGACAATGGTCGGCCCGTGAACGCGCCGTCCGGACGCTCGGCCCCGTCGAATGGGGTTTGTTCGCCCGCCCGCACCTCGCCGAAACCTACCGTGAGGCGCATCCCGAGGCGGTCGTCAACGACTTGCCGTGGTTGCAGCGCGGTCCGACCCTCCTGCTCAACAGCCGCTGGGTGTGCGATGCCGCAGAACTGGCGGCGATCCGTCCCGACGAAACCGGCGTGGTCGACGGCGAAGTCGCCTTCGTAACCGTCGATCCCGCCGAGGTCCCTCTCGCCGAGGTCGGTGACACCACCGGCGGCGACGCCGAACCCTTCGTTTCGCGCGTCGCCCGGTTGCGGTCCAGCCGCCGCCTTGCCGGCGGCAAGCTCGCCCGCCATCCGTGGGATACGGTGGAGTGGAACGGACGCCAGTTGGCGAAGGACTTTCTCGCCGATCAACTCGCCCGCACAGCACCGGACGGCCCCGCGCTCTCCCATCGCGACCGTCCGGACATCGCCATACTGGGGGACCGCGACCAGGTGTTCATCGAACAGGACGCCGAAATCGAGCCATACGTGGTGCTCGACGCCCGGCGCGGTCCGGTGACGATCGGTTCGCGGGCGGTCGTGCAGGCGTTCTCGCGCATCGAGGGGCCGTGCTTCATCGGCGCCGACTCGCAACTGTTCCGTGCCAACATCCGGGGAGGAACAACCATCGGACCGGTGTGCCGGGTGGGGGGAGAGGTCGAGGCGTCGATCCTGCACGCCCACGTCAACAAGTACCACGACGGGTTCCTCGGACACAGCTACATCTGCCCGTGGGTGAACCTCGGCGCACAAACGGCGAACAGCGACCTGAAGAACGACTACACGCCGGTCCGCCTGCCGTCGGACGGCGGCGGCGTCGACACCGGGTTGGTGAAGGTCGGCTGTTTCGTGGGGGATCACACCAAGACCGGCCTGGGCAGCCTCATCAACACCGGCTCGGTGATCGGCGCAATGTGCATGATCCTCCCCGCCGGCGGCCTTCTGCCCCGTTCGATCCCGTCCTTCGCGGCGGTCTGGCACGGAGCGATCGCCGACCGCTTTCCGCTGGACCGCAGCATCGCCGCGGCCAAGGCGGCGATGGAGCGTCGTAACGTCGACCTCACGCCGGCGATGGAACGGCTGCTGCGCCACGTCCACCGCGAATCCGCCGCCGCCCGCGAAGCGGCCATCGCCAAAAGCCAACACGGGCACCGCACGTTGCAAGAGGCGCCCCGCTGAGCCGACGCTCTCTTGCTGTTCCGTCTCCGCACCTCACCCCAACAGCTCCCCCACCACTCGCGCCGGACGGTTGTCGATCAGCCGCTGCGCTCGGCCGTTCGCGTGGTACACCAGCTTGGCGTGGTCGACACCCAACTGATGCAGCACGGTCGCCTGGAAGTCGTTCGGGGTCAGTACGTTGACCGCCGCCTTGTGGCCGAACTCGTCCGTTTCGCCGTAGGCGGTACCCCCCTTGAAGCCCCCCCCCGCCATCCAGATCGAGAACCCTTGCCCGTTGTGGTCGCGCCCCGCTGTGTCGTCGAGCGTTCCCTCGCACACCGGCAGACGGCCGATCTCCCCCCCCCAGTGCACGATCGTCGAATCGAGCAGTCCCCGCTGTTTGAGGTCCTTCACCAGCGCCGCCGACGGTTTGTCGGTGCGACGACAAATCTCGGGGAGCGACCCGCGGATGCCCGTGTGGTTGTCCCACGGCTGTCCGCCGAGGAACAACTGCACGAAACGCACCCCGCGCTCGACCAACCGCCGCGCGATCAGACACCGCGTCCCGTACTCGCGGGTGGCGTCCTGGTCGAGACCGTACAGCCGATGGATGTGCTCGGGCTCGCGGGTCACGTCCAGCGCTTCCTTCGCCGACGTCTGCATCGCGGCGGCCAGTTCGTAGCTTTGGATGCGGGCTTCCAACTCCGTCTCGCCAGGACGGGCGTCGGCATGTCGACGATTCAACGTCCGTAGCAGTTCCAGGTTCCGGGCTTGGGCGGAGGGCTTCAATCCCGCGGGAGGATCGAGGTTGAGGATCCGCGGTTCTTGCGCGCGAAGCACCGTTCCCTGATACAACGGCGGCAGGAATCCACTCGACCAGTTGTGCGTGCCGTCCACGGGATGTCCGCCGGGATCGGACAGCACCATGTACGCCGGCAGGTTGCGCGACTCGCTGCCCAACCCGTACACCATCCAACTGCCGAGCGTCGGCCGCCCCGTCACCCCCGCGATGCCGCCGTGGAAGTAGCGGATGGAAACTTCGTGCCCGTTGTGACCGGTGTGCATCGAACGGATCAGGCAGATGTCGTCGACAATCCCCGAAATCTCCGGGAGCAGCTCGGAAATCTCCGTCCCGCATTGTCCCCGCTTCTCAAATTTCCACGGCGAACCGAACAGCTTCTTGTTTGCCCGGTTGACGAAGCTGTACACCACCTCGCCCCCGTAGTCGGTCCCGCTCTGCTTCGTCAATTCGGGTTTGGGATCGAACAGGTCGACATGCGACGGCCCCCCGTGCATGAACAGCGAGATCATGGCCGTCGCGCGGGGAGCGGCGTGCGGCGCGCGAGGCGTCAGGTCCAGGGGGAGATTCTCGCCCGGTTTGCCCGGCGCGGTTTCCGCCCCTCGGGCCGAACCCAACAATCCGTCCGCCTCGAGCAAATGGGCCAGCGCCAACGATCCGACGCCGAAACCGGTCGTCGCCAAAAACTCGCGTCGTGATTCGGGAATGGAAAACATGTCGGTCACCCGATGATGCGTTATGAACGGCGGCGCGCTTCGAGAAGGCTATTCTTTTGGAAACACGAAGCGTGAGCGAGGGACCCCGCTTGGCCCGTGCTTCGCGATGTCCCCGAGACATCGCAAGACACCAGTTTTGTGGTCTCACGCAAAGGCTCAGAGACGCAAAGGATCGGCCTTACTCTGCGTCTTCGCAGCTCCACCGGGAATCGCGCAACGTCAAAACGCACGCTTCGGGTTTCCATCGTGTTCGCGTCGGACATCTCCAGGTCGCGTCCGGCGAGCGGACGTGCGGCCGAGGCGGACCACGAAGGGCAAGCCCCCCGCGCGGAGGCGATTTATGCCTTCAGGGGTTCCTCGGCAGCGCTCCCGTCAGCTTCCACGATCCTCAATCCCTTCACAGAGCACAAGTCGATTCCCGCCGCGTGCAGGGCTTTCGCTTTGTTGAACCTGGGATGGCCGGGGCTGGACCGAAGGGAAGCCGCGGTCGTCCGATTGCACGCGGTTTTCCGGGGTTTCGCCCAAAGCGGCTCCAACCCCGGCCACCCCTTCTTCTTCTTCGACAGATTGAAAAAGGCGAAAGCCCTGCGCCGCGTGGAAAGGCCGCGACACAACGGTCGCGGCGCTAGCGCCCCGCTACCCGTTCGACCCCGTTTTCCGCAGGCCCGTCGGACGAACCTCGCGCGGCGTGGCGGGGACCGATGTGCCCCCCGGACAGGCCCCCTCCGCCGGTTGGTACAAAACCCCTTCGTCGGGAATCGACAATCCCTCGCTCGCCAGCGGCAACCGCGCCACATGTCCGCCGCGCCACAGCTCCGCCGTGAACCCAACTGCCGCAAACCCGCCAGCCGTCACGTCCCGCGGAAGCTGCACCTCGTAGCCTTCCCCCGTGCGACGCACGACCGCGCAGGTCCGCCGCCGCGCCATTTGCCAACGGGCGAATTGCGAGAACGTGCACTTCCACAGAAACGGCGAACCGTCCGCCAGAATCGCCAGTTTTTGCAGCCCCGGAAAATCGGCCAGTTCCGCGGCGACTTCCAAAAACATCGGCGCGCCACTCTCGACCCGGGTCCGAAACCACTCCTCGAACGATCGGCTGGACGCGATCCGGCTCAGCAACACCGGCCGTAGCGCCGACGGCAAAGCGATCACCGACGAATTCAACACATGGTCCGCATCCAATCGGCCCGCCCGCCGTGACTCGTGGTCGAGGCGCAACACCGTGCCGAGGGCATCGCCCGGACTTCCGTCCATCAGCCGGGACGCGTCTTCGAGGGACAGTCGAACCTGTTCCCCCTTGTCGAAGTCCCACGCCGGTCGGCCGGACGAAACCGCCCGTTCGCATTCGACCCGGTACCGCAGGCCGAGCCGCACCTGTTCGGCGAGACTGGGCAGGCCGGCCGAACGCGGCTCGCATCGATAGCCCTCGATCTCCCGACCCGCCTCGCGGAATCGATCCATGCGCGTCCGCCACCGGGACTGCGTCTTGCGCGATGTGGCCTCGATGTCGTCCCCGTCCACCGCCCAGCCCAACTCGTGCGGATCGGCGAACCACAAACCTCGCAAATCCTCTTCGCGCAGGCGACTTCCGAGAAAATGCGTCAACGTGATCCCGCACGCATACGGTTGCGGCACGGGGGACTCGCCATGCACGATCCCCACCGCCAGCGCGGACCGGAACGGGTACGGGTAGTCGGCGATCCGCAGCCACACCCCTCCCAAACTCTCCAGCCGCAGCTTGAGCTGTTCCAGAAACGCCTTCGGGCCGTTCTTGAGCGAATTCGACGCCGACCCGGGATCGTCCTCGAAGTCCCACAACCCTCCCGGCAGCGAGGTGTCGATCTCGGCGAGGTCGATCGGTTCCAGTCCTTGCTTCCGCGCCGTCCGCATGCGCGTCACGCTCGACGGAACGCGCGAATCGAACAACAGGAACCGTCCCGTCCCGTCCGCAGCCAAGGGGATTTTCGGCAATTCCTTCGTGGGAAGTCCGGTGCGGCGCAACACCGCGACGACGGGCTCCGGAACTCCGGCGACCATCAACGGCAGTTCGGGAAGGTGGGCGGAATCAACCATTCGACCGCGAGCGACGTGGAACAGAGCCCTCCGAGATCTGTTTCGGAGGGGACGGCGGGAACATCCCCCGCCGCACACCGGCCCGATGAGGGCCGAGCGGAACCTGGTGTCCCCTCGCCATGAGGTCCGCATCAACATCCGTCGCTGCCTGGACGGCTCGCGAAGGTTTGGCCAAGGGGGGGCGGACAGTACGCACGGGACACGAAACCTGTCAACCGCGTTCGCGCCGCGGGTTTCGTCCGGGGTGCGAACCCTGGACTGAGATGGTCGAAACGGCCAAACGCGACTCCCTCTCCCTCGCTGGCAAATGTCTTGACACGATCGGTATCCAATGCGGGGGAGAGGGCCGGGGTGAGGGGGCCGCGAAGGGCATGGCCCCCCTCATCCGCCCTTCGGGCACCTTCTCCCCCACAGTGGAGTTTTTCCTTGTTTTTTCGCACCGATTGTGGGGGAGAAGGGTCGCGATCTGAGGCGGGCTGGATGCTGTACACGTTGCGGTCAAGACGACTCTCAGGAGCTGACGACAATCCGGGGTTCGCACCCTTTCGTCCGGGTCGTGCCGACCGAACCCTTCTCCGTCACAATCGATCCTGATTCGCGCAACAAACATCCATTGTGGGGGAGAAACGGCTCGGGGGGACGACCGCTCTCTCTCGGTCGTCCCCCCGGAACTCTTGCCGCGGAACGTCAAAGTCTCCCGACCTCGTCTTCCCACCGCGACTATCGGCTGGCGACGACATCCCCCGAACCGCGCGGCGTGACCGGCGCACCCGCCCCCTTCCGCGCGATTTCTGTCGATCCCGTCGTCTTGCTGCGGCGTGCCAGCGCCGCCGTTTTGCGTTGTTCGGCGGCGGCCTTGTTGTCAGCCAGCATTTCCGCACGGGTCTTGCGGGTCTCGCCAACGGCCAGAGGATTGTTCATCCGGGCGCGAGCCGCCGCGATTTGCTGTTGCGCGGCCATCTGCTGCTGTTGGAGCATCTGTTGCCGGAGCGCAACCAACTGCTCTTGCATCTCGGTCGACATCGACGACGCCGACGAACTCGACATCGAACCCGACGACCCGGACGCCATCGACCCCATCCCTCCCTGCATCTGCCCCATCCCGCCGCCCCCACAGCCTCCCATACCCCCTCCTCCCATCA
>JBIKMW010000184.1:0-5807 GCA_044359065.1 Planctomycetales bacterium | reverse complement strand
TCGTCCGCCAGCAGCGGAAACGGGAGCTCGAACTTCGTGGCGAACTTTTCGTGCGACGCCACCGTGTCCGTGCTGACCCCCAGCACCACCGTGTCGGCGGATGTCAGCCGGGCCAGATTGTCCCGAAAATCACACGCCTCCGTCGTACAGCCGGGGGTGTTGTCGCGGGGATAGAAGTACAGAACGACGTTTTGCTTCCCCTTGAACTGCGACAGCTTGACGGTCCCTTCCGGGAACGCGGGGAGCGAAAACGCGGGGGCGGTGGAACCGACGGTCAATTCGGCGGAACTCATGCGGCGGACTCCGAGAGGTGCTGGTGCGCAACGCGTGCCCGTGGCCGTCGCGCGAATATCGAAATTGTAGCCTTCCGTCACGGAACAGGGTCGCGCGACACGCGAACCGCTGGGGAAATGCGAGGACGGCCGGTGAGGACAAGTCCTCAAAATGGACTGAACCACCGCATGGACCGAGGAATTCGCGCTGCGACCAGTTTACCCACGGGGAAATCGGAGACACGCTCGTCGGTCATCGGCCCCGGCACGATCGTCTCCAACTTCGCGAGGGGGGCTTCGTCGAGCGACATCGCCAGGGCGTGAACGAGATCGCGAGGGAGGATTTCATCGCGTTGAAGCGGATGCTGGCAAAGGTCCCGCGGAACGGGGAGGAACGGAGGGTGACGGGTGCTGGCGTCTCGATAATCACCCTCTGCGACGACACCACCCGGATTACCAAAACAGCGTCCGGGAGCACCTGCGGGTTCACGTTCGCACTGCTGGACCAGCCGGCAGCGGCTCCCGGCGCCATTCGACAGGAAAACATTGGGTTCGTGTCACTTTTGTCCCAATGAATCATCGGATGTCGAATCTGGAAGTCCTGTTGGACATTGACCGCTGGCAATTCCTCCCTGAGTCGCTGTCGGACACGGAATGGCCAGGACCCAAGACCAATGGGCGACTTCGTGTTCGCGTGTTCATGGTCATTTCCGATATGAGAAGCTGGACAAGGCGGTCAACCGGAGGGGCGGACTGCGCGTGGTCCGTATTCCAAGGTCAATGGCTGACGGCCGCGCACATACCAAGACGGATACACATGGCAATCATTCTCATTCAGCATGTTCACACGGTGTGGACCAAACGTTCTCGGGGTGGGGATGGATCGCGAATCCGTAGTGCGATTCCGCTCGCGGTGATGCTGCTGTCGAATTGCGATTCTTCGTCGGGGTGGATTTTGCATCGGGCGACGTACTCGGAACGGGATCGGTTTGAGCGTTCGGATCATTGCGTTCGTGTCACGGAATTCGGTCAGCTAAGACTGCTGGACCTCGAGGTGCGCTCTGAAGGGGATGGACTGTCGGTTCGCTTTTGCCGCAGATCGGACAACGCGGCACGGCCCTCGACTCTGTCATTCACCGACCTTCCGTGCGTCGAAGGAAACCGATGGTGTCGAGTTCGGTTCAACGGCAGATTCGTCGACTGGGACACCGGAAACTGGTGGTACGAACATTCGTCTTACAATATTGGACGATTCGATACCTATTCTGCGGCGGTCTTCCTGACTTCATCGCCGACGAATCGGTTCGAGGAAGTTGTCACACTCCGATAACTGCAAGAGAGTTCGGCGTGCGAAGAGTCGCGGGAGGCCATGTGTCAGCGACGCTCAGCGGACAACCGAGTGCCCAACACGCGATTTTGATCGTCTTGGTAGCGCGGCAATCGGATGACCATCGATCCCGGAAATGGTGAAGGGCCCCGTGTCGCATTCGTCGGGACGATCATTGGGGTCGCTTCGATCAACGCGACTTGTGATTGCGTCGCCTTGGCGCTCTCAGCCGCGTCCGGGGCACCTGCGGGTTCACGTTCGCACAGTTGAACGAGCTGGCATTGGCATCCGGGGTTTCTTCCGAGGTTGAGCGCGGAAGGTGTGGCATCTTGTCGCTGCGCGACCCGGCCACGAGATGGCTGGGCCACCCGGCGTCGGTCCACGCTGACCACTTGGCCGCGGGTTCACGTTCGCGATGCTGCACGAGCCGGCAGTGGCACACGCTTTTCGCGCGGGCGTCATGTGCCGTAACTTCAGGGCGTTACACTGGCGCGGTCAATTCGATGCGACCACGCGTCGTGCTTCTCCGATGGTAGTCCTTTAGTAGTCCTTGCGGCGGCAACCCATGTCCGAGACTCTTTCCGCCGTTGATGTCGCGTCGCGGCTGGTTTCCGTGCCGTCGGTGAGTCGGGACTCGAACGTCCCGGCGACGGAACTGTCGCGCGACTTGCTCACGCGCCTGGGATTCGAGGTGGAGTGGTTCGAGTACCTCGACGCGGCGGGCGTCCGCAAAGCGAGCGTCGTTGGTCGCCGCGGCCCCGCCGGTCCCGCGACATCCACCTCACGCCCGGGATTCGCGTACTTCTGTCATACGGACACCGTGCCGGCCGAGACGTGGCACGACGCGGTCCACGGGGCGTGGTCGCCGGTGGTGCGCGACGGGCGGCTGTACGGACGGGGGAGTTGCGACATGAAAGGCTCGCTGGCGTGCTGCCTGGCGGCCAGTGCGTTGGTGCCGGTCGACCGTCTGGCGGGCCCGCAGTACATCGTGTGTACCGCCGACGAAGAGGTGGGTTCGGCGGGAGCGGCGCAAGTCGCGCGGGAATCCCGGTTCTTTCGAGAGATGGTCGCGCGTCAAACGGTCGGAGTGATTGGCGAACCGACGCGGTTGGAGGTGGTGCATGCCCACAAGGGGATTTACGGGTTCCGCGCCGTGTCGCGGGGTCGGGCCGCGCACTCGGCCATCGGCAAGGGGGTGAACGCCAACCTCGCGATGATCCCGTTCCTGGCGGAAATGAAGGCGATTCACGACGAGACCGAACGGGAACCTCGCTGGCGCAACGCCGACTTCGAGCCACCGGTGGTGAGTTGGAACATTGGCATCAACGACCACAACCCGGCCGTGAACATCACCGCCGAACGCTCGGTGTGCACGGTGGCGTTTCGCCCCATGCCGGGGATCGACGCCGAGGAACTTCTCGAGAGGTCGCGCGTGGCCGCCGAGCGATGTGGGCTGGAGTTCTCGGTGACGTGGCGCGGGCAACCGTTGCACGCCGATCCGCGGAGCCCGTTCGTCCGCGAGGCCCTCGCGCTGACGGGGGGGAACGCTTCGAGAACCGTCCCCTACGGCACCGATGGCGTGATGCTCGGGGAATTGCGGAACCTGATCGTCTGCGGTCCGGGGGACATCGCGCAAGCCCACACGCGCGACGAGTACATCGAACTGGACCAGTTGGAAAGGGGCACCGATTTGTATCGCCGCATGATCGAGCGATGGTGCGGGCCGGGTGTGGGTTGACCGACTGCGCGCGATCCAGGCCCGTGAGCGCAAACGCGAACTCGTGAGCGGGAACGAAGAAACGGGCGGGACCGGATCCCGTGTGGATCGGTCCCGCCCGCGCTCTCTCGTTGGCCCGCAGTTGCTTGTCGGATGTCGTACGCCCGCATTGAGTCGGGCGCAGGCCTACGGATCAGTCCTCTTCCCGCGGGGGGCGGCGGTCTTCGGCAGGCCGATCGCCTTCACGGCCCCGTTCGCGTCCTTCGGGAGGAGGCCCATCGGGACGGCGATCACCCTCGGGGCGACGCCCTTCGGGACCACGCCCTTCCGGACCACGACCTTCGGGGCCGCGGGGGGGAGGGCCGTCCGGTCGGCGGTCTCCCTCGGGACCGCGTCCCTCGGGTCCGCGACCGGGGGGGCCGAAGCCCATGAGTTCAAAGATTTCGATTTGGCCGTCGCCATTGCGGTCGATCTCGTCGAACTCGCGGACCAATCGCTCCAGTTCGTCGCGATTCAAGCGGCCGTCTTCGTTGCGGTCGAAACGGGCCAACCCCGGAGGGAATCGCCCAGGCCCAAACGGAGGACCACCCATCGGGCCTCGACCTTCGGGACCACGGCCTTCGGGGCCGCGCGGGGGACCATCGGGACGGCGATCACCTTCCGGACCACGACCTTCGGGGCCGCGCGGCGGACCGTCGGGTCGGCGATCACCTTCGGGACCGCGCGGCGGGCCATCCGGACGACGATCACCCTCGGGACGGCGGTCGCCGTCCGGTCGTTCGGGGCGACGATCACCTTCCGGACCGCGACCTTCGGGACCGCGCGGCGGGCCATCCGGACGACGATCACCCTCGGGTCGGCGGTCGCCTTCTGGACGGCGACCGTCCGCCGCCATACGGGCCATCGCCAAGCGAACGAACTCTTCGCGGGACAGACTGCCCGACGGTTCCTTGCCGGCTTCCTTGAGCATCGCCTCGACGCGGGGGCGGATTCCTTCCGGCGCTTCCGCGGCGGTGATCGAGCCGTCGCCGTTGGTGTCGAGTCGCTTGAAGAACTCTTCGCCACGACCGGCACCGGGGTTCCCTTCGGGCCGACGCCCTTCGCCCGGACGTCCTTCACCGGGGCGTCCCATCATCTCCTTCATGCGGCGTTGTGCTTCGGCCAGGTCGTCCTTGGTCAGGGTGTCCTTGCCGAGGCGTTCGAACAACGGGTTGAGAAACCGTTGCGCCGGCTCGGGGACTTCGTCCTTGGAAATCTTGCCGTCCTTGTTCTTGTCCATTCGCTCGAGCATCTGTTCGGGCGTCGGCATTTCACGACCACCGGGGCCACCGGGGCCACCGGGTCCCCGGGGACCTGCGGCATCAGGTGCCGGGCGCGCTTCCTTGAGGGCCGCCACGAACTCGTCCTGAGTCAGATCGTCTCCCTCTTTCTTACCTGCGGCCCGCAGCAGCCGTTCGTGGAATCGCAATTGGCCCTCGGGGACTTCGTCCTTGGAGAGCTTGCCGTCCGTGTTCTTGTCCAATTCCTTGAACAGCGCCGCAGGCTCCTTGACAGGGGAGCCTTCTTGCGCGGAGGCGGAATTCGGGCCGACCGCGTCGGTCACGACGGAGAGCGGGAGGGTGGCGAGCGCGACCCCCATCACAAAACGCAAACGCTTTCCAAGCAACATGTTGACGCCCTTACTTCGGGAAAACTTCGGTGTCGGATCGCGCGGCCGGGAGGCGGCGGAACATCGCTCAACACGGCCGAACCTTCCGAGTGGAAGCGTCGGCGAAACGTGTGACTCGCCCCACTAAACACGTCCCGCCGAAAAAGGTTTCGCGAGAATCGCCAAGGAGCGGTTCACGATCCTCCGCGACCATCGGCGGCCTGTCGAGAGGAAACGTCCGAACGCGCGGGTGGATTTCGCGGTGCTTTCGCGGTGTTCAAACGGAGTTGTTCAACGAGTGGCCGGGACTGGACCGCAGGGAAGCCCCGGTCTGCGGGTCGCACACGATTTTCCGGCGTTTCGCCGAAAGCGGCACCAACCCCGGCCTCCCCTGCTTACCCTTCGTGTGGAACAAAGCAAAGGCCCTGCTGATTCCGCGACGCGCGTGGAAATCCTCGACGGAGTTGTTGAGGGGCCGGTTCCGGCTCCGTATCAGACCTTGTCGGTCGGACGCACGCACCCATTCTCCGGTGGCGGAATTCCAGGGAATTTCGATGGTTCCCGAGCCCCCGGTTGCGAATGCGCCCCCCGCATCAGGGGAGGGTCGCCATGAACTTTCAACGGATCGATCGGAGCCGTGGCACGCGGCGGTTGTTGTTGGCCTGGACCAGCGCGGCGGCGCTGCTGGCGGGGTTGGTGGCGGGTCCCCAGACGGCCGCGGCGCGCGGGCCGGGGGGTGGCGGAGGCATGGGCGGGGGCATGATGGGTGGCGGGGGAATGGGAGGGGGCATGGCCCGCGGCATGGGGGGCGGCGGTGGGGGCATGGGAATGATGGGTGGCGGC
>JBIKMW010000120.1:0-17500 GCA_044359065.1 Planctomycetales bacterium | reverse complement strand
AGCGAAAATGTGGTCCGCTGCCAAAAATGCCCCGCGATGGGCCCGACAGATGGACTGCAAAGCCTTGCCGGTTAGCAGTTTACGCGCAATGGCCGGAGCGCTCTCCCGCCTGTTTGGGCTCAACTGATTCCGGCGGAATCGGGGCCGAAGCCGGGGCTGTCTCGCCGTGCAAGAGACCCCAAGGGGAGGGTTACGACCCGGTCGCCAGTCGAGTCCTCCGCCGTCCACCCGCGCAGCTTGCGGCCCCAGCGATCGGACCACCACGGCCCCAATTGGATCGCTCCCGCCACCAAGGCCGTGCCGATCAGCACCGCGCCGTCCAGCAGTCGCTGAACCTGCGACGTCAGCCTCCAACCCGACAACCAGGAGACCCGTGGGGTGTCGGCCACTGTTCCGCCAAAATCGGACAGCAAGCCCGACGCGACAAAGATGCCAGCGGAGATCAAAAGTGCGATACCCCAGCCGCCACGATGGAGAAGTGCCAGCAGCGCACGCCAGTCCACCAGTAGCAGCCAGAAACCGCCCCACGCGCCCAGCGGCAACCAAGGCCACAACACTCCGGAAAGAACCCCCGCGAGAAGTGCGACCGAATCGGCGACCCGCACCAAAGCCTCGATCAGCGAATCCACGGCCCCGACGGAATTGGACACGCCACCTGCCGCCATTAGCGGCTGAACAAGGCTCGGCAAAGCAATCCCCGCAAGCATGGACGCGCCCCGCTCGAAACGGCGGAAGAGAGAGTCGCGCGGCACAAAATGCGACGCCGCATGCGTCGAGGTTAGGGGACGCGACCCGGCAAGGTCCAGCGAAAACCGAAGTCCCCTTGCGGGATTCGGGGTCGAAATGCGTTAACGGCACGGGGCCGGTTCGGTGACGGCACTCCAGTCCACTCAATCCAGGGAATTCCCGTGCCCAGTATAATGGTGCCTTTAATGCAAGCCTTTTACAATTAGGACTTCGTCGCGCGACGGATCGACTTCGCTCCTCGGTTTTTCACACGATTGCGGCCGCATGCATTCCTCGAAGACGGGCGAGTTGCCCCCAGAACAGTTCGCGTTCGACCCGCAGCGGTTTCTTGCTCGCATCGGCGAGTTGTTTCGGGAACACGACCCCGAGCCTGGGCCCAGAGAACTCGAACGCCGGCGGATCGAGTCCGTTCAGGAGATTTATGGTTGCATCTTTTCCGGCGAGTTTTCCCGCTGGGATACGCTCTGCTGGCCGGATGTGGAACTGCGGCTGTTGGGGCCCGCTTCGATCCCGATCACCGGAACGTGGAAGGGGTTGGACGAGATTTTGGCGGCCATGCGCCGAAATTTTGCATGGTTGGAGCAGCAAAACGTCACACCCCAGACGGTGGTTGCCCAAGGAGATTTGGTGCTGGTGGTGGCCCACGAGGTTGGCATCTACCGACTTACCGGCGCCCGTTACGAACTCCACTTTGTTCAGGAGTTCTTGTTTGATGGCGAGCGAGTTCGCCGCATCCGCCAGATCGTCGACGGACTGCAACTCGCGGAAGCAATTTGGGGCGGCGTGGCGTCGCGAACAAAGCTGAGCGACGCTTGAGGGGGCACCGCGAGCCACTGGTGATCGCGAGTCACTGCCAGGTCGACAAGTTTTCGGCGCCGTTCCGACGCGGACCTGCCTGCCCCCCACCCCGTCGACCGAAAGTTCGGGGCTCCCGCGATGAGACACGACGAGACTCGGCTGTTTGCCGCGATCCGCGCCAACGCGGCTTCCATCGCGCGCATAGACGGAGTCGGATCACGGTGAACCGTGCCCCCTCACATTCTGCCAAGGTGGCAGAATCGACTGGTGCCGCCGACATGTGTCGAAATCCGCCCCGACCCTTGACGCCGCTTCGTGTTTCACCGAAGTTTCGTTCTCCAAAAGCCTTACGTGCCTATCGCGAGGTGGAGAGCAGTCCAGAATTCGTCGTGGCACGTGTGGTCTCGAATTTGCTGTTGTTTTGAAATCACGGCTGACTGCGCTCGTTCGTCGGTCATTTTGGCACGCCGTGCGGGGATTTGCGGTCAGTCGGCAAACGAACCATTCTTTCTGCGAAGCGGGTCTCGGAGAGAGCCCGAATTTGCTGTTCGGGGTGAACGATGGCGGACACGGAGTCGATGATCGAGGCGCGGGAGCTGTGCAAGTTTTACGGCCCGTTCGCCGCGATTCGGAATGTCTCGTTTTCCATTCCGAAAGGACAGGTGGTGGCGTTTCTCGGCCCCAACGGCGCCGGAAAATCGACCACAATGAAGATTCTCACGGGCTTCCTCAGCCCCACGTCGGGTTCCGCCTGGATCGGCGGGTTCGATGTCTACACCGACCGCATCAAGGCGGCCAACATGATCGGGTACTTGCCCGAGAACGGCCCGCTGTACCCCGAGGAATCGCCGCAATCCCTGCTGAAGTACGTCGGGGAAGCCCGCGGGATGTCGTCCGCGCGGATGGCCGAGCGGTTGGGCTACGTCGCCAAGGCATGCAACCTCGAGTCCGTGTGGGGCAAGCCGATCTCCAAATTGTCGAAGGGGTTTCGTCAGCGCGTGGGCATGGCCCAGGCGCTGCTGCATGACCCGTCCGTGCTGATCCTCGACGAACCGACGGCGGGGTTGGACCCCAACCAGGTGCAAGGCGTGCGCGACCTGATCAACGAATTGGGGAAGACGAAGACCATCCTGTTGTCGACGCACGTGCTGCCGGAAGTCGAAGCGATGGCGGACCGCGTGATCCTGATCGGTGGCGGGCGCATCAAGCTGGACGGAACCGTCGCCGACCTGAAGGGGTCGTCGGGCGACATGGAGGCTCGCTTCCGCGAACTGACGGTGAGCGGGGCGGCCTAGCGTTCCGCCACAAGCGGACCAACGCGGGGCGGGCTCTCGCGGCGATCATGTCGGCGCGGGACGGAAGTCGACGGGGACAACTTTCACGAGTGTCGGGTGGAGGCGGAATTCATGCATTGGCATGTGGTGAGCGCGATCTGGAAGCGGAATCTGGTCAGCTACTTTTCGGGCGTGATCGGGTATCTGTTCATCATGGCGTTCGTGGGAGTGGGGGCGTTCGCCGCCTTCGCCGAAACGTTCTTCGCCAACAACCTCGCCAACCTCGATCAACTCAACCAGTGGTTCCCGTGGTTGCTGATCGTCATCATCCCCGCCATCACCATGGGGGTGTGGGCCGACGAGCGCAAACAGGGAACCGACGAACTCCTGTTCACGCTCCCCGCGAGCGATTGGGAAATCGTCCTGGGCAAGTACTTCGCGGTGTTGACGGTGTACACCGTCGCGCTGTTGTTCAGCGCGTCGCACCTCATCGTGCTGCACGCCCTCGGCTCGCCCGACTTGGGACTGATGGCGGCGAATTACTTGGGCTACTGGGTGCTTGGTGCCGCGCTGCTCAGTTGCGGGATGGTTGCTTCCGCGATGACCAACAGCGCCACGGTGGCCTATGTGTTGGGGATCCTGCTCTCGGCGATTCCCGTGGGAATTCGACAGTTTTCGAGCGCGACCCCCTTCTTCGATTCGCTGAGCGTTTGGCCGAGCTTCACCGACTTCGGCACCGGCTTGATTCCGCTGGGGGGCTTTCTCTACTTCGCGTCGATCGTCGTGACGATGCTGTACCTCAATCGAGTGCTGTTGTCGCGGCGGCATTGGTGGGGCGGACCGCATGCGGCCAACATGGGTTTCCACTACTTCGTGCGGACCGTGGCGCTGGGGGTTGCGCTGGTTGGCGGCAACGTCGTCGCGTCGAACTTCACCTCCCGCATCGACCTCACCTCCGAAGGGCTGTACAGCCTCTCCGACGCGACGCGCAAGGTCGTGTCCGAAATGAAGGCCGAGCACCCCGTCTTGATCCAGGCGTTCGTCAGCCCGCAAGTTCCGCGGGAATACGTGCCGATTCGCTCGACCATGATTGGGTTGTTGCGACAACTCGATCAGTTGGGTGGCGACAAGGTCCGTGTGCGGATTGTTGAAACCGACAAGTTTTCGGACCAGGCCGAGGAAGCGAAACGATACGGCATCATGCCGGTCGAAACGCAGTCGGAGCGGGGTGGCCGGTTCGTGGTCGACGACGTGTTTTTGGGCGTCGTCTTCACTTCCGGGGCGGACGAAGAAGTCGTGCTGCCGTTCATGAATGTCGGCACGCCGATCGAGTACGAACTGATGCGGTCGCTGCGGACGGTTTCTCTGGCGAAACGGCGCGTGCTCGGCATCTTGCGGGGTGACGCCAAGGTGACGGGCGGGTTCGACATGCAGTCGTTCCGTTCGACCCCCGAATGGCGGATCGTCACAGAACTCAAAAAACAATACGAAGTGAAGGAAGTCGGTCCGGACGAATTGGGGAAGGAACCACTCGACGCCTTGCTGGCGCTGATGCCCTCGGCGTTGACCGAGCCGGAGATGCAGAAGTTCGTCGCGTATGTCGAAGGGGGCGCGGCGACGCTGATCGTCGACGACCCGTTCGTGATGGTGAATCCGTCCCTGTCTCCTCGCCAGCCCAAGCCCCGTGCCGGCGGCAACCCCATGTTCGGAGGGGGCGGCCCTCCTCCCGAAGCGAAAGCCGACAACGGCGAAGCCAAGGCGCTCACAAATTTGCTTGAGATCGCCTGGAACTCCGGCTCGTCCGTGTGGGACCTGTACGACCCGCATCCGGAACTCAGCCAGCTTTTGCAGCGGTTCAACATCGTCTACGTGGCCGAGAACAGCGGCGGTTCCCGTCCGTTCAGCCTTGAAAGCAAGATCACCAAGGGCTTGCAGGAAGTGATGCTGCTGTACCCCGGCGAAATCCGTCCGCGGAAGGAGTCGTCGTTGCAGTTCACCCCGCTGTTGCGCACGAGTCCCAAATCGGCCATTGTCGAGTGGGATGAGTACACCACCTCCGCCGGATTCATGGGTGGCATCGCGCCGAAGTCGCCGGAGCGGATCCAGATCCCGTCGCCGCCGGTGGAATACGTCGTGGCCGCGAAGATTTCGGGGACCAAGAAGAACGTCACCTCGTCGTTGACCGGTGCCGAAGACGTGAAGAAGGGGAAGGACCTCAACGTGATCTACGTCTGCGATCTGGACATGATCTCCGACACCTTCTTTCAGATTCGCGATCAGAAGTGGCAAGGCCTGCAACTCGACAACGTCACGTTCATTCTGAATTGCGTGGACGATTTGGTCGGCGACGACACCTTCATCGACTTGCGCAAGCGCCGCCCGCGGCACCGCACGCTCGAAACCATCGAGCAGGAGACAACCCGCTTCAAGGAAGCCTTCACGGATGCCTCCCGAAAGGCCTCCATCGACGCCAGCGAGAAACTCAAGGACGCCGAAAAGAGCTTGGCGGAAGAGGTCAAGAAAATCCGCGACGACGCCTCGATGGACGAGCGGACCAAGGCAATTCGTCTTCGGGCTGCCGAGGAGAACGAGCGTCGCCGTCTGGAAGTGGCCAAGGCCGAAATCGAGAATGACCGCTCAAAGAAGATCAAGGAAGAAGACGCGGTCAAGGAACGGAGCGTGCGGGCGATTGAAACCTGGTGGCGCTGGATGGCCTGCCTGATCAGTCCGATCCCGGCCCTTGTCGTGGGGATCTTCGTGTTCGCCTCGCGCGTGCAGGCGGAACGGCAAGGGATTGCCGCCGACCGTCAGGTGAAGCGTCGTTAGCACGGCGTTGGGCGAGCGGGACGGTTTGAACCTATCCCCTCCGTCGGTTTGAATCCGTCGGAGCGGGCAGTTTTGTCTGTCGGGGAGTGGCGGGAAATGTCGGAAATCACTCGCACGGGCGTATTCGTGGTCGTTGCGGCGGCGTCGATGGGCTTGGCCCTGACGATGGCCCCGTCGACGGATCTGAAACCGGGGGAAATTGTCGCCGCGAAGTTGGGCGAACAGTTTTATCCCGACTTCAAAGACCCCAACGAGCCGACATCCCTCTCGGTCGTCACGTTCAACGAGAAGGACGCCACGGCCAAGCCGTTCTCGGTGCAATTCAAGGACGGCCTGTGGTCGATCCCCTCGCACCACAACTATCCCGCCGACGGTGCCGAGCGGTTGGCGAAGACCTCGGCCTCGGCCATCGGCATCAAACGCGAGGAGATTCGCAGCAATTCCGCGGAAGACCACGTCGAACTGGGCGTCGTCGACCCACTTGACCAGGACGGCAAAAAGCTCAAGGGACGCGGCCAGCGGATCACCCTGAAGAAGGGGGATTCGACGGTCATGGACCTCGTCATCGGCAAGCAGGTGCGCAACCGACAAGGCTTTTACTACGTCCGCAAACCGGACGAGAAGTCGACGTACGTCGCCAAAATCGACATCGACATTTCGACGAAGTTCGCCGACTGGGTCGAGACGGACCTGTTGAAGCTGGACCGCGACGACCTGCGCGTTGTGTCCATGAACAACTACTCAATCGACGAGGCTGCCGGGCGGATCGTCGACGGCGATATCGTCGAACTCTCGCGGGAAAAGTCCGGCGAACCGTGGAAGCTCAAGGGGTTGGACGACAAGGCCGAGGAGTTGGAGACCGCCAAGGTCAACGACCTCGTCAACACGCTCGACGATTTGAAGCTGTCGGGGATTCGCCCGAAGCCCGAGGGACTCAGCGAGGACCTCAAGCTCAACCAGGGGATTCAGTTGGACCCGACGACCGCGATGGACCTGCGGTCGCGGGGCTACTTCGTCGTCCAGGGGCAACTGCTGTCGAACGAGGGTCAGCTCGACGCCTCCACCGAAAAGGGGGTGGTTTACACCCTGCGGTTTGGCGAGATTTTCGCGGGCGAAGACATGGCCGTCGAAGCGGGCATCGAGGCCGACAAGAAGGCGGCGGATACCTCGAAGAAGGAAGAAAAGAAGGAAGGGGACGCCGAGAAAAAGGACGAAGTGTTGCCGGAGGGGACGAAAGCGAACCGTTACTTGTTCGTGACCGCCTTCTTTGACGAGAAGTTGGTCGGTCCGAAGCCCGTCAAGCCGACCCCGCCCGACGCCCCGAAGTCCGAGGACAAACCCGCGACCGACGAGCAACCGAAGCCGGAGGACAAGCCCGCCTCCGAAGAGAAGCCAGCCACAGAGGCGAAGCCGGAAGAGAAATCCGAGGCGAAGCCTGAGGAAAAGCCCGAGGACAAGGCCGACCCCAAGCCCGAAGCGAAGGACGAAGCCAAGCCGGAAGAGAAGAAGGAAGAACCCGCAGCCGACAAGAAGCCTGAGGAGAAGCCCGCTGCGGAGGAGAAGCCGGAAGCCAAACCGGCCACCGAGGAAAAACCCGCCGCTCCCGCGGACGAGGCCGCCGCCAAAGCGAAAGCCGCCGAAAAGGCGGCGGATGCGGCCATCCGTGCTGCCGAGGACGCGAAGCGCCAGTACGAAGAGGACCTGAAACAATACGAAGAGGATGTCAAGAAGTACGACGAGAAGGTCAAGGCCGGCAAGGAGCAGGTGGCCAAGCTCAACCGCCGCTTCGCCGACTGGTACTACGTGATCTCGGCGGAATCCTTCAACAAGCTCCACGTCGCCCGCAAGGACATCGCCAAGGCCAAAACCCCCGTCGTCGACGGTCCCGCCGCCCCGAAGTTGGACGCGGCCCCCAAACCGGACGCCGCCCCGAAGTCGGATGAGGCGCCCAAGTCCGAGCCGAAGCCGGAAGAAAAGCCCGCAGAGAAGCCGTCGGACGCCAAGCCCGACGCTCCCAAGCCCGAAGAGCCGAAACCCGAAGACGCCAAGCCGGCTGAAACCAAGCCGGAAGAACCCAAAGCGGAACCCAAGCCCTCCGACAAGGAAGAAGGGGCGAAGTCCGAAGGGGCAAAACCGGAAGACGGCAAGGACGCCCCCAAGGCGGACGACGCTCCGAAGCCCCCCGCCACCGAGTCCCCGAAGGACGAGTGAGCCCGCCGCGCTCGGGAGTGTTGGTCCGATGTCGCGCCTGTATCTCGACAACGCGGCCACGTCTTTCCCCAAGCCAGAAGCCGTCTACAAGGCGGTTGAGGATTGTCTCCGCAACGTCGGCAGCGCTCACGGCCGTTCTGGCACGCGGGGGGCGATGACGGTCCAGTCGCTCGTAGAACGGGCACGCGGCGGCGTGGCGCGATTGCTCGGCGCTTCGAGACCCGACCGCGTTGTCTTCACCGCCAGTGGAACTGACGGACTCAATCTGGTGCTGCGCGGCCTGCTCCGCCCCGGGGACCATGTCGTCGCCGGTTCGGTCGAGCACAATTCGGTGTTGCGTCCGCTGCGGGCACTTGAGGCGGTGGGAGTGCGGCTTTCGCTGGTCCCGCCGCGCTGTGGCGTGGTGTTGGACGAGAACGATTTTCGTGAGGCGATGCGGCCGGACACCCGGTTGGTCGTCGTGCAGCACGCGTCGAACGTCACGGGCGAACGGCAACCGGTCGAGAAGATCGGCAATCTCGCGCACGCGGCAGGGGCGCTTGTGTTGGTCGATGCGGCGCAAACCGTCGGCTCGATGCCTTTGGATGTGCGTGCACTCGGGTGCGATTTTCTCGCCGCCCCGGCTCACAAGGGGCTGTTGGCTCCCCTTGGGACGGGAATCGTCTGGTTCGGCGACGGGATGGAGGAGCGGGTCGAAAGCCTGCGCCAGGGTGGGACCGGCACTTCCAGCGAACTTGAGACGCAGCCTTCGATCATGCCCGACAAGTACGAGGCGGGAAACCCCAACGGGCCGGGCCTGGCGGGATTGGCCGCCGCGGTCGCGTGGTTGGAGCAGACGGGGGTCGACATCGTGGCCGCGCGGGAGCGCGAGGCGGTCGCGCGGTTCAGGGACGAATTGGCCGGGGAACCGGGTGTTGAACTCTTCCGAAGTCACTCAGGCAACGGAGGGCCTGTCGACGGGGTGGGGGTGGTGTCGCTGCGCATCGCCGGGTACGACCCGCGCGACGCGGCGATGATTTTGGACGAGTCTTTCGAGATCGACACGCGGCCCGGTTTGCACTGCGCTCCGGGGGCGCATCGGGCGCTCGGGACGGACCGAGGTGGCGGAACGGTCCGGTTCTCGTTCGGACCGTTCACGACTCCCGCTGACGCGGAACGCGCCGCGGACGCTGTTCGGCAAATCGCCCGGTCGGCCCCCTGAAGGACGCCTCCGCA
The DNA here is from genome assembly GCA_044359065.1 of Planctomycetales bacterium. Taxonomy (GTDB): domain Bacteria; phylum Planctomycetota; class Planctomycetia; order Planctomycetales; family Planctomycetaceae; genus JAIXZD01. The sequence goes on along the minus strand of JBIKMW010000120.1, from coordinate 8,429 downwards.
CTCCACTCTCCCGCGTTCCGACGGCACGAATTTCTCGGCAAAAATTTCTCCGGCGCACGGTTCCGCGTGGGGGCCGATTCCGACAGACTGCGGGTCGCGCGCCTGTTCGCCACCGTTGCCACGTCGAGTCCGGTACGCGGCGGGTTTCGTCCTGCCCCCTGCCATCCTCCATTGTTCGCCCCATGTCCTTCGCCCCCTCCGGTTCTGCCACCGACCGCCTTCGCGGCCTCAATCCTTCGCAGCGCGAGGCCGTCCTCACCGTGGCGGGACCGCTTCTGGTGCTGGCGGGGGCGGGCACCGGCAAGACCCGGGTGATCACCTATCGCATGGCCGAACTCATCGCGCGCGGCGTCCGTCCGGACCGCATCCTGTCGGTGACGTTCACCAACAAGGCCGCGAAGGAAATGCAGGAACGCGCGGCGAAGCTCCTGGGGAAGTCGCGCGGTGCGAAGCCGTTCGTGTCGACGTTCCACTCTCTCTGCGTGAAGATTCTCCGCCAGGAAATCGGTGTTCTCGGCTATCCGGCGGACTTCACGATCTACGACCGCGGCGACCAGGAGTCCGCCGCCCGGACGGCCCTGCGCGACATTCGAGTGCCGGAAACCTCGCTGAAGCCCGCGGATTTATTGGGCATCATCAGCCAGTGGAAAATGGCGGGCGTCCGTCCGTCGCGAGCCGGCGAGGCGGCGGCTTCCGACCGCGAGGTGCTGGCCGCTTCGGCGTATCGTCGCTATCAGAACCAACTCAAGGCGTGCGCCGCGGTCGACTTCGACGACCTCCTGCTCCTCGTGGACGAGTTGTTCGCGCGGTATCCGGATGTGTTGGCCCGCCAACAAACGCGGTTCGACCACGTGCAGATCGACGAGTATCAAGACACCAACGGCATGCAGTTCGCCATCGTCGAAGCGCTCGTCCGTCCGCATCGCAACATCTGCGTGGTGGGGGATGACGACCAGTCGATTTACGGCTGGCGCGGCGCCGAATTGCGGCACATTCTTGGATTTCCCAAGGTGTTTCCGGGGACCAAGGTCGTCCGATTGCAGGACAACTACCGCTGCACGGCCCAAATCATCGACCTCGCCAACCGGCTCGTCCGGCACAACGTCCAACGCCACGACAAGCGCTTGGTCCCGCACAAGTCGAACGAAGGGAGCGTCCGCTTCGCCGAATTCCCCGACGAGCAGCTCGAAGCGGAACACATCGTCAAGGAGATCAACTACCTCGTGAAGCAGAAGTCGCTCCCCGCCGGCGACTTCGCGATCCTGTTCCGCACCAACGAACAGCCACGCGTCTTCGAGACCGAACTCCGCAAAAATCGGATTCCGTACGTGATCCTCGGGAGCATGTCGTTTTTCGACCGTCGCGAAATCCGCGATATCCTGTCGTATCTACGGGCGATTCAACATCCGGGGGACGACATTTCGCTCTTGCGCATCGTGAACGTTCCCGCGCGGGGCATTGGCGATACGACGACGCAAAAGATCATCGCCCGCGCGGTCCGAACGAAGACCGATTTCTGGTCGGCCGCCGACTCCGCAATCGCCGCGGGGGAAGTCAACAAATCGACCGCCGCCTCCCTCGCGGGCTTCCGCGCCCTGTTGGAGAGGTATCGGGCCGCGTTTCAAGCGGGGACCGGACGGCTGAGCGGCTTGGTGCGCAAGTTGATCGACGAGATCAACTACGAATCGGAAGTTGAGAAGCAATACAAGGACGCGCGGCAACAGATGATGCGGATGGGCACCCTCGACGAACTGGTCGACGCGATCGTGCAGTACGAGTCGAAAGCGGAGCGCCCGACTATCACCGAGTTCCTCGAAAACACCGCCTTGGGTGGACGGGACGAAACCGACGACAAGGAGGATCGGCTCGCCGAAAACGGCGTGAAACTGATGACGCTGCACAGCGCCAAGGGATTGGAGTTTCCGCGCGTGTATCTCGTCGGCCTCGAGGAAGGCATCCTTCCACACAAACGGTCGTTGGAGGACGGCGAAAGCCCCAACATCGAAGAGGAGCGGCGGCTGGCGTACGTGGGCGTCACGCGGGCACGCGACTTCCTGACGGTCACGCGCGCCCGCCAACGCGTAAAATGGGGCAAACCGCGAGCGTCGATTCCCTCCCGGTTCCTCTTCGAGATGCGCGAAGCGGTCCCCGAAGGCGAAGGGGGTATGGAAGGCACCAGCGCCAACGACCTGCTGGAATACGGTGTCGACACCGAGGGGGAACCGGACACCGAAGCCGACGACATCGCCTCGGAAACCCTCGACAAGGGCGAACCGTTCGGAGCTGGTCAGGGCGAGGCCCCGTTTTGACGCGTGCCCTGCTCCTCGCCCCCTGAAGCCATCGTCCACGCGATTAAGCGCGCAACCTATTTCCCCGCGACCGGTCCGCAGTACGACAGTGTCAGCAGGGCGTACGCGGTCGCCATGTTGGGGTCCCCTTCGTACCACCGCGGTTCCTTGTTGACCCATCCGCCATTCGCCCCTTGCAGCGACAGCACGTGCGTTCCCAACTCGCGCCGCCAATCGTGCGACACCCCTTTGTCGTCCACGAAGGTCGGTTCCCCCACGGCGTGCAGGGCCTTGGCAATGGTGTGGTGATAGTAGAACAGTCCCTGTTGCCCCATGCCGGGGTTCTCCGTCATGGTGTAGTGCTTGGCCAGCCACGCTTTGGCCGCCTTCACTCGCGGGTCGTCCGGCTTCACCCCCGCATAAATCATGCTCTTCAGGCCCGCATACGTCATGCTGGCGTATGACCGCAAGCCGCCGTTTTCGGTCGGTCCGGCCTGCGAATTCCCTCCCGCCGCCGGCGTGTAGTAGAACCCGCCATCGTTCACTTTGGCCGCGAACGGCGTCGTGTTGGCCTCGGTCTCCAGGTTTTGGCAACGCGACACGAACACCAGCGCGTGTTGCAGCGCCTCGTCTTTCTCGGTCAGCCCCGCCGCCTTGAGCGCTTCCAGCAGGAACGCGGTGTTCGACAGGTCGGGTCGGTCCCCGGTTTTTCCGTACCCCGCACCGCCGAATTTCACATCCGACCGGTCGATTCCTTCACTCCCGTCCCATTGGAGTTTGACCAGATACTCCTTGGCGGACGCGATAATCGCGTCGTGGCGACCCTCTTTGTTCGCCGCCGACAACGCCAACAGCACAATGCTGGTTTCGTAGTTCCCGTGCGACGCCTTCGGGTTGTGAATGCCTCCGGTCGGCTGACGGAACGACAGCAAGTGGGCCAACCCCTTCGCCACCATCGGATCGTCCGGCGAAACGCCGCTTCGCAACAGCGAGTACACCACCAGCCCCGACACCCCCGGCGCTTCCGGGCTGGTCCAACCCCCTTCGGGAAGTTGTGACGCCCGAAGAAACTCCGCCGCCCTCTTCCGCGCCGCCGCGATTTTGTCGGCGGGAGCGCCCACCTGTTCGCCCGCAACCGCGCGACTGCCGACCGCCGCCGGGCCGAGCAACCAGAGGACCGTCAACGAGGAGACCGCCACCACGGCAAACACTGTTGAACGAAGGGCACTCGGAATCATGATCACGCAGCTCCTGACGGCGGGCCGATCACCCGCCGTGTTGTACCAACCGTTTTCGAGGGACCTGCGGCGATCTCCATCGCGCCGCCGTCCCCCAGTCTCTGCAATTGACGGACCGCTGGGCCACAACCGTTCTGCCACAGGTTCGATCCGGCTCCATGACCGCATGATACCCGTTTTTTCCCGCGACGCCGTGGTTTCGAGTCGCAACGGCGGAAAGTCCCGTGCCGACGATTTCTTCGCCGCTCCGAGGACAATTCCTCCCGGAGTCCCCCAGCATGGGAATCCCCAACTCACCCTTCGCGCATGTCGCGCAATCGCTCGTCCGACAGCCCCAGTTTTTCCAGCTTCTGCCGGATCCGCGTCACGATGTAGTGCTTGTGATTCGCGACATCCTGCTCCGTGATCCCAAGCTCCCTGGCCACCCGCTGATTGGGCCACCCGCCGACAAACAGCAACTCGATGCACTTGAGCCGTTCCAGATCCCCCCGATCCCGCCATTGTTCGATCAACTCGGCCAGGATCGAACGGACAGCCCATTCGTCCCGTTCCCGTTGCTCGCGGCTGGCGGCCATGCTCGACACGCGACGCAGCTTTGCGGCTGGCTCCGTCACGGACGAACCGTCGGTGTCTCCGTCCGAGTCCCGGGGGCGGATGGACCGCAGTGCCGGCCGACGCCCGCGCTGACGCAGGATGTCGATGATTTTGTGCGCGGCGATCGTGAACAGAAACGTTTCGACCGCCGTCGCCCGCTCGTCGAAATTGGGCAGGCTCGTCAGGAACCCCAAAAACGTGTCCTGCACGATATCTTCCGCCAACGCCGCGTCTCGCAGCCGCGCCATGGCGAAAGCCGTCAAACGTCCCTCGAAGCGCTCGATACAGTCCCGCCAGGCAGCCGCATCCCCGGCGCGGATGCGAGCCACCAGCAATCGGTCGGCGTCGGTGTGTTCCTGTAAGCGAATTTCGCGTACTCCCGCTGCACGTTTTCGATGGGGTAGTGCCGCACGCCGAGACGAAACCGTCGCCACAAGCGGGAGGACGCGGACAGAGGAATCAAGTGATTGGGGGCCACCGGCTTCGTCGGTGGCCCGACCGCGCGACCCTCTTCGCACCTTCCTAACGACACCAAACGCAGTTCGGTTCACGCCCTCGCGACAACATCTCGCATTTTGAAATCTCCCCGCATCCTTCGCGAATTCTTCTCCAATATCCCTTGGGAGCGGACGAAAATCGAGGAGAATCGAATCCCGGGGTCGTGCGGACCCGCGACCTCGACCTCGGCGGGAACTCGGCAATGGAAATTTGGCAAGGACTTCCTCCCGAAGCCAAACTGGCGATCATCTCCGTGGCTTGGGTAATCGGGTCCTGGTTCGTCGGCTCGTGGGTCGCGGCCCTGGCGATCGCACGCTTGCGCAACGGGGGCTGGGACAAGGAACTGGACTGGCGCTGGCTCGAAAAAAGTCCCGAGCCGACCCCCGTCCCCCCCACCATCACTGCGGACGCGCAAGCCGAACCGACCTCCCCCGCAACAACTGCGGACGGACCTCTCCCCGTTGTCGAGTCCGATCCTCGCGACACGCAAGCCGAAGACGACCGCGACACCGCCCTGCGTTACCTGCGTGGCCTGATTGTCATTTCCGCAATGGCTTTTGGTGTCCGGCAAATGGCGACGCTGTACGGGTTCACCCCCGCCATCGACTGGATCGAACGCGTCGTCCCGGTCGCGTGGACGTTGGTCGCCGCCTCGGCCGGTGCGCTTTTCGCGGGCAACCGCATCCTGCGGCCGCTCCTGCCAATCGTGTTCACCGGCGATGTCCGCGACCGTTTGGACCGCTTCTATCCCGTCCCCAAGGGAGAACAAACATTTGCCGCCGCCACACGTTCGTTGGTCGGATGGGGCGTGTACACGATCTGTTTCCTGGCGCTGACGACATTCTTCGCCGACCTCCACGGTTGGACGACAGCGCGCGGATTCCTTTCCACCACGTGGCGGTTCCTGTTGGGGGCGACCACGATCAGCCTGATTTGGTTCGTGGCGGCACGCGTGCTGCAAGGGATGGATTCCCTCTCGAAGGAGCATCCCGACGACAGCCTGTCAGCGGGCGCGCGGGCGACCGGTCGGCGGGCCGTGGTGTTCGGCGTGGCGGGGCTGATCACCTGTTTCGCGCTGTTCGACGGCGCGGTGTGGCTGATCGCGCCGATTCTGTTTGTGGGAGCGGGTGCATGCGCTTGGGCGCTCCGGAACTACCTCGAGGACTACGTCGCGGGCCTGTACTTGCGGATGTCGAAGATCGATCGCATCCGGATTCTCGGTGTCCCCTGCCAGGTTCAGGAATTCCGCCCGTTTGCCAGCCCCGTGTTGGACGACTCGGGTGTCCCAAGACTGATTCCGAATTCGCGCCTGGTGTCGGCGTTTCGAGTCGACGCGGGGACGAGCCCCTCCAATCGAGCGCGTTCGGAAAGCCCCGTTGGACCGGCGTACGTCCCGCCAAGTCACCCGCCGACGGCCGCACCCGAATTGCCCAAGACCACGCCGGTCGACGCCGGTCCACCTTCCGCATCCCCGACGTTTGTCACCGGTACGTTGACCCCGCCAGCCCCCGATCACACGGCCCCGCACCCTTTCGGGACAGGGCCGTCGCTCCCCTTCGACCCGGATCGCGAGTACGCCTTGCCCGGCACCGTCCCTCCTACGACGATTCCGCAAACCGCCCCGGCCACGCTCACGCCTCCACCGGTCGCAGCGCCTTGACGGTGAACTTCCGCCCGAACACCGATTCAAACGCCCCCTCGTGTTTGGGCAATTCCCACAACTCCAGGTGACAGTCCCCGTTCGGCAGGATTTCGAGCTCGATCTCCCCCTTCTCCACCCGCCGCAGCGACGCCCGCTGCACGACCGCCAGGTGCCCCCGGTCGAGGCTCTCCGCCAATCGCAGCAACACGCACAGCACACGCACAATCTGCCGCGCCGGCTTGTCGAGGTCCGAGAACTCCGGATGCTTCGGACGCGGAAACGACTTGTGGTGGTACAGCGCCGTGTTCGCAATGATCGCCAGTTCCCGTTGGTGGAACCCCAACAGCTCGGCGTTCATGATCAGATAGTACGAATGCGTGCGATGGTGGTTGTACGACACAAACGCCCCCACGTCGTGCAGCAAGGCCGCGTGTTCCAGCAGTTCCCGCTCCCACGGCCCCAGATCGTGCAGTCCCGCCTGCTTCGCGCTGTCGAACAATTGCCACGCCAGCCGCACGATGTGCTTCGCGTGCGGTTCGTCGAACTGGCACCGCCGCCCCAGTTCGAGGACCGATTTCTCCCGGAACGAAATCTGGTCTCCGCCGGTCGGTTCCCCCTGGCGTAAGTAGTCGATCGGGAGGCCTTCGCGGAGCCCCCGCTCGCTGACCCGGAACTCCGACAAATCCAACTCATCGAGGATCGTCTCGAGGATCGCCGCACCGCCGATGATGATGTCCGCCCGTTCGGGGTTCAGACCGGGGACTTTGCGGCGCTCTTCCAGCGGCAGTTCGCACAGCGTGCGGATCATGTCGCGTATCTGCACGCGCGACACGATATCGTCCTTGCGCAGCCCCCGTTTTTCGTGTTTGCGCATGGCCGCTTCGGCCAGGTTCATCGCCGTCCCCGAACTGGCGATCAGGCCGTCGTACCGATAATGCCGCAGTTGCTGCAACGTTCGCGCGGTGCTCGTCCGCACGTAGCGTTGGATGCGGGCGTAGGCGGCCGCTCCGACAGGGCCGGTGTCCCCCGGCTTGAAGAATCGGTCGGCGACGCGAATGGCCCCCAGCGGAACCGAGTCGAGGAACAGATACTGCGATTGGTCCCCCACGATGAACTCGGTGCTTCCCCCGCCGATGTCGAGGAACAGCGCGGGTCGGTCTCCCAGGTTCAGCCCGCTCGCCACACCGAGGTAGATCAGCCGCGCCTCTTCGCGACCCGAAATCACCCGCACGTCGAGACCCGCCTTGCGTTGCAGGAACCTCACGAACCGCGCTCGATTCGAAGCCTCGCGCGTGGCCGACGTGGCGACCGCCACCACTTCCGACACCCCTTGCGACTTGGCGATCTCCACGAATCGCGCGCACACCAACCCCGCCCGCTTCATCGCCTCCGGCTGCAATTGGCTCTTCGCGAACTCACCGGCCCCCAGCCGCACGGTCTCCTTCTGCTCGAACACCACCGTGTACGTCCCGCTGGCGTTAAGCCGCGCGATCAACAGCCGCACGGAGTTGGTGCCGATGTCCAGAAACGCCACCAACGGATCGGTGGCTGGCCCCTGCGCAGCCGAAGGAACGGGCGAGCCCGACTGCGGAGCCGACACCGGCGAAGCCGACACCGGCGGAGACAGCGGAACGGAAGCGGACGGCGGCACTGGAGCAGACGGCGCGGCGGAATGGGCGTCCATGCAAATCCTTTTTGGAAACCTGCGAGCGATGCGGCCCCGCATTGTACCCGCCACAACGCCCCGCCTCCCGCGTCAGGTCACCTCTCACTCTCCCCGAAGACGCCGTGATCTATTCGGCCGACCCGTGAGTTCTCGCTGGAAACCCGAAGCGTGAGCGAGGGACCTCACGTGGATTCCAGGGAAATCTCGACCTGCGAGTAGAGCCGGGTCCCTCGCCCACGCTTCAGGATTTCAATAACTCACAGTCTCGTGTCGGAAAACGCAAACTCTCCGCCGCGCATGATCCCGCCCCCATCAACCCTTCTCCCCCACATTCGACTCCGACTCCCCGAGAAACCTCGACGGTGGGGGAGAAGGCGCCCGCAGGGCGGATGAGCAGCTGTGTTGGAATTCAAGTGATTCATGGTGCAAGTCATGAAGGGTTTGGGGCGGAAAGTTGGAAACCTCGGATCAAGCTCGGCAGACGGGGGACGAGTCCGCGCGTC
>JBIKMW010000183.1:0-5876 GCA_044359065.1 Planctomycetales bacterium | reverse complement strand
GGGGCGGGGCGGAAGATCGTCAAGGACGCCGACACCAGCCGCCAACCGGTCGAGACGATCAACTGGCACGAGGCGCTGGAGTTCTGCAACAAGCTCGCGGCGGCCGACAAGTTGACACTGACCCCACCAAAGCCGGGCGAACCGGCGGGGCGAGCCTGGAGCGGGCCGTACTCGCTGCCGACCGAGGCCGAGTGGGAGTTCGCGGCGCGGTCCGGCACGACGACTTCCCACTGGACCGGTCCGGACCTCGCCCAACTGGGTCGGACCGCGTGGTACATCGATCATGGCGACTTCAACCCGTATCGCACGTATCCCGGCGGCCAACTGGAAGCCAATCCCCTGGGGCTGTGCGACATGTACGGCAACGTGTGGGAATGGACACTCGACGGCTACGAGCAGAACCACTTCCAGAAGCTCGTCGGCGGCGTGATCGATCCGACGGGGCCCAACCCGCCGGGCAACCAGCGGGTGCAGCGCGGAGGGGCAGGGGGGCTGCATGCGATGCACTGCCGCTCTTCGAATCGGGGAGCCGTCCCCGCCGACATGAAGGTGAACGGCTGGGGCTTCCGCGTCGCGCTCTCGGTCGACGCCGTGCGCGAGAAACTGCAACAGGCAACCGTGACGACGGCCCTGGGCTTCGATGGCACGGGTGCGCGGGTCGAGATCCCCGACCTGAAGTGGGACCCGACCAAACCGCTCACCCTCGAAGCCTGGTGCCTGCCCGCGAAACCGGTGGGACAAGGGCTGGTCGCGGGGTTCGGCGGAGAGTGCGAACTGCGGCTGCGCGGGCGGCACTGGTGGTTCGGCGTGAAGGGGGCGGATGGGAACTGGCGCGAGGTGGTGGCCACCGCCGACGCCAGTTTCAAAGTCCCCGCGCACATCGCCGGGGTGTGGAACGGAACGGAGATTCGGCTGTTCTTCGACGGTGTGCGGCATGGCGATCCGGTGCCGTGCCCGGCACCGGCCCCGAAGGGCACAGCCGCGACGCTCGGTTCCGCGCTCGACGGTTCGCAAGGGTTCGCGGGGCGCATGCTGCAAGTGCGGGTGTCGACATCCGCGCGGTATGTCGACGACTTCGATCCGGCGCCGGTCCTCGAGAAGGATGGCGACACGGCGGCGCTGTATCGCTTCGACACGGACACGGGAGGGACGGTCCCCGACCTGTCGGGAAACAACCGGACGGGGACGCTGCGCGAGGCGAGATGGACTTCGGCGCCGCGCGTGCCGGGGGCGGGATCTGGCCAACCGGTGTCCGGAGTTCGCGTTCCCCCAGCCACCCCGGAGGCCAGGCTCAAGGCCTACCTCGACGCCAATCGCCGCGCCGCCGAGCGGGCGCTGGCGGTCGGCGGGCCGGGGGCCGATTTGTATTTGCAGTACATCGATCGGCTTGACTATTGCATTGTCAAGCCGGGAGAACCGCTGCCGGACGAACCGTTTGTCGTTCGGAATTGGTCGATCAAGAACTCCACGACGGCGACGAACGCCGACCTCGATCCGCTGACAGCCTTGCGACATGTCCGGAATCTTTCATTGCTCACCGCCGGGAAGCTGGACAAGTCGTCCCTGACGCGGGTGGCCGCGATGAAGACGCCCCTCGAGGAATTCGCGATTGCGCATTCGGCGATCAAGACTTCCGATTTGGAGTCGCTCCCCCCGATGTCCACCGTTCACAAACTGGACGTGACCTCCGAGCAAGTGGACGACCAGTGGCGCTCCCTCCAGAAGTTCCCGAATCTCGTGACACTGTCCCTGCACGGAAACCCCCTTCCCGATCTTGAACCATTGGGGGAGTTCAAGAGTTTGCGGACCTTCCAACTGAGTGGGTGTCCTCCCCTGTCCGATGAGCAGATCCGGCGACTCCAGGAGCGCAACCCGCGGCTGCGCCTGTGGTGGGATGAAACCTCCGTCGGCACGAACGTTCGCGTCCTGGGGACCGACCCCGCCCGCGCGGCCGCCAAGCGGCTCCTGGCCGCCGGGGCGGAAATCCGGGCGTCGACCGCCGACGGAAAGGCTCACACCCCCTCGGCGTCCGATCTCGATGGTTTGGTGGCGTGGAACCTTTGGTGCGAGCGGATTCCCGCCGACCTCGTCTGGACGGACGCGCTTTCCGAGGACCTGTCGCAAGTCATCCTGTTCAATTTCACCTGTGCGGGGGTGAAATCGGCGGACCCGTTGGCGGCCGCGCTGGGGAACCGTCACGAACTCCATAACCTGTATCTGCAAGAATCCGACCTCACGGATGCCGGCTTGAAGCGGCTGGAATCGCTCACCGGTCTCGCTTTTATCAACCTCACCGGGACGAGAGTCACCGCCGCCGGGATCGCCGCGTTCCATCGGGCGGTTCCCGCGTGTTACATCGCGCACGAGTCGTTCCCCACACTCGCGGATTTCCTTGCGGAGCCCGAAGCGGCCAACGCGGTCGGCGCGGTGGATCAAACCGCGACATGGATTCTCGAACGGGGCGGGCAGGTCATGGTTGCCGGACGGGATGGCTGGATCGCTCAGGTCGCCGACCTCCCCCCCACTCCGTTCCAGGTGCGGATGGTGAAGTTCTCGAAGGCGCTCGTCGAAGAGGACCGGGACCTGGTTCCGCTGCGCGGGCTGACCGGCCTCGAATTCGTCGGATTGGATTTCACGGGGGCGAACGTCGCCGCATTCGAGGGGTTGGCAAATCATCCCCGTTTGGAGCGGCTCAGTTGCGGGGCGATGGAACTGACGGACGCTCATATGGAGGCGATCGTGGGGATTTCGTCGCTGACACGGCTGTACGCCGCGAACTCGGGAGTGACGGCGGCTCGGCTGCGGATCTTGGAGCCGGCGGCGGCGCGGATGGAAACATTCAACCTGAGCAACACCGCCTCGCTGGACGACAGCGCTGTCGAGGTGCTGACCCGGTTCAAAGGCCTGGGGAACCTGCAAATCGACGACACGCGGATCACGGCGGCGGGGGTCGAGCGACTCCGCAAGGAGTTGCCCGGTTGTGCGATCCAGTGGAACGGCAAACCCGCGCCGTCCCCACGAGCCGCGTTGGACACGTTCCTGAGCAAGTTCTTCGAAGACGGGGGCAAAGCCGAGTTCTCGAAACCGGGTTCCGAAGTGCGGGTCACCGTCGCTGCGGGAGAACCGATTCCCGCCAGGGACCATGTCCTGCGGGGGTTGATGTTCGGCGACCTGGTTCCCGCGACCGACAAGGACCTGGCCGCGCTGCTTGCAGCCGGACCGGAATTGCGGGGGATGAAGTCGCTCGTGTTCCGCTTCGCACCGGAACTGACCGAGACGTCGCTGGCCGTGTTGGACGCGACGCCCGAACTGGAACTGCTGGTGCTGCCGCGCGGGACGGGGTTGGGACGGGCGACGTTCGACCGAGTGGCGCGGCTGACTCGTTTGGTCTCCCTCGAAACCACGACGGAAGGGATAACGCTCGACCTGTTGAGAACGCTCGGGGGTTTGTCGGCTCTTCGGCACCTCGACACGCGGATTGTCTGCGGCCCTGAAGCGGCGGAGTTCCTGGCGACGTTCCCCAAACTCAACTCGCTGGCGGTTTCGAGCGTCGAACCGTCGGATGCCGTCTTCGAGAACCTCGCAAAGGTGACGGGGCTGAAGGCCCTGAACCTGACGACTCCGGTCGGGTCGGAGGTGGTCTCGAAGTTGGCGAAAGCGCGGGCCGAGTGGCTGCAACTGATCGTCCACGATCCGCTCGGCGGCGAGACGTGGAAAGCCCTTGCTGGGACCGGAACGCTGAAAACGCTCGTGGTGAATCACAAAGCCGGAGCCGAACCATCGGGGGAGGTGCTGGAGTCGGTCCGGAAGGCGATCCCGGAAGTGAAGCTGGTGGCGATTCCGTGAACGTCTCCATCGGGCATAATACAATTTACGCAATTCGTTGTTGTCGTCGCGATGCTTGGCGCAAAACACGCCACAGCCGATCCGCAGAGCAATCGGTTCCCTCAAAAACCGCACCAAGAAAATCAAGCGTGAATCTTCAAGACGCCAGAGTTGCATACAACAATGTATTGGTCACCAGTTTCGATCAGGTGAAAATTGCGAAGCTTAACCTCAGCCAGAAGGTCTTCAAGGCTGGCATTCTTGCGGACATCCTCCACCTTGCGTCGCACGACATCACCTTTGTCCACCGCATCGGCCTCGAAAATCTGGTCGATCCAAGCCTTCGACATTTTGACTTCTCCACAACACTAGCGAATTCGACACAACTACTATCGATTCTATCCAACGACCGTGCCGAGTCAATGCACACAATTCGTTGCAAAGTCCAACAGATCACTTAGCGTTCAATAATCCCCGTCCGAAACCGGGTCCTTCCCCGCGATCGTTCCCAACGCCATCAGCACGCTCTGGTGGATCGCCTGGTTCAGGAATTTCACACGTCCGTCCCCGAACAGGAAGTGCGCCCCGCCGATGTGCGGTGACTGAAACGAGTAGAACGGTCGCTCGTCGGAGACGGCCGGCACATCGCGCGGGAACGGGTTGATCGGGTGGGGAATCGCCAAAGAGAGGGGCGAGTCCGGACAGTTCGGCAGCTTCAAATCGCTCATCGCGGCATACGGGCCCGCCACCCAGAACGAGTTTGGCTGTCCAATGTCGCCCGTGGGGGCGAGGTACTCGACCGCCGCCATCCCCCAGGGATACTCGACCGAAAGTTTGGGGAATGTGCTGTTCCAGCCGGCATACGTGAGCAGCCCGCCCGACTTCTCGCCGAGGAAAATCGTCGACGACAGGCCGTCTTTCACGTGCTGGGTTCGGCAATCGCTGTTGTAACCGAACGGTCCGCGCGTCGTTTGGGGATAGCCCGACCAATAGGGAATCTTGCCCCCCGGACAGGCGTCGTCGCCGGCGAGGTCCCGATGGATATCGGCTCCGTGCGAAAACGCGTAATCGCCCGGCGCCCCCGCCATCCAATGCGGTGGGGTGCTGGCGACATCTCCGCCGATGGCTCCGGAGTGCGTTGCACTTGGGCAAACGAACACGGGAACTTTGGTCTGATTGGCGGGCCAACCGGAATGGTCCGCCGGGTTCGAGACCGGCGACAACCACGTCCCGTCGAAATTGAACTGGTTGTAGAGCGGCTGTTGGTCGAGGTACGGCAACAACTGATGGAAGCCGGTCCAATAGCCGCGATATCGCAGCGCGCCGAACGGTACGGCGGGCGGCGGCGGTTGGTCGTCCGGTTGGCGCACAAAGCTCGGCGGATAGACCTGTGCCGTCGATTCGTAATTCGCCAAGGCCAAACCAATCTGTTTGAGGTGGCTTTGGCATTGAGCCGACCTCGCCCGCTCCCGCGCCATCTGCACGGCGGGCATGGTGATGGCGATCAGGATGGCGATCACCGCGATCGAAACCAGCAGCTCGATCAGCGTGAACCCGGCAGCGCGTCGCGGAATCGGGCTCGAAGGTGCGCGGAAATCATTCATGGCGAGCCGTTGGGCCGGATCGTCCGCCAAAGGAGCGCGGCGGACGCACGCGATTGTCACGCGTTCACTATACGCCGCGGCCAACAGTCCGGGCGAGACGAACTTCGCCGGCAGGCCGATTTGGCGACGCGTGCGTTCGACCGCCGCCTGGCCGCGCACGGCCGCGACTTCACGCGGCGTCGAGACGGCTGTTCTCGCGAAGTTCTCGGACCCACGGCTCGGCGAACAAGCGTGCGGCGCGGCGTTCGGCTTTGGATTGCGCAGCCCGGTGTCGCAATTCCTTGGTCGTCAGCGCCGCGCTGCCGTGCGTGACGTGCACAATGTTCCGCGCCATCTCGGCCACCGGAAACACCCGCATGCCGTATCCCAGTTCCATCAACCGCCGCGCGATCGGGAACCCCCCTGTGATTTCACCCGGTTCCGGAAGGAACGACAGATCGTGTCGCA
>JBIKMW010000029.1:0-62242 GCA_044359065.1 Planctomycetales bacterium | reverse complement strand
GCTGTCGGGGCGCGGGGCGTGGTTGGTCACCGCCAACGACTATTTGGCGCGGCGCGACGCCGAACTGGCTCGAACCGTTCTGGCGGGCTTGGGGTTGTCGGTTGGGTGCGTGCTGGCTGGGCAGTCTGCGGAAGAGCGCCGCGCCGCCTACGGTTGCGACATCACCTACGGCACCTCGCGGGAGTTCGGATTCGATTTTCTACGCGACCGGCTGCGGCTGCTGGAGGCCGGAATCGCGGACGACGCGGCGGAAGCGTTCTTCGAGACGGAGCCGGGCCTTCGCTTGCAGCGCTCTCCTCGGCATGTCGTGGTCGACGAAGCGGATCACGTGCTGATCGACGAAGCCCGGACACCGCTGATTCTGAGCGGCCCGTCATCGGGGCGACCCGACGAACGGGGGGCCGCCTATCGTTGGGCGGCGGAGCACGCGGCGAAGTTCGTCCCCGTCGAGCACTTCATCCCGGCCGACCCGAATACCGGTCGGGGCGCCTGGCTCACAGCCTCGGGGCGCGCGCTGGTCCGCGCCTTGCCGATGCCGCGCGCGTTGCGAGCGTTCCGGTTGCCGGAGATATACGACTTTGTCGAGCGTGCGATCCGCGTGGCGCGCGAGTACGTGCGGGATCGGGAGTACGTCGTCGTCGACCGCCAAGTGGTCATTATCGACGAGGGGACCGGGCGCCCCAGTCCGGGACGCCAGTGGGCGGAGGGGATCCACCAGGCGGTCGAAGCGCGGGAAAGCCTGGACATCTCACCGGAAACTGAGACGTTGGCGCGGGTCACGTTGCAGGAGTTCTTCGGGCGTTTTCGGGGGTTGTCGGGCATGACGGGGACCGCCCGCTCGGCAGCCGCCGAACTGCGACGGGTTTATCGTCTGCGGACCGAGTGCATTCCCACGCGTCTCCCGTCGCGACGGAAAACCTCCGAGCCGCGCGTGTTCGTGGACGTGGACGCCAAGTGGCGGGCGGTCGCCGCCGCCGCGACGGCCGCGCACGCGGCGAATCGTCCGGTATTGGTCGGTACGCGGCGGGTCGAAGATTCGTTGCGCGTGTCGGAATTGTTGGCGGCCGGCGGAGTGCCCCATACCGTTCTGAACGCGACGCAGATGGCCGACGAAGCGGAGATCGTCGCGCAAGCGGGCCAACCGGGTCGCGTGACGATCGCCACAAACATGGCGGGACGCGGCACCGATATCCGGCTCGGGCCGGGAGTTGCGGACGCCGGCGGACTGTTGGTCCTCGCGACCGAATTGCACGAGTCGGAACGCATCGACCGTCAATTGGCGGGACGCTGTGGCCGACAAGGGGACCCCGGCGAGGTGCGGACGTTTCTGGCTGTAGCCGACGACATCGTCGGCACCGCGTGGGGTGCTGCCGCGCATCGCCGATGGCAATCTCGCGCGGCGGTCGCTGCCGATCGCGCCACGGGCGAATTGCCCCTGACCGGACGTTGGTGGCGACTGCTGGAACGGGCGAGGGGGGTCGTAGAACGGAAGCGGGCCGGCGAGCGGTTGCGGCTGGTCGAGCAAGACAAAGTGCGCCGTGAGGCGGCGCGGAACCTCGGCCGCAGCGTTTATGCCGAGTGACCTCAGCGAAGGGAGGCTGGTTTCTTGGCCCAAAAGGGGATCACAACCGAGCCAGGGAACCCCGCCCGGGAATTGGCCGTCCGAGGTTCGCACCCCACCGGACAAAGAACTTCGGACGGTCCGTGCTGGCGAGATACGGATACCCATGCGTACGATAAACGCTCGCGAAGTTGGCCGAACGCGACCCAGCGCGTCCGCCCCCCCTCAGGCTGTTTGTCCCGGAGGCCCATGATGTCGATCCGTTTCCGTTCGCCGTCCGCCTTCCATGCGACGGCCTTTGTGTTTTGTGGCCTCGTCGCGGGGTGTGGCGATTTCCTCGACAAGCAGGTCGAGAAGTCACCCAACAGCATCATCGGGAAGAAGACGCAGGACATCGGCGAGTTTGATCCCGCCGCTGGCAAGGCAGTGAGCGATTCCAAGGTGCGCGTGTCGACGAACGACATCACCGCCCCAGTCACGTCTCCGCTGATGGCTTACGGGCCCGCGCTCGAGCAGATCTCGAAGTCGCACATCGAGCACGCCCTCAACCTCTACAACGCCTCGGAAGGCCGCTACCCGGCCACGCACGAGGAGTTCATGACGCACATCATCAAGGCCAACAACATCCAATTGCCCGTGTTGCCGTTCGGTCACAAGTACGAATACGACGTGCCGAACCACAAGCTGGTTGTCGTCAAACCGCCCGAAGCGCCGGAAGGCGAAGGGGCCGCCGCCGCTCCCCCCGCCGGTTGATCGTTCGCTCGCGACGCCGGTTGTCCCGCATTCATGCACTTCGCGCTCCTTGCCCGCCCGGACGGTTACTACGCACGGGACCTGGTCCGCGCGGCCACGGCGCGCGGCCACCGCGCGACGGTCTGCCCGTTCTCGGGATTGTCGGCCGCGCTGCCGACGGAGTCGCTGCTGGCGGCGGGTGAGGTTGACGATCCGAGAGACGTATCGAGCGCGCCCGAATTGCGGTCGGTCGACGCGGTGATCGTGCGGACGATGCCCCCCGGTTCGCTCGAACAGGTCGTGTTTCGCATGAACGCGCTGGCTCGGTTGGAGCGGCGTGGCGTGGTGGTGGTCAACTCGCCCCGCGCTGTCGAGTGCGCGGTCGACAAGTATCTGACCTCCGCGCTCTTGGCGGACGCCGGATTGCGCGTGCCACGCACGGTCGTGTGCGAAACCGCAGAAGCGGCGCTGTTGGCGCTGGAGCAACTGGGAGGGGACGCGCTCGTCAAGCCGCTATTCGGCAGCGAGGGGCGCGGCATTGTGCGGGTGTCGGACCCCGATCTCGCGCACCGCGTGTTCCGGGCCATCGAGCGGACCGGCGGAGTGTTGTACGTGCAGGAGTTCGTCCCTCATCCCGGATGGGACCTGCGCGTGATGGTCCTGGACGGGCGCGTGTTGGGGGGGATGCGTCGGCACGCGCGGGACGACTATCGCACGAACGTCTCGCTGGGGGGACGCGCGGAGGTCGTGGCCGTGGGGGAGCGCGAAGCGGAAGTGTCGGTGCGGGCGGCGATGGCGGTCGGAGCACGGATCGCGGGGGTCGACCTGTTGTACCGCGTCCCGCCGGGGTGCAAGGTCGACGGGTCTGATCCGGAGCCGTATGTGTTGGAAGTCAACGGAGTCCCCGGTTGGAAGGCGTTCCGGGAGGCGACCGGCCTCGATGTGGCGGACCGCCTCGTCGCGGCGATCGAAGCGTCCCCCCGCACGGAGTCGTCCGTGTCGCAATTCACACACGCCGTCCCGTCGCCGATGCGCGACGCGCGTCCTTTTCCGTTGCCGGGCACACCATGAAACATCTCACCCGCCGACTGGTGTTCACGCTTCCCGAGCGCATGGCGTTCGTGAACATCACGCCCGACATCGAGGCGCTGGTCGCCGAAAGCGGCGTGCGCGAAGGGTTGTGTCTGGTGAACGCGATGCACATCACGGCGTCGGTGTTCATCAACGACGACGAACCGGGTTTGCACGAGGACTATAAGCGGTGGTTGGAGCGGCTCGCGCCGTTCGACGCGTCGGCGCGGACGTACGCTCACAACCGCACGGGAGAGGACAACGCCGACGCGCACATGAAGCGGCAGGTGATGGGGCGGGAAGTCGTGGTGGCGATCACCGAGGGAAAGCTCGACTTCGGGCCGTGGGAGCAGATTTTTTACGGGGAATTCGACGGTCGGCGGCCGAAACGGGTGCTGGTGAAGGTGATTGGGGAGTGATGTGGCTTTGTGCGATGCGATGAGTGTCCGTGCAGGGCCGACATCCGCTCCGCAAGATGCGACTCGGCAAGCCAGAACATTCGACACCGCCGATTATCCGCGTCATATTGAGAGGAGATTCCTCCGAACCCCGCCCGTTCCACCGGCCGAGGTTTCTCATCCACTCTCTTTCGGGATGACGTTCATGTCCGAACCGTTCAGCACTTTGCCGTTGTCGCGGCGTGGGTTTCTCGCCACCGTCGCCGCCGGATCGGTCGCTCCCGCCTTCGTGCCGTCGCGGTGTTTTGGTGCGAACGAAAAGGTCACGCTCGGTTTCATCGGCGTGGGGGGACAGGGGAAGGGGAACCTTGGCGGATTCCTCAAACATGCCAACGTCGCAGCGGTGTGTGATGTCGACTCAAAGCGTCTTGCTGACGCGCTGGGGGTCGTCGAAAAAGCGGGGGGCCGCGCGGAAGGGTACGCCGACTATCGCAAGCTTTTGGAGCGGAAGGACATCGACGCCGTCGTCATCTCGACCCCCGACCACTGGCACGCGTTGCCGACGGTACACGCGTGCGCCGCGGGGAAGGACGTGTACGTCGAAAAGCCGCTCTCGCTGACGATCGCCGAGGGGCGGGTGATGGTCGATGCCGCCCGCAAGCACAAGCGGATCGTGCAGACCGGATCGCAACAGCGGTCGGATACCAAGTTCCGCCGCGCCTGCGAACTGGTCCGGTCGGGGATGATCGGGCAGGTCGAGAAAGTGCTGGTCGGCATTCCGAACGTGAACTTCTCGGGGCCACCCGTCGCGGACGGAACGGCGCCGCCGGAACTCGACTACAACTTCTGGCTCGGCCCGGCTAGGGAACGTCCTTACAACGCGAAGCGGACGCACTACAACTTCCGGTTCTTCTGGGACTACTCGGGGGGCCAGATGACAAACTTC
This sequence comes from Planctomycetales bacterium, assembly GCA_044359065.1. GTDB lineage: Bacteria > Planctomycetota > Planctomycetia > Planctomycetales > Planctomycetaceae > JAIXZD01. The sequence continues at coordinate 57,534 of JBIKMW010000029.1, read as the reverse complement.
GGCGCCCACCACATCGACATCGCGCAATGGGGGTTGGGGACCGACGACACCGGACCGGTCTCCGTCGAAGGGACTGCCGAGTACCATCCCGAAAAGTGGTACGAAGTATCCATGAAGTGTCGCGTGACGCACCGCTACGCGAACGGCGTCGAGATGATCGTGGGACAAGGTCAACGCGACATTCCCGACGGAACGACGTTCGTCGGCACCAAGGGAACGTTGTTCGTCAATCGCGGAGTCTTGAAGACGACCCCCAAAGAGATCGCGTCATCGACCGAGCCGACATCGGTGTCCCTCTACGAGAGCGCCAGCCACCACCGCAACTTCCTGGACTGCGTGAAGAGCCGTCAGGCGCCGATTTGCGATGTCGAAATCGGGCATCGTTCGGCCACGATCTGTCACTTGGGCAACATCGCCTGTCGACTCCAGCGCAAGCTGGTGTGGGACCCGGTGGGCGAGAAGTTCGTCGGCGACGAGGAAGCGTCGCGGGAGATCTCGCGGGCGTATCGGTCGCCGTGGACGCTGGGATGATGGCGCGCGATTGAGAGAATGAAGCAAGGATCGTCCGCGAACTGCCCCCCCACGTCTCGCACGGTTCGAGCGTGCCCGCGTGCTCCCACTCCGGCGGCCCCGTCGGCAACCGCTACTGTTCGTCGAGGTCCCAAAAACACGGGAAATGATGGTCGCCGTTATCGGCCCGCCGGGAATTCGAACCTGGAACCAAGGGATTTCGAGTCCGGGCTAGTGCTTCATCACAACAGGGAACGGGGGTAGACGGACTCCAATGTGGTCCGGGCGTCGTCGACTGTCATTGGCCAGTCGGCGCCGCGTTGATTCGAGTTCACGTCGGTCGACCAAGCGGCGACTTCGGCCTGCAGTTCGGGGATGTCTCCGAAGCGGCGGCCCGACACGCCTTGTCTCGTCGGTGAGCTCAGTTCGTTCTCGGCGATGTTCAGCCAACGGCCATGCTTCGGCGTGTGATGGAAGTCGACCCGCCGAGCGAGTGCCCGGGCTCGCTCCGGCTCGAACGCTTCGTAGAACGCCCCCTTCGTGTGCGTGTTCAGGTTGTCGCACACGAAAATCACTTTCTCGCACCTGGCGTAACGGCCTTCCTACAGTCGGGCCATTTCCACCACCTTGCGAGCCAGCAGCCGCAACGACCCGTTCGCAGGGCCTTGCGGCGGAGACCCCAGCCGCATGGCGATCACCTGGGCCTCCTGCTTTCCGTCGAGCAGTTTCGGCGTGGGCGGCTTCTGCCGTTTCACCCCGTTCAGCGCGTTGTCGAATCCCTGCTCGACCAGACGCCGCCGCAGGCTCTCGACCGTCTGCACGCGACCATCAATCGCCTCCGCGATCTTCCGGTCGGTCCACGCCGACCCGTCCACATCCGCCTTGAGCAACATCTGCTCGCGACGCACCTTCTGGCTCGATCCCTTGAGCTTCCCGATCACATCCCGCAACTGCGAACGCTCCGCGTCCGTCAGCCGCACGATATACTTCTTCCGCATGGCACACATCCTTGTGCCGACACGGTCCCTCATTTCGGCCCTGACACTTCAAGGCGTGTCTGACCACTAGGCCCGCCCATTCCGCACAATCGCTTTCCACCGTCTGCTCTTCGATGTCGTCCGATCCTCCTCACGCCCCGCTCGACCTCCGCGAAGTTCGCGTCATGGTGGTTTCGACGCACGGCCGCGCGCCGCGACCCCCGCGACGTCGCTGGGTCACCCCGCTGATCCTGTACGCCGCCACTTGGCTGACGACGTGGTATGCGGGATTGCTGTATTCAAATGTGCGCGGCGGTTGGGACGAGTTGCTGTACGACGCGCTGCGGTACGCCGGGCCGGTGATGCTCATCCTCACCGCGCACGAACTCGGGCATTTCTTCCAGGCGGTGCGATACGGCGTGCCGGCGTCGTTTCCGTGGTTCATTCCGATGCCCCCCGTGCTGTTCGGCATGCTCCTCAATCCGTTCGGGACGATGGGGGCCGTTATCGTCCAACGACCGGGCATCGCGACCCGTCGGCAGATGTTCGACATCGCCATCACGGGGCCGCTCGCCGGATTGGCGATCACGATTCCCGTGGTGCTGTGGGGTTTGGGCGAATCCAGGATCGAGGCGTTCGCCCCCGACGCCCCCGGGTTTCGGTTTGGAGATCCGTTGTTACTCCGCTGGCTGGCGCGGTGGTATCTCGGCCCACTGGCGCCCGGCGAGGACTACATCCTCAACCCACCGCTCATGGCCGGTTGGGTGGGCATTTTCATCACCGCCCTCAACCTGTTCCCGATCGGCCAGCTCGACGGAGGCCACATCCTGTATTGCCTGCTGGGGCCTTCCGCCCGGCGGATCACACGGACTCTGTATCGTGTCATCGTCGCCATCGTGTTGATCGGGGGGCTGTTCTTCGAGCCCCGTTACATGAGTTGGCTGGTCATGATCCTGCTGCTCCGCCTGGGGGGCGTCGAACATCCACCGACCGCCAACGACACCGAACCGCTGGGACGGTTGCGAATCGTGCTCGGTTGGCTGACGCTGGCGTTCGTCGTGATCGGCTTCACGCCGATTCCGATTCTATGAGTCACTTGGTCCCCGTGTTGCCGTCCGCATTTCTGCCCCATCCGCTCCTCATGCTTCTCGCTTCATGAACCCGACACCCTCCGAAGTTCGTACCATCGTGCTGTCGAGTCGCAACGCGAAAAAGAGCCGCGAGGTCGCCGAGATCCTCGCGCCGGCGGGGATTGGCGTGGTTCCGATCACGACATTTCCGCAAATCGGAGAGATCGTCGAGGACGGCGCAACCTTCGAGGACAACGCGGCCCTCAAGGCGTGCGGCCCCGCCAAAGAATTGGGGCGCTGGGTGATCGGCGAGGACAGTGGCCTTCTGGTCGACGCTCTCGACGGTCGACCGGGAGTTTTTTCAGCCCGTTATTCCGGCGAAGGAGCCACGGACGATTCAAACAATCGCAAGCTCCTGGACGAATTGAGGGATGTCCCGCCCGAACATCGCGGTGCCGCCTACAATTGCACGATCTGCCTCGCCGATCCCCAGGGTGAAGTCCGCATCCTGGTTTCCGCCCGCTGTCGCGGCCGAATCCTCGACACTCCCCGCGGCGAGAATGGATTCGGCTACGATCCGTACTTCCTCGTTCCGGAATATGCTCGCACGTTCGGCGAACTGTCGAGCCGCGTGAAGCACCAAATCAGTCACCGCGCGCGGGCTTTCTCGCTGTTTTTGCCACAACTTCGCCGGCTGGTGTTGGCCGGAGAGTTCGGGGCATAGATCGCGATTGCCAGCGCGGCGGAACTCCCCCCGCTCACACGCGTTTCCAGGAGGTTGCCATGTCGGTGTCGGTACTCGCGGTCGGTCGCTCGGATGTTCCGCCGATTGCGATGCCCGACCGATTTCGGCAGGAGATCGCGTACTTCATGGCGGCGGGTTCGACTACCGCCGGTACGGCCGGCGAGAAACCCGTGGTGGGAGAGTACGCGCTCAACCTCACCGAATTGCGAACGGTCCTCGACGATGGCTGCGTGATGCTCGTTTCGCCGCTCGACTCCGACACCCATGCCGAAATCGAACTCGCCGAGGACCACGAGCGTTGGCTGGAATGGGTGCTGCGGCACGCGGTCGAGCGGATTCGCTTCGCGGCAACGGGCTGAACGATTCGCCGGGGCGTGGGCCTTGCGGCGTCACGACTTCCCGTCGTCACGAAGTGTGCGGTTCCCAAACGACTCCGGCGCGGACCGCTTCGATGATGGACTGGATCTCGGCCCCCTGTTCAAAGGCGGGGTACGGCGAGAACTCGGCGTCCCCGCGAATGTCGGCGGCGAACTGCGCCATCAGCGTCATCCAGTTGCGGCGGTCGTTGTTGTCTTCCAGCGGCAGGGCGTCATGGATTTCCAGTGGAATTGCCCGCTCTTCCCAGGTCGGCCCGCCGGAGTACGTTAGGACCGCACCCTGCAGCGCCGCTCCTTGTACGTGAATCGTGCCGGAATCGCCGTAAAACGCGGCGAAGTCGTTCGGCCAGGAGTTCGCCAACACTGAGTGGCGGAACAGCACGGAAACGCGATCCGCGGGGCCGCCTGTCGCATCGCCGAACTCGGCGTTCACGGTGTAGCCGGAATCCACATCCACCTCGACCCAATCAAACTCCGCGAGTTCTTCGTCCGTAGGGTCGCGCTGATAAAACTCGTCCCAGGCAAAGCGGCTGTCGAATCGCGGTACGCGTCGCCAGTCGTTTCGCGTCGCGCCGATGACCCTCGTCACCGGCTTCCCCAGAATCGACCCGATCGCCGCGAACGTGTTGGCGAAATGATGGTTCAGTCGCCCTCCCCCGGACGCGAGGCGGTGCTGCCAGCCGAACGGCGCGAACCTTGGCCAGTGGAAGTGCGAGACCAATTCCACTTCGCGGAGCGGGCCGATCGCCCCTCCGGCGATCAGGTCCCGTACAAAGAGCACTTGGGGCTGGAACAAGGCGGGCGCGCAAAAGCAGGTCTTCACACCCGCCGACCGCGCGTGTCGCACGAGGTCCGCCGCGTCCGTCGCCGAGATCGCCAGGGGACGTTCGCAAAACACATGGGCACCGGCGTCGATCGCGGCACGCGCGATCAGGGCGTGGGTGTCCCCCGGCGTGGCGATACCGACGATCGACGGCTTCAAGTCCCGCAACAGCCGTTTCCAGTCGGCCGAAGCGTGAGGGACATCCAATTCCCGGGCGACGCGCGCGGCGGCCCGCGCCGTACGACTGGCCAGACCGACGACCTCGACACCCGCGTATTCGAGGGCCGCGATCTGACCGCGTCCCGCGTTCCCCGCCCCAACCACCAATGCCGTGAGATCGCCAGCCATACGTCGTCAACCGGTCTTGAAGGGCTTCGAGGCCGTCATTGAGTCCCGTTGTCGCGGCTCGCGCGGCTAGCCAACGCGACCATCGCCGTCAACACTGCGCGGAACGGATCAATCTCCGTGCTTTTGGCGCAACCGCGTCGAGGTTCGCAGCATCCACTGCACGCGCTCGAACTCGCGGAGCCAATCCTGCACGACCGCGTCTTGCAAGGGGGACGCCCCGAGTGAAATGCCTGTCGCACAGGCCGCTCCGTCGAGAGTCCGTCCCATCTCGCGATACTTTGCCAACGTCCGGTCCCCGTACAATCCGCACGGAAAATCGTCTTCGCTGACGAACAGCACCGCAGGAACACGCGCGGCGCCGCACATTTGAGTCACCGCCGCCAGATCCGGATGGGTGTCGCGGTCGAAAAACCGCAGATGCACTTTCGGGGACGCGGACGCGAAGTGCTCGAAGATCGGACATTGATTGGCACAATCGCCGCACCATGCCCCCGCCAGACAAAACACCTTCATGTCCCGTCGGAATCCCGCCAGGAGCGACCGATCCGCATCGGACAGCCGCACTTGCGCATGCACCCCTTCCCAGCGTCGCCGCTGATCCTCGGTCCCGTGACGGTCCAGAAACGACCGATAGTCCAGCCCTTCGGCCCATTTGGCGGCGAAGTCGAGGCTTTGGGGAAGGGGAGGCATGACGGGCGGGAGAGGGGCGGGCCAATGAGGCGGAACAAGCCGTGCGGAACGGACCACACAGGAGGCGGGGCGGTCATTTGCCCGCGGTTTGAGCGGCCTTGCGTGCCTTCGTTTCCTCGATTTTCCGGGTGTTCTTGGCCTTCTTCCGCTTACGTTCCCCGGCGTGATTCGCACCCATGACGACGAACTCCTGAATTCTGTGTGTCTGAAATCTTTGAGTCTGAAACCGCATCGCCGAAATGGGACGCAGCCGCCCCCTGCAAATCGGCAGGAATCGGCGAATCCGTCATTGTACGCCATCTTACGGGTGGATTCCACAGGTCTTTCGGCTCGGTCCGTTCCGCCTATGATCCCGCTCAGCCGTGGAACGGGTGGTCAGGTCCGGAGCGGCGTGCGCGTCGAAACTCGGACTCGTTCGAGTCGGGCGAATTGCGGTTTTTCCCGCTCGCGTTGCCGGTCGAATCGCACTATCCCTACCGGAAGCGCGATCGCTTGCCGAGGAGTCCGCGTCACCCGACGGCGGTTTCTCGGTGTTCCTGTCTCCTGTCCGGATTCCGGCTCCATGGCGCACTTGACTCAATTCGACCAACGGTTGGCCACGTCGCTTCGCGAGCGCTTCACGCGCAGGTTGTCCAGCTTGAGGGAATCCGCAGCCGCGTCGAACGGTCGCCCGCTTGCCCACGTCGGCGATGTCGGGCGAGGGAACGGTCATGCGTCCGGTTTTGGAGACGCTGCCTCGGTCACAGCCGACGCATCGTTGATCGAGGACTTGCTGGCGGACATCGCCGAGGTCACCGTCGAAGCCCGAGGCGGAAACGGGAAGGCCTCCACGGGGGTGGACACGGACAACTCTACCCGCCCCGAATTGGCAACCAGCGATACGCGCTACCGCTCGTTGTTGGAGATCTCGCCAGACGCCATCGCGATTCTCCAGGAGGGCAAGGTGGCGTTCGTCAACGAGAGCGCACTGAGGCTGGTGGGCGCGAAGTCCCCGGACGAAATCCTGGGCCGCTCATTGAACGAGCACATTCACCCGGATGACTTGCCTCGCAGCCTCGAGCGACAGCGGGAATTGGCCTCGGGGACGGGAACTCTGCCACCCGCCGAACTGCGGGTCCGACAACTCGACGGGAACTATGTTCTCGTCGAAACGCGTGCCGGAGTCTGTGTGTTCAATAGCGCCCCCGCAATTCAGATCGTCGCACGCGACATCACCGAGCGGAAGCGGGAGGAACGCTACCTCGAGAAACAGAACCGGATCCTGGAGCGGATCGCCACCGGCGCTCCCCTTGCGGACGTGTTGACCGAAATCGTTTCCGTGGTGGAACGCTTGATACCCGGTCGTTGGTGCGTGTTCTACTTGTGGGACCCCCACACAAGCAGCATCCGAATCGGTGCCGCGCCCAGCCTGCCGGCCGAATACAACGCGGCGACGGACGGCTTGGTGTTGCGCCCCGACCTGGGAAGTTGCGGGCCGGCGATTCATCATGGGCGCACATGGATAACCGAAGACTTCGCGACCGATCCCTTGTGGGCGGAGCTTCGAGACTTCGCAATGGCGCAAGGTTTGCGTGCGGCGTGGTCGACCCCCATCGTAACGCGCGGAGACGTGTCACCGGCCGATGTCACTCTCGGCACGTTCTGCGTGTATTCGCCGACACCTCACAGGCCGACCTCCGGCGAATTGGCGATTGTGGATCGTGCGGTCCATCTCGCCCGCATCGCTATGGAGAACGACCGCGCGCAGCGGGAGTTGCATGCCAGCGAGGCACGTTATCGAGCCTTTGTCGAGCAATCGTCCGACGCGCTGTTCCTGTTTCGCGGGGACGCGACCATCGCGGATGTGAACAGTCGCGCCTGCGAGCGGCTTGAGTATTCGAGGGACGAACTCCTGGGGGCCACCGCCGCGCTGTTCGATCCCCTCGTCGGTTCGGCCGAACTGGTCAATATCCGGGAAGCCACGCTCGGAAAGGAGTTTCACACCTTCGAGTCGCGTCATCGACGCAAGTCCGGGGAAGAGTTCCCGGTGGAAGTTCGCCTGCGACTCTTCGATATGGACAATGAGCTCTACGCCGTCGCCTCGGCGCGGGACATCTCCGACCGTAAACGGTCCGAGCAGGCGCTGCGTGAAAGCGAGGCGCGGTACCGGCAACTCGCCGAGGCGATGCCTCAGATGGTTTGGGTCGCGAACCACGGTCATGGCATCGAGTACGTCAACGAACGGGCTCGCAAAAGCCTTGAATTCGCCATCGCTGGCGATCCCAGCCAGCTCCTGCACCCGGACGACCGCGAGCGCACGATCAAGGACTGGGAAACGGCGGCGGACGCCGGGACGGTTTTCGAGATGGAGCATCGGATTCGCGCCAGCGATGCGGGGGAGTACCGCTGGTATCTGACCCGCTGCATCCCGCTCGAATTCGAGGGCCGAACGTCGAGTATGCGGTGGATCGGAACCACCACGGACATCCACGAACTCAAAGTGGCCCAAAACACGGTGTTGGCCGAACGTGACCGCCTGACACGCATGGCGGCGATCGCGCCGGGGGTGATCCACACCATTCGTGTTCGTCCGGACGGGTCGCGCACCTTCGAGTTCGTGGGAGAGTCGATCGAAGAGGTCCTGGGGGTCACCGCCGCCGAAGTGCTGGCGTCCCATGCCGTGATGAATCGGCATATCCACCCCGACGATCTGGAGCGAATCCGGGAGACCGTGGCCGAGTCGGCGCGTTGCCTGTCCCATTGGCAGTGCGAGTACCGTGTTCGCCATCCGCGACGTGGGGAAGTGTGGGTCGAAGCCCGTTCAATTCCCGTCGCCGAACCGGGTGGAGACATCCTGTGGCACGGCTTCCTGGCCGACGTGACCCGCCGCAAGGTGGCGGAGGCGGCGCTCCTGGACGAGCACGAGCGGCTCGTCGAGACCCAGGCGGTCGCGCATCTGGGATATTTCGAGTGGGATGTCGCGTCGGGCGGCGTGCTCTGGTCGGCGGAGTTGTATCGCATCTTCGATCTCGATGCCGCGGTGTTTCGACCAACGGTGCACAGCTTCCTGGAACGTGTACATCCTGAAGACCGGGATCGGGTCCGCGCGACGATCGAGCGTGCTCTGGCGGGCGGGGCGGCGTTTTCCCACGAAGAACGCGTCCTGAGGCCAAATGGCGAAGTCCGTTACCTCGAAAGCCGCGGCCGCGTGGTGTTCGATTCCGCCGGACGCCCCGCGCGCATGACCGGTGCCTGTCTCGACATCACCGACCGCAAGCTCGCCGAGATCAAACTGGCCGACAGCGAGCGCCGATTGCGGTCGTTGGCGGACGGCATCCCGCAAATCGTCTGGGGGGCGACACCCGCAGGCGACCTCGACTTGTTCAACGCGCGCGCCGCCGAGTACACCGGTCTTCCTTCCACCGAATTGCTCGGATGGAAATGGGGTTCGGTGATTCATCCCGACGATTTGCGGAATACCGTGGCCACCTGGACGGAAGTCGTCCGGACCGGACAACCCGAGCCGATGGAGTTCCGCATACGTCGTCACGACGGCGCGTACCGCTGGTTCCTGACTCGACAAGTTCCGATTCGGGACGATCGCGGCGCGATCCAGGGCTGGTACGGCTCCTGCACCGACATCCACGACGCGCGCGAAGCGTCGCTGGCCGTCAAGGCCAGCCAGGAGCGACTCTCGTCGATGATCCGTAACGCTCCGGGGGTCGCCATTCAGTTTTACGACCGCGCCGGCCGCGTGGTCCTGTGGAACGCCGCGTCGGAGCAGATCTTCGGATTCACCGCGGACGAAGCGGTCGGTCGGACGCTGGATCGATTGATCCATACCCCGGACGAATTCCGAACGTTTCTCGAAGCTCTTGATGAGATCGAGCGGACCGGCGAACCGATCGGCCCCTCGGAGTACACCTTCCGACGCAAATCGGGCGGGGCGGGACATTGCCTGTCCACGCTCTTTTCGATTCCCGGCGAGGAGGGCGAGACCTGGTTCGTGTGCGTCGATGTCGATGTCACCGAGCGGACGGTCGCCGAGAAGAAACTCCGCGAGAGCGAAACGTTGCTTCGGTCCATCATCGACAACGCCAAATGCGCGATTTGGGTCAAGGACCTCGACGGCCGCTTTGCCGTCGTCAACCGTTACTTCGGCGAGATTTTCCGCAGCCCCCTCGAGAGCATTCTCGGTCGCTCCCTCGACGAACTCGCCCCTTCCGAAGTAGCACGTGAATCGGCCGTCACCGACGGACAAGTGCTCGCGTCGAAGCAACCGCTCGACCTGGAAGAAACCATCTTCGCGGGAGGTGTCGAGAGAAACTTCCTGTCCACGAAGTTCCCGATCCTCGACGCGGCCGGGGAAGTTGCCGCGATCGCGGGTGTCTGCACGGATATCACCGACCACATGCGGCTCGAAGAGCAGTTGCGACAAGCCCAGAAAATGGAGGCGATTGGCCAACTCGCCGGTGGAGTGGCCCACGACTTCAATAACATGCTGTTGGTCATCAACGGTTACGCGGAAATGCTCCTGGAGAAAACCGAGCCCGACCACCCGCAGCACGCGGCCTTGGCCGGAATCCGCGAAGCGGGGCGGCGCGCCTCGGGGTTGACCAACCAGTTGTTGGCGTTCAGCCGCAAGTCGCCGATGCGCGCCCGGTGGCTGAACGTCAACGAAGTCGTGACCGCCTCCGAATCGCTGCTTCGACGATTGATCGGCGAGCAGATCCGCTTGATCGTCGTCTCCGACCCCCAGGTCGGTCTCGTTCGCGCCGACCGCGGGCACCTCGAGCAGGTTCTGCTCAACCTGGTGGTCAACGCCCGCGACGCCATGCCCCAGGGTGGCGAAATCCGCATCGAGACCGCATCGATAGCGATCCCGTTCACCGCCGCCGCACTGGCCGAACCACCGGAAGTGGCGGAGCGCTATGTGCGGATTTCCGTCTCGGACACCGGTTGCGGCATGTCCGACGAAGTCGCGGCCCGTGTGTTCGAGCCGTTCTTCACGACAAAAGAGGTCGGACGCGGAACGGGACTGGGCCTTTCGGTCGTCCACGGCGTCGTCACACAAAACGGCGGGGTGATACGGGTTCACAGCGAGGTGGGGGTAGGCACGACCTTCGAGATCTTCTTTCCCGAACTGGTCGATCCCACCCCGGCGACACCGGAATCGTAGGTCGGCTTTCCGCCGCCGCGGTCGCGGCTATTTCTTTGGTTTGGGAGCCCGCAGGAACTCCTCGAGAGCGTGTTTCATCGCCTCGGCGGACTCGAACCGGTCGCCCGGCTCGCGGGCGAGCGAGCGGTCCACCACCGCGCACAGCCGCGCGGGAAGCGTCGGACGCAGCTTCGCCAGCGGGATCGGTTCGCTCTCCAGCAACACCCGGGTTTGGCCCACGATGTTTTCGGGAAACTCGTAATGCCGTTTACCGGTGAGCAACTGCACGAGCAGCGCTCCCGTGGAATAGATGTCCGCCGACGGTTTGGTGGCCCGCAGGTTCAGCATCTGCTCGGGGGCCATGTAAAACAGGGTTCCCGCGATGTCCCCCGTGAACGTCAGGCCGCTGATCGGCGAGTTGCAGTATGCGCGCGCCAACCCGAAATCGGCGAGCTTCACCACATCCGGTTCCCCCGGCCGCCCCTCACCGATCAGAAGGTTCTGCGGTTTGATGTCGCGGTGGACGTAACCCTTGGCGTGCGCGTAACCGAGAGCGTCCAACAACGCGCAGGCCCACGTGAGCACCCGCCTCGGGGGGATGCCGCCGGGAGTGGCACGCGAAATCGACGTGGCGTCGCGGCCCCGCACGAACTCCATCGCGAAGTACAGCGTGCCGCACACATCGCCCGATTCGCGGAACGCCACGATGTTCGGATGCGACAGAGCCTGCAGCGTCTCGGCTTCGCGCAGGAACCGTCCCGCCTCCCGTTCACCCACTCCGCCGCGCCCCTTGATCACCTTGATCGCCCGGGGTTCGCCGGCCGTCTCCGACACCCCCAACCACACAACACCCATCCCTCCTTCGCCCAGCTTCTTGACAAGTCGGTAACCGGGGACCGTCTGATCCAGGTCGACCGCCAGCGCCTCGCAGTCTCCGCAGAGCAATCCCTTCATCCGCGTTTTCGGGGGCTCGCCGCAACCGGGACAGACTCCCTTCGGATCGCTCGGTGTACGTTGACCTGATTGCGCCACGTGCAGAACCGGTATCTTCTCCTTCGTCGAATCGCTCCGCACCCCATCCGCGGCCCCTTTCGGCCCAGAGGCGACGAACGAATCGAGCAATCCGGCCAACGGGGACGGCAGGGGAGCCGGAATGGTCCCTTCGTACTGGGCGGGCGTTTTCGTCGCCTCGACCCGGCGATCGATGGAAGACTCTGTCGGATCGGAAGTCTTGGCGGCGTCCTCCAGGAAATCGACCCGGATGACGGTGTCTCCCCCTTCAATCAAGTCCCCCGATTTCAAATCGGCGGACGCCACCTGTTGACCGTTGACGAACGTGCCGTTCGTGCTGTTCAGGTCGGTGATGCGACATCTCGGCGGGTTCAGCTCAATGAGAAAATGCAGCCGCGAGAAAAACTGGTCCTTCGACCCGAGTCGGAAATGCGCGTTCTTTCCCCGTCCCACGAAGAATGTTTCGTGACGGTCGAGGCCGAACTCCCGCCCCGTGTGCGGACCCTGGATCACGTTCAACTTCACGCGCATTCCGACACACGTTCCCCCGAGACCGAAATCGGCAACGGACCGCCCGCTTTCCACGGCGGCCCCGTTTTGCGTCACTCGCGCACTTTTTTCACCAGCCGGTCGACCGTCGCCGCGATGCGGGTTTCAATGTCCCCATCCCAACGCAACGCCGGTCGCCCGTACTCGTACAAATTCGAGCCACCCTCGTAACCCCCTTCTTCCCACACGCGCCGCGACGGGATGTACGAGATCATGTCGTCCGCGTAACCACAAACCCACGTTCCGGATCCGTACTCTTCCTTGAAGCGCAGGGCGTAGTCCACGACCGTCTCGGCCCCCATGCCAATCATCAACATTTCATTTCCCAACCGCCACGCGTGCACCGGATACGGATAAGCGGTTTCAAACGTCGCTCCGCCGTCCAGCGACTTCAGCAGTCGGGCGGACCAGCGTTTTTGGATCTCGTTGCCGGTTTTGCCAAATCCTTCGAGGTCGACACGCGTCATGGTTTTGAGGTACGGCAAATCGACCAACTCGAAGGCGGTCTTCAGCCCGACCGACACGGGCGACAATGTTCCGGCCAGCGCCTCGTCCACCCCTCGCGCCAGCATCAACCCGTATTTTTCGCACAGGTCGAGCCTGCGCCGCGGCACCGGATTTTGGTCGCCGCCGCAGGTGTTCACGAACATTGCCATCGCACCCGGATGTTGCCGCTCGATCTCCACTTGCGCGAAGCCCGGATAGTCGCCGCACCACGTCATGAAGCTCAGCGTCGTGGGGTGGCACGCATATCCGAACAACACCGCCGCGAGCTTTCCGCCGGGTCGCGTCACGGTCAAAATCGGCACAGAATGATCGACCGGTCCCGCCAGCGGTTCCCCCTTTTCCAGCAGCATGGGAACGTCCGCTTCGCGGTTGTTGCGGCGATTCACGGCAAACGTACAGCGACCGCTGCCTTGCTTGAGCGCGGCCGGCCCCAAATCCGCCAGCGCGGCCGCCACCAATTTCACCGTCGCGTCGACCATCTGTGTGGTGTACTCGTCGACGAGTTTCTCTTGGTCCGCCTCGACCGGGTAGTAATCGATCAGGTCGTCTCCCAAACGCGGGCCGCAGTGGTTGTGCGAGAACGTGAACATCACCCGTTCGCGGCCCAGTCCGTGCTCGGCGGCCAACCGCGTGAAGACCCGGTCGCTCATCGACCGGGGAACGCCCTGGAAGTCGCTGGTGATCAGCACGGCCCGCTGGCCGGATGTGTCCTCAAGCGCGAGCGCCTTCATCCACAGGTCGTGCAATTTGCCGTCGGGAGGTCGCTTCGACCCATAGCCGGCCAGCCACACCGACTTTTCCGGCGTGATCACGGCCTTCGCAAGCCCCGCCTTCCACGGGAAGGCATCGTCGCACCACGCAATCCCCGCCGACAGGCCGATCGCCCAGGCCATCGCCGCGCCGAACACAATTCCCCGCAGGCGTCCCGTCATGAGTCGACTCCCGATGTTCGCGGACTCGGGGCGGAACCGCGGCGCAATCCGTCCCGTAACGCATTCATCATGAGCTTCGGCCGTGCGACCCACAAGTGCCCCTTGATGACGTTTCAACCGTCTTCCGGGAGATACCCCGACCGGCCTTTCCCGGCTCCGAATCGCCGGTTGCGGTCGGCCAGCATGTTGCAGAACAGCGCCCCTTGTTCCTTGGCGTCATCGAGCGCGACATGGGTGTGTGGCATGGGATCGAACCACCCCCGCGGCATATTGCGCTTGGTCGACTCCCGATACTCCTTTCCCAGCACCGCCATCGCGTAGGACTTCATGTCGAGCGCCGAATGCGAGAACGGACTCTCCCCCACGAACCGGATCAGGTACCAATAGACGAACAGAAAGTCGAATCCCGCCGGATAGGCCACGAACACCGGCTTTCCCGGCAGCGATTGGATCCAGCGCACGTACTCGGGCATCACGACGGCCGGGTCGCGGGTGTCGCGGCGACAGGCTGCCCAAGCCTCGGGCTCGGTCTTCCACCACGCCATCGTGCGGGGGTCCCCTTCGGCGCCAGCGAGCGTCTCGAGGTTGGCCTCGAACGTCCCCACCAACGATTTGTCAGGACGATAGGCCGCGCTGGCAAAACTCAACATCGAATGCGGACCGGGAATCGGCCCGTCGGTTTCGACATCCGTGCTGACGTAGATTTCCGCCACGTTCGCCACCCCATCCGGTTGAAATCAACCCGCTCCCGCCAACCCGTCGTCCGTAAACTTCGGCGTTTTGACATAGAACTGCGACAGGTCCATCTGCCCTTTCGCTTCCGCTTCCAGAAGCTGCGTTCGCTTTTCGAGTTCGCGCAGGCGTTGCTCGAGCAGCGCGACCCGCTTTTCGGGGCCGGTCGAAGCGTGGCTGCGCGGCACCGCGGGATACCCCAGTTGACGCTGGAGCGCTGCGAACATATGCAGCGGGTCCCGACCCCGGTTGGCCGCGGCGATGCGTCCTTCCTTGGCCCCGAACAAAATCGCGTGCGGGGGATCGCCCGCAGCCTCCCCCACATGGCGTTTGCGGTCGAGCATCCATTGCTCGGAGTGGAACCAGATCAACTCGCCGAAGTCGACCGCCCCCAACTTCAACCGCGTTCGCTTGATCCACTCCGACCACGCGGCGTCGTACATGGGATCGGCGGCCACTGCCAATAGCCCCGCCTCGTACCCCAATTTGTTGCGGCAGATCGATTCGAACTGGTACACGAACAAGCCCGCCGTCGACACATTGCCGGCGCGATACTCCGCTTCCTTTTGCAACAACTCCAGCGCGACGCGTTGGTCGAGCTTCGACCGATCGTCTTCCGCCTGGCTCATCACGAACGCCTGAAACGCCGTGAAGTAGTGCGCCAGCCGCTTCATCCCTTCGCTCAATCGTCCGTGATGGACGATCTCGCCGCGCAGGAACTCGATGGCCATCGGAAGTCGCGTCGTGGCCAAAATCTCTTCGTGAATGGCCGACAGGACCTGTTGCGCGGGGATCCCTTCTTCGATCCGCTCGCGGTACGCGCGGAAGAAGTACGCCTGTTCGATGTATTCCTCGCGTTCGAGGATCACGGTGCGACATCCTTGGTGAGAGACATCCCGGCGACGCGTGTCGTCGTCAACCGCCTCCGACTGTACCCGAAATCGCACGCTTTCGGACGAAAGTGAACGCCTCTCCGCCGACGGTTGTCACGAAGTCACCACGCTCCCTCACAAGAATCGCCCGACAATCGTATCCGCCACGAATCTCCCTTCCCGCGTGAGTCGCACCGCTTCCGGCGTCAGTTCCATCAATCCCAGCGTCTCCAGCTTTTTCCCTTCGTCACCTATCAGGTGATCGACATCGAATCCCGTTTGCCGGGCAAACAACTCGCGCTGGACGCCAACGGTACGGCGGAGTCCCAACACCAGGGTTTCCCGCGCACGCTCTTCCGGACCGAGTCGTTCGCTCGACATCAGGGGTCTCTCGCCCCGCAATGTGCCGCGGATCCAGGTTGTGGTGCTGCGATGATTGACCGCTCGCTCTCCGTCGACATACCACGCCGCCCCCGGTCCGAATCCGAAATATGGCCACCCGGCCCAATAGACATTGTTGTGACGACACTCACACCCTGGTCTCGCGTAGTTCGACAGTTCGTATTGGCCGAAGCCCGCCGCGTCCAACCGGTCCATCGCCAGGCCGTACATCTCGCGTTCGAGGTCCTCGCCGACCGAACACAGTGTCCCTTTGTCGCGCCGCGACCAAAACGTCGTCCCCCGCTCGATGGTGAGGCCATAGGCCGAAACGTGCGACACCCCCGTGGCCACGGCCCGCGTCAAGTTTCGTTCCCAGTCGGCGACCGTTTGGCCGGGAACGCCGAAAATGAGGTCGAGCGACACGTTGGTCCAGCGCGCCACCACCCGCTCGATAACGGCGAGCGCCTCGTCCGGAGTGTGGGTCCGCTCCAACTCGGCGAGTTCGCGAGCGTCGAACGACTGCACCCCGAGGCTGACGCGGTTCACGCCGTACTCGTGTAACAGGTCGAGCTTTTCGTCGGTCAGGCCATCGGGGTTCGCCTCGACGCTGAATTCCCCCGCGCTCTCGACCGGCAACCAGAGTCGCAAGAGATCCAGCAATCTGCGGAGCGACGCGACATCAAGATGCGTCGGCGTGCCTCCTCCGACGAACAGCGTCCTCATGCCGCGCGGTTCGCCGAGCCGCGCCAACTCGGTCTCGAGTGCGTCGAGATACGCGCTGAAGAGGTCGTCGCGCCGTGCGATGAGCGTGAAATCGCAGTACCCGCACCGTTGCAGGCAGAACGGCACATGCACATAGGCGGCGCGCGGCGGAGCAAACGGATCGGTCGGCGGGCACTCGTCCCGCTCGATGGCCGTCATGCGGGCACAACGTCCGCGCAGGTCCAAACCCCGTCGATCTCGCGCCACAGTTTGCCGGTGGGGTTCGCGTCGCGTAGCGCCGGGGGAAGTCGCTCGGGGCGGACCGCGTCGTACGACTCCAACCGTGTGAATCGCCGGATCGACGCCGGAATCCCCACCGCCGTGAAGACGGGATGCCCCGTCGCCGGGAACGGTCCGCCATGGTTCATCGCTGGAGAAACCGCGACCCCCGTCGGCATTTTGTCGTTGAGCAATCGCCCCACTTTCTCGCGCAACGGGGGAGCGACCCGGGCGTACAGCGCGTCGTCCGACCCATCCTTGGCCGAGTACACCGCGCCGGTGAGATTCCCCTCCAGTTCGTCGAGCACCGCCAGAAGTTGCGCTTCGTCCCGGACGACGACAAACAACGATTCGTTCCCGAACGCCTCGGTTTGGAACGCGGTCGGATTGTCGAGGAACTGCGTGCCGGTGGCCCGCAGCAAGGTGTTCTGGTGCGAGTAGCCCTTCCCCCCTCCGGCCGCTCCCCCCGCCACCACGCGGGCTCCCGCCCCCGCGATCGTTGTGACACTGCGCTCCAGGTGACCGAGCACCCCGCGCGACAACAGCGTTCCCACTGGAGCTTTGCGGAAGCGTTCGGCAACCGCCTCGATGAACGCCTCCGACTCGGGCCCTTCGATGAGTAACACCAGTCCGGGATTGGTGCAGAACTGTCCGGTTCCCATCAGGCAACTGGAGGAAAACTCGTCCGCCATCGCATCCGGACGTTCCCGCAACACACCGGGAAGCACCACGACAGGATTGATGCTCGACAATTCCAGATAGATCGGCTTGCCGACGCGGTCGGCGGCCGCCTTCAGGACCAAGCCGGTTTCCCGCGCTCCCGTGTAACCCGTCGCGCCGATCAACCGGT
This sequence comes from Planctomycetales bacterium, assembly GCA_044359065.1. Classification (GTDB taxonomy): domain Bacteria; phylum Planctomycetota; class Planctomycetia; order Planctomycetales; family Planctomycetaceae; genus JAIXZD01. The sequence continues at coordinate 40,042 of JBIKMW010000029.1, read as the reverse complement.
GCGACACCAATCGCTCACCGTCCGCGTGTTCAATGCGGTACAGCACCTGCACGAAGCCCGGCGGCATTCCGGTTTCGTCAGCGGCACGCTTGGCCGCTTCGCCGAACAACCGGCTGGTTCCCGGATGGGACGAATGCGCCTTGGCGATGACCGGGTTACCGGCCGCGACGGCGGCGGCAAAGTCTCCCCCCGCAATGCCGTTGAAAGCGAACGGGAAATTGTTGGGACCGAACACGCACACCGGCCCGATTGGTGCGAAGCACGCGCGAATGTTGTTCGCCCGGTCGATGATCGGATGCAACCAGGCTCCACCACGCGCCGCGGAGGCCGCTTGCCGCAATTGGTTGACCGTCCGCGGCAACTCCGCTTTGGAGAGCCTCGGTTCGACGGGCAAGCCGGTTTCGGCGTTCGCCATCGCGACCAGTTCACCCGCGGCCGCTTCGATCAGTTCGGCATAGCGCTCGAGGAACTTCGCAAACCGCTCTCCCTCCCACCCGCGCGTGGCCCGATAAGCCGCATGCGCCGCTTCGATGGCCTGCTCGACTTCCGACCAGGGGCTGACCGGATAAGTGCCCGCGAGCGCTTCACCGGTCGCCGGGTTCTCCGCCACAAAAGTGCGGGTCCCCGCGGACACCTTCCACCCGGAACCGATCAAGACGGGATACACCTGCGACATGCCACACCCGGAAAAACCCAAGAGACCACCAAACCCTGTATCGGGAACTGTATCCCGATGGCCGGGCCGGGGAAACCGGACGCCGGTCGTGGCGGAAATGTTTGAATCTCCGCCACGCCTGTACCCGCGCCCGACGGCCACTCTCATTTCCGTTTCCGTCCGGACGCGATCGGGCGAATCCCCAACTTGCGCGCGGCGTTGACGGAGATGAGTTGGGTGTTGGGATCCTCTTCGCTTTTGAACTTGTCGGCGTTCTCCATGAGGTTTCCCGTTCCCGCGACGAGTGCGACCGTGAACGAGGCGAACGGCGTTTCGATGTCTTCCGTTTCAATCTCGGTCAGAAAGTCGGGCAGGTCGTCCGGGGGGGACAGCGAATCGTCGCCGATCGCCGTGGTTTCCAGTCCGAGCATGTTTTCGCCCGACGGGTCGGTGTCGAACGCCAGGAAGCAATGCCCGGGAACCATCACCAAATGGGTATTCAGGCCGATCTTCCGCAGGATCGAAGCCATAAGCACGCTTCCGTCCACGCAGTTCGCCTGTCCCGACTCGATGGATTCCTCCAAAAATCGCACCGATTGGCTGGCAACCCCTTCGTTCGGAGGCGACGTGGAGACATCGCTGTATTTGATGCCCCTCTGCTGCAACGCGCACCAAATCGCCAACACCTGCTTGATGACAACCGTGCGGTCCTTGGATTGGTATCCGGTGAAGGAGTCGACGATCCCCAGTTCCAGCGCGTCCTTCAGAACGCCGTCGATCCACGGATGGTTCTCGTTCACGTACGCGGCGAAGACCCACGACAGGTCGTCGATGTCCTCCCCCTCTTCGCCTCGGAACACATAAAACGGGCATTCGTTGATCGACGTGAGCACCAACGTCTCCGTTGTGTCGAGCACGGTTTCGTCGTCCACGGTGACGACCACCGAAATCGCCAGGGGGCGCTCTTCACGCACGGCCAACAGCGCCGGGTACTGCCACGCCGCCTTCGGAATGATGCGAACTTCCGTCTGCCCCGCCTTGATCGTCCCCGACCACTTGGACGGCTTGAGCACCCCTTCCGCCGAAATCTCGACCGTCACAGACGCCTCGTCCGGCAGATCCGACAGGTCGACACCGATCCAACCGTTCTCGTCACCGTAGACCGGCAAATCCCCCTCTTCGACCTCCGGGGCGTCCTCCCCCTTCTTGTCCTCCGCGTCCACTTCGTCGTTCCAGTCGACCGTGGCGGTGCTCACGATCGCACTCGGAAACAGCGATTTGTTGGAGTAGTTGTAGAACGTGGCCGACGGTCCCTCGGCAAAGGCCGGGAGCGACAACGTCAGTACGCCCAGGAACGACAAAACGGCACCAGCGTGACGCAGCATGCAAGATCCTCGCGAGGGATGTGCGACCAAAACAGCGAGCGGTGGAAATCTGCCCGCGCCGTTCGTCCGCGTCCGTCTCGGGCCGCCGATTTGCCCGGAGATTTCCCACCGTTCGCGCTCAATCGAACGAACCATCCGATGGGCGAAACTCTGCCGCCGCGCCGCAGTGCCGGACCGCCGCTCAACCCGCCCCGACCGCAATGGCCGTTGCCGTCGCGTACTCTTTGCAATGCGAGATCGTGATCAGCACTTCGACGATCTCCAGCCGCGCCGCCACCACCGCCGCTCCCTCCCGGAGGCGAATCACGGGACGACCGCTCGCCTGCGACTCGACTTCGATGTCGGTCCAGCCCACTCCCTCGCCCCAGCCTGTTCCCAGCGCCTTCATCACAGCCTCTTTCGCCGCCCATCGACCGGCGAAATGTTGCGCCGACTCCTTCCGCTGCCCGCAATACGCGCGTTCGCCCGCCGTGAACACCCGCTCCAGGAAGTGGTCCGCGTGCCGGTCCAGCATGTGCCGAATCCTGTCCGTTTCGGTGATGTCCGTGCCGAGGCCAAGAATGCGCATGGAAGTGACTTGCCGGTCCTTTATGTTTGTCGTCTGGTCGGATCTGGCGGACTACTGGACGCGCGGCGTCCCGGCCCCCCCTCGCGGGCGTACCAGCGCGCCGCCGATCACCACCCCCGCCAGGAGCGCGACCAGACACTCCCCCGCGAGGAGCAGCATCGTAACGCTTCGACTTTGCGAAAGCGGCAATAGCGCCTCGAAGTTCCGCCAACGAAATCTCGTGTGATCGACCAGCGAACCACGCTCGCGGTGGAGTTCTTCACGGCGGGCCAAACCCGCTTTGAGTTCAGCCACCAGTTTCGCCGCTGCGGGGTCCCCCTCCGCGTGTGTCACCGCGGCGGATCGGGCCGCGTCCGCCAGTTGATCCACGGGCACCGGTATCGACAACACCGCGCCCCGGTAGACGCGCCATCCCTCGCCGAGAAAAGCCGTCAAACAAACCGCGGCCGCGAGGCACCCCAACCACAACCTCCCCCATCCCGGCGATGGAGTCCCCCGGTCCACCTTAACGGAGTTTCGTCGCCCCTGATTGCAGACGATCGCCGCCACCGCCGTAGCCGTCGCGCACAGGGCCAACGGCGTCAACAACGGCTTCCGGAGACGGGCGTCCAGGTGCGCAGCCACACCTCCGGCGAGCAGCGACAGCGCCAAAATCACCACACCACGCGCCGCCACAACCCCTCCAACGAACCTTTCACTTGGTCGGTCTTCCATTCCCCCGCGGGAACACGATTCCCGTCGCATTTTCTCCGCACTTCAGGGAATATCCAAGACCGGACGGCCATGCCGCCACGCGAGGGATCGAAAAGGGCCGCCAGGGAACAGGATAATCCACGATGATCGGTTTGATCGGGCAAACGAATCCGCAGGGGCGATCCTTCCTCGATGGCCTCGTCGGGTTGTTCGGCCTTGTCGGCGTTTCGATGCTCGTTCTCGTTTCCGGTTGCGAGAAGTCGACCGCCGCGCCGAAGGTCGAGGACGCTCGCCGCTTGTTGTCTCGCGACAAGAACCAGGACGCCATCGACGTGCTCAACGGCGTTTCGCTGGCCGAAGCCTCCTACATGCGGGCCATCGCCCTGTTCCGATTGGGACTCGAAGACGCCGCCAAAGAGCAAACCGCCGCCGCGATCTCGTCCGATTCGTCGAATCCGTTGTACATGGCTTTTGATTTGCGGACCAAGACCCTCGACGCGAAGGCCGATCGCGGCCAGCGTGCGGACGAACTGCTCAACCTTTGCAAGGATCACCGTTCCGAGCCGGCGTTCGCCTTGTTCGCCGCCACCGGATACGGAGCCAAGGAAGACGCCAAACAGGCCGTCGAGTCCTTCCGCACCGCGGTCGCGTTGGCCGAGAAAATCCCCGAATTCTGGCCCGAAATGCTCAACATGGCCATCTCGACCGGGTGCACGAACGAGGCCGAGCGGCTCCTGGAGAAGATGGAGCAGTCGAACCCCGGCGACCCTTATCTCAGCAAGCAACGGGTCCTCGTGTTGATCGCCAACCGCAAATCGGACGAGGCGACGCGCGTCGCCAGGGAAGAGTACGAGCGCAGCGAACGCTCGGCGGATGCGGCGATGCTTCTCGCTCAGGCGCTTCGGTCCGGTCCTCCCTCCGCCGAAACCGATTCCGCCCTGGCCGATTTGGTCAAACAGCACCCGACGCACGTTTCGTTGGTGATCCTCCACGGTACTTTTCTCGCGCAGACGGGACGCTTGCCCGCAGCTCTGACGCTCTTGAACGAGGCTATCGTCAAGCTCCCCAAAGACAAGCAACACCTGCTGCTGCCGATTCTGATCGGCCTGCCGCTCGAGGTGGGAGACTCCTCCGCCGCGGAACAGCAACTGACGCGCCACCGTGCTTCCCTCGGTGACGCGAAGCTGGCGTCGTACTACGACGGCCGCATTTTCTTCCTCAAGAAGGAATACTCCAAAGCCGCCGAATTGCTCGCCACCGTCGCCAAGTCGCTCAAGGATTCCAAACGACCCGACGAGCGCAAAATGTTCCAGGAATCGTTGTTTTGGATGCAAAAGGCGATGTTCGAGATGCAAGTCGAACGCCGCATTCAGTCCGCGATCGATGCGGCGACGGGCAGTCCGAACACCCCCACCGAAAAGACCGACGGCGCAACCAAGCCGGAAGCCCCATCGGGGGCCGAGCACCCCGCAAAAGGCAATCCGACCACATCCAGCACTCCCGCCCCTTCTGCGCCTCTTGTCGAGACTTCCACCACCGAACCCCCGCCCTCCCAATGATGCGGTGACCGAAGCCAGGCGACGCCGACTCCGTACCTGCTTGCAATTTTCCATCCAACCCGTCGCAATGCCCCGAGGAACCCATCCGAGGTTCTTCATGCGACGGGTGTGGAAAGGCGGAGCGCAATGGTCGGACGGCGTGCGGTGTTTGGCGTGGGGTTGACGCTTCTGCTGGCGGTGGCGAGCGGAGGATTGTGCGCGGTCGGGGCTGAGCCCGAGGTCGATCTCGACGGCGTCCGCGAAGAACTCGTTATGGTCCCCATGCGGGACGGCGTGCGATTGGCCGCCGCGCTTTACTTTCCTCAGGGGGACGGTCCTTGGCCGGTGCTGCTCGAACAGCGGTACGCGGCCACACGCGATGCGGGCACCCGCAAGTCGATGGCCGAACTGGCACGCGGCGGATACGTCGTCGCGCTGGCGAATTTCCGCGGCTCGCAAACCTCGGAAGGGGTGTGGCAAGGCTACCGCGCGTTGGGTTGGGGCGAGTTACAGGACGGCTACGACCTCGTCGAATGGCTGGCCAAACAGTCCTGGTCGACCGGAAAGATCGGGACGTTCGGCAGTTCGCAGGCCGGTTTCGCCCAGAATTTCCTGACCGTCGCGCGCCCGCCGCATCTCGTCGCCCAGTACATGATCGACACCGGGCTGAGCCTGTATCACGAGGGTTACCGCATCGGCGGCACGACTCGTCCAGAACGCTTCAAGGGGATGGACAAGGTCTGCCGCGTCCCCGAGCACAATCGGGCGTTGCTCGATGAGTGGTTCCGCCATCCCACGTTCGACGACTACTGGAAGGCGGAAGACTGTTCGCTGCACTTCGACAAGATGAACGTCCCCTGCTTCACAATCGGCAGTTGGTACGACTTTATGAACGTCGGCTCGATCGACAGCTATGTCGGTCGGCAGCATCGCGCGGGGGAGAACTCGCGCGGGAAGCAGCAACTGTTGATCGGCCCGTGGCTGCACGGTCGCTTCAAGGAGACGAACAAGACGGGGCAACTCACGTATCCCGAGAACGCCAAGTTCCCGATGACCGCCCACATGCACCGCTGGTTCGACCACCACCTGAAAGGGAAGTCGACCGGAGTCGAACGCGACCCCGCGGTGCGCTACTACGTGATGGGAGCACTCGACGAACCGGGCGCGCCGGGAAACGTCTGGCGCGAGGCCCCCGATTGGCCGATCGCGACGAAAACCGTCCCGTGGTACCTGCACCCCGACCCGCTCGCGTCGAAGCATGGCCTCTTCAACGCGACTCCCCCGACCAGCCAAACGGCGGTGATTCCGTACAAGTCCGATCCGCTGCACCCCAACACGATCCCCGCCGGAGCCTTCCCCGGCGCGGCCGATGCCCGTGTGTTCGAGACGCAACCGGAGGTGCTGACGTTCACGACGGACGAACTCACAGCCCCCGTCGAGTGGACCGGCAAGGTCGAGGCGGAGTTGTATCTCTCGTCCGACGCACCGGACGGTGATGTCATTGTGCGGGTGTCGGATGTGTACCCCGACGGTCGCTCGATCCTCATCATCGACTATGTCCGCCGCCTGCGTTATCGCGACGGCTACGAGACCGAGACGTTCATGACGCCGAACACCATCTACCCGGTGAAGTTCGATGTCGGCTGGATCAGCCAGGTGTTCAACAAGGGGCACCGCATCCGCGTGACCGTCGCCGGTACTGGTGCGGGCTTCTACGAACCGAATCCCAACACGGGCGAACCGTTGACGCTCGACTGGCCCGCGCACTCCCGCGTGGCTACGACTCTGCTCGAAGTCAACTCCCGCCGGGCGTCCCGCCTGTGGGTGCCGCTGCGAGATTGACGCTTCAACGCCTTCGGATTCACATTCCCCGTTGCCGCCCCGGAGCCTTCGTCAGCGCTTCCCGCGAAATCCGTCCGTCGTGAAGGGCCGAGGCCACCAGCGCTCCGCTCACGCCGGATTCCGCCAAGGTGGCGAGGTCGTCCGGGGCGTTGACACCGCCGCCGGTGATCCATTCGACCCCCGGATATCGCGACACGAGGTCCCGGCACAGGTCGAGCGTGGGGACGCCACGGCCGGTGCCGACCGCCGCCAGGTCCAACACGATCACCGCGTGAACACCCGCCGCGAGCGCTTCTTCGGCGATCTCGCTTGACGTTCGGGGCCAGTTCTCCGTGGCCAGCGATCGACCATCCTTCAGATCGAGGCTGAACACCACTCGATCCGCTCCAACACCACGGAGTATCTCTCGGAGATCGGCGGGGGCGGGACAGGATTCCAAGCCGACGATCGCGCGGCGCGCCCCTGTCCGCAGAACATGTTCCGCACCGACGACACTCGCCGAACCCGCGTCGACCATGAGTTCAAATCCCCCGTCGCTCAGTTGGCGCCAGATTCCGTCGTTGCCACGACCATGCACGATGCCATCCAGATCCGCGACATACAGGCGATCCAACCCGAATCTGTCTCGCAGGGCCTGGGCAATCGCAAACGGGTCCGCTGAGTCGCATAACTGCGACCGGATGGGACGATAAGTCTCTCGCCGTCCCGCCACTCCCCGTACGACGACGCCCCCCAACAGGTCGAGAACCGGCCAAACCTGCATATCGCTCCTCTCCCCGACGCCTCGCGGCCCGTCCCGACTTCCGCCCGGATAGTCGATGGGACGGTGTCACCACTGTCGCTTGTGGTGCCCTGCATCGCCATCCACAAGCGGTTGTGGAACGACTCCGTTCCGAGGATGCGACCCTCCCGCAAGGAGTTCTCGCTGAATCGCTAAGTCATTTTATGGAAATGGGTTGCGACGATGTTGCTCCGGTGTCCTGGCCACTCCGCGCTGGCTTTGCGCCACCGAAGGGAGCATCCAGAAAGTTTTTTTCAAACTCGGAAGTTCCTTTCCCACAATGGTCTACGAGCGATCCGAACCGTTCGTGAAGGATCGGCGGGCCGTTTCTCCTTGCCAAACCGCAACGAGGGGGTATCCTGTGGGCCGTCGTGGGGACGAGTGGGTGGTTGTGGTGGATTATGGCACTCACCGGAACCTACGAACGAAACCTCGATGAAAAGCGACGGATTGCGATTCCGAAACGCCTGTTGGACGACTTCGGCGTCGAGAACCTGACGAGTCTGTACATCGCTCCCGGCACCGAGAAATCACTCGCGCTCTACACGCCGGACGGCTTCGATCGATTGGCACGGAAGATTGCCCGCAAGGGGACCAGTCAGACGGACGTGCGAACTTACGTGCGGCTGTTCTATTCCCGGGCGGAACGGGTGGAGATCGATGCGCAAAGCCGCGTCCGCATTCCGGACCGGCTGGCGGATTTCGCCGGCCTGCAACGGGATGTGGTGCTGCTGGGGGTGAACGACCACGCGGAAGTGTGGGATGTCACGCGCTGGACGGAGTTCAACGCGGCCCAGGCCGCCGTCTTCGACGAAATGGCGGACCGGGCTTTCGAAGGATTGTGACGCGCTTGCGAATTCGGGTTCGAACCGCGCCGGGCACGGAGGCCCTCGCGTTCGGACCACGGCCGTTTCGACAGGGAAAGTCCATTGAGTTTGGCCGACTGCGGGCCACGAATCAGAGGGAAGAAGCGCCGCTGGCAACCGGGCTGCGCGAAATGAGAAGCCAGGGAAGGCTTCTCATTGAAGGAGGGAACGGAGGCCCCCCCGGGCTCCCGCCCCTCGACATTCGCCTCAACTCGGGCGGCACGGACGCCGCCCGAGGCGAATGCCCAGAAATCGAAACGGCGGCACGCTCAGCCAAGGAGCATGCCGCCGTTTCTTTTTTCCGCTCTGACTTCGCGCTGCAGTCATTCGTTCGATCACGTGCCGAACAAACCCTTCTCCCCCACAATCGGTCTTGATTTCCCAAGTGAACTTCACTGTGGGGGAGAAGGTGCCCGAAGGGCGGATGAGGGGGCCGCAACACCTCGGCGTCCCCTCGCCACGATCCTCTCCCCCGCAGCCGCAGCCATCCGCCGGAGAGAATCGCGCTTGGGGAGCTGGGGCAAATCCCTTGCTCCGAGTTGACGACCGCGTTCGGGGGTTCACACCCTTTAGGTTGCCTCCCGCACTCGTCTCCGTTGGATTCCGCCGACAACCACGGCGATAATCGCCGCATCCATTCGTCGCGGTACGACGATCGTTTCCGGCACTCATTCGGCGTCTCCCCGTGTCCCAGTCCGTTCTTGACGAGATCGAAGCCCTCCGGGCCGAAATCCGCCATCACAATCGGCTCTATTACGTCGACGCGGCCCCGCGCATTTCCGACCTCGAGTTTGATCGCCTCCTCGCCCGGCTCGAACGCCTCGAGCGGGAACACCCCGAGTTCGACTCCCCCGACAGCCCGACCCGACAAGTCGGTGGCCAGCCGGTCGATGGCTTCCAGACCGTTCCCCATCGTCTGCCAATGCTGTCGATCGAGAACGGGTACTCGGAGACCGAAGTCCGCGAATGGGATGTCCGCTTGCGTAAGCAGTTGAACCCCGGCGAAGCGGTCGAGTTCCTCGTCGAATACAAGATCGACGGCGTCGCGCTCGCGCTCATCTACGAAAACGGGCGCCTGGTGCGGGGGCTGACGCGCGGCGACGGTCGCGAGGGAAGCGATGTCACCCACAACGCGCGGACGTTGCGCGGCGTGCCACTGGTGCTGGAAGGGAACCCGCCGCCTGTACTGGAGATTCGCGGCGAGGCGTACATCCGCAATTCGGATTTCTCGCACCTCAGGGCGTCGCAGATCGCCGCCGGGGACGAACCGTTTGCCAATCCCCGCAATGCCGCCGCGGGGGCACTGAAGATGCTCGACCCGAAACTGTGCGCGGCGAAGAAATTGCGATTCTTCGCGCACAGCCTCGGTTACCTGGAGGGCGCGGCCTTCGAAACGCACGCCCGCTTTCTGGAGACGGTGGCCTCGTATGGTGTGCCGACGACGCCCGGATACGCGGTCGTACCGACGATCGACGCCGCCTTGGCCCGGGCCGACGAGTCGATGGAACGGATCGCCGAACTCGACTTCGAGGTCGACGGTTTCGTGGTCAAGGTCAACGACTTCGCCCAGCGGGAGCGTGCGGGGACCACGTCAAAGTTTCCGCGCTGGGTAATGGCACTGAAGTTCGAGAAGTACGAGGGGACCACCCGCGTGCTCGACATCTCGGTCCAGGTCGGCAAGACCGGTGCGTTGACCCCCGTGGCGAACCTCGCCCCCGTCGACATCGCCGGCACGACGGTCACTCGCGCCAGCCTGCACAATCGCGACGAGATCGAACGACTGGGGCTGCGTGTCGGGGATCAAGTGGTCGTCGAAAAGGCGGGGAAGATCATCCCTCATGTTGTGCGGGTCGAGGAGCATTTGCGCACAGGAGCGGAGCGGGAGTTTGTGTTTCCCACCCACTGTCCGGAGTGCGGGGCGGAGGCGGTGCGCGACGAGGGTGGGGTTTACATTCGCTGCCCGAATCCGAATTGCCCCGCCCAGTTGCGGGAGACCATCCGCTACTTCGCCTCGCGCGCGGCGATGGACATCGAGGGGCTGGGGATCAAGCTCATCGAACAACTCACAGCCGCTCCGCGCGAACCGTGGAGCGCCCTTGCCGAAGGGCAAGACGCGGCAAAAGAGGCGTCCCCTCTCGAGAGCCCGCCGGATGAAACTCCCGATACCGGCCTGTTTGCTCCGCGCACCGCCGCACCGGCGGGGCCGCTCGTGGCGTCATTGGCCGATCTCTATCGGCTGGAGGGGCGGCGCGATGCGCTGCTCGGTCTCGAACGCATGGGAACGCGGTCGGCGGACAACCTGCTCGCGGGAATCGCGGCGTCGCGGCAGCGCCCGCTCTGGCGATTTTTGGCGGGACTCAACATCCGGCACGTGGGGGTACGCACCGCGCAAATCCTGGCCGAACGCTTCGGATCGATCGCCGCTATCGCGAACGCGTCCGTCGAAGACCTCTCGCGCGTGGACGAGATCGGCGAAGTCATCGCCGCTTCGGTTCACCGCTATTTCCAGTCGCCGCACGGAGCGGGATTGATGCGGGAGTTCGGCGAACTGGGCCTGAAACTCGCGGACGAACGTTCCGCGGCCCCCAAAACGGACGGACCGATTTCCGGCAAAACGATCGTCGTGACAGGTACGCTACGACAATTCACGCGCGACGGCATCAAGGAATTCATCCACAACCACGGCGGCCACGCGGCCTCGAGCGTGTCGAAGAAAACCGATTTCGTCGTGGCCGGGGACGAGGCGGGCGGCAAGCTCGACAAAGCCCGGAGTCTGGGGGTTCCCGTCCTCACCGAGGAGGAGTTCCAGGCCTTGTTCCCGCCGACCGGTTGATGGCGAGCGGCATCGCGAACCCGCGCGCCACCGGGAACGGGCGTTTCCCGGACGCGGTGTTTTGCAACCGCGCCGGGCGACCGTCCCGCGTCCATGCTCGCGGGAAACGTGCGTTGTCAACGACCCGTGGGACCGCGGCTCAGCCGTCGCTGTCGTAGAAGAAGCAGTCCGGTCCCTTGAGCGTGTAGTACGGATATTGCACCACGGCGGGCACGTCCGGCTGCGTGGGGTATTGCAGGCAGCTGGGTTCGACGTAGCGGTAATTCGCCCCCTGCACTCGCTGCGGCTCAGGACACCCGTTGTCGCACGGACGGCGACAATTCCAGCCGTCATACATGCCGGGTTGACCCATGCCCGGGTGACCCATTCCCGGATGTCCGGCCATCGCGCCGGGGGGGCAATAGCCATTGGGACAGGGGCTTTGTCCGCGGACGACCCCCGCGTGCTGACTGCAACCAACCAGTGCCGGCGCGAACATCGCAACCAGCAGCGACAATCCAACGAACTTCCGCATGGTGGAACCTCGCAACATTCTGGGTGTTGGTCCGAAGCCGCGCGAACCGAACGGTTTGAATCACCGCACGGAGACGGGAAGCGCGGTCGGCTTCAAGGCGACGAGATCGCCCACGATGGATATCGTCATCAGGGTGTCGTGAAGGTCACAAACGCTTTGCCCGTCACGACCGTTCCGATGGATACAGGCGATAGTGCTTGCAGAGATTGCCCCACCGGAATAAATTGCCACGTTCGGGAGTTCACGTCCGCCCCGGTACCCGACCGGCGTTCGCAACCCGAAATCTGTCAACAATTTACGACGGCGGTCCGGGTTCTTGGAGAACCCGTTCGCGGCAACGCGAACAGCCACCGTTCACCGCGCACCGAGTGCTGGCGCCCTCGGTGTCCGGATTCTGAATGGTTCGTCCTCTTGGGGGGACGCATCTTCACAAGGGAGTGTGCCGGTGTTTGTTTCCGCTTCGACCCGCTGTTTCTCGGACAAGTCCTTCGGCGAAGCGTGCTACCACATCGAGGACATGCAGTACGACAAGGTCGAGTTGTGGTTCGATGAGAACTCGAACCACCTCAAGCCTTCCGATGTGGCGGCCGACCCCGAACGGTTTTACGCGAGGTACCGGGAACTGACGCGGCTGACGCCGATCGCGTTCTGTCTGGAAAACGAGGTGTCGCCCGAGGTTTTTGCCAAATTGTGCAAACTGGCGAAGCTGTTCCGCATCACGCAGATCACGATCCCCTCCTCTCCGTTGGGGACCCCCTTCAACGCGGAAATCGACCGGCTCCGCGCCTGTCTGCGCGTCGGCAGCCAGGATGGCGTGCTCGTCTCGATCAAGACCAAGGTGGGGACCCTCGCGGAAGATCCCAACACCGCGATCGAGTTGTGCCAGGCTTCACCCGGCATCGGCCTGACCGTCGACCCCAGCCAATTCATCTGCCGACCGCGCGGCTCGGTCGATTTCGAACAAACGCTCGCGCATGCGTTCCATTTGCACCTGCGCGACACGCTTCCCGACCAATTGCAGGTGAAGATCGGCTTGGGCGAAATCGAGTACAGCAAACTCGTCACCACGCTCGAACGCCACAAGTACAACCGGGCGCTCTCCGTCGAGCTGTATCCCGAGTTGATGGATGTCGCCGACCGTCCGGTCGAAATGCGCAAGATGCGGCTGCTGTTGGAAAGCTTGCTGTAGCGTCGACCAGGCGGGTGTGCTGCCGGACGGAGGTGACGACTTGGCGCTGCGATCGTTGACCCCGGTGTTGGTGACGCGGGATATTCCCGCGACGATCAACTTTCTGGAGTCGGTCTTCGGATTCCGCGTCGAAGCGCGGGCGGACGAATTCGCATGGGCCCGTCTCGTTCGAGACAACGTGCGGGTGATGCTGACCGGCCCGTTCGACACCGAACCCGACCAGCGTCCGCAATTGACGGGCTCGCTGTACATCGAGTGCGACGACGTCGACGCCGAATGGCGTGCGATCGCCGGCCGCGCGCGGGTTTGCTTCGAACCCGAGACGTTGCATTACGGTATGCGGGAGTTTGGCGTCCACGACAACAACGGTTACCTGTACGTCTTCGCGACCCCCGCGCCATCGACCGCCCCCTCCGGTTCGTGTGATTGAGCGGGCCGACAGGATCGACTGGCGTGGAAGAGCTTGAGTCGAGACACTTGGGAACGTGGCGGGACGGGCCGACGTTGGCCCCGTGGTTCGCCGCCGATGCCCGTCTCCGTGGACCTGCGTTCCCGATATGCGTTCCCTGCGCGCCCGTTTTCTCATCGCCACCCGCTCGCTCCGCGATCCGAACTTTCATCGGTCGGTGGTGCTGATGCTCGAACACAACGATTCGGGCGCGATGGGATTGATCGTGAATCATCCGTCGAAAGGGACGGTACACGACGCGATCTCCCAACACTTCGACATCCCCGACAACGGGGACCTGCTGTATGTCGGCGGTCCGGTCGAGGCGAACTCGCTGTTGCTGCTGCACAACGCGGAGGACATCGGCGGCGATAACAGCATTGTTCCGGGGGTCTTTGTCGGAGGCTCGGAGGAGGCGTTCGAGGAGGTGGCCCGCCGCGCGTCCGCGGGGGACACCGACCTGCGTTACCGGGTCTATTCGGGCTACTCGGGATGGGGAAAGCGACAACTCGACGGGGAGGTCTCCCGCAACGATTGGCTCGACCTCCCCGCGACGGCGGAACAGGTGTTCGGCGACGATCCCTACGCGCTGTGGGACGACCTGGTCCGCGAGTACCGGGCGACGCGCCCGATCGTCCCCCTGCCCCCCGGCGCGCGATCCGATTGGAATTGACTCGCGCCAATCAAACCCGCCGTTGGAAGTGCCCAAACAGTCGCTTTTCGACACGGCATGCTTCGCCCCAAGGGGCCATTGCTTTGATTCCGTGGATCGATGACCTAACCTCCGTGTCCGAGGGACGATGGCGTCGCGGAATGCGAATGCCGTTTTCGACGATGTATCGGTTTCGGGATGCGCGCGGCGGATCGCGACTGTCCTCGACTCCTTGATTGGCACCGACCCATTGATTGGCGGAGCGACGGATGGCGACGGCCTACACTCCCGGACTGAAAGTCGTGCGGCGCACGCTCCACCGCGAGAAACGTGTGTTGCCGATTCCGGGCGAGGTGTTGTGCCAGGCCGGGAGCGATGTGTCGTCCACCGATGTCGTCGCCCGCACGGAGATGCCGGGAGACGTCGTCCCCGTCAACGTCGCGGCGGCACTGGGGGTGTCGGCGGGAGATGTCAAATCCTGCTTGGTCGTCCCGGTCGGAGAACGTGTCGAAGCGGGGCGGCCTTTGGCCCGCTCGCGCGGGCTGTTCGGGTGGTTTCCCCGTGAGATGGCGGCCCCCGCGACCGGCGTCGTCGAGTCGGTCTCGTCGGTCACCGGGCAGGTGATGTTGCGCGGGTCGCCCAGGTCGGTGGAAGTGTTGGCGTATCTGGCGGGGCGCGTGGTCGAAGTCCTGCCGCGGCAAGGGGCGACGATCGAGGCGGGCGTGTCGCTCGTGCAGGGCATCTTCGGGTTGGGTGGCGAGGCCTATGGTCGCATCGTTGTCGCCTGTTCGAGGCCCGACGAACCGATGGGGCCGGAGAAGATCATGGCGGACATGGCGGGGGGGGTTGTCATCGGCGGTGCCCGCGCCAGCGCGGCAACGATTCGTCGGGGCGTCGAAGCCGGGGTGGCGGCGATCGTGACCGGGGGGCTGGACGATGTCGACCTGCGCGAATTGCTCGGTTACGACCTGGGAGTGGCTGTGACCGGAACGGAGAACATCGGCCTGACGCTCGTCATCACCGAGGGATTCGGCGACGTATCGATGTCGGTCCGTACACACGCCTTGTTGGTCGAACGCGCGGGGTCTCAGGCGTCCGTCAGCGGCGCGACGCAAATCCGGGCCGGTGTCTTGCGGCCACAAGTGGTCATCCCCTGGCCCGACGGGCGCAAGGCCGAATCGTCTCACATTCCCGAAGCGGGGCTGTTGGAACCGGGGCGACCGGTGCGAATGATTCGGGACCCGTATTTCGGGATGGTCGGAACCGTCTCCGCGCTGCCCCATGCCCCCGCGCTGCTCGAATCCGGTTCTTACGCGCGGGTTCTCGACGTGGCGCTGGCAGACGGGCGGACGCTGACCGTGCCGCGGGCGAACGTCGAACTCATCGAAACGGAGGTTTCGACGTGAGGACGCTTTCCGTGGGGACATCCGTCGTTCGGTTCGGTCTGTTTTTCATCGCGTATTCCGCGCTCGTGGCGGTCGCCGCCCCTCCCGCTCCCCCCGGCTCGGTCCGGTCGTTCGACCACCCCAACGATGCCGGGACCGCGATCGATGTGACATGGACTCCGTCGGCGGACGAGGGGGCCGCGCCCTCCGAGAATCGTCCACGCGTGATCGCCTATCGCGTCGAACGACGGGACGCGTCCTCCGGAGACGAGGGGTGGAAAGAAGTCGGCGAGGCGACGGCGGGTGTTGTGATCTGGACCGACACCGGCTGCGATCCCTCGAAAGCGTATGTGCATCGCGTGTCGGCCGTGGCAACAAATGGCGAGGCCTCGAGCGCCGTCGTCGGGGACGAGGTCCGCCCGGTGACGCAGTGGCTCGACCGCTCGCGCCTGGGGTACGGCGGCATCCTGTTTTGCGTGTGTGCGGCGGTCATCGGTTTCATTTTGGCGGCACGCCGCGGAGTGCCCATGAAGCTGCGGCCCATCGCCGGTCTGCAAGCGGTCGACGAGGCGGTGGGACGCGCAACGGAAATGGGCAAGCCGTGCCTGTTCGTGCCGGGGGTGCAGGACATCAACGAGATGATGACGGTCGCAGGCATTGTCGTGCTCGGACGCGTCGCCCGCACTGCGGCCGAATACGATTGTGAACTGCTCGTACCGACCAGCCGCTCGCTCGTCATGACCGCGTGCCGCGAAACGGTCCAATCCGCCTGCTATGCCGCGGGGCGTCCGGAAGCGTATCGCGAGGACGATATCTCGTACCTCGCCGACGAACAGTTCGCGTACGTGGCGGGGGTGACGCGGACGATGATCGACCGTCGTCCGGCGGCTTGCTTCTATTTTGGCCAGTTCTACGCGGAGTCGTTGTTTCTCGCGGAGACCGGCAATTCCATCGGGGCGTTGCAGATCGCCGGAACGGCGGAAACCACTCAACTCCCGTTCTTCGTGGCGGCGTGCGACTACACCCTCATCGGCGAGGAATTCTTCGCGGCGTCGGCGTACCTGTCGGGCGAACCGGATCAACTGGGGGCCGTGAAGGGGCAGGACTTCGGCAAGCTCGTGGCGGCGGGATTGATTCTGATTGGCGTGGTGCTCGCGACCGGTCGGCAGTTCGAGTCGCTGGCATCGTTTGGCGGGGCGCTCGATTGGTTCCGGACGGTTGTGCTGGGGGCGGGGGGATAGCGCCATGAAACAGACGGTTCCGCTGCTGATCGCCGCCATCACCGGATGGGTGATCGTCGCCGCCTACTTCATCCCTCCCGCCCAAGGTTGGGGGGATGCAGCCACGACGTGGTTCAACATTCTGGCCGCGTCGGCGTTGATCCTGGGGGGAGGCAATCTCGTCAAAGTGCATCTCGCCGCGGTTTCGGAGGGACGCCCCGGCTGGGGATATTCGATCGTGACGCTGGCCGGATTTTTTCTGACGGTGCTGTTCGGCCTGCTGAAGATCGGCGTGCATCCTCCGGAGAACTTCCCGAATCATCCGTGGGCGGGCGAGTACATTGAAGAAGGCGCCCCGTTCTGGTGGATGTACGAGTACGTCATTTATCCGGTGACGACGACGATGTTTTGCATGCTGGCGTTCTTCGTCGCGTCGGCGGCGTTTCGAGCCTTCCGTGCGAAGAACAAGCTCGCGCTGGTGCTGTTGGCGACGGCCGTGCTGGTGTTGCTCGGTCGCACCTACGCCGGAGTGTGGCTGACCAGTCCGCTGCCGGAGGGCTACCGGCTGAACTCGGCGATCGACTTCGTGATGGACACGTTCACGACGGCCGGCACTCGGGCGATCAAGATCGGCATCGCGTTGGGTGTCATCACCGCGTCGCTGAAAATCCTCCTCGGCCTCGACCGCAGCTACGCGGGGGCGGACGAGGGGTGAGCGCGGCCGCGGGCTCGGTCGCTTCAGGATCCGTGAGGCTCGATGATTACGAGCCTCACTCCTCCATCAATCCGTCGATCTCCGGCAGGTCGGCCGCTACGGCGGCGCGGTACTCCGCCAGCGATTCGTAGTACCGCACGAGCGCTTCGACTTCCGTCACACGGGAGTCGAACGTCGCGGTCTCGCGCAGGTTCACGCGCAGCAGGTCGCTCTTACCCCCCTCGAGCTGGATCAACTCGAACCGTTCCATCTCTTCGTTGAGGCGGATCGCCTCCCGCGCCTGCGAGATCGCCTGAAACGCGAGGTCGAGGGCGATCACCGCCGAGCGGACCTCGACACCGATCTTGTCCGCGGTGTACTGCCGCTTGGCCACGAGCTGTGCGAGCTTCGCCTGCGCGGCTTGCAGTTTGCCGTACGCCTTGCGGCGCTGCAGCGGCACGGCGAACGAAACGCCAGCCTCGAGCTCGTAGGGCGTTTTATCGCGGCTCTTCGTCGGCCCTCCCACGTCCTTGCTGTTCATCACCGTCGCGTCGAGTTCCGGTTGCGTGAGGTTGCGGGCCTGGTTCAGTTCGACATCGTACACTCGACGTTGAATGTCGAGCGAAGTGATCTCGGGGCGGCGCTCCTGGGCGAACACGATGTCCTGCTCCAGCAGGTCGCGATTGACCGCGGACGGTTCGGGAAAACCCTCGGGCAGCAGGTCGCGACCGGGCACGAACGGACGTCCGTCGTCCAGGCGCAGGTAAATCGACAACTTGGCCGCCGTGGTCTGGAACTTGCGCTGCGACTCCAGCAGTTTGACCCGTCGCGACACCAGGATCCGCTCGTTGTCGGTCACCAGGTACTCGGCCAAATCCCCTTCGCGGACCTGAATGCGCATCTTGGTGTCGCGATCCCGCGCGATTTTGAGCAGTTGCTCGGCCAACACCAGGGTTCGTCCGGCCGCCACCCAGTCCCAATAGGCGATCGATCCGTCCCGTACGAACGTCAGCAACTGCGTGCGGATTTCCGGCTCGACCCCTTGCACCCCGAAGGTCGTCGTCCACAACTCCGCGCGGCGTTCGTCGATCAGGCGGTTCTGCCAGAGGGGTACGGCCAAACCCAGTTTCAGCTCGCCCCCGTCGTTGGTTTCGCGATTGCCGTACCACGGCTCGAAGTTGCCGCGTCCAAGGCGATACCCGCCGAAAACGCTTCCCCCGCTCATCAGCGGTTGATCGAAGCCGACCGAGTTCCGATACGTTTGATAGAACCCTTCTGGTTCGTTCATCGAATCCGCGTACAGCTTCGTATCGAACGCCCCCATCGCGGCCACATTCTTCCCGCTGGCGACCTGGCGCTCGAGGATCGCGAGCCGCAACAACGGGAACGACTGGTAAATCGCGTCGACTACCCGCTCCTGCGTGATCGGCTCCGTCGGCCCCAAAGCCGGACGTTCGTCGATCGGGTCCGGGAGCGCCATCTCCTCTGCCGGCGTGTCCACGGCGGCATCCGATCCGCCTTCGTCGATCCGCTCGGCGGCGGTCAAACGAATCGGCGTGGGCCGCGCGGTATCGACCTCAACCGTCTGTTCCTCATCCCCACTGGGTGCCGCAGTCGAAGGACGCCGGACCTTGTGTGTCGATGCCGTTCCCAAACCGGATTCCCGAATGGTCGCGGGGCGATCCGGTGTGGTTCGACCCGTCGCGGCCACCGAGGATCGCGCATCGGACCTGTGCGCGGTCGGACGGACACCCGGCACCGACTGGCATCCTGCCAGCAGTGCGAGCCACATCCCTGCGGTCATTCGGAGACGATCCATCACTTCTTGCCTCGAAGCAGAGCCTCGTCCTTCTTCGCCTCGGCGATGGCGACCGTCTGGGGGAATCCGTTGAACTGTCGCCAAAACTCCTGGCCGAGGGTCACTTCATCGAGCAACACCCAGCCGTTCGCACGCACACCTTGTCTCAAAATCGCCGCATCCGGCCACGGGCGGTCGTCGGGATCCGGGCGAATCAGCACCCGAAACTTACCGTTCCCGTCGTCCGCCTGGTCGACAATCGTCACCACGCCGCCGAAGGTGCCGATCGCCACCGAAGGCCATCCCGCGAATTGCACGGCAGGCCAACCCTCGAATTGCAGTCGAACTTTTCGCGCGGCGCCGAATTGGTCGTGCGTGGCCACCAGAGGGGCGTCGTTCCCGTCCACTTTGATCTCGACCGCCCGGTCGGCCGTCGACGGCACGAGCTCGAACAGCGGCGATCCCACCGAGACGATCTGACCTCCCTGAAAGCTGCGAAGCTTGAGCACGTAACCGTCGAGCGGGGCGGTCACCGGTTGCACCAGCATCAAACCTTTACCCTGCACATCGGCCAACTCCTTCTCGGCACTTGCGACATCGCCGACACTCTTGGAGTAAACGGCCCTGGCCGAGTCGATCTTGGCCTGCGCCTCCTGCAATTTGTGAAGTCGTTCCGCCTTCTTGGCCGACAGCTCGTTCTTCGCCGCCTCGACATACGTTGCCGCTTGGCCCAATTTGGCCTTGGCGTCGGCGGCTTCCGCGATCGCCAATTCCCACTCGTACTTCGATTCGACCTTCGCGTTGAACAGCTTCTCGCGGCGCACACGGTCCTTCTCTTTTTGATCGTACTTCGCCTGCGCGGACTCCAGTCCCTGTTGCTCGGCAAGCAATTTCTGCTCGGCCACCTTTACAAAGCCGTCCTGGGCGATCTCCGTCTGCTGGTAGATCTCCTGAAATGCCTCGTAGTTCTTCAAATATGCGGAAACGATCACACGTTCGGAGGCGATCTTTCGTGTCTGTGCCTCGATCTGCTCTTCAATGCGTTGTTTCAGGATCGGGTCGACGACCTCGATCTTCATCAGCGTTTCCCCGGCCTTGACCCGCGCCCCTTCGACGAGACCCGGACGGATTTCGACCAACCGCCCCGAGATTGGCGCGTCGACCTCCTGCTGACGGTGATTCGGGTCGTACGTGATCACGCGGCCCCGTCCCGTCACCGTTTGCTGCCACGGCAACAGCAACAGCGCCACCATCCCCGCCAGCAGCAGGATGAACAGCCACACCGCCACCCGGCGCACCCATCGAGTGGAACCCGCCAATTGAGCCAAGGGAGCACGTGTGCTCGTCGCGGGTCGATCCGGGATCGAACGGACCGGAAACCGTTCCGTCACTCCTCGCCAAGCCGCAGAGTGCGTGTCGCTGGAGGGGGCGTGACTGGCGGGGGCGTCAATCGTCGAAGCCGTCGGCATGATTTCTCCGTCTCCAGACCATCCCGTTTTGAATCGAGTCGAGCGTGGTCGGCGCCGCCGCTCTCGACGGCGCACAACTGAGCGGTGCCACTCAATGATGACCGCCCGCCGCGTGCCCGTTGGTGGTGGCCGACGCCCGATGCGTTGCCCCGCCCCCCCGGTGCAGTACGAATGCGTTGGGGTGGCTTTCGCGGGGGCGACTTCGGCCCGTGATCAACAGGATCGTGAATTGACCGCAGGCCGCGTCGAGATCGGGAACGAGACGGTCCAACTCGTCATCCGCGAGCGCGTCCAGCAAGTGGTCGAGCACCAGCAGACGCGGTCGTCCCGCCAGCGCTCGCGCCAACATTAGCCGCCTTTGCTGTGATTCGTTAAGCGGCCAGCCATGTGCGGGCAATCGAGTGGCGAGGGATACGCCCGCCTCGGTCAACTCGTCGGTCAATCCCGCCACGTCGAGTGCCCACACCACATCAGCATCCCGGACTTCGCTACGGTGCAGGTGAATGTTCTCGGCCAAGGTCGCATCGAGAATCTCGACGGAGCGTGCCACCGTCACCTGCGACCGCAGCACATTCGGCTGCAAATCATCCACCGAAACCCCATCGATTTCGACGGACCACTCCGGATCGTGCCCGAAGGCCAGCAGCGGATCCGTCAGTCGAGCGGACGCCCCGTGGCCGTCGCTCCCAATCACCGTCATCCGCCCTGCCGGAGCCAGCAAACAGCCCGGTGGCGCGGTCCTGTCGCCGTCGGCAACCTTGCCGACAACCTTCGCTCGAGGACGCACCAACAACCGCGCCGGGCCGATGGCCGGCAGCCCGACCAACCCTTCAGCCGGTTCGACGGGCAGGTCCAACACATGGCCCAGTTTGTCGACAGCCGCCATCAGGTCGTACCAACCTTCCAGGTGCTTTCCCAACTTGGCGAACGAACCGACGATCGTCGCCACGATCAATTCGGCCGCCACCAGCTGGCCCAGCGTCAATTGTTCCTGAAGGACAAGGTACCCTCCCAAGCCCAGCAACACCGTCACGGCGACCGCCTGCAAGAGCAGGATCGACACGATCTGCCGTAGCAACACCCGGAAGTGCTTGTGCCGGTGGGACAAATACTCCGCGCACAGCGAGTCGGTCCGTTGCATCACGAAATCGCGTCCGCTTTCCGAACGGAACACCTCCGGACAGCGGGCCGCGTCCTCGAACCAACCCAGCAGCGCGTATTTCACCTTGGATTCGCCAATCGCCGTCTTGACCCCCCCTCGCCCCATCCCGAACACGATCCCGCTCAACAGCACGATCAGAATCAGGTCGTAACCCAGCAGATACGGGTGATAGAGCGCCATCACCGTCATGCCGATCACGGTCGTCAGCAGGATGGCCACGCCGTCCGTGAGCAGCGCGGAGACCACCTTTTGGACCGTCACGATTTCCAGGAACCGATTGACGAGTTCCGGACCGTTCTCCCCGCGCCAGCGGCTTGCGGGTACACGCGGCAGCCGGTGCGAGATCACCGCCGCCACCCGCGCGAACAACCGCCGTTGCACGATTTCCGCAACGTAGGTCTGAAGCGCCACCAGCGCTGCGACGAACGCCATCACCGACAGCAACACCAGCGACAGGATCACGATCGGCTGGTACAGCCCGCCAAACGTCACCGAGCGGACCAACTGCTGCGCCGTCACCGGAACCGCCAACATGAGCAGGCCCGCGACCCCGGCCATCGCGACCACCGCCCACACGTCCTTTTGCTCCGGCTTGATCAGCCGCCACAACTGCCACAGAGGCGGGAGATGTTCGTCGTGTGGCACCTCGTGGGCTTGCAGTCGCGAGTCGCCGATCACGACCCGCAGCAGCGGTTGATCTTCCTTCCGCACGCGCGGACAGGAGACCCAACTACGCCTCCCTCCCCCTCCGAACTCAACGATCTCGACCCGTTTGCCGACCCATTCGGCTCGCGACAGCCGCCCCGTCTCCGGATCGACCAGCACCACGCTCAAATCGGAAAAGACCATCCCCGCCAGATCGCGCGGCAGCACATCCACCGCCCGCACGCACAGCCCCTCGGAGCGTGCCGCCTCGGCCAGGACTCGGCACCAGACCATCGGGGCACGGTCGTCGACGACCCGCACGACCTCTTCGATCAGTCGGCGTGCGGTTGCAGGTTCGAGCGAGCCGTTCAGCCCAGCGGACAAATGCAAAAGTGCTTCACACAACGTTTCGGTGGAGGGGAGCGCCACCTCACTCGGCGTCTCCCGCGCCAAATCGGACGCGATCATTCAAGCGCCTCCATCGGCGGTTGGTTGTGCGGCGGACACGGGAGCCGACGCTGTGGAGGGCGATTGCCAGGCCGCGCGCGCATCGCGTGCGTTTTTGCCCAACTCCGCCGACTGCTCCGCCAGGGATTGCAGCAGTGCGACGCCCTCCAGCAACCAATCGGCCGCCGTTGGTTGGGTGAGCGAATAAAACACCATCCGCCCATCCCGCCGCTCCCGAACCAGATTTCTGGTCTTCAGAGCGGCCAGGTGCTGCGACGCGCCCGACTGGCTGACACCCAGGAATTCACTGATGGCATTGACGTTGCGCTCGCCGCGACGCAGTTCCTCGACGATCCGAATGCGATGCGGGTGCGACAGCACCGACAATAGCTCGGACAATTGCTGGGCGACCGCCAATCGAAAGGGCATCCCGACCTCACATTCCCATTCGCAAATCTTCAAAGATGACGATTCAATTACAATAATGTTAGCATGTCATCGGCGATCGGGAATGGCTGCCGTTCGGATTTCTTACGAATGAGAAAGGTTTTGTCCCGGCGGATGCTCCTGCCTGCTTCAGGAAGAGCGTCGTAAACCATTGATGTGAAATGTGTTGTGGATGGTTTGTCGTTGGCCCTTGGCGATCTCGGACAACTCCACCGATCTCACATAATGAATCGCCAATGTGTCCCCCGCGACGTCCAAGCGTCCGCCAGCCAACGCTCCGACAGCACACACGCGTCGGTCTTGGTCGATCTGCGGGATTGTGCGAACATTTGAACGCGTGATCGGACCGTCGGCACGTGGCACGACGTCGGCGGACGCATGGTGCGCGTGTTTCCGCGTGCTTTTCGACCCCGGCGAAGCCCCTTCCCGATACCTCGGCATTCGATGTTGGCCGCAAGCTCGTCCCGTCCCAGCCCTGTCTCGATTCCGTTGATCGCCTTGGCGCTGATGCTGCTGGGGGTGACGGGCATCGAGCGTGGAGATGAGCTGTCCCGCGCGGGAGTGTTCCACGACAAACAGATGGTGTGGATCGCGCTGTCAATCCCCGTCTTCCTCTTCGTCGCGCGCGTTCCCTACCGTTCCCTCCGCCATCATGCCTGGTGGCTGTTCGCGATTGCGTTGATCGGTCTGGTGGTCGTCTTCGTCTTTCCGCCGAGGTGGGGCTCGCGGCGCTGGATTCCGTTGCCGGGGATGTTTTTTCAGCCGTCGGAGATGGCCAAGTTGGCGTTCATCGTCGCGCTGGCGCGATACCTCATGCATCGGGACCATCATCGCTCGTGGCCGGGGCTGCTGCCTCCGTTCCTGCTCTGCCTGTTGCCCATGGGATTGATTCTCAAAGAACCCGACTTGGGAACCTCGCTGCTGTTTGTTCCGGTGTTGTTCGCCATGCTGTTTGTGGCCGGTGCCAGACTGCGGCATTTGGCGTTCGTCGTGCTGCTCGCGGTTGTGGCAAGTCCCGTGTTCTGGACCGGCATGAGCGCCGAACAGAAATCTCGCATCACGGCGGTGTTCCAACAGCGCGACGGCGGACCGACGCCGCGCGGCGACGGTTATCACCTGCACCAGTCGAAACAGGTGCTCGCACTGGGGGGTGTGTCCGGAAGCGAGTGGGGGGGGACCACCTCCGACGATCCGATGGCGTACTACCTGCCGGCCTGTCGTACCGACTTCGTGCTGTGCATGATCGGCGAACGTTGGGGCGTCGCGGGAACGCTGGGGTGTTTGGGACTGTATCTGTGGCTGTTCGCGGCGGGGTTGCGGGTGGCCGGCGCGACGCGAGATCCCTTCGGACGGCTCGTGGCCACGGGGATCGTGGCGCTCCTTGCGGCGCAGACGATCATCAACGCCGGCATGACCGTCGGGTTGATGCCCATCACGGGCATCACACTGCCACTGGTGAGTTATGGCGGATCGAGCCTGCTGTTCTCGGCGGTCGCCATCGGACTGCTGGTCAACATCGGTTCGACGCGCGAGAACGAGTTGGCCGCCGAGCCTTTCCGTTTCGCACGAAAATCGGCCCGAGCCAACTGGCAAAGAGCGTGAAGCTCCCGCGCTCAGGCACCTCGCAATGAGTGGCGTCTCGTTGGAGAGGTGCGTCTCGGACGAAAGGCGTCGCACAAGACGAACGCCTCGTTGGCAGGCTTGTCCGCGAGGCGGGATGCCTCAACCGACGATGCTTCACGAGAACCCGTAAACCGGTCGATTTCCACGGGTTCCTATTGCCCGGTTGCGGACGATTCGGATATAGGCGCGTCGAGGGCTCAGGGAGGAGCACGCATGCCGGATAGGGATCGCCGAAACATGGGACCAGTACGCGCGACCACGAACCCGACCGAGGCGCGGTCGCAGCCGCCTCTTCGCGCGATGCCCTGGAACCGCCTGGGGCGGGCCGGTACGTCGCGGCGTTCGCGCCGAGCGGCGGGGACCTCGCGTCGCGTGTGGCCGTTGGGCTTGGCTCTGTTGGGGCCGATGTCGCTGATGCTGTTCGCGGGAGTGATGCTGCTGGGGGTCGCCCAGGAACGATTGAAGGGAGTCCGGTTCCGACCGATCGTCGCGCAAAACGAACCCGTGGGAACCGACGCTTTCCCGACTGCCAACGTGACGACCGGGCCGGTGCTCAAGCGGACGCCTATCGCGGAAAACAACGAAACGGGCACGCGTGCGCCGAGCGCCATTGTGCTTGTGGCGGCGGAAGAGGGGGAGAACGACTCGGTTGACGAAGCGTCCGGTTCGGGAATCGTGACGGCCGAAGGAACCGAGGACCGGGCGGATGTTTCGGCATCGCCGTATCGGCAGGTGGCGGGGGAAGATGACGGTTGGTTCTCGAAGTGGCCGTGGTCCGGAAAGAAGGACTCGAAAACCACCGGGAAATCAGCGTCGTCGGTCGCCAAGGGGAAGGCGGCCACCAAGGGAAATCCGCCCGCGGAGATCGCCGATGGCCGGGGTGGGGCAAAGAAGTCGGGTTGGGGTTGGTGGCCGGGCAAGTCCGCGACCGAGCCTTATCAACATCAACGGCCGCGCGATACCAAGAAGGAGCCTGCGCAGGCGAAGATCATCAACCCGAATAGCCCGTCCCCTGCCGCTGCCTTGGCGGCGAAGCGTGCCGAGGACAAATCGACGCGGATCGCCGATGCGGGGCGCGGTCGGGCATCCATTGGAACCAAGACTACGGCTCCGTCCGACACATCCGACGAACCCGGGAATGCCGCGAGCGAGGCGTTCGGTCCGCGCGTTGTTCAAGGGGGTGGCCCGGTCAAAACCGCCTCGAAGCCGAAGTCCACAAAAACAGCGACGGAAAAGCCGGCGGAAGAGGGGGCGGATGCGATCGGCGAAGTCGTGACCAAGCCGCGCGTCTCGCGACCGCTTGCTGACGAAGAGGGACAGCAACCGCCAGAGATCGTCCGACGAACACCCTCCGAAACTCGCACAGCCGCGCTCGTGCCGAACACGCCTTCGGCCCCCCCGAAAGATGAAGTGATTCGCAAGGTATCCGCCGCGCCTCGAGCCGTCGGGTTCGATCGGCCGGAGATGGCCCCACTCCTGGATCGTCGGGAGGCGATCATCCGGGCGATCGCGGCAGCGCGTGAGTCGGGAGATGTCGAGGAGGAGTTCGACGTCGCTTTCCGGCTCCGCGAGGTGGAACGCAACATCCTCAAGGAGTCGTCGAAGTGGCCCGCCGAGGAACAAGACGACCTGGGCCAATTCCGGGACCAACACATTGCGCTCTTGAAGTGGCTGGCCGACCATTACGAGCCGGACGATTACGCGTCATGCGAGCGGCTGTGGAAAGAGATTGCGTTCCATGTAGGCAAGTTGGATCGCGGCGATGACTGGATGACGGCCACCACGCAACGGGAACTCGCGCGGGTATCTCGGTTGTCGCAGGCGTCGCCGGAAGAGCTGCGCAAGTGGCGTGCCGGCATCGACGCGGAGCGGGAATCGATCACGCTGCGCGACGAAGGAAACTACACGGCTGCCCTGGAGGCGGCCCGCAAGGCATACGTTTACCGTGCGGAATTGCTGGGGGAAGACGCGCCGCGAAAAGCGACGGGCCTCAACAACATCGCGGTGCTCTTGGATCTGACCGGTCGGTTGGATGAAGCGGATCGTCAGTACGACGCAGCGGCCAAGCTGCTCGAAAAGAGCGTCGGTCCCGAACATCCCGAATCGATCCGGACGGCGCTGAATCGGGCGGATCTGTGGATTCGGCAATACCGATTGGCCGAGGCCGAGGAACTGCTGGCCGCGATCGGCCCTCGGGTTCGCAAATCGCTGGGAGAACAGCACCCCGAGTACGCGCGACAGCTCTACCAGATGAGCCGGATTGCGACGGAGCGTGGGCGTTACGGCGAGGCGGCGGAGCTGGCGCGGCGGTCGGTGTCCGTGTTGGGTGCGGCGGAGGGTGCGAGTGCTGCGGATGAGGCGGTCGCCCGACACCAGTTGTCGACGGCGCTCCGGTTGTTGGGCGAGTTCGAGGAGGCCGAAGAAGTCGCCGAGGAAGCCGTGCGGCGCGTGGACGAGACGACTCCCGAAACGGACTTGGCGCGCGCGGCCGCGCGATTCAATCTGGGGGCGATCCAACTGAAGTTGGCGAAGTTTGAAGCGACGGAACGATCGATCTCCGAAGCGATGGCGATCACCGACGCGCCGCGCAACAGGAATTCGCCAACGCAGGCGAAGTTGCTGGCGCTGCGGGCCGAACTGCGGCAGGACCAGGGGGATTACAAGGCGGCAGTGATCTTGTTGCGCGAGTCGATCGACCTCTTGGCCAAGACGACGGGCACCGACCACCCCGACTACGCGATCGTGTTGAATCAACTGGCGATCGTGCACATCGAGCAGACGGAGTATGTAGAGGCGGGCTCTTTGCTAGCCGAAGCGCGGCGGATTCAAAAGTCGACCACGGGGGACAAACATCCGTCCGCCGTGGCGACAATCACCAACGCGGCGCGCTTGCAACAACGTCGGCAGAGCCGCCGTACCGCGCAGCAGTTCATCCAGCAGGCGGCGGGCATGGCGCTGCAAGCCTATGGAGAGGAACACCCTGAGTTCGCCCGCGAGTTGGCGACGCTGGGTGCCATTTCCCGCGACTTGCAGCAGTACGGAGCCGCGCAGACCCTCCTGGAGCAGGCACTGCCGGTGTTGGAGCGGACGCTGTCGACGGCACATCCGGAGTACGGCCGCGCGGCGACGCAACTGGGACGCGTGTACGGAGCGCTCGGCCAGGCGGACCGTGGAGAGGCATTGCTCAAGGTTGCCGCCGAAGCGGCGGACTCCGCTTTTGGGGACAAGCATCCACAATACGGCGTGGCGATTCGCGAGCTCGGGGCGTTTTACCGCGATGCGAAGCGCTGGGACGACGCCGAGGACAAACTGCTGGCCGCAGCGGGAATCCTGAACACGCGACTGGGGGAATCGCATCCCGAAGCGATCCGGGCGTTGGACGAATTGGGGCTGACGTATCTGGCGATGAACGACCCTCGCCGGGCGCACCAGGCGTTACAGACCGCGGCGCAACGCTACGCGCAGACGCTGGGTGCGGCGCATCCGGAGGCGATCGCGGCGCTGGAGCAACTGGCTCAGGTGTACGACCTCACGCATCAGCCGGACCAAGCCAAGGCCTTACGGACACGGGCCGAGCAATTGGCGCGCGAGGCGATGGCGGTCGCCGCCGACCCGAAGCTCGACGAACTGGCACGGCAGATGTTGCCGCGTTCGACAAACTGAGAGGGGGGAAGTGCAACCCCCGAACGCTCACTGACTTCCCGGGTCAAGCTCGCGTGGCCGGGATGGCCGTGGCGGCTCCCGTGGCGCACTCCATCAGGGTTTCCTCCGACCACTCGCCCGCCGCGCGGGTCTCGCGAACCGTGCCGCGAACCATCACCGAGATGCGGTCGCACACCGCCAGCAATTCCGTGAAGTAACTGCTGACGAACAGCACGGCCGCTCCGTCCGCCGCCGCTTCGCCCATCAAACGATAAATCTCCGACTTCGTCCCCACGTCGATGCCGCGCGTCGGTTCGTCCAGGAGGATGATGTCGGCCCCTTGGTGGAGCACTCGGGCGATGGCCACCTTCTGCTGATTGCCTCCCGACAGGTCCGCGATCAACTGCTCGGGGCCGCGGGCCTTCACTTGCAGTCGTCCCATCCATTCCCGGGCCGAACGGGCGAGGCGGGCCGGACGCAGCCAGCCACCGCGCGAGTACGGTTGCAGGCGACTGGCCACGAGATTGTCGGCGACGGAGCGGGTCTGCGCCAGCCCCTCCCCTTTGCGATCCTCCGAGACGAGTCCGAAGCCATCCGCGATGCGCCGCGCGGGACCGCCGAACGGGACCGCCACGCCGCGCACCGTGAGCGACCCTGCGTCCGGACGGTCGAGTCCGTACACGCAGCGGAGCAACTCCGTCCGTCCCGATCCGACCAAACCCGCGAGGCCGTGGATCTCGCCCCGCCGCAAGTCGAGCGTGGCCCCTTTGGGCATCCGTACGCCGTACAGATTCTCGACTCGCAACACCGTTTCGCCGGGAGTCCGGGGAACGATCGGGAACAGTTCCCTCAGACTGCGTCCGATCATGAGTCGCGCGATGTCGGAGTCGGACGCGTCCCCCAGGCTCCCCGCGCCGGCGAGCCGTCCGTCGCGCAGCACCGTGTAGCCGTCGCAAATACGCCGGATTTCTTCGAGGAAATGGCTGATGTAGACGATGGCCCGTCCGGAATCCCGCAGACGGCGGATCACGTCGAACAGCCGCGCCGTGTCGTGCTGGGTGAGTGAACTCGTCGGTTCGTCGAAGACGATCACGCGAGCGTCGAAGGCCAGTGCCCGCGCGATCTCGACCAATTGGCGGGTCCCCACCGACAATTCTCCGACCGGGCGGTCCAGCGGAATGTCGGGGTGGCCCAGTTCAGCCAGCGCGGCGCGGACGCGCGGCCGCTGGAGGTCGCGCCGCAACCAACCCGCGACACCCGCCTCCTCCCCCAGCATGACGTTGTCTTCAACCGAAAGGTGCGGGGCGAGGTTGAGTTCCTGATAGATCATCGCCACCCCGGCACGACGGGCGTCGTGGGGGCCATCCGGACGAAAGGGGACGCCGGCCAGCGTCAGTTCGCCCGAGTCCGGACGATACGCGCCGCTCAGGATCTTCATGAGCGTGCTCTTCCCCGCTCCGTTCTCACCCAGCAGGGCGTGCACGGAGCCACCCTCGACCGTGAAGGAGACATCCGACAAGGCGACGGTCGGCCCGAACGCCTTGGAAACGCCGAGCATGGAAAGGGCGGGAGGCATGGAGATGAGTCAGACCGTGACGAGCGCAGAGCAAACAACACCGCACTGTGCGAAACGCGGAAATCGGGAGTCGATCCCCCTCTCCACCGCGATCGACCGTACCGACGCGAAAGACATCACTGTGTGGAGAGATGGGGGCGACTCACGCCGCATCACCCCTCGAACTTCTCCGGTTCCAACAGAGCCTTCACGGCCGGATCTTCCATGTTTTCCGGGGTCGCCAGGACTTCACCTGTCGGGATGCGTTTTTCAACCGGTTTGCCGTCCAGGTGTTCCACCATCGCCTTCACCGCGAGGTACCCCATGCGGACGGGGTCTTGCAGGACGATGCCGTGCATCTTCCCCTCCTTCATCGCACTGACGAATCGCGGATCGGAGTCGAAGCCGACAAATTTGACCTTGCCCGCCATCTGGCGGTTCTCAAGCGCGACCAGCATCCCCTTGTTGTTCGGCTCACAGACGGTGAACACGCCATCGACCTTCTCGATGTCGTTGAGTAGCGACTCGGCGACGCGCCGGGCCTCGTCGGCGTCGGACCCGACTCGTTGATTTTCGGAGGCGATCGTGATGCCGGGGAAGTCGGCGGCGAGAGTCTCCAGAAAGCCCGATTCGCGCTGTTCGGTGCTTTCGCTGCCAGCCGCGTACCGCAGCAGGACGACGCTTCCCTTCCCCTCCAGCAGTTGGCCCAACCGCTTGGCGCCGACCTTCCCTCCGTTGACGTTGTCGGTCGCCACGTAGCTGACGACATGCGAGAGGTCGTCGAGACCGCTGTCGAAGATCACTGTGGGAACGCCGTCGCGGTGGGCCTGTTCGACGGGGCGGATCAGCGCGGTCCGGTCGATGGGGGCCAGGCAGATGCCATTCACCTGGTTGACGACCTGCGACTGGATGATCTTGATCTGGCCCTCCTTGTCCTTCTCGTTGACCGTGCCGTCCCAGACGATCTCGGCCCCGAACTCGTTCCCCGCCTTGACCGCCCCGGCATGCACCGACTTCCAGAAGTCGTGCGTGGTCCCTTTCGGAATGACGGCAATGGTGTATTTCTTCTTGGCCGGAATGGCGTCGGCGAGTTTGGCCGCCGCTCCGGAAGAGGGAGCCGGCGCCGGGGCGGGCGCACAACCAACGAACAGGGCGAGACAACACAGCCACGGCGAGAGCGAGCGCATGGATTGATGGTCCAGGGGACTAAGGGACATTTGAGACGCATCGATCCTAACGCGCGAGGGGGAGCGGACGAAGCGTAAGGAGCCCAGATGCAGGGCCACGCGCGTCGGTCCGAAGTCGTGCACGAACATAGTCCTGCGGCGCGACGGGGGACTTTGGACGGTTTCGTCGAATCACTGGCAATTGCGGGAACAAGTGCGGACGATTGCCCTCCTTGGCACATCAAGTCCGAACTCGTCGAGCGTCGGTTCGCGACGAGGGAGACCATGCCTCGATGTGCGGTTCGGCCGGTCTTGGAATTCGGGAGCGTGGACGTTGTCCGATGGAGTTTCACGTGCCCCATCCCGGTGCTGCATCAACCTCGTGCCCCGGCGGCCCGTGGGCGTGGTTGCACGGAACGCTCGTCGACGAGTTGGTCGCCAACGGATTGCTTCACGGAGCGTTTCGTTTCCGTCGGCACCCCTTCGCCCGAGGACCAAGTCGCGCCGCCCAATCGCCGTCCGGTAACGAACTGTCCGATTTCTTCGGCGATCCACCACAGTTCGGCCCGATGGTGGCGGACCAGCATCCCCGTTGGCCGAGACGGGGAATCGATTCGGATCGGTATGTCGTCCAGGACTTCCACACTCCCAGCGCCACTCCCTACCCGATCCCCGGCGCATGGCCGGATGTCGACCGCATCTGGCTACGACGTTGGACGCCCACGGGATCCGTGTCGGGGGTCGTCGATTCGGGGGTAACGGTCGTCGGGGTGCACGGCATCGTGCAGCGGGGCACGCGTTGGTTCGACTGGTTGGCGGCGCGCGTGTGCGCGCGGGGCCACACGATTCTGACGGTCGATTCGCCGTTCAATTTCCGCCGCACGCCGACCGGATACTTCCCCGGCCAGTTGATCCTTGGCGGCGATCTGGAGCATCAACTGGCCGTGGCGCGACAAGCGGCTCGCGACACGTGGCAGATCGTACGCGCCCAACAAGCGGAAGGGCGTCGCGTGTTGTTGTGCGGCGTGAGTTACGGCGGTTGGGTGTCGCTGTTGACATCGTTGTTGGCGGAGAACCTCGCGGGGGTGGTGGTGGTCACGCCTCCGGTCAACACACTGCGTTTGCTGCGCGAAGGGGGGACGCTGATTCGCGCGGTGCGGTCGGGGTTGGGGCGGGGCAAGTTGGACTTCGACGAGATCGAACGCCGCACGCGCCCCCTGGTGCCGGGCCTTTGGAAGCCGAAACTCTGCGGAGAACGCGTGCGGCTGCACGCGGCACGATACGACCGCTTCGTGAAGTCGGACCATATCGCCGAGCTTTCGTCGGCGTGGCAGGCCCCCTTGCGGATGTGGCCCGCAGGCCACTTTGCGGCCACGATGCGGCGTACGATCATCGACCCCGTGGCCAACGACCTGTTGGAACTTGCGGAAGGTTGATCGCGCTACGGGAGTGCGCCGGCGGACTTGAGGAAAAATTTCGCCGCGTCCGACAGCTCGCTGCGGAGAAGGTTCGCGACATCGCGAAAATGCTTGAAAAACAAGGCTTTTGTAACGATTACAAGGCTTTCGGGAAAACTTGCAAAGGCCCGTTGACGCTGTTCGTCGAATCGAAAGAATACGCCCGCCCCACACGGGACACGAATGTCGACGAGTGCAGCGACGATTGCGAAGGACGCCGAATCCGGTGGACTCCGCGAGACTCGAATCAAGCGTCGCGTTACCCACCGTCCCTCCTCGGTCGGTTGGAAAGTCGGGCGGAGACAGTCCCCGCCCAATGGTTTGCCGGTCTCCTTCCGAGTCGGTCAAGCCCTCACGATTTTCCGGCGACCGATTCCAAACAGCCCTCCCCCTCGCATGCCCGAAAACGGGTCGCGGCTTCGGAACGGACTCCGAACCTCGATCCGGGTGTTTCACCACGGGAAGCGGGATAGACGCCAGGGTGGCGCACGGACGCAGTCCGCCCTGGCGTAATTTTCTCTCGAAGCGAAGGTTCGGAAGCGACGGACGATACGGCGTCTCCCCGGCGACCTTGTCTCCTTCACCTCCGACAAACGTGCCGAACCCTTCGCGTGAAGCTTGTCTTCGCGTCGGAGTGCTTCGGGCCGCGTTCCTCCGGTGCGTTCGCCACCGGTGCGCGGCGGGCCGCCCGGCCCCGTCGATCGTCAAATCCATCCGCCACTCCACTCCCGCGGTTCGCGCTCCTCCGATGTCCTACGGCTTGGCCACACACCCGACGACAGTGCACTTGCGGCGGATTTTTCCGTCGGCGAGTTTCGTCGGCTGCGGCGACCTGCGCGTGGCTCATGCCACCGACCGGGCCTCCGCCTGTCGGGCCGATTCGTTGTTCGCCGTCATTCGGGGCACGCGGCATGATGGCCGCGCGTTCGTCGACGAGGCGATCGCCCGCGGCGCCACCGCGCTGCTGGTCGACAAACCATTGATCGATGTGCGGCTGCCGCAGTGCATCGTCCCGGACACCCGCCGCGCCTATGCCGAATTGTGTGCGGCGATTCACCAACACCCCTCCCGGAATCTGGCGTTGTCCGGAGTCACGGGCACCAACGGCAAGACGACCATCACCTGGATGATCCGGTCGATTTGCCAGGTGGCCGGCCATCAGTCGGGCTTGCTCGGGACGATCGAGTACAGCGACGGCGCATGCATCGAGCCGTCCGTTCTGACGACTCCCGATTCCGAAACGTTCAACGCGTGGTTGCAATCGATGGTCTGTCGTGGCACAACGCATGCCGCCGTCGAGTTGTCGAGCCACGCCCTCGAACAACGCCGCGTCGCCGGGACGCTGCTCGACGCGGCGGTGATCTCGAACATCACACGCGACCATTTCGACTATCACGGCAACTTCGAGGCGTATCGCGATTCGAAGCTGCGAATCTTCAATCACCTCAAGCCGGCGGGATTGGCGATCGTCAACATGGACGATCCCGGAAGTCGGAGTTGCCTCGATGAAGCTCCACGCCGCGTGCTGACGTACGGAGTGGCCGAACCGGCGGACGTGACGGCACTGGTGTTGGACGAATCCCTCTACGGTACGCGCTTCCGCTTGTCGATCGGCGTGGAATCGATCCTCGTCGAAACCCGACTGCCGGGTCGACACAATGTCTCCAACTGCCTGGCCGCGGCTGCTGTCGCCCACCACCTCGGCATCGGTCTCGGCGAAATCGCCCGCGGTATCGACTTGCTCGACGCTGTGCCGGGGCGTGTCGAGTCGGTCGACTGCGGCCAACCCTTTCACGTGTTTGTCGACTATGCCCACACGGACGACGCGCTGGGCCGCTGCTTGCGATTTCTGAAGTCGCAATGCACCGGTCGAGTGCTGTGCGTGTTCGGAGCGGGGGGCGACCGCGATCGCGAGAAGCGACCGCTGTTGGCCCAGGCAGCCTCTCAAGCCGACCTCGCCATCCTCACATCGGACAATCCTCGCACCGAGGATCCCTCCCGCATTCTCGACGATGTCGCCCAGGGCTTCGTCGGCACCGGAATTCAGCCCCGCATCGTTCCCGACCGTGCCGCCGCGATTCGCGAAGCGTTGGGGGCCGCCCGCCCCGGCGATTGCGTGTTGATCGCCGGGAAAGGTCACGAAACCGTACAGATCGTCGGCTCGACCCGACACGAATTCGACGACCGCGAGGTGGCCCGCGAAGCCCTTCGACGGTTGTCGCCGGTCCACGAACCCCATCTCCGATCGCGTTCTTCGCGGGTTCCCGCCTGACGCCGATCGTCATCGATCCTCTCCCTTCCAACCCGATCCCCGATCTCGGCCACGGCCCTCGCCGTTTCGCTCCGCCTTCCCGCGGAGCGAACGATGTGGTGTGTGGTTCCGGACGCTGCGTCGTTCACCGTTCAAACTTTCCCCCCTGGCGCCGCCATGGACCCCATCTCCCTCACCCAGTTGCTCACGGCGACGCACGGCGACAGCCGCGGCTTCGGCGGAGAAGACCGCGTGTTCACGCGAATCTCCACCGACACGCGGACGCTGCGCGCCGGCGACCTGTTCTGGGCGCTGAAGGGAGAGAACTTCGACGGGCACCAGTTCGCCAGCGAAGCCATGAAGAAGGGGGCTGCGGCCTGCGTGGTGGCGCGGTGGGCCGGCTTGAGCCTCCCCGGACCGTTCATCGAAGTCGAAGACACGCTGAAGTCTTTGGGCGACCTCGCCCATTGGTACCGGCATCAACGCGAATCGCTGGTGATCGGTGTGACCGGAAGTGTCGGCAAGACATCGACCCGCGAGATGATTCACGCGGTCTTGTCCGCCCGGCACTCGGGCGTTCAAAGTCAGTCGAACCACAACAACCTGATTGGACTTCCGCTCAGCCTGCTCTCCCTGGGCAGCGAGCACGAGTTCGGTGTGCTCGAGATGGGGGCGTGCCGCATCGGCGACATTCGTCAACTGTGCGACATTGCCTACCCCGAAGTCGGAGTCATCCCCAAGGTGGGGCTTGCCCATGTCGGGACCTTCGGCGGAATCGACCAGGTGTTCCAGGGCAAGGGGGAACTCCTGGAAGCGCTGCCGCCACACGGCTTCGCCGTTGTCGGCGGAGATGACGACAGAATGCGGGCGCTCGGTGAGCGGGCGGTCTGCCAAACCATTTTCGTCGGCGAGAAGCCGGGCAACACCATCCGTGCGACGGATGTCGAGGTGCTGCCCGGAAAACTCAAATTCTCGGTCGACCGCAAGAAATACGAAGTCCCGGTCGGTGCGCGGCACTATCTGACGGCGGCCTTGTGCGCGCTGGCGGTGGCCCGCGAAATCGGCATGGAGCATTCCGCGATTGCTGCGGGATTCAAGTCATTCAAGGGACAACCGGGACGGTTTCAGCCCGAACGGCTGGGGGCGTGGACGGTCGTCGACGACACCTACAACGCGAACCCCACGTCGATGTGGGCTGCGTGCGAATCCTTGGCCGAGATGCCCACGCGCGGCAACCGATTGCTCGTCTGCGGCGACATGCTCGAACTCGGACCCAACTCGGAACAATGGCATCGTGAAACCGGCGCTTGTGCGACGCATACCAAGGTCGACTTCCTGCTGACCTTGGGCGACCGCGCGGCCGCAATCGCCGACGGAGCCGTGGCGGCCGGATTGCCGTCGCATCGCGTGGCTCAATGTTCGTCGCTCGAAACGCTGCAAACAGTGCTGGATTGCTGGCTCGGTCCCGACGACATCGTGCTCGTCAAAGGGTCGCGCGGCGCGAAGATGGAACGCGTGGTCGAGTGGCTGCGCCAAATCACGGGACACGACAAACAGGGCCGCCCGCTGGACAGTCGCGCGGTGGCATGAATCGAGATCGGGTCTGTTGATCGCGCCGAGTCGTCCGACATGACGAAACGGCCGCGGGAAGGAGTCGAGTCGAAAACACAGAAGTGGGTTTCATGGCGTGCTTTACGGATTTGCGGGAATCCCGAGGCACTGTCCGGAGCAATCTGGTCGGAAGCAATTCTGGCTTGCGGTTCTGGTGATTTCTGGGTCGATCACACCACAAGTCGCTTCGTCATGAAACTCAATCCGCCGGGCGTCGGGGCCTCTGCCTCGACGCCCGGCACCTTTTATGGAGCGGGGTGAAAGCCGCACGGCCCGCTTGCGAAACGTTCCGCTTCCGGGCGACAATCCTCACATGAGGATTTTTTGACGGGTTGCGGTAGGCCCGTCTCGCGAGCCATTCGGTTTTCCGAGCGGGCGGAATGACGGACACCACCTTGATCGCCGATCTGCGACGGGGTGACCGCGCCGCGTTCGAACGCGTCATCCTCGCGCATCAGCACGCCATCCACGCGTATCTGCGCAGCCGCCTGCTGCGAACCGACGACGCCGATGACTTGGTGCAGGAAGTGTTCCTGCGATTCTACCTTGCGCGTGCCCGGTTCGACGAAGGGCAGATGCTCCGTCCCTGGCTGCTCGGAATCGCCCGCAATCTATTGCGGGAGCACGCGCGCAAGCACCGTCGCCGCAAGGAAGTTGCGTGGACGGAGCTGTGCCTGGAACTGGAGGACCTGATGGTCCATCACGACGCACCGGAGCAGGATGCGTTGCGGGGGCTTCCCGAGTGCCTTGAGTCCTTGGGGGAAAGCGCTCGCGACGCCATCCACATGCACTACGCGCGAAACCTGAAATTGTCCGAAATCGGCGAGAAGCTGAGACGCAGCGAAGGGGCCGTCAAACTGCTCGTGTTCCGCGCGCGCCAGGCGTTGAAGCGGTGCTTGACGCGGAAACTCACCGAGGCAACCTGACCGGCGGCGGCGGAGGGCTTTCCGCTTGGAACACTGCGGGGGTCGGTTGCCCGAATTCCCAAGCCAGAAAAAAACCGAACGCCTCGGCGGAGCGAGTCCGTCAAGGCGTTTTGTGTCTCTGGCATCGGAATTCGACGAGCCGCGCCCGATCAGGCGCCGGTCGTGCCCGTCTTGGCAGCCGCGACCTTGTTGACTCGCTTGGCCAATCGGGACTTCAGGCGAGCCGCCTTATTGCGGTGGATGTAGCCCTTGGACGCCGCCTGATCGAGCTTTTTGACCGCCAAACGGAGCGCTTGGTCCGTGTTGCCAGCGTCGCCTTCCGTCGCGGCGACTTGCGCCTTGCGGACGACGGTCTTCAGCGAAGTCTTGACGGCGCGGTTCCGCAGGCGAGCCTTTTCGGACTTGCGCACCGCCTTGCGGGCATTGGCGTTATTGGGCATGACACTCGGAATTCGGAACCAATGGATCAACGGAGGTCCGACCATTCCGGACCTCGGGACACGGCAGTGTAGCGATCCCCGCCATCCCGGGGAATCTCAATTGCCAAAAATTTTGCCCCCCCGTACCGGGATTCCCTTGAGCGGGGAGCCTCCGCAGCGCACCCTCGCCACCCACCGCACCACTTCAACCGACATCCTACCAGCAATACCCCCCTGCGATCTGGTCGGCAACCCGCGTGATCGGGTCCCCAATCCGCTACGATGTGGTGTTTTTCCGGTGTTTCCTTCCCCGGTCTCCCCACCCATCCACGTTTCCTCAAAGACGGTCGAGGTTCGAGTGATTTTTGCCCACCACTGGAAAG
This sequence comes from Planctomycetales bacterium, assembly GCA_044359065.1. GTDB lineage: Bacteria > Planctomycetota > Planctomycetia > Planctomycetales > Planctomycetaceae > JAIXZD01. The sequence goes on along the minus strand of JBIKMW010000029.1, from coordinate 1,778 downwards.
ACGGGGCGCTGGTGCTGCTCGGCGGAGCGAGCGTCGGGCTGGTGGTCTTCGCGCTGCGGGTGTTCGATTCGTGGTCCTGGCCAGCCCTGACGGCGCTGGGGGGGCTGCTCGTGTTTCTCAACTGCACGAATTATCAGTGCGTGGCCCACAATTTTCTGCACAACCCGTTTTTCCGGTCGGGGCTGTTGAACAACCTGTTTTCGATCGTGAACAGCATCGCGCTGGGGATGCCGCAAACGCTCTACAAATACCACCACCTCAACCATCACCAGTTCAACAACGACAAGCGGGACCCGGTCACGAACACCACGAAGGACCGTTCGTCGACATACCGCTTCTCGCGCCATCCGGATCGTGAAGAGCACATTGCGAGTTACTCCACGCTCGGCCCTTTTCGGACGGAATTGGGCATTCTCTACGCCGCGGCCCGTGCGAAACGGCGGTCGGGGCTGGTCTGGTTCGAAGCGGCGGCGATGTTCGCGTTCTCGGGAACGTTGGCGTATCTCCACCCGATATTCTTCCTGAAATTCGTGGTTCCTGTGTGGTTTCTGGGACAAGCGGCCGCGCTGGCCGAGAACTACCTGGAACACCACTACGCGATTCCGGGGAATCGGGGGACGGATTCGGTGAGCTGCTACAACCGGCTGTACAACTGGCTGTGGTTCAACAACGGGTACCACCAGGAACACCACTGCAAGCCGACGGTCCATTGGACCCAGGTGCCGGAGTTGCGCAAGGAGATGCTCCCCGAAACCGAACGCCGGGTGGTCCGCGGGGCGCATTGGTTCAATCTGTGGAGGTAGGGGAGTCCGTCGGCCCACGGTCCCTTCACCTAACCGGGGTTTGTTGCGCGGTATTCGCAAACGGATTGTGAGAAGCGCCGGTTTTGATTTCCGACGTGTTTTGGGAGCGGAGAAACGGGTCGCGAAAACGGACTGCGGGGGTGTGGACGCGGGAAAACGTGGGGAATTCGCGCGCTGGCGAGGGGGAATCGAGGGTCGGGTTGCGGGGTGATTTTTGCGGTGTCGCGCGCGCAGATCCCATGTTTTGAAAAATCGAAACGTGGGAAATTCGAGCGCGATTTTTTCGCGCGGGGGTGAAACGAGGGTTTTTGGGGGCGCGCGGCGCGGAAGGGAAGGCATCTGTTTCGACGTGCGTCGAAATAGATGGCGTAGAGGTGGAGCGACGGAACGGTGAACGGCCGGCCGCGCAACGAAGAGGGATATTGGGGGGAGCGCTGGGAGGCATGATTGTCCCCAAAGCGGGCCAAGCATGGCACACGGCTCTGTCGTCAATCCATGGACCGGTCCTGCCAATAACCCGGACGACGTCTGGCATGCGCGATCGCGACGATGACGACCTTCGCTTCATCCGCACGGAACACGATCTGAAACGGAAATCGGGGGACCGCGCAACGCCTGTGCCGGTCGTCGAGCTTTGCGAATCTTCCGGGATTCGCGGCGACCGACCGAATCGAAACATCCACGGCGACCAGAAATCCTCGAACGGCGACTGCACTCCGATCGGCATACCATGCCGCTGAGGAATCGAGTTCCGCGCGGGCTTCCGGATGAAACTCAATTCGCATCGTGGACGCCGTGTTGAGCGAACAGGCTGGCACGAATGACCGACCAGTCCTCGGCCAAAACGGAGCCTGCGTCGAGTTCGGCGCTGCGCCGCTGGATGACCGAGGCCCATTCCTCGGACAACGTGGGGGGCCGATCACCGGGGACGTGCGAGGCCAACTCGTCGATCAATCGCAAGCGTTCTTCGACCGG
>JBIKMW010000001.1:0-210042 GCA_044359065.1 Planctomycetales bacterium | reverse complement strand
GGACACAAGCTTCGAGGTCGAAGAGTTCCTGGCGAAGTTGGCGACGGAGTTGTCTCCAGTACCGTCACAGCCCGCGTCGGAGGCCAGAGAGTTGAAGGCCAACGGGTCGGAGGCCCCGAGGCGGGCGCTCGCGGTCGCCTCGCCGACATCGGTGGAAGCTCCTCGCGCGGGACAGCCACCTGCGTCCAGCCGCGCCGCCAAGAAAAACTCTCGTCCGGCGGAAGCACGATCCGGTCGAAGCAGGATTTCGGCGGGGACGCGCGTGTACGGGGCCGCGCTGTTGGCGATCTTGGTGGGGCTGGTCGGCTTGGTCGCGTACTCGGTGAGTCCGCGCACGGCCGCAACGGCGCTCCTGAGGATCGACTGGCCGCCAGGGGCGTTCGAGGGGGCGCGGCTGCTCATCGACGGCGAAGCGATTCCGTTGGAACCCGACAATCGCATGGAATGGCGCGGTGCTCCGGGGGAACACCGCTTGATGGCGATGCGGGCCGGTTACCCGCCACTGGACGTGACGCTCAAACTCACCTCCCGCCAACCGACCGACTGGTCCCCCGATTGGGAAACGGCGGAGGCCGAGTGGCTGGCCGGGGCACTGAAGGATGTCGCGCGGCGGTGGGATCGGGGCGTTCCGGACGACGCCCGGAGCGCCTCGGGTCTGCGCGACCAGATTCGCGAGATTCTGGAGCGGGCACCATTGGCCAGCGCCGCTCCGTCCCTCGCCGCCAAGCTGTCGATGTTGCCCTGGCCGCTCGACGAGTTGCCGATGTCGGCTCCGTCGCTCGAGGAACGGCGCGACAGAGGATGGCTGCCGACGGAACCGGCGCCGCGGGGAGTGGTGGCGCTGTTTGGCGACGCCCGTTTGCGACACGCGGCGGAAGTCACGCGACTGGCAACGAATCCGGCGGGGACGGTGTTGGCCTCTTTCGGTCGCGATCGAGTCGTCCGCCTGTGGGATCCGGCCACGGGGGAACCGAGGGCCGCATTTGCGCACGCGGATGACGAGGCGCGAATCGAAGTCTCGGCTGGGGGGGACCATCTGCTGGTCTCCGGCGGACGGGGGATCGTGGTTTGGAACATGGCCGACGGAATCCGGTCGTTCGAGTCCGCCGACCTGCGTGCCCCCGCCCGGTTCAGCATCGACGGAGCACGCTTCGCGGCAAGCGATCCGTCGCGCGGCCTGGTGCTGTGTGATGTGGCGGAACCCGCGCGCCAAGTGGTGATTTCCGTCGGGGCCGAACGGACGATTCGCGCGGTGGCCTGGAGCGCGGACGGAGATCACCTCGCCGTCGAAACCCAGAGCGGACTGGTGATCACCGCAGCCGACACTGGCCCCTTGGGAGAAGACCGGCCTGGCTTGGCGCGCACGGTGTGGCACGGAGCGCGGAAGATCTGGGCGGCGGCAACGGAACGTGGCGATACCGTGGTCCGATCGATTGACGAGACCACACTGGAAATCACGCTGGACGAGGCAGGGGAACCGATCCGGTTCCTGGATGACGGCGAACGCTTGCTCACGAGGCGGGTCAACCGACTGGTCGAGTGGGATTGGCGGGCGGGACGGGAGCTTCGCACGGTGGTCGACGCGGCGGGCTTGCTGGTCGCGACGGGGGACGGTCGCAAACTTGTCACAACGGACGAGGGGTTCGGCTCGCTACGACTGAGGGGTCGCGCTGCACGGGAGGAAACGTCAATTCCGGCGCATGTGGGGCGTGTGACCGACCTGGCGCTGGCTTCGGGAACTGGCGGCGGCGGTTGGCTGGCCTCGGCGGGGGCGGACGGGCGGATTCGGCTGTGGAACGTCGAGAGCGGTGCCGAACGGGCCGTAGGAGGGGCGGGCATCGTCGCCGGCGACATCAGCCCGGACGGACGGCAACTGCTGTTGGCCACCGACGAGGGAAGTCTGCGTGTGTGGGACGTTTCGGCCCGACAGATGAGCCGGGTGCTGGTGTCGGGTGCGAGGGAGATCCGCGCATGTGGTTGGAGCGGCAATGGCCGCTTCGTCTCGGCCTTGGGGGATTGGGGCTATTTCCGCGCGACGACGCGGGTGTGGGACGCGACGACCGGAACGGAGATCCCGCTGCGGGGAAATCACTCGGGCAATCACCGCGCAGTCCGTTTCTCGCCGATCGACAGCCGCCTCGCGATCGCGGACGACCAACGCGCGGTCACGATTTTTCGACTGCCCGAAGGGACGCCGGCGGAGGTCTTCGAGGAAGACGCGGAGGTGTTGGACATCGCCTTCGGCCCGTCGGCCCGGGAACTCGCGGTGTCGCTGAAAGGGCGGCGGTTGGCGATTCATTCCGCGTCCCCCGACGGACGCAAGGGGGATATCGCGACCGCGGACGGATCGTACCATCGGATCGAGTACCGACCATTTCGGAACTCACTGTTTCACGCATCCGAATCGGCGGCCAGTGCGGGGTTGCTCGACCTGAAATCGCTGCGCGAATCCGAACTTGAGTCGATGGAGGGACGACGATTCCGGGGGGTGGTGGCATGCCACGCGTGGCGTCCGGCGGGGGATTGGCTGGCGGTGGGATTGGCGGACGGTTTCGTGCGGATGGTGTCGCCAAAAGGGGGCGGGGAGCGGATCGAGTGGCCGCTCCCCGTGGCGTCGGGACTGCGCGTGGGCTTGGCGGCGGCACCGCCGCGTGCCGTCCGCTTCGCTCCCGACGGGCGTCACCTGTTGATCGTGGGCGGGCAGGGCTTGGCCGCAGTGGTGCGTGTGGCGGAGCGGGATGCGGTCGAAGTGGCCGAGTCCGAGGAGTCGCGATGAGTCGGGGGAGAAATGGCGGAAACGAGAGTTTAAACTGATCGCGGGCGGGAAGTGCGTGTGAATGAAGTGGGGTGGTCCGCTGCAAGCCGGACCAGGCGGAGGCGCAAGCATGTTTCGATTTCGGCGAACGAGGTTGGACGAAATGTGCAACATCCTGCTTCTGTGCGCCAAATCAATCTTCGCGAGAAAACGTCGACGAAGAGAGGTCCGGATTGGAACTGCCGACGTGTTGGAACCTCGGCAATTGCTGGCTGGTGGACCGGTCGGAGAGGCGGATGCCGAAAGTCACGTCGGAGTTTTCGTGACGCCGCCGACTCCGGTCGCAGCGGAGGCGGCTACGGAGCACGATCCGTTTTATCGTGCCTACAATCCGACGGCCGATTATCACTTCTTCACCACGAGCAAGGTCGAATTCGATAACGCTGTCCGCAACGGGTACCAGGACGAAACCGCCGGGCGGACCGGGCTCTACGTTTCAAACACTCCGCAACCGGGCTTCGCGCCGATCTTCCGGCTCTACAACCTGGGGACGGGTCGGCACTATTACACCCTGAATTCGTTCGAGCGCGACGCGCTTGTCAATATCGTCCGGCCGCCCCAATTTGGCCCCGACACGCGTACTTCTGGCTGGCGTTACGAGAAAATCGAAGGTTATGTCCGACCGGGAAGCGGGACGGGCGGCACGACCGAGGTGTACCGGCTGTACAACAACAACAGCGGGGTGCATCTGTTCGTCGAAAGCGCCGCGGTCAAGGACTCGATCCTGTCCCGCTTTCCGGGCATCTGGGTCCAGCACTCGAGCTTCGGGTTCGCTGCGCCGCGCGGGTTGGACGACACCCGTTATCTAGGATATTCGGGCGCGCCACTGAAGGTGCTGGAAGTCTATGCGCAAGGGCGGTCGCTCTCGCCGAACGATCCGATTCACGTCGACTTCCGACTTCCGGACGGCACCACACAGAGCGTGTTGGCGGCGGGTGTTCGCGACGGCAACGTGATTGTCGGGCTGCCGCCAGTCGCGGGGTTCGGCGGAGGGCGTTCCGGGGCGGCGACCGTTTCGATCAACGTTCGTCAGGGAGGAACCGCGTTTCGGGCGTTCAGCGACTATCACATCGAGGATTTGCCGACAACGGGGTTGGAACCAGGACGGTTGTTCGACATATTCGTCGACAAGTTCACGGCGCGAATCGAAGCGCAGATAAAGACCGTGAGCGCCCTGGGTAAGGCATCGAGGGGAACCATCAATACGTTCCCGTTGCTATCGGAACTGCAAAGCCAGATTGGCAACCTTCATGACCTTCGCGCGAATGCCGATCTCGTGCGGTTTGGTTTTGTCGGTAGCATCCAGATCGGGCGAAGGTCCGACACCGGCGAAACGCTCGTCTTCGATCGGTCGAACCTGGAAATGCTCGACCGGTTGTTGGGGGCGTGGTCGCAAGAGGAGCTGATTCCCGGCAGTTCCGCTTCGCGCGCGGCATCCTTCGGAGGTGCTGTGGCCAGCGTGAGTGGGGGCGACCAGGTACGACAGGGGACGACGGGGTTCGCAGCCGCTGCGGGAGACGACGAACTGAAGTGGGCTCAAAACATTGGCACGCATTTTCTCGACGGAGTGAAGCGCGATCTTCAGACCGGGCTTAAAACCGCGCAAGCTCGTATCGCGCAGGCCGCGGCGCTGGTTCCGGGCGGTTCCGCCGTGGGGGCGATTCTCAACGCGGTCCCACAACTGGTCGGGGCCGCACTCAACTTCGGGGCGGAGCGGGCGTCGAACATCGCCCGAGGCGAGGTGGGCACCGCCGATGCACGCTATCGCGAGTTCCAGATTGTCGTGGGACCGGCGATCTCCAACATGGTCGAGTTCGCCAAGAGCGAAGCGCTCGAATTCGTCGACAAACGGCTGGGGGAAGCCGGTGCGCTGCAGACCTCGGTCGAAACCCTGAATTCTCTCTCGACCTTGCTCGATCCGGATCTGCCGGGATCAACCGCCAGTCAGACCCAGTCCGCACTGTCATCGGGTCAGATAAAAGGGGGCGGAGCACGTGTGACCGCAGGCGGCTCGGAAGTGGGTGAAGCCTCCGGCAGCGTCTCGATTGTGATGGATGACTTCGCTCCGCGCACGGATTCGGTGACCGTCCGCGCGAAAGTGAGCGACGGTTCTGAGGCGACCGTCTCCCCTTCGGAAATTACAATCTCGCCCGACGATGTTTTCGCGTCCGCGAACTTCGATGTTAGCGGGGTAGACGACGCGTCCGACGACGGAGACCAGTCGTTCCACGTCGAGTTCGAGATCGAGACGGAAGATTCGGCGTTTGAAGGGTACACGCCTCAAGTGATCTCGCTCCGCACGCGCGACGACGGACTGAACTCGGATCCGGGTGGCGGAGGCGACAACGGCGGTGGTGGTGACAATGGTGGGGGGGGAGGGGGTGGTGGCGGAGACAATGGCCAGCTTCCGGATTTGACAGGCACTTATGTGGGCACGACCACCAGCAACTACGGCGATCCTCAAAGCCCCTACGACACCACGCTTGCCATTTCGACAACGACGGCAGGGAATGTGCTGGGAACAATCCGGTTCGTCGACAACGGGGGGAATTCGGGGTCGAGCGGAGTCAGCGGGACGGCCACCGGCAGCGCCGGCTCGGTCCGCTTGTCACTGACAACCGACTCTGGTGAAACCATCGAACTTTCCGGCGACGGAAACTCCCTGTCGGGAACGATCACCCGGATTTTCCAAGGGCAGACGTTCACACAGTCGATTTCGCTCACAAAGCAGTAGCCGGCGGCGAGTAAGACCAAGAGCGCTCGTTTCCGCGCCGGCCCTCCTTCACCAGAACTTCCACCGCTTGCGACACACGTTGGGGCGTTTGGGATCCAGGACCGCGAGGTCCACCCCCGCCGCGTCGAATTTGTCGAGCAGCGGCTCCACGCCGTGCGCGACTTTCAGGTCCATCTCCTCTTTGTAGAGCGGCACCAGCCCCAAAAACTTCACCGTTTTTTCAGGCGAGACGACGCAGTCCGGAATTCCTCCCTCCTGGAAGAACACCGGAGAGATCAACCACCCGCACATCGCCGTGCCCGGCGCGAAGCGCTTGGGGGGATCCTCGTTCGGAATGGTGTGAGGGACCGCCAGCCACGTTTCGTACTCGTGCGGAAACCGCGCGAGCATCTTCAACCAGCGGATCGGCCAATAGTGGTCCTCGTCCTGCCACTCGGCCTGATGCATGTTCCAGTCGGCGGGGAGTGCAATCGCCAATTCGGCGTGGCGATGCTCTTCCGCGCCCGGCGGCACGGTCATCGGCAGGTCGCTCATGCCGGTCGTCACCAGCACATGAAAGGGGCGCTTGCCGGTGGCCTTGATCCAGTGGACATCGACATGGACCAGGTCCGAAATCAATTCGTGGAACACCATTTCAATCGGGCCGACATGCTCTTCAATGTGGTCCGACAGGCGTTCCATGTCCTCCGACCCGAAGGCGGGGGTGAACTCGCTCTTGCGCTCTCCATGATCTTCGATCTTCCCCGCCGTGGGGACCGGAAACACCGCCGAGCAGTTCTTGCAGCGGACCTTCTTGCCCGCCTTGTCGTCGGCGAGGCGGTACGCGCGGCCACAATCGGGGCAGGAAACTTCGACGGCCATCACGAATTCCGGAGGCGAAAAACCCGCGCTCCTTCGCCCAAAAACCTCAACCCGGTTGGCTCCGACCGCTCGGGTGTCTCCGCCGCAACCTGCCCGGCCACAACGGTCCTGCGTTTTTGATTGCGTCAACCGCGCCCCACCCGGTCCGGCACGCGCTCGATGTTCGTGGCCCGGTTCTCGCCGTCCACATGCACAACGACCGGTTGGTGCTCGGAAACTTCCTGCGGCGTGTAGTGCGAGTAGCAGCAGATGATGACGAGGTCACCCGGCTGAACCAGTCGCGCCCCCGCTCCGTTCATGCAGATCACCCCCGAACCGGCCGTTCCGGGGATGGCGTAAGTCGTCAGCCGCGCCCCCGTGGTGATGTTGTACACATCGACCTGCTCGAATTCGACGATCCCCGCCGCCTCCAGCAGTTCGCTGTCGACCGTCACACTCCCCTCGTAGTTGAGGTTCGCCTCGGTGACCGTGGCGCGGTGAATCTTCGATTTCAGCAAGGTCCGGAGCATTGGCGAACTTTCCAACCGGTGGGGGAATTCAACCCGGCGACACTTTATTATCGGACAGCCACCCCGTTCAGGCAACATGAAGGAGCACCTCGCCGCGAGCATTCCTGGCCTGGGCCGCCTCAATCCGGGGCGATCTCAGCAGCGATGGACATCGGACTTCCGCTCCGTCGCAGTTTCAACGGACGGGATGTCGGTTGTACAAAGAATCACACGCGTTCGCGGGGGAAAGCCAGCCAAGGCGTCTTTGGCCAGACGGACTTCCCCCCCTTGCGGAACGGAAGCGTTTTCGATATCCCCCGCTTCTCGAAAGCCTTTATCCTCGTTGGCTTTGCGATCATTTCCACCACTCGGATGTTCCATCCTCAAGGTCTCCGCATGTCCGCCGACCGCTACCTCGCGCGCCGCACCAAACTTGTCGCCTCACTGAAAAAGGCCGGTTGCGACCTGCTGGTCGTCACGTATGACACGAACGTCCGCTACCTGACCGGCTTCACGGGGGACAGCACGGTGCTGCTCGTTGGGCGGGAGCGGACGATCGCCGTGAGCGATGGCCGCTATTTGACACAATTGGCCGAGGAATGCCCCGGCTTGGAAGTGATCATTCGCCCGGTTTCGCAGGGCTTGGTCACCGCCGTTGCAGATTTGATTGGCAAACTCGAGTCCCGCCGGATCGGATTCGAGGCCAGTCACATGTCGGTGGAAACGCATTCGAAGCTGGCCACGGCCGCAACCACTGCCACGCTGGTCCCCACGGACGGTTTGGTCGAGGCGCTCCGGCAGGTCAAGGACGCCGGAGAAATCTCGGAAATCCGCGAGGCCGTTCGACTTGCGGAACGGGCCTTCACGGCCATGCGGGCACAGTTGCGGGGCGAACAGACGGAACGGGAACTCGCCCACAATCTCGAACACACCATCCGGGGGCTGGGGGGCGAGGGGGCGGCCTTTCCGCCGATTATCGCTGCGGGAGACCGGGCGGCGCTGCCGCATTATCGCCCGGGGCCGATCCGGGTCGATTCGGCCGATCTGCTTTTGATTGACTGGGGTGCACGCGGTCCGGGGGGGTATCGGAGTGACTTGACGCGGGTTTTGGCCACCTCTAAGCTCTCGACGAAACTCGAACGGGTGTATGGAGTTGTGCTGAAAGCGCAGCTCGCCGGTATCGCCGCCATTCGACCCGGAGTCTCCGGCAAAGAGGTGGACCAGGCCACCCGCTCGGTGATTGAGAAGGCCGGTTTCGGCAAAGCGTACACCCACAGCACCGGTCACGGAATCGGGTTGGACATTCACGAAGCGCCACGGCTGGGTCCGTCGGTCGACGTGACACTTCAACCCGGGATGGTGATCACCGTGGAACCGGGCATTTATCTGCCCGGTTGGGGTGGTGTGCGGATTGAAGACGACGTGTTGGTGACACGCGACGGGCACGAAGTGCTCACCAGCGTGCCGAAGGAACTGGACGATATCCGCGTCGTTTGAGCGGCCTGAGGGAAGTGTGGAGCGCATTCCACGTTGATCCTTCTCCCCCGATTGACACTGACCGGAAAACGGGTTACGACCTCCAATACCGGAAACAGATTACATCCATATCGGCTCCGCGCCATAACGCGCCAGGGGCCGGTCCGACACTTTTCAGACACCATCCAGACCGTCCGAGGCATTATGGGAAGCGACAAAGGCTCCGGGGGAAATGACAAAAGCTCCGGCGACAATCCGTTCGATCTGGCGAAGCTGAAAGAACTTGTGGCTCTGATGGAGCAATACGGCCTCTCCGAGGTCGACCTCCAGAAAGAAGGGAGCCGCTGTCGGCTGCGCCGCGGTTCGTCCGAGTCCGCCCCCGCGTTTCCCGCAGGGATGTTCGCCCCGCCGGTGTTCGCCCAGCAGGCGGCCCCTCAGGTGACCGCAACCGCCCCTGCCGCGGCGCCGGCCGCCGCCCCCGGCACGTTCATCAAGAGTCCGACCGTCGGTACGTACTACGGCTCCCCCTCGCCAGGCGAGGAGGCGTTCGTGAAGGTCGGCTCGAAGGTCTCGGCGGAGACGGTCGTCTGCATCATCGAGGCGATGAAGGTCTTCAACCAGATTCCCGCCGAAACCGGCGGTGTGATCGCCGAAATCCTCTGCAAGAACGGCGATGCCGTCGAGTACGGCCAACCGCTGTTCCGCATCACTCCGGCGTGACCGTGCGGTCGTTGTTTCACGTCTGACCCGTGTGCCACTAGGTATGCCAGTGCGAACGTGAACCCGACTTGAATCGTCTCGTGCGATGTTGCAAGAGCGATTCCACGTCGCGACTTCGGTTCGCGGAGCGAACCGCTACCATGAACGGGCGAGCCCCGGTTGGCACTGGCGGAGCCAGTGGCACACAATTCCCCTTTCCATCCACGTGCGATTCTCCGATGTTCCAACGCGTTCTTGTCGCCAATCGCGGTGAAATCGCCCTCCGTGTGATTCGGGCCTGCAAGGAGCTGGGCATCGACACCGTCTGCGTGTTCAGCGAGGCGGACCGCGGCGCGCACTATCTCAGTCTGGCCCGCGAGGCGTATTGCATCGGTCCTGCCGCCGCCAGCGACAGCTACCTGCAGATCAAGAACATCATCAGCGCCGCCGAACTCGGGAACGTGCAGGCGATCCACCCGGGTTACGGGTTCTTGTCCGAGAATTCCCACTTCGCCGAGGTGTGTCGCGACTGCAACATCAAGTTCATCGGCCCCACCCCCGAGGCCATGCAAAAGCTGGGGGACAAAGTCTCGGCGAAGGCGGTCGCCGACGAGGCCAAGGTCCCGCTGGTTCCTGGCAGCGATGGCCTCGTCACAGACGATAAGCTCGCCTTGGAATTTGCGCGGAAGGCGGGTTACCCGGTCCTCATCAAGGCGACGGCGGGTGGCGGCGGCAAGGGGATGCGCGTCGCGCAGGATGACGCCAGTCTGCTCTCCGGGCTGAAGCAGGCGGCGCAAGAGGCCGAGAAGGCGTTCAAGAACGGCGGCGTGTACATCGAGAAGTACATCGAGCGCCCGCGCCACGTCGAAGTGCAGATCATCGCCGACACGCACGGCAACGTGTTCCACCTGTGGGAACGCGATTGCAGCCTGCAACGGCGGCACCAGAAACTCGTCGAAGAGGCCCCAGCTTCGACGCTCCCTCCGGAAGTCCGCAAAAAAATCTGCGAAGCGGCCGTGCGATTGGTCAAGGCGGCCGGGTACACCAACGCCGGTACGGTCGAGTTCCTGGTCGACCAGCAGAACAACTTCTACTTCATCGAAGTCAACGCCCGCATTCAGGTCGAGCACCCCGTCAGTGAACTCATCACGGGGATCGATCTGGTGAAGAGCCAGATCCGTGTGGCGGCCGGCGAGGAGTTGCCGTTCGAGCAGAAGAAGATTGAATGCCGCGGCCACGCCATTGAGGTGCGGATCAACGCGGAAGACCCGGCCAACAACTTCCGTCCCTCACCCGGCAAGATCACGAAGTTCCGGGCACCGGGCGGACCGGGCGTGCGGTTTGACTCGCACGTCCATGAGGGGTACGTCATTCCCCCGTACTACGATTCAATGATCGGCAAGCTGATCGTCCATCGCAACACGCGGGAAGAAGCGTTCGCCTGCATGCGCCGCGCTCTCGACGAGTTCGTGATCGAAGGGATCAAGACGACGATCCCGCTGCTCCAGCAGATTTTCACGAACCAGGCGTTTGCCGAAGGGAAGGTTGACACGACCTTCATCGAGCGCGAACTGCTGGGCCCGCCGGCGAAGACGGGTTGAGCGGGCCAACGCAGGTTGCTTCCGCTCTGCGCAACTCTGTGGTTGATTCCGAGTTTTTCACCACAGAGGACACGGAGTTGCGCAGAGGAAGACCGGGGGGGCTAGGGGTCGATCTCGCTGGGAAACGGGCGTGAATGGCCTCGTCAATCGACAGCGTCCTTGCCCGCGATTGTCAGCCAGGCACGGCCGAATTTGGCAAGTTCGTCGTTCGAGAAGAATCGAACCGATCCGTCGGCGGCCAGGCCGTGCATGCCGCGAGCGTGTGTGGTGTAGGCTTCCGTGGCCAAGGCTTGCAGCCCCGTCTCGTCCAGGTCGGTCGGTTCCATCCAGTGCACACAGCGGCTCGCGGTGGTTTCGAGCACCAACAGCGTTTGCGATGAGCCATCGACGATGTCTTTGATTGCTGTCGCCTTGCCGGGTTGGAAGGCACCCTCGGGGGAGACCACCGCGAGATAGCTGGTTCGCGTAACGTCACCCGCCATTCCTGGGCAATGGTAGACAAGGGGCGTTGCCTTCGCCGCTTCCGCATTGACCGGGTCGTTCCACGCCCTGGAAAAATCAATCCTCTTGTACAGCGGTGCTTGATCCACATAAGGAAGAATGAACGTCCGCCAACTGTGGAGCCGCTTTCCATGGGCGTCCACGGTGAAGGGGGGCGGGAAAGTGCCGTACTGGTCGTGGTAGTCGTGCAATGCCAAACCGATTTGCTTCAGGTTGTTGCGGCATTGCGAGCGACGCGGTGCCTCGCGCGACGACAGATTCATGGGTACCAATAGAATTGCCATCGTCACAAGAATCAGCATTCCAATTCCCAGCGTCGCTCCAAGACCGACCAACGTCGGGCCGGAACGAACGGGAACCGAGGGGGTTGCGGGCGTGGAACGCATGGGACCGCCTCCGGAACGGAGCGACTTGGATTCAGGTGCGCGACCAACGACCAAATGTTATCCAGTCCGCAACGCGTCGGCGCGGCACATCAACTCCCACCGCTTCCGCTCTGTGCAACTCCGTGTTCTCTGTGGTTCATACCGAGTGATTCACCACAGAGGACACGGAGTTGCGCAGAGGAAGACAGGAATTGAGGAACAGCACAAGCCCCTCACCCGCGCGGGTGGTACTTCCGGTGTACCGCTTTCAGGCGGCCATGCTCGACGTGCGTGTAGATCTGCGTGGTAGCGATGTTCGCATGGCCGAGCAGTTCTTGCAGGGCGCGAATCTCCGCCCCCCCCGCCAGCAGGTGCGTGGCGAAGCTGTGCCGCAATGTGTGCGGGCTGACTTCCGAGCTGACGCCGATCCGCGCCGCGTACTTTTTCACGAGGTGCCAGATCATGATGCGGTGGAATCGCTTGCCCCGCCCGCTGAGGAACACCGCCGACTCCCCAGCATCGGGGGCGAGAAGCGGCCGCTCGGTCTCGAAGTAGGCGTCGAGCGCCGCGACCGCCACCGGGTTGAGCGACACCAGCCGCTCCTTGTCACCCTTGCCGAGACAGCGGCAGAACCCCTCGTCGACCCGCAAGTCGCGCAGGTCCATGTTCGCCACTTCCGACGCCCGACATCCGGTGGCGTACAGGAGCGCGAGAATCGCCCGGTCGCGGCGGGGCCAGCGGTCGTCCTTGCCGGGTTCGACCAGCAACCGCTCGACGTTCTCGGGACTGAGCACCTGCGGCAACTTCTGCCACAGTTTCGGCGAATTGAGCAGATCCGCCACGCTTTGTTTGAGCACCCCTTCGAGCACGAGGTAGCGGAAGAACATTTTGACCGCGACCAGCTTGCGACCAATGGACGAGGCGGCCAGTTGGCGGTTGTGCAGGTGTTCCAGGAACGAGGTGAGCGTGGCCAGCGTCACTTGCTGGACGGTCTCGGGGCCGGATTCCTTGAACCACGCGCAGAACTGCTCGAGGTCGGTGCGGTACGCGGCTCGGGTGTTGCGCGACGCCCCGAGTTCGGCCTCCTCGTACCGCAGGAAGTCCGCCAGAAAAGTCGAGGGGTCGCCGTAGGTGGGGGTGGCGGCGGCGGCGGCGACCGGTTTCTTGCGTGGGGGCATGGAGACCGACCCTGACGGGAACGGGGGGGGATGCGTATGGGGTGCCATGCTGGCACCGGCTTTACGGGGCCAGCATGCCTGAGGCCAGCGAGTCGCTTTGTGCCTGAATCACCCGAAAGATGCGCAGAGATTTAGAGGGGGTTCGTCGTCACGCGGTTCGCATGCTTGTCCCCAAAGCGGGCCAAGCAGGACACGCGGCGAAGGGGAATGGACACACCCGCCTCGGGCGCTTTCGTCCCTCGGGACGCGTTCCCATCACCGATACAGGTCGAGAAGGACGCGAATCATCGAACCGCGACGACAAGCTCCGCACAACCGGTCGAACCGGTCCGCGCCACGCGCTCTCCGAAATGCTGTGTATCACTCAATCCGCGGTGGTGAGTGTGTGCAAAAAGCACAGCGGATGGTGTCCCGACCGGCATTTTCGGAGAGTCACTCAGCCCCCTTGGTGGATTGTCGTCCGCAGCAAGCGCCGCAGGCTTTGACGTTGGTCGGGCAGCGGGCCGGCGATCAACTCCACGTCGTCGACGACGTATTGCCCGTGTTCGCGGACAAGCTGGATCTTGGCCCCCCGGTTGTCGTCCCCGAGCACTACGACCGCGCGATCCGTCTTGAGCTCCAGCTTGTTGAGCGGTTGCTGGAAGAATTCGTGCGGATTGCGTCCCAGGCGGGGGATGTGGTCGACCTGGTTCCAGACGACGCGGCAGAACTCGCGCGAGGAGTTCCCCTTGGCCGCGTCGACCCGCGTCCGCGCCGCCCCCTTCTCGAATTCGGTTTTGGGAACTTCCGGCGCGACGGCCCCGATGGCGAACGCTTGGGCGAAGTCTGTCACCGGAATCATCGCTTCGAGGGTGAGCTTGAGCGATTGCGGGCGATCGAAGGCAGGAGTCAGGACATCGTCCATCAGCACGCGGCCACCCTGGTCGCGCAACACGTACGTGACCGGTTGCCCCCCCTGTTCGACGGTGATGCGCGTCGTGGAACCTTGAAACACCGAGTTGACGATGCGGATCGCTCCGGTCTTCACTCCCGGCAACGGGATGTTGCGAACGCGTCGTTCGTCGAGTTTGTTCCACACCATCTGATTGAACTCGGCGGTCGATCCGAGCCGCAGCCCGTCCAGGTTTCGCGACGCGAGGGCTTCTCCATACACCTGCAGCAGGGCGTGGCCGGTGAACAGCACCGAGAGGCGTTTGTCCTGCGCGCCGTTGAGTTCGTACAGCGCCACTTCGTCGACGCGGTATTCCGGCAGTTTGAGCGGGTCTTCCTGCGGCAACTTGAGCAGGCTGATCTTCAGGACTTCCCCGTCGCCGTTGGCGACGCAGTGGGCGACACCCCCTTCGATTTTGATGTCCAACCCCTTGGAGTCGTCGGACACTTCCGGAAGCGGGACGAGGCTGAGGTCGGCGACCGACAGGCTGCCGTCGTAGAACTTCGGCGTGCACAGCCGCCCCAACGTCTGTTTGTCGGCTCCGCGATAGGCCCGGTGGAACTCGAGGACCGCGCGCGTCACGACCGCCATTTCGGCGACGGAGTCGACCGTCCCGCCGCCGCGTCGGCCTTCCACCGAAACCCGGCGGGCCAGCCAACCATTGCCGTTACGTTCCATCTGCACGACCACCACGTGGTTATCGGTCGGCAGGCGGACATCGGCCGTGTCCTCGTTGATGACGGCGGCCGGTTGTGTTTGCTCAATCGACAGGCCTGTGACGACCCCCTGGCACAGCACCAGCATCGCGGGGGCGGGGACCTCGCCGAGGGCTTGACGCATGTCGGGGGAGACGCTGCCCAGAATCTGCTGGCGGTCGTTCGACTGCCAAGCCTCGACGAATTCGCGAACGGCGACCAACAGGCTGACTTGTTCGGCGACCGAGCGTCCGGTCCCCTTTTCGCGGGACTTCAGAAACAGGTCGTCGACGACCCATGCCGACTTCTCGTCGGCGCGGGTCAACTGATACACGAGCTTGCGCTTCTTCTCGCCGACTTCGACCGTCACTTTGCGCGTCGTCTCGTCGATTTCCTCGACTTTGGACACCTTGATTTTGCCATCGGGAAGGTCGAGCGTCTTGAGCGACGCGAGAGCCTCGTCCTCGGGGAGCGCCTTGGCGGCGAATTCGGACGACGAAACCTTGCGGAGTTTCGCCACGTTTCCGTCGCTCAAACTCTCGGCAAAGGCGGAGATCACCCGTTGTTCGACCAGGTGCGAACAACCGGCGGCCCCGCACAGGCCGACCGCGCCCAGCAGCGCCAGACCACGAAATCGACGACGGGGCGGAACGGATCGCTCGGACGGGGCGGATCGCACGGTCGGGCAAACGTCGAGCGCAACCGCGGACGAGGGCGAACGCATCACGGCCATCCTTGGACGGACTGCGCGGCACGCGGCGATTCGCCCGACGAGGCGAGACCGGCGCGAGCCGACGGGAGTGTGTGGGGGAAATGCGAATCGTCGCGAAGAAACCGCGCGGAGCATGCCCGCACGGCGCGACGAGTCGTTGGATTTCGGGGGAGAGAGACGAGAGAAGCGGTTTTCTCGCACAACGAGGGGAACGGGTCAAGACGAACGCGCCGCTGGAGGGCTTGAGGCGCTTAAGGAGACACGCGGACTTCCCGTAGCGAGTTTCGGAGTACCGGCGCGTTGTTGAAATCGGCTTGGGCGATGAGGTCGCCGCCATTCCCGAGCGCGGGGAAAGGATGTGTTTGCTTGCAGCCCGACGAGTGGGTTTGGGAGTGACGCGACTCCTCGCGAGGTCGGCGCACACACCGATCTTGGTAGAAGCCGTTTCAAAACCCGGTTGCCGGCACGAGAACCTTGACAGGGGGTCAACGTGGATCTGCCCGGCAGAGGGTTTTGAAACCACTTCTAAGGTGTTCATTCTCACGGCGAGGCACGGAGACGTCGCGGAAGAGTGAGTTCGCGGCGACTCCGCGCCTCGGCGTGGGACCGAGAAAACAACGCGTTCCGATGGCCCGGCAAATGTCCCTGAGGAAGGGGGCCACTTCAGAACGCGCGAGTGCGAGAATCCGTTCTCCCGATCGATGCGGATTCCTTGGAATCCACGTGTAGTCCGTCGCTCACCGGACTGTGGAAAGTGTTGTTCGGAGAGCGAACCGTTCTCGTACGACGGACTGGAAGTCCGTCATACAGGTTGGTGGCCGAACCCGCACTCTCTTCCCCGAATCTCAACAGCCCGTCACGCGTCGCGCTACCGAAAAGAGCGAGCGAGTCGTCAACAAAAGGGGGCACCCCCCTCGGCGGGAACGATCCGCGCCCCGTTTCGGCCAATCGTTCCCCCGCTGCCGCCATTACTCGGTGCTGCATCGGTGTATCGTCCGTGTTCAAAACCTCCTGAGCCGCCCTGGTGGGGTCTTGTCGCGATGACAAACCGTCGGTCCGGTGAACTCCGGTCCCCGCCGTGATATCGTGCGGCGGGAGCATGTCGGCGACTTGGGGGATGCCGGGTCCCGTACCGCAGATTCCCACCGAAACACCATCACGGACACGCACTGGAGCAGAGCGAGATCATGGCCACGAAGCGGTTCGACGGACGGGTCTACATCATCACCGGGGCCTCACGCGGAATTGGCCGCGCCGCCGCGATGCATTTGGCCGCCGAAGGGGGCAAGGTCGGCATCAACTTCCGTTCGCACCCGGACGAGGCGGAAGAGGTACTCGCTGAGTGTCGTAAACTCGGTGGCGATGGATTGCTGCTGCAAGCGGATGTCGCCGACCAAAGTGCGGTCGAGGACATGGTCGAGAAAACCATCGAGAAATTCGGGCGGTTGGACGGCTACGTGTCGAACGCAGCCTACAGCGACCGCGAATTGATGGTCGAAGCGAAGATGGAAGGCTTCAAGCGGACGATCGACGTCTCGATGTGGGGAGCGTTTTACGGTTGCCGCGCCGCCGCGCAGCGGATGATCGCCCAGGAGCCGAACTCGGGGGGCTCGCGCGGTTCGATCCTCGTCGTCAGTTCGCCGCACGCGGTGATCCCGATCCCGACGGCGATGGCCTACAACATGGCCAAGGCGGCGATCGACCACATGGCCCGCACCGCCGCCATTGAGCTGGCATCGCACCGGGTGCGAGTGAACATCCTGCACCCCGGCTGGATCGACACGCCGGGCGAACGGAAGTTTTTCTCGGACGAGCAATTGGCGCAAGGGGCCGCGGGCCTGCCGTGGAAGCGACTGGGGACGCCGGAAGAGATTGCAAAAGCGATCGGCTACATGCTGAGCGACGACGCGGACTATATGACGGGGAGCACGTTCCTGATCGACGGCGGCGTGAGCCTGCCGTGGTGGTCGAACCGGGCGGAGGGGAAGCAGTAGGGGTTTGGGGTTCAGATTCGTTATACCTCTGCCCTCAAACATTGCTAAGAGCCTATCCCGGAACGCCTGCGGCGCGGAAGGCGATGAGAGCGCAGGCGATGTGGAGCATGGCCAAGTAGTTTTCGGGTTTCTTTTCCCAACGGACGAGTCGTCGACGGAACCGGTTCAGCCACGAATGTGTTCGCTCGACCACCCACCTGCGAGCGCGATAGCCGGGCAGGGACTTTCGCTCGGCGGCCTCCTCGCCTCGCGATTTGATATGGATCGCATAGCGCCACTCCCGCAGCGTCTGCCGCACCGACGGGTCATCGTAGCCCTTTTCGACAAAGAGCGGCGGCACGCGGCGGAGACGCCGTCCGCGGCGATCTAAGGAAGGCCTGGGCGGGGCGGCGGTTCCTGCGGCGCGGATCGGACGGCGTGACGGTCGAGTGGGACCGGATCGCGCTGACGTACAACCTCGGCCGGTTGCTGGCGTGGGCGAGACACGAAGCGCAGCGATCCGGGGCGACCTTCATGAACGCGTTGCAGCCCTCAAGTACGCCCCTGTGGGCGCTGGCGGCAGGAGAGCTCGCGATGACGAACGACAGACGGGGCAGGGGGCTGAAGGGACCGGCGAGCGACCTGCCACCGGCGGCGGCCCGAAACCCCTGACCCCGGCCGCGCGACCCGGCGCGACCACAAGACAATCCGGCCAGACTCCCCCGAAACGCCAGCGGTCTGCGCGGGGGTGGGGCGAACTGCACCCGAAAGTCGAGACGTTTCGGGAAAAAAACGGGGCGGTGAGCGTCGGGTTACAAGAACGATACGCGGGATCGCAGAGTGGAACGCCATGCGAATTTGAGAGCGAGAGCCGGCGGCGTGGAGGAAGAACTGTTGGTGATCCGCGCGGCGCAAGCGTTTGTCGTGTGGCTGATCCCGAAGATCGGGTGATTCCCCCGCGATCTACGGTTCACGGTCGTCGAAAAGATCGAGCGGCAAACGAAGGCGGTGCATGAAGGCCTGGTCCGCGTACGGTACGCCGACCAGCGTACGGCCCAACCCTCCCTCGAGTCGAACCACCCCACGGACGATCTCCAAAACCTCACGGCCTCGCGGCGAACCTGGACAACGGTCGAATGCCGACAATGGGCGAACGCCGACAATGGGCGGGCGGGGGCGGTGTTCGGGCGGTTGTCCACACGCAAACTTCGCTTGGCTTTCGCTTTGTTGAAACAGCGTGGTTTGGCAGGGGAACTGCTTTGAAGCCCCCGAACCTGAAGCCGCACGAACCTGGGGGCTTCCGCTTTCGCGATGCGCCCCTGCAACGCAACGCAACTGCACAGCGGCGCAAGTTGTGCGAGTACTCGTGCGTTTTCAGTTTGGGTTGAGGGCGGAAGCTTTGGCGTCTTGTCGCTGCGCAACCAAGCGACGAGTTGGCCGGGCTACCCATGTTCTTCCACTTTCGTTCTTCCACTCACGGTCTACCCTGTTTCTGGAAAGTCGTACTCGGCGTTGCATGGCAGCGGTGATTTTTGGAGGCCTGGTGCGGAACGGGAGATTCCCTTCGCGAGCGGTCGTGACCACACGCCCACACGCAACCTTCATCGAGCACGTTGACCGCGAGGGCGAGCGGCGGGTACGATTAAGGCTGATTTCATGCGTGAGTGAATTGAGTCGGCCCCTTGACTGCGGCCCGGCGCCCCCCGGCGAATCGACCGGCTGGTGGCGATCGATCCGGGCGCCCGGGGGATGTCCCGCCGATCACGACGGCGAGGGCTGGTCATTTCGGGGGGAGTGTCGGATTGAGCGAAGTCACGGAAGTCAACGAGAAGCGTTTCGAGGATTTGGGGCTGAGCGAAGAAAGCCTCGCGGCCATTCGAGGGGTCGGCTACGAGACCCCCAGCCCCATTCAGCGGGAATTCATTCCCATCGCCGTCACAGGACGGGACTGCATGGGGCAGGCGCGAACCGGAACGGGAAAAACCGCTGCGTTCGTGTTGCCGTCGTTGGAGCGGATCAACCTCGACTCCTGGGAAGCCCAGGTGCTGGTGCTGACCCCCACGCGGGAACTCAGCGAACAGGTGGCCGAAGAGGCGCGGCGGCTGTCGTCGCACCATCCGGTGCGGGTCGCGACCTGCGTGGGTGGCAAAAAGATCACGCAACAGATCAACGCCCTGAAGAGCGGCGCGCAGATCGTCGTGGGGACGCCGGGGCGCGTGCTCGACCTGTTGCGGCGGCAGTTGTTGCGGCTGGATTCGCTGAAGGTGATCGTGCTTGACGAAGCCGACCGGATGCTCGACATCGGGTTTCGTCCAGACATCGAGCGCATCCTGCGGCAATGCCCGGCGGATCGCCAGACGTTGCTGTTGTCGGCGACGCTCCCGCCGCCGGTCGAACGCCTGGCCCAAAAGTACATGCGGTCCCCCGAGCGGGTGAACCTGTCGAGCGAACAAGTCGTCGTCCAAACCATTGAACAGTACGTGGTGACGATCGATCAGGATCGGAAGTTCGAAGCGCTCGTGCGGCTGCTCGTGCAGGTCAAGCCTCGCCAGGCGATCGTGTTCTGTCGCACCAAACGGGGTACGGACAAACTGTACCGACGGTTGGCCACGCGGTTGCCGCGGCTGGCGACGATTCACGGGGACCTGGCACAATCGGCGCGCGACCGCGCGATGAAGCAGTTCCGCGACGGCCGGATCCGCCTGTTGGTGGCGACCGATGTCGTCGGTCGCGGGATCGATGTCAGCGGCGTGTCGCACATCTTCAATTACGACATCCCGGAGTTTTCGGACGACTACGTACACCGTGTCGGTCGGACGGGACGCCTGTCGTCGGGGGATGTGGGGATGGCGTTCACATTTGTGACGCCGGAAGAGGGGGAAGAACTGACGCGGATCGAGATCCGGATCAACAACCTGCTCCAGCGGTGGGAGGTTCCCGGTTTGGAGATGAAGACCCGTCGCCGTGAATTGGCTCCCCCCGCAGCCACGCCCTCGGTCCCGGTGCCGATGGTGGCCGTGGAAGAGGAAGACCCGCATGCCCACTTTGGCGCCGGGGTGATGTGAGGGGGAGTCTCGAGGCTTGCCGGGTGTTGCAAGAAATTCCACCGGTGTAGGCGGATAGCACGCGTCGAAAATACACGAGGCCCGTCGGGAAACGATTCCCGGCGGGCCTTGTTGTTTGGTGTGTGTGGGTTACGACGGGATCCCGGAGGCGTCGCGAATGGAGTGCCGAACTTGAGGGTGTCACTCGTGGCGCATCGCGCTTTGGGCCGACAGGTTGGTGGTCTTGAGGAAGGTGGGTGGCAGGAAACTGACCTTCGAGAACGGCAGGGAGACCGAGATCGTCACCAAGTCCCGCGATTGGGCGTTGACGAGTTGGCCGCCCGCCGCGGGATTGCCGACCGCGACCGTGACCGCGACATCCCCCTTGGCGACGTTGGCGGTGTCCGCGAGGAACTGCTTCACGAAGTCCGAGACAGCCGTGTTGGTGGATCCGTCGAGGATGGCTTGGCGGCAACCTTCGCGGGCGGCGTTGGTGACCAGTTGCCCGACCATGATCGCGCGGCCGAACTCGATCACGCCTAACATCAGCGCGACGAACACGGGCAACACGAGCGCCATTTCGACCATCGCGGCGCCGCGGCGCTGTTCCGCGGGGTGTGCGGCGTTCGTGCGGCGATTCCAAGACCGATTGACGCGCATAACGAACTTCCCCGCTTGACGATTCCAATGCACCCCGAAGTCCCGAATGAAGGCTGCGACGAACGCCATCGGATTGATGCCCGACGCGGGCTCGTCGGAGCGGACGCGGGAAGGTTTAGCCTCCCCGCTGCAATCGAAACCTAGCACGCGTTCTTGAGTGTCGACTTGAGCCGCCACTCGGAATTCCCGAGAACCGCGTGAACATCGCGCCGTCGCACACGGAATCCACGGCATAATCGTCACACGCCGAACTCCGCGTGGCTGATGGATGGTCGCGACGAGAGGTTGCGGCCGGGCAACGTTGTGGAGTTTTCACCACGCGAAGAGCCGAGTTGACGGCGCGCGTCGCGAAGGTTGAACACTGTCCGCCGGGCGTTGAGGCGGGCACATTCCGGACGTGCGCGGGACGTGCGACGCGAGCCGGAACACGTGCGGGGGCCTGTGGTTCCGGCGCACTCGACAGATCGCGACCTCGCTGCGAGTAGATGTCTTCCTGCCGACAGGCCGCGCTCGGGGCGTTGGCATGCGCGCTACGGCACGTGAACTGCATAACAGGCCTGGTGTTCAAAGTCTCGTTCTCACCGGGATGTCGCGCTTCACCCGTTGTCACCGGAGTGGGCCGACCGTCCGCCGGCGCGCGGTTCCGCGCTCCATTCGCACAGAGGAAGACCGGCATGGTGTCTCCGTCCCAAGAGGGTGTCCATTCGCAGCGGGCCAGGACCCTGCTGAACCTGGGCCTGGCGGCGCTCCGCCGTGGCGCCCGCAGCTTGGCCCGCAACCGACTGGCTCGGGTGGTCGAACTGGAACCGGCGACCGCCGAGGCCTGGATCGCGCTGGCCCGGGTCTCGGTGTCCCCCGCCGACGCGGTCTCGCATTTGCGCCAAGCGCTCGAACTTTCGCCGGACTCTGCCGTGGCCCGCGCCGGTTTGCTGTGGCACTCCAGCCTGATGGTCGAGTCCGAATCGGGCGCGTCTGTCGTACCGGAAGCGTTGCCGGAACCGCCGGTCGTGCGTGAGGCGGAAGAGGTGATCGGCTCGGAAGCTCAAGCGGTCGAGGTCGAGGCGACGGAGTCGGTGGTTGCGGCTCCGGAACTGTTGGCGGACGAGACACAATCCGTACAGACGACCGTCGTTCCCCCTCAAGCGGATGAACGCATGAGGTTTGAAGTCGGGTCGACGCCGGAGACTCCGGTGGTGCTCGTCGAAACGTCCGAAGTCATGGCCCCCGAAACCGGGTTGGACACCGCAGCCGGCTTGCCGCCGATCGCTGCGGAAGTGGCGATGTCGACTGCTGTCGCGGCGATCGAGATGGTCCCGGAGGCTCCGACCGCGCCGCTGGACGAGCACGTCGATTCGGTTCCCACGGACGTGGACGCGGAGTTGGAACTCGTACCGAGCGTCGCGGCCCCGCAGGTCAGCGAACAAGAACTCGCAACAGCAGAGTGGCAACGGTGGTTGACAGGCCGTCAAGGCTCGCCGAGCGCGGTACAGCCGACAATGACCAGCGGTCCCGCGATCGTCAACGAGGTGTCGGAACGACTAGCGCATGCGCTGCAACGCGTGTTGGGCGCCCGCGCCGGACTGTCGCTGCGGACGACGCCAGACAACCTGACGCCGGTCAACACGACGCCGAATATCCCGGCAATGGGCAACCCGGCATCGGACAACCCGCCGCCAGTTCTTGCGACGCCGGAACGTGCGGAGAGCGCCACGACATCCGAACCCGCACCGGCTGCGGCGACGACCGAAGCCGAGGAACCGGCGATCGCCATCGAGAACGCGTTCGACGACGTTTCGTCCGAAACACCGCCCGGCGAACCGGTGGACGACCGCCCCTCGGTGTTGGTCGTCGACGACAGTCCGACAATTCGACGGGTTGTGGCCGACGCGCTCCGTCCTCGCGGTTATCGGGTGTACGAAGCGGCCGACGGCATCCAGGGGATTCGCGAGATCGCCACGATTCGTCCGGACCTGATCCTGATGGACATCACGATGCCGCGACTGGACGGGTATCGCCTGTGCCGCCTCGTTAAGGGGCATGCCAACACCCGTTCCATTCCGGTGGTGATGCTCTCGGGCAAGGACGGCACGTTCGACCGTCTGCGGGGCCGTTTGGCGGGTTGCTCGGACTACATCTCGAAGCCGTTCTCGAACGCGGACCTGTTGGACAAAGTCGCTCGGCACCTGGCGGCGAAGAAGCCGGTGGCCGTGCGATGACCGTGATCGAGAGCTTGGTCGCCCGACGGGCGTTTCCCGAACATTGCCGTTTCCCGCCGAGTGCTTCCATGCCCGCCAGCGTGCTCGTTGTCGACGACAGTCCCACCGCGCTTCGGCTTGTGGCGGGAACGCTGCGGGACGCGGGTTACGACGTGATCACGGCGATGGATGGGGAACAGGCCGTGGAGTCCGCCCGAAGGAACGTTCCCGACCTGATCGTGCTGGACGTGCTGCTGCCTCGACAGAATGGTTTCGAGGTTTGCCGTCGGTTGCGCGGCAGTCCCGAGACCGCGCATTCCCGCATTCTGCTCCTGACCAACAAATCCCACGAGACCGATCGCGAATGGGGGTTGAAGCAAGGGGCGGACGGCTACCTCGTGAAACCCCTCTCTTCGTCGGACCTGCTCGTCGAAGTCGCGCGGGCGTTGGCCCCGGCCGGCGTCTGAACGCCCCGACAAACCGCGACGCATCTCCAGGACACCCGCCCTCCGAACTCGTTTCAGGTGACTCGCACGCTCCATGTCGACTCTTGGCACAACCGCCGTCAATTCGCCCGACGACCCCTTCCGCGACGACGCCCAGGTCACGGACACGGAGGCGCTGTCGCTGGCGGCCGAATTGTTCGGCGAAGGCGGCCGTATGCCCGACGAGTGGTTCGGCGACACGCCAGGTGTCGCGGCGGCGGAAGACGTGGAATCGACACCGCCCGAAGCGACGACCGCATTGTCCGCGCCGGCGAGCGGCGGATCGCTGGCGGACTTGATGCAGGAATTGGCCCTGTTGGCCGCGCGCCGTGAGAGTCCCCTGGTCTCGACCGATCGAGGCGGTTTCGACTTCGGTGGTCGCGCGACGCCCGCCCGGTCGGCCGGTATCAAGCATCTGGTGTTTCAAGTGGGTGCGGAGTCGTTCGCCGTCCCCATGTCGTCGGTCCTGGAAGTGATGGCGGTGCCCGAGTTCGTGACACCCCCCTTCCTGGCGGAGTGGATCGCGGGCGTGATTCATTGGCGCGGCGAGATCCTGAGCCTCGTCGACTTTGTCGCGTACGGCCGATCGTCGGGGGAGTCGACATTCGACGCGGAGTCGGCGTTTGTCCGCGCCGAGCACCGGAGCACGGCGAGGGTCGTCGTGGTGCGTGACGCGGACGACACGATCCGTACGGGACTGATCGTGCCTCGGGTGGTCGGTCTGCGGGCGTTCGCGTCGGATCGCATCCGACCGGTGGCCCCTTCGGGATTGTTTCCGATGAGCCGTGCCACGGGGTTGGTGGACTCCGAAGGGGGGGCCGTGGTTGTGTTGGACATCGACGGATTGTTGGGGGACGCCGAGTTCCAAAGTGTGTCGCGGAGATGAATCGACGGGGGGGCGAGCACGGGGTTCGACCGGCGTTTCTCCGAGAAGAGTTGTGAGAGAGATTCGAAGAACGGCCGAATTCCGATTCGGCGAATGGAGAGGAATTCACGCGGTTCGGGTGGCGGGTTGCCATTCGGCCCGCTTCGAGGGCGAATTTGACGGAGGTGGGATATGTCCCGACTGCTTGCCTGGTTTGTGGAGCGTTCGCCGTTGTCTCTGTTGACCACGCGAATTCGGTACAAGCTGCTGGCCGGTCTGTTGGCGGTGTCGTTGATACCGCTGTTGGGGCTGGGGGTGGCTTCCTACTTCGCGACGCAACGAGCGCTCGTCGATGAGGCGGCGTCGAAGCTGCAGGCCGTTGGACGGATCAAGGCCACGCAGTTGGAGACGCTGTTCTCGCAGGCCCGAAATCAGTTGCGGTCGTTCGCCGAGGACCCGGCGGTCGCGTCAGCGATGCGGGACTTCGGCGCGGGATATCGCGAACTCGCCGCCGAACCGTCGAATGCCGAGTTGGAGTCGTTGCGCGGCGAACTGTCCGCCTGGTA
Organism: Planctomycetales bacterium; assembly: GCA_044359065.1. Taxonomy (GTDB): domain Bacteria; phylum Planctomycetota; class Planctomycetia; order Planctomycetales; family Planctomycetaceae; genus JAIXZD01. The sequence goes on along the minus strand of JBIKMW010000001.1, from coordinate 185,198 downwards.
CGCGAAAGACTTCGCGGCCGCCCTCCACGACGCGGGCGTAGACGCCAAAACGGCGGGAGTCTCGAAGGTCGACGATTTCGCGCCGGAGACCGTGCGGCTGCAAGGCCTGTACCTGGCCCGTAATCCGCACCCCGTCGCACTCAAACACCATCTCGACGCCGCCGAGGACAAGTCCGCGTGGAGCACAGCCCATGCCAAGTACCACCCGCTGTTCCGGGACTTCCTGCAAACCTTCGCGTTTGACGATGTGTTGCTGATCGACCCCGAGGGGAACGTCGTCTATTCGGGGGCCAAGGCTCCGGACTTCGCCACCAATCTCAAGACGGGGCCGTTCGCGCCGGGTGCTCCAGGCAAACTGGTCGAACGCACGATCAATTCCAGGACCAAAACAGGGACGATCGTCTCCGACTTCGAGACTTACCTGCCCGCGCAGGGTCGGATGGCGGGATTCCTCGCGACCCCACTGGTGCGCGACGGAGCGGTGGTAGGCGTCGCGATGTTGCGGATGTCGATCGACCGGGTCAACGCCCAACTGGCGGACCGCACGGGATTGGGAACAACGGGCGAGACGTATCTGGTCGGTCCGGACCACCGCTTCCGCAGTCAACTCCGTTTCCCTGAAGCGGCTGTTGCCGCCGGAGTCGCCCCCGCGACCGACCGAGTCCGGTCGGCGCTCGGCGGGGTTTCCGGAACAGGCGAAGCGGTCAATTATCGAGGGCGTCCGGTGCTTTCCGCCTGGACGCCGGTCGTGTTGCTGGGAGGCAAGGGAACCGAAGGACTGACGTGGGCACTGCTCACGGACGTGGACCTCGCAGAAGTCCGTTTGCCGGTCGACCGGATGTTCACCTTCGCGGCATGGATCGTGGCGGGAACGGTGCTGCTGGTGATCGCGGCGGCGTTGGTGTTCGCTCGGAGCTTCACGCGGCAAGCGGATGCGATCTCCGACATGTTGGCCCGCGTTGGCGTGGGGATGTTCGACGCGCGGGCCGAAGTGTTGACCCGCGACGAGTTGGGGCACGTGGCCCAGTCGCTCAACTCGATGGCTGACAACACGCTCTCTCTTGTCCAATCGCATGACGAGCGGGAACGTCTGGAGCGGGCCGTCGAACGACTGAAAACGGAAGTGGCGCGAATTGCGACGGGAGACCTCACCGTTCGCGCGCCCGGCAGCGATGGTGTGACGGGGGACATCGCCCTGTCGATCAACGAGATGGTCGGACAATTGCGCGACATCGTTCGCAACGTGAAGGACGCGACGGTCCAGGTGAGCAGTTCCGCCGGAGAAATCCGCACGACTGCCGAGGAGCTGTCGTCGGGCAGCGTCACTCAGGCGGAGCAAATCCTCGCCACGAGCGACGCCATCGGCGAAATGGCCCAGGCGATTCAAACGGTGTCCGAGAACACGCACGCGTCCGCGCAGGTCGCGGAAACCGCCCGCGAGACGGCCAGCCGCGGCGCGAAAGTCGTGCAGGACACCGTGCACGGGATGGACCGCATTCGTGCCCGCGTGCAGGAGACATCCAAGCGGATCAAGCGCGTGGGGGAAACGTCGCAGGAGGTCGGTGAAATCGTGCAACTCATCGGTGACATCGCCGACCGCACCAGCATTCTCGCCCTCAACGCGTCGATTCAAGCGGCCATGGCCGGGGACGCCGGTCAGGGCTTCGCTGTGGTCGCCGAGGAAATCGAACGCCTCGCCGAGCGGGCCAACGATGCCACGCGACGCATCTCCGGAATGATCAAGTCGATGCAGAACGAAACCGGCGAAGCCATGGCCGCGATGGAGGAAAGCACGCGCGAAGTGGTCTCGGGCACCCAACTCGCCGATGAGGCGGGAAAGACGCTGTCGCAGATCGATACGGTGTCGCGCGAACTCTCCCAGCGCATCCGGTTGATCTCCGACGCGACGCGCCAGCAGGCCACTTCGGCCGAAGCGGTGGCGCAGTCGATGGGACGGATCTCGCAAGTCACCACGCGCACCTCCGACGGGACCAAACAGGCGGCCGCGGCGATCGGACGGCTTGCCGAACTGGCCGACGGCCTGCGCGGCTCGGTCAGCCGGTTCCGGCTCACGTCGATCAACGAGCGGGGCGGAGACGCGACGTCCGATCTGGGACGCATGGTCGAGAACGCCATCAACAACTGATTCGCCCCCGCGCTGGAACCGTCACTCAACGCCCACGGCGATCTTCGGAAGTCCACCATGCCCCGTCCTTCCCGCCAAGAACTGCTGCCGGGATTCGTCGACGAATGTCGTCTGGCGATCTTCGCACTGCGCCGGCAACTGCGTTGGCTGGCTGGTAGCCGGGGAAGCGGGACCGCGCGGGCGGAGGAGATGGTCCGACTATCTCATTCGTTGGCGGGAACGGCGGGACTGTTGGAATTGCCGGCGTTGTCCGAGATGGCGTCCGCACAGGAAGCGTTGTGGGGCCACTACCTCGGAGAGTCCCGTCCGCCCGAACCCTCGGAACACAAACGTCTTGAAGAATTGCTGACGTTGTTCGCCGCCCAGGTGGAAGCGGTGGCGAGGGACGGGGGGGAGAACGAGGCGATCACCGTCCAAGCGCGGGAATTGCTGGAAGTCTCCGTCGAAGCGATCGGGCGCAGGTCGGATGCGACCCACGCTACGCAACCGGATGTCTTCGAGGACCTGCCGCGGGACGACTCGGGCTTGGCGACCGAACTTGCCGAGGTGTTTGCGGAAGAAGCGGTCGACCATTTGCAAGCATTGGAGGATGCGCTGCGTCGGTGCGCGGAGGTTGGTTCCGCCGATCCTGTCGCCGTCCGAGGAGCGCTGGCGAGGGCGCGTCGAGCCGCGCATTCGCTGAAGGGGGCCGCCGGAGCGGTCGGTCGAAATCGCGTGGCGTTCGCTGCCCATCGGCTCGAAGACCTGCTCGATCATCACGCGGACCATACTCACGCCGATATCGCATCCGCGCTGCCCCTCTGGCGGCGGGGCAACCAACTGCTTCAGGACTTGATCGTCGAATCCGCCGGCCATGCCGCCGAACCTGAACAACGCGCCGAACACAGTCATCGCGCCGAGACCATGCGGCAGTTCCGCGCGGATGTTGACGCTTTCCTGCGTGAACACGCAGCCATCACTGGACCAGCTCCCGAGGCCGCTGGCAACGAACCCAACGGGAACGGCAATGCGGAGAGCGTTCGGAAGACGATCGACGAGTCTCTGATGACGGACGGTCTCGATTCGGAACGGGTTCCCGACTTCGACGCCCACACATCGCCCGTCGCGGAGCCGCCTCGCGAGTCCGCGCCGACGGCTCCCGTCGAATCAGACTTCGTGACGCCGAGTGCGTCACCCCGCGGCGCCGAAACTCCGAGCCGAACCATCGAGGCGGGTCGACTGCGCGTGGGGGTGAAGGATGTCGATCATTTATTGCGTCTCCAAGGAGACTGGTTGACCAACCGCGCTGCGTTCGAGCAGAAGTTGGACGACCTTGCGCGGTGGTCGCGAGTGTTGGACGGCGCCCTCGACCGGCTGCGCGTCGTGTCGCGAGGCCTGGACTCCGGTGCGGGAGCCTCGTCGCCGATCGCCGCAGAGGGGGTCGCACGCTCGGCTCATCCAACAACGGACGACGAGGTAGCGACCGCGAGGTCACCCGAGGGCTTCGATCCGCTCGAATTCGATCAGTATGGGAGCGAACACGTTCTGGCTCGCGACATGGCCGAGTCGACTGCCGATGTGGCCCGCCTGGCGGCAGAGGTTCGCCGGATCGCCGGAGACCTGCAAGGGGTACTACAAGCGCAAACACGCATGGCGAAGTCGGGAAACGCGACGCTCGTGCGACTGCGGACGCGACCGGTGCACACGCTGTTTCCGCGACTGGAAAGCGCCGCCCGCAGAATCGCCGTGGAGCAGCGCAAGGAAGTCGTGTGCGTGCTGGAAGGGGGCAACGTCCAGCTCGACGCCGAGCTTCTGGCGGCCCTGTCGGATTCGCTGCTGCATTTGGTGCGCAACGCGGTAGACCATGGGATCGAAACCCCCGAGGAACGAAAGTCCGCCGGAAAAGTCGCCGCCGGAACCGTCACTCTCTCGGTGGAAACGATCGGATCGCGGGTGCGGGTCGTGGTTCGCGACGACGGCCGGGGCCTCGACCGCGCTCGGGTGCTCGATCAAGCGGTGCGTCGCGGCATTGTCCCGCTCGACGAGTCGCGGCGGATGTCGCCAGAGCGGATTGACGAGTTGGTGTTCGAGCCGGGGCTTTCCACGGCAGAACGCGTGACGAAGTTCTCCGGGCGCGGGGTCGGACTCGATGTTGTGCGAGCCGCACTCGTCGAACGACAGGGGACGGTGACGGTCGAATCGAGCCCGGGAACGGGGACCGCGGTCGAACTTCTCATGCCGTTGACGGTCGCCACGACGCGTGTGCTGTTTGTCACGACGTGCGAACGCACGTTCGCGCTGCCGATCGCGACCTTGAAACGGATTGTCCGCGCGGAAGCCGAGGACTTTGAAACGATTGCCGGGACGCGACATTTGCGACTCGCCACCCCGGCCCGGCACGGCGCCCGTTCGGCGACGAATGCTCGACGGGGCGCTCACTCGGCCCATTCGGAGTCGACGCGCGTTCCGGTGTCTCGGCTGGCCGATCTGCTGGGGATCGCCTCGGACAGGGAAGACGGCGGCAACGAGGGGGAGTCCCTCGCGGGTCCGGTCGTCGTGATGTCTGTCAACGGTCGCGATCACGCGCTATTGATCGATCGTCTGGCGACCACGCGCGAGGTGGTCGTTAAGTCCCTGGGTTCGCATATCAAGCAGCTTCCAGGGCTGTCGGGAATGACGTTGTTGGGGGATGGCACTCCGGTGCCGATTCTCAATCCGGCGGCGCTGCTCGGGGGCGAAGCGGGACGCGGCTCGGAGCGGGGTGGCATTCGGCCCGTGGCGACTCGAACGGGCCGTGGTGCCGGTCGCCCCTCGGAGCCATCGCCGTTGCTCGTCGCGATGGCGGACGACTCGGTGAGCGTGCGGCACGTGTTGGCACGATTCCTTGAGGGGCGCCGCTGGCGGTCCTTGCAAGCCGGAGACGGTCTACAACTGCTTGAGCGATTGCACGCTGCGACGCGTCTTCCCGACGCGATCTTCCTCGACGTGGAAATGCCGCGGATGGACGGTTTTGGAACCCTCGCCGAGTTGGCGAAGGATCCGCGCCTCGCGTCGATTCCGGTGATTATGCTGACCTCGCGCTCCGGGGAAAAACATCGCCGAAGGGCCTTCGAGCTGGGGGCGGCGGGTTACCTCGTGAAGCCATGGCGCGACGAAGACTTGCTGACCGCGCTGCGCGACGCGCTGGCCAAGGGATCGACCGTTTCCGTCGGGGAATCGCGTCCGCGCACTGGTGCGGGGGCGGTCCGATGACGGTCACACTCCGCCACTCCGCACGCGATGACCGCGTCCACTCTGGCCCCGGTTCGCGTCGCGCTAACGTCTTCGGCGACGGTGCGCCCGGTGGACGTGTCGGGATGTCGCACGTTCTGTGTCGACACAAGGAGTTTTCGTTTCTGGTCTCCGCCGCGTCCGTTCGAGCTGTTGTGGGGGGACAAGAAGTCCACTGGAGCTGGCCGACGGAGTTCGGCGAAACATCGCGTGCCGAGTACGGAGGACGCACATTCCCGGTCCGCGAGGCTCCGCGCTCGGCGGCTGGGCATGTTGGAGAGCCGCCTGGTGTCGCATTGATCGTGGAGTCGAGTCACCAGACCTCGGTCGTCGCCGCGGATCGTGTCACGGCGGTTCGAGGGGACGACATTCTGCGCACCTGGCGTGCGAACGACCGACTGGGGGGACTGGCTCCCGAATGGGTCGCCATTCACGAACTGGACTCGGTATCGGAAGCGGGCCAGGATGGCGGGCTTCGTGGCGCGTCGTCGAGCACGCTTGTGCCCGAACTTCGCACAACCCTCGACGTTTCCACACCCCCAAGGTCCGTCCCGAGCTCGACTGGGGCTGACGCGACGACATTGGCGACATCGAGGGCCTCGGTTGCGACGCCCCGTGAATCCGCCGCCGGACTGTTGGTGTGGCCGTCAGCCGCGCCCTGGATTTGGGTGGGAGCCGCGACTCCGTTTGTCCTGGAAGTCCTGAACGACCCGATGATCGTGCCGATCTCACAGATCGCGAACGGTGTCTCGGGGCTGCTGCCGTGGCGCGGAGTGCTCCTGCCGGTGGTCGACCTGGAAGTCGTGTTCGCCGAGATCGCCGAAACGCGAGCGACCAATGCGGAGGCACCGAAGTCGCGGCAAATCGCCGCGGTCGTGGAGACGGAGGTGTCCGCCAAATGGCTGGCGGTTTCCATGCATTCGGCACCGCGCCGCTTGTTGGAACCGGTCGGCTACGAACCCGAGTCCACTCGGTTCTCGCGCTCCGCCCACCTGCTGTGGGGGTCGTTCCGACGCGATAGGGAGTGGCTGATGCTCCCCGCCTGGGAACGATTGTTCGCCAAGCTGCTGCTCGATGCCGCCGCCAACGACCACATGAGTAACGAGCACCTGAGCAACGACCACGCGACCAACGAACCCTCGAACAACAGATCGACTCCGTAAACCCGTCCCGCCATCGGGGCACACCCGCAACAGCAGTCCTGCATCACCACCCACACCTTTTCGGGAGAACTCGTCATGGGCAAAGCCTCCGAAGTCTACGCATGGATGGTCAATCTGGTCGTCGGTTCCGACGACGTGAAGTTCCGCGAGAACAAACAGGCCGTGTTCCTGACGGACGGTGTCGATCTCGGCCAATTGCAGCGGGAGGTTGAGCACCGCTATTCGATCGCCGGCCGGCGGGCGGAGATCACCGAGATCCGCGCGCTGGGGCCGATCGGCAACAGCAAACTCTGAGCGCGGGTTTCGCCGGAGAGTCGTGGCCGAACCGGGTGCCACGGTGGCGGACGTGTTCACGTGCGGTGGAAAACCGACGCGCTCGCGGCACGGTCCGACCTTGCCGGAATACTCCAGCGAAGACCACGCACGCGCGACATTCCTTACGAACTCACGCGGGCCGAGACGCGCGGCTACACTATCGGTGCGCGCTGCTCGGAGTCATGGGCGGCCACCGATCTTCCTTCGAGACGGGCGGGACGGAATGTCCGATTTGGTGTTGGCAATCACCGGTGCGAGCGGCGCGATCTACTCGGTCCGGCTGCTGGAAGTGCTGCTGGCGGCGGGGCGGAACGTGCAGCTCACGATCAGCCCGTCGGCGGTGCTGGTACTTCGCAAGGAACTGGGCCTCGAGGTGTCGCTCGACCGGTTCGAGTTGTCGCATCTGCTACCGGCCGACAGTCAACTGGCGGAAGACAGCGCCCTCCGATCGCTCCGGTCCGCCGCGCCGGGGTTCACCTTCGATCACAGCTCGATCCTCTCGGAGACGACGCGGGGCGTGGTGAGTTATCACCACCATTCGGATTTCCGGGCCGGGATCGCCAGCGGGTCGTTTCAGACCGGCGGGATGGTCGTCTGTCCCTGCTCGATGGGAACGCTGGCGGCGATCGCGCACGGGTTGTCGCAAAACCTGATTCATCGCGCCGCGGACGTGCATCTGAAAGAACGCCGCAAGCTGATCCTCGTGCCACGCGAGACGCCGCTCGGGTCGATCCAGCTCGACAATATGAAGCGGATCGTCGACGCCGGAGGGACGATTCTGCCCGCGATGCCTGGCTTTTATCACGAGCCCAAGTCGATCCACGATCTGGTGGACTTCGTGGTGGGGCGGATCTGCGATCACTTGGGAATCGCCCACAACCTGATGCGCCGCTGGGGGATGCCGGTGCACTGAAGTGTTCGTCGTATGGATACCGTGGCGCGGAGTGGGCAAGAGCCGGGGGAGTCTGGCCGGATTGTCTTGTGGTCGCGCCGGGTCGCGCGGCCGGGATCAGGGGTTTCGACCCGCCGCCGCTGGCGGGTCGCTCGCCGGTCACGGCGGCCCCATCGCCCGTCTGTCGTTCGTCATCGCGAGCTCTCCTGCCGCCAGCGCCCACAGGGGCGTGCTTGAGGGCTGCAACAGGTTCATGAAGGACGCCCCGGATCGCTGCGCTTCGTGTCTCGCCCACGCCAGCAACCGGCCGACGTTGTACGTCAGCGCGATCCGGTCCCACTCGACCGTCACGCCGTCCAACCCGCGCCGCAGGAACCGCCGCCCCGCCCGGCCTTCCTTGATCGCCGCGAACGGCGTTTCCGCAACGCGCACGCCGCACACGCGGTCTTCTCCGCCGCATACCGCCCGCCTTCGCGACACCCCGGACCCCCGCTCGATTCCGTATGCGCCAGCCGCTGGCCGGCCGAACACCATTTGTCATTTTGTCATTCGTCTCCACGACGTATAAGAACGCCGTGTTATCGAGAAGCCGTCCCCCGTTCGCCACGTAGGTCGGCAGTTGGTCGAGCCGCTCCGCCGCCACCGGTTGCCAGGGGGCGTCGCGCTTCGCCGACTCGTGGGTCCCCACCCCCGACACCGGCGAATACAGCGTGATTTCCCGCTCTTCGCACCCCTTCAGGTTCGCTCCCGTTCCGTTCAGTCCATCCGTCAGGACCTCCGTCGCCACGATCATCCCGCTGGCCGCGTCGACCAGGTTCACCGGCGTAACAATCGGCGCGAAGCCCCCTTCCTTGTTCTTCATCACCCGCGCATCCACGTCCGTCGCCGGGACCCGCGCGGGAAGCTTCGTCCCCGCCCACTCCGCCTCTTCCCGCAACCGGGCGGGCGCCGCCGCGACCGCCTTCCGCCGCCTCTCCGCGTTTTGCAACGCGGGCGGCGGAACCGCCGTTCACGGGTCGGGGAACCGAATCTGAAGGGCGTCGCAAGAATTCCGCGACGCCCAAATACGAGGTTGCGGACACTTGGCGGGTGGCCCAACCGCTGCCTCAACCGTCTGGGTGACGTGGTCACAAGAGGCTCTGGCCAGGGCAGGGCCCGACAACACGGCTCAAGGCTCGACTCTCATGTCCCAGATCGCCGTTATCCCTATTCTTTGAAACACTCCAGGCAATCAACACACGGTCCGGACCACTCGCGGATGAACGTCATCAATCGGTACGTCCGCTTTCAACCGGCCCCCCAGGGCGACACCGCACTTCAGAAATCGCGATATCACTGGTTCTGCTTGCAATGCTCTTTTCTGCGTGCTTCTTGCTAAAGGTGGCGCCCCTCAGGTTTCTCCATCATCGAGATCATATTCTCGACAAGATCTGCGCGGCGTCCTATGCCAGCGTCACGAAACAAAACTGCCAAGCGTTTGCCGAACGAACGTGCGGTGATTCCATGACGTTCGCGAAAGGACGTTGTTTCAAGGGACGCACATTCGCCGAAAGTGATCCAGATGTATACCGCATCAAGGAAACTTCCGCGGCGGCAATACTCGTCAACCATTGCGATTGACAATTCAACGTTGCAGATCTCCGCGATACCAGAACTCAGGGCCATTTCTTTCACATTTCGCATGAACGGATCATCGCGAAGCGAATCATCGGGCTCGTTGAGTTGCTGGAGCCACAGAAGCGCTTTGCGAGGCCAATCAGACCTAAACGGCCCCGGCAGGATGTGATCGGCCCAAAAGCAGCCACCCCGAAAAACGTGCGAACACATTAGTCCCTGTCGCAGGTGGACAGATGCCAGCGATTGCCGCCGAGTACGCCGGAGCAAATAGCCGAGTCCAAAGTGCGCTGCCCCATACTCAGGGAGAAACTCGATGGCTTTTCGGTAATGTGATTCCGCGTCGTCAAACTTGTTCTCAGAAACGAGTTGATCGGCAACGGCACAGTTTCGGAATGGAGAGTCGGGGTCGAGGGTCAAAAGGCTCGTGTGATCGTCGACCGCAACAACGGCATCAATACTAATTGTTGGTTGTGGGATTTGTGCGGCATCGAATGCGGCTTTGAATTCGTACGTAAGTTGGCGGTCTGCGTCGCGTGCGAGTTGGCAACGTCCTGCAGCGGACAAATCGCCATGTTCGGGGATCAGTGCGTATGCGTCATGACTGCTGTACGCAACCAGCGGTGGCCTGTCTTCGCGACCAAGCGGCCAGTAGAACCCGTGGTAGTCACCGTTTCCAGTTCCGGCGAAAGGGAAGAATCCGACCGGCGGGTAGACGATCGAATAGACCTTCGTCCGTGTCGGAGCCGTAACCGCGTCGGAACAGCCTTCGACATTAAGAATGTCCTCGTCGTATGAGGTGGGCATTTGCATGATGAATCAAGCTAGCAAGAAGGCGGGACGGGTGTGTGCCCCCACCAAGGAACCGGCAATGATGTGGTGTCGCGCGAAGCCGTATTGGCGACCAGCAGGTGCATTAGCCACGGCTTCCAGCGTCTGGGCGACGCGGTCAATGGCCGCTTCGGTCGAGGAACGAAGTCTCAGATCAAAGCTTGTCCTTCATGTCCCGGATGCTCGATGGCTCCCTTTCTTTTTTGCTCCGCAACCCACCCCCGCTACGCAGTGTGTGATTTATCGCACGTTGACGCGTGAGTGAGGGATTCGAATCGACTCTCTGCGCGGATTGCGATTTCCCCCAATGTTCAGGCTGATTCCCTCGCTCACGCGTTGGGCTACGACTGGGAATTCGCAAATCGCAGCGACACGCTCGGCGCGAGGCGGGACCATGAGTCACCCGCGTCGGCATGGCCCGTCACCCATCTTCGTCGTCGTCGTCGATGTCCTCGTCGTCCCCCCGATTGTCGGGGTGCAACGGATCGTCCGGGGCGAAGAAGAAGTCCCCCAGCCCCGTCGGGACGGCGTCGCCACCCAAGGTGCGCCGCTTGCGTTCGGCCAGTCGCTCCAGGTCGATGGCGTCCTCGCCCAGGCAGCGTTCGAGCGCTTCCCGCCACACCTTGTCGCGCTCGACCGGATGACCCGGCACCTGGGCCAAGCGCTTGACCGCGTACCGCAGGACGTTGATCCCGTCGCGCGTCGAGAAGTCGAGGTTCAGCTCGTGCGCTTGTTGCAGGAAGTCGACCGTCAGGGCAAGCATTTGGTCTTCGACGAACGGCAGGTGGTACTTGAGGATCGCCAACTCGTCGCGGCGGTCGGGATGTCCGATGGTCAGCGTCGGTTGGATGCGGCTGAGGATGTAGTCGGGGACCTCGAACACCGATTCGTCGTCATTCATCGTGACAGCGCAGCGGAAGTCGGGATGGGCGCGGACGGTGATGCCGGCGACCATCGACTCGACGGTGCGCCGATGATCGAGCAACGGAGCCAGGCTGGCCCACGACTTCTCGTTCATGCGGTTCCCCTCGTCGAGCAGGCACACCCCCCCCTTGAGCATCGCTGTGACCAGCGGCGAGGCGTGGTAGGCGATCTTGCCGCTCTCCGCGAGAACGGGGGTTACCAGCAAATCCTCGGGGCGGGTGTCAGCGGTGCACTGGTAGACGTACAGCGGTTGACCACGGCGGCGCGCGGCGGCCATCCCGAGCGTCGTTTTGCCGATGCCGGGCGAGCCCACCAGCCGGGGGGCCAAGGGGAGGTCCCGCTCGTCCACAACCAGCCAACACGCCAGCACCTGCGAGAGGATTTCGGCCTGGCCGATCCACTCGCCGTCGGACGGATCGGGGGAGGAAAGCGTCAAACGAACGCCGTCGATCTCGACAAACTCGGGCATGGAGCGAATCGGGCAAAAGGGGTATGGATCGCGCGGGGGTGTCGAAGGAAAAATTTTCACCACAGAGGACACGGAGTGACACAGAGGAAATGAAATTCCGTTCTTTGTATTTCTCTGTGAAACTCCGTGTCCTCTTTGGTTCGATTTCTTGATTCCCATTTGGCACGTTGTTCACGCGGAAGGGAATTTGTACGGCGCGCGGTAGTTGTAGGCGAGCATCTTGTTGGCCTCGTCGTGGCCGACGAATTCCTCTTTCTCGGCGTCCCATTGCAAAACCGCCCCCAACCGGTGAGCGATGTTGGCGATCTGCGTGGCCGAGGTGGAGCGATGACCCGTTTCCGGGTCGCAATGACACTTCTCGCGGGTCTTGACGCAATCGAGGAAGTTCCGCGCGTGGGCGGACGTCTCTTGATGACCTTTGCCGCTTCTGGGTTCGATCTTGGCCTTCGCGCCGGTTCGCCAACCCCGTTCGAGCGAGCGGTCGACCGGCGAACGCGCGGCGAACTCGTTGGGGGTGATCTGCTCGGGGACGACCTCGTACCCCGTGCCGTGGACGTACAGCGTCCCGAGCGTGCCGCGGAATTCGATCTCGCACCCTCGCGCCGCGCCCGGTGCTCCGCTGGCGTTGAACTGCGAAAACGTGACCAGCGTGTCCCCCGGATAATGCCAAATGACTTCGATCGTGTCGGGAACCTCGCGGTTGTCATAGTCGGCGAATTTCCCGCCCAGGGCCGTCACCCGCAGCGGCGCGTTTTGCCCCAGCGCCCACTGGATCATGTCGACGTAATGCACGCCGAAGTTCGTCACCTGACCCCCCGAATAGTCGTAGAACCAGCGGAAGCGGTAGAACGCGCGGTTCTTGTTGTACGGCTTGAACGGAGCGGGGCCGAGCCACGCGTTCCAGTCGAACCCTTCGGGTGGTTCTCCATCGGCAGGGCGACCAATCCCCTGCGGAAACTCGTTCTGCAGATGGAACGCCCGCACGACCGTGACCTTGCCGATGCCCCCTCCGCGAATGAAGTCCGCCGCCTCCTTGCAGAAGTCCGACGACCGCCGGTGAATCCCCACCTGGACGACCCGGCGATGTCGCTCCGCCGCGTTGCAGATCGCACGCCCCTCGCGCACCACCAACCCCAGCGGCTTTTCGACGTACACGTCCTTGCCCGCCGCGCACGCTTCGATGGCCATCAGCGCATGCCAGTGGTCCGGCGTGCCGATCACCACTGCGTCCACGTCCTTGCGGTCCAACACTTCCCGATAATCGCGAGTCTGCTTTGGATTCGTCCCGGCCTTCTTCGCAGCGAATTCCGTGTAGGGCGCGAAAATGTCGCACACGGCGACGACTTCGCAATCCTTGTGCTGCAGGAAGCCGTCGAGAACCTGGTCCCCCCGATTTCCCACGCCGATGAATCCCAGGCGGATCCGATCGTTGGCTCCGGCGACGCGATCGGCGGCCAAGGCCGACAGGCTGGTCGATTCCAACGCCGCGGCGGCCCCCAGCGAACCTGCGGTGATCGAGGTGGCGGCGAACTGTCGACGACTGAGTTCGGGCATGACGGGTCCTCGTTACGGAAAGATTCGTGGCCCGACGGGAAACGGCCACCTGCGGGATGATACCCGCTCCGATCCAAAACTTCGCGACGCCCGGAAGTCGCGAGAGAACCACACTCGAAATCACCGTGCGCCGGACGTCTTGCGACAAAAAACGGCGCGGCCCCTTCTTGTCGAAAACCGACCAGTCGGTATAGTTATGGTGTACCGCCCGTATGGTTTGCGGGCTTCCGTGTTGAGGACATCCCAATCATGTCCGCCAAGGCCCGTTCGACCCGCGACGAACTGTGCGAAGCCGCGATCCGCACGGCGGGTCGCGACGGCATCTTGTCCATGACCCTCGACAACGTCGCCCGCGAGGCGGGGGTCAGCAAGGGGGGGGTGATGTATCACTTCCCCACCAAGGACCATCTTGTCCGGGCCATGATCGAGCACTTCGGCGCGAAGCTCGAAGAAGCGATGCTCCGCCGGATCGCGGACGACCCCGAGCCGCGCGGGCGATGGGCGCGGGCGCTGCTGCACATGGTGTTTCCCGCCGACGAGGCCGTGCCCCCATCCTCGGACGGGGGGGCTCTGTTTCAACCCGAGATGGTCGACAAATTCCTGCTCGCCACGCTCGCGGCGGCAGTGAACAATCCCGGCTTGATTGAACCGCTACGAAGCATGGCCAAACGCATGCAGCAGCGGTTCTTGGCCGAGTCCAATGGCGGGGTCGATCAACTGCTCGTGTGGCTGGCTGTGGATGGGCTGTTCTTGTGGCAGTTCATCGGGCTGATCGATCGGGACGATCCCTTGTTCCGCCGCGTCTGCGAGGAATTGCGACGGAAAGTTGCTGCGGACGCCGAGATTCTCCAAGCGGTCCCTGAGGCGCCGCCGCCCCGAAAACCTCGGGTGGCCAAACCCGGCGCGACCAAGCCCCGCGCGCAACATCCGCGGAAAGCCCTCGCCGTGGAGGACCGGTCATGAACGCGGCCGTCCATTCTGTGGTGCCTGCAAGGCGAGTTTCCATCGTGCGGCGAGCGCTCTCCCTGGTTCTGCTGGTTGGCCTGCTCGCGGCCGCCGCCGCGCTCGGGATCGCGTATGGCGATCATTGGCGCGGCCGAGCGGGCGATGCGGCGAGTACCCCGGCTCCCGCGTCCGACGCGACACCCGCCGCCCATGGGCGTGCTCCGTCCGAGGCGCGATTCGGGCATGTCCACGCCTTGGGGCGGTTGGAGCCGAAAGGACGTTTGATCCGTCTGGCTCCGCCCGCCGGGCAGGAATCCGCTCGCGTACAATCGCTCCGCGTGGCTGAGGGAGACTTGGTGCAGGAAGGGGCCGTGCTGGCCCGCCTCGACAATTGGAATCGCCGACAAGCGGCCGTCGCGGAAGCCGAAGCGGCGCGGGCCGCCGCCGAAGCGCGGCTGGCCCAGACGAAGGCGGGGGCCAAGCCCGCCGAGATCGCGGCGCAGAAGGAGCAGGTCGAACTGCTCGCGCAACAGATTCGCGTGGAGCGACGGGACCGGGACCGCGCGCAGCTTCTCGTCGGCAAAAAGGCGCTGTCCACTGAGGAATTCGAGGACAAACAGTGGGCGCTGGACCGCATCGTCCTCGAACACCGGCGGGCCGAGCATCAGTTGGAGGCGCTCTCGCAGGTTCGGGAGACGGATGTGCTCGTACGCGAGCGCGAATTGGCGAGCGCCGAGGCCGTGCTGGCCACCGCGCGGACAAACCTCGCCGAAGCGGAGTTGCTTGCTCCCTCCACGGGGCGCGTGTTGAAAATCCATTCCCGGCCCGGCGAGAAAGTCGCCGAAAAGGGGATCCTCGAACTCGGGGACGTGGACCACATGGAGGCGGTCGCCGAGGTGTTCGAGGGGGATGTCTCGCGGCTGGCGGTCGGTCAATCGGCCGAAGTGCTGATCGACGGCACCGGGGAGACGCTTTCGGGGACGGTGGTCGAATTGGGGCACATCGTGGGGCGAAAAGTCGTGCTGTCCAACGACCCGGTCAGCGACACCGACGCCCGCATCCTGGAAGTCCGCGTCGCGCTGGTCCCGGCGGACGCCCTCCGCGTCGCGCGTCTCTCGAACGCCCGCGTCGAGGTCCGGATCGCTGTGGGGACCCGTTAGGGCAGGATGGGTCGCTGTGTGGAGCGGGTTGGGTTCGCCTGGGCGCTGGGAAAAGTGCGAAGGTCTTAACGACCAGGGTAACCCGTCGGCGACCAAAAACGTTGAAACATGAACAGTGCGCCGCCGGCCGCCCCGGTTGATCGCCTTGTTCGTCGATCTGTTCTACTCTCGATGATGTGCCACTTACGGAATTGTTTGCCCGATGGCAGGACGGATATTGCGGACGCCGGACGCCCATATGATACGGCGCACCGCTACATTTCGTGAAGTGGCTCGGGAGTAGTCTCCCTCAATCGGAAAGCAACATGCCATTCTTGTCGATGCTTATTTCCTGCATCAATTGGTGTGAGTACTTCCGGTCTTCTGGCTCGAAACCTGTGCCGAACAAAACAGTGACTCGGTAACGCCCCTCCTTTCGCGTCTTGTCGACAATGGAAAAAGAGGATTCGTGTTTGCCCAAGTCGTCGGCCTGTTGAGTTTTAACTTCGATGATTCTATTTTTCCTGTCGGTGACGATTGTTGTTCTGGCTACAGTCTCTCCCGATCTGTCTGGGCGAACTGTGTGAAATGCGAATTGCCACGGGACTTTTTCTTTATTTCTATCTAGGCCTTGAGAAATACTAACTGACACGGTGTCGTCGTCTTTGAGTTCGTTCGCATTGCAATTCATGCAAGCGAAGAAGGCGGCGACGACGGCAAGAATCGTTGAGCGTTGCATTCGAGTTTCTCCGTGCGTGTGGATAATCGCCGAACAGGTATTCGGCCGCCGAAATGCGGTCAGATTTTACCATTGTTTGGCGACGTGGCATGAGCTTCTTAATTTTAACGCATCAGAAAATCAAACGAGTTGCGATCGATCTCCGGTCGGAATCCTGTGCTGCACCACACTTTCTCCACCGTGCTTTGGCGTCGCCCTCACGATCTCGACCCGGCGTGCGTCCGTCACTTCCAGCCTCTCCGCAATCGCAGCGACCTGGCGAAGACCCCGGGTTCTTGACCGAGTCGCCCATGCCTGCCGGGTCACACATCCGGTGTATCGCACGGAGAGGTCGTGCGTTGCCAGGCGTACGCGGTTCATCCTGTTTCACAATACGCAGGCCCCGAGAGAATTGGCGCCGACCGAGGTTCGGGCATTCTTGGCGCATCTGGCGGTGTATCGCCATGGCCCGGCTGCTCTGCGGCACCGGTTTGCGGTGTTTACTCCGCCAGCGAGGCCTCATGTGGGACGGCTCGCGCCGTCAGGTTGGCGATGATCGGATTCGCACCGCACAGACGCGGGGCTCTTTCGAGCGTGGCGAACTGCCGAATGACTTGCAGGGTGTGGACGGTCGGATCGAAATCGTACAGGATCATCAGGGCAGCGTACTGGTCTCAGCGCGAAGTGCGGTTGCGGGCCGTCCCCACGGGCCGCAGTCGTTGCCGTAGGTCGTCGAATGGTTTGAAGTCCGTGAACCTTTGCATTTTGCGGGCGTAGATCGGCCCGTTCCCGGCTTTCCACGCGAATCCCCCTGCGGGGATGGAGGCGTCTCCACCATGCTCAACGCCATGCACAAAAAGCGACCCGAGCCGGATTGCCTGCGGGCACCTTGCGAGTCACCGTCGCTTGTGAAGAGCAAGAACGCGAACCACTCGGTTTTTGCAGGGCGCGGCGTTGCGCTGGCGTTGTTGGTCCTCAGCTTTTGCGCGGCCCCCGTCCCGGCTGAGGAACCCGCCAAACCCAACGTTGCTCTCCGACTGGCCGTCTCCTCCTACCGCAACCGCGTGCAGCATCCGGAGATTCTTCTGTACGAACACGACGGGGTTGGCGCGGGGGTGCTCAAGCCCGCGTTCCCCTCGGTCAACAAGCGCAGCGACCACCACCCGGCGTTCTCCGCCGACGGGCGGTTTTTGACGTACGCGAGCGAGGCCGAAGGGGTGCCGTCGACGATCCAGGTGTGGGACCTGCGGGAATCCAAATCGCTGGAGTTGCCTGGGTTGAACGACACACCGCACGCGCAGGGGAACCCGGTGTTGGCGGGAGCGGGGCCGAAGTTGGTGTTCGACGCGTGGTCGCGCCCCGGCCAACCGGGGCGATGGGACGTGGTCGCTTACGACCTCGGGGCGAAAAAGCTCGAACCGATCGCGTTCCCGTCGGCGAACGGCGCGCCGGGAAATGTGTCGAAGGGGTTGGTGTCGACGGGCAAAGGGGACGAGCGATCGCCTTCGATGTCGGCGGACGGTCGGTTGCTGGCGTTTGCGAGTTGGTCGGGCGGGGAAACGGGGACCGACGTACGCGTGGTCGACCTGATCGCCGGTCGCGAGGTACCGACGCCCGGCCTGAACTCGGATCGTTTCGACGGGGAGCCCGCGCTGAGCGACGATGGCCGGTGGTTGGCGATTTCCACGGATGGCGATGGAGGTGAAGGGGGGCGTGACGTGCTGCTGTACGACCTCGAGGGGGCGCGAGGCGTCCGGTTAGCCGGAGTGAACACAGCGGGGCAAGAGCAGTCGCCGGCGCTGTCCGCCGACGGGCGGTACCTGGTGTGGGTGGCTGAGCGGTTCGACGGCGAGGGGGAACGGGACGTGTTCCTGTACGACATTGCCAGCGAAAAGCTGTTGCCGACCCCTGGCCTGAATTCCGTGAGGGACGAGATGGATCCGGCGATTTGGCGGGTGATGCAACCGTGACGCGAGGTCCGGTCGTCCGCACGGTTCCGGGGCGAAGATTTTTTTCCGCAACTCAATCTTCACCCTCGGGAAGGACGTTGGTATTCTCCCGCACTCCACGGGTGGAATCCCGAGCGCAAGGAACGCGCGGTATGGAGAAGTGGTCGGAGACCGCCGCCGATGTGATCGCGAGGACGCGATCGGATGGGCCGGGACGATGTGGTCGAAGACCGTTCGAGGCAAGGAGGCCCCGATGAGTCAGAGCGCTTCGCCGAAGCCCCAATTGGCGGTGCAGATCCGCTGGATGATCCGTCGCGACATGCCCGATGTGTTGCGGATCGAGCGCGAGAGTTTCGAATACGACTGGACGGAAGAGGATTTCCTCAACTGTCTGCGTCAGCGCAACTGCATCGGCATGGTGGCCGAGCACGACGGTCGCGTCGTCGGCTTCATGGTGTACTGCCTCCACAAGACGCGGCTGCAATTGCTGAATTTCGCCGTCGCCTCGTCGCATCGGCATTTCGGCATCGGTCGGCAGTTGGTCGACAAGCTCGTCAACAAGCTGTCGCAACAACGGCGGCAGGAGATTTTGGTCGAGCTGCGCGAGACGAACCTTTCCGCGCAACTGTTCTTCCACACGCGGGGATTCCGCGCTGTGGGGGTGGCCCGCTCGCACTTCGACGACACGGGGGAGGACGCGTTCGTGTTCTCGTACCGGTTGGACGGCGACTATCGCGACCTGTCTCTGACGCGCGGGCGGATTTCGCGCGATCTCGAAGACCAGGACGAATGGTCCAACGACGAGGACCAAAACCTCGGCCGCGCTGCCTGAGCCGGTCCGGCACGCCGCATCGCACGCACACCGAAAACTTGCATCGGCGGGCGCGGAGATTTACTCTCCAAGCCCGCCGATTTCTTTTGTGGGCGAGGTCGCCTACCAGGCGGCGAC
This sequence comes from Planctomycetales bacterium, assembly GCA_044359065.1. Taxonomy (GTDB): domain Bacteria; phylum Planctomycetota; class Planctomycetia; order Planctomycetales; family Planctomycetaceae; genus JAIXZD01. Next base: position 166,341 of record JBIKMW010000001.1, on the reverse strand, counting down.
GCAGACCTCTTGCCGGTTCATCGTCAACTGCCGCATGGCGACGTGCTCGAAACCCCAGCCGCGGACACGTTCGAGATTCCGAGGAAGTTCGTCGGCGAGTTCCCAATCGGGGAGCTTGAGCGTCAACAGCAGTCCGGCGAATTCGACGCCCGGCGACCGCAGCAACCCCTCGACGGTGTCGAGCGTGTAGTTCGGCGGCAGGTTGATGTCGACGTACAACCATTCGATCCCCGCGAACGCTTTTCGCGGCGCATCCTTGGAACGCATGCGCCAATGCTTGAAGTTCGCGCTAGCGATCACCGCGGGGGCCACATCGGCGGGGTCGAAGCCATGTACCATGAGGCCCAGGTCCAACAGCGCTTGCGAGGCCCCGCCCGGAGCGCACCCCAACTCGACGATCGATTCGCCCGGTTCCGGCGCGAAGCCCGACCACGCCAGCGCTTCTCGAATCTTCAGGTAACCGCGTGACACCGCGTGGTCCGGCAGCGCCTCCTCGAACAGGCCCCCCGGCCAATGGCCACGTGTTCCCGTCGCGCGATGCCACCCGACCCGCCATTCGTCGGGAGACACGACGCACACATCGAGGACGACTTCGCCGTCGGCGCGATTTGTTTCCGCTTCGGTGGTGGCCAAGGCCGCGAACGCGGGCGGAGCGGTGCGGGCCAGCGACTCGCGGACCTCGTCCAGATATCTGGCGACGGGGTCGTCCTTGACTTCATCAGGTGGCGAGGTCTCCGAGTCGTCAGCGTCCCCGACTGCGGCGACACCCGCCGGCTTCTCGGGGCGGAGCGCGCCGTCGCGCGGCCAAACATGCACGTGCGCGGGGCCCGGTACGAGCGATTCCGCGAGTTTCCACACCGCCGCCGTTCGCTCGTCCGACTCACCCGACGTGATTGGCTCGCCCGACGCAGCCTGGCCAACGGTCCCCAGCGGAATCGCGAGTCGGCGGGCGAAGCCCAGATCGGTTGCGAACACTTCGTCGTCCGTGACAGTCGCCGGGCATTTGAACGTCAGGAAGCCGCGACGCATGTATGCGGGACGCCAGTCGGGGCGGAGTCGGGCGACTTCCCCCTTGAGGGCGCGTTCCGCGCCGCCCCGGCAGGTCGTCATCAGAAATCGGCTGGCTTCGCTCACGGAGGGTTGTCCCGGGGGAAATTCGTTTGCAAACGTTGACCGCAACTTGTTCGACGCCGCCGGCGCGGCAGCGTATTCTCGCGGGATGACATCCCCGAGCCGCCCGTCGTCCCCTCGCCCATTCCGTCCCCGTCGCCCGGCGACGGCGGATTTCGATCCTCTTGCCGAACGGGACTTGGCGGTCTCCGGCACCCCGCCGACAGTGCGGATGCGGTCTTTGTCCAGACATCCGCATCTGTATCGAAAGCTGATCGGCGAGGCATCGCCCGATGCGAAACCGGGGGATTTGGTCCGAGTGTTGACCCCCGACGGCGAGGTGTGGGGGCACGGATTGTACAACCCGCGCGCGGAAATCACCGTGCGGATGCTCACGAACTCGGCGGAAACCCCGGACACCGTGTTCTGGACGGACCGGTTGCAACGCGCGGTCGACCTGCGACGCGAATGGTTGCCGGCCGAAGTCGCCGCCGGCGCGTGCCGGTTGATTCATGGCGAGGGGGATGGCTTTCCGGGACTCGTCGTCGATCGCTACGGCGACGTGCTGTCCGCCGAAGCGTTCAGCCTCGGCATGTTGCAACGCTCGTCGGCGATTCTGCGGGAACTGGCGACGATCGTCGGGACCACCCACACCCTCGTGCAAGCCCCCGCGCAAACACACGGCCAGGAAGGCTTTCAAGCGGAACCGCGAGCGTCGGACGGTTTGCCCGACCGCGTGGTGATCGACGAACACGGCGCGAAGTTCGAGGTGTCGTTCGGGACCGGCCACAAAACGGGTTTCTTTTGTGACCAACGGGAGAACCGCAGGCGGCTGGCGTCGCACTGCGCGGGGAAGCGGGTGTTGGATGTGTGCTGCTACACCGGGGGATTCGCCGTTCGCGCGGCGACCCAAGGGGGGGCCGCGTCCGTGACAGCCGTCGATCTCGACGAACAGGCAATCGCCGTCGCCAAACGGAACGCGAAACTGAACAACGCGAAGATCCAGTTCACGCATGCCGACGCATTCGGGTATTTGCGCGACCTGATTCGCGAAGAAAAACGGTACGACGTGGTGGTGCTGGACCCCCCCAAGCTGATTCGGAACCGCGCGGAGATCGAGGAAGGGCGTCGCAAATACCTCGACTTCAATCGACTGGCCTTGCAGGTGGTGGCGCCCGGTGGATTGCTCGTGACGTGCAGCTGCTCGGGACTGTTGGGGAAGGACGAGTTCCTCGATGTGATTCGTCAGGCCTCGCGACCGAATCCACCCCGCAGCGCGACCGATTTGACGCTGGTGCCGCGCACGGTGCAGCTGCTCGACCGGACGGGGGCGGGGGCGGACCATCCCGTGGCGGTGGATTGCCCGGAGACGGAATACCTTAAAGCGTTCTGGCTGCGGGTGTTGTGAGAGATTTTGGCACAGCCATCTCGGGGTGGTGGGGCACGTTGGGCAAGCCCGGCGGCGAACGGGCCGGGCATTGCTTCGCGGGGGCGAGAAAAAAGCGGGCGGAGAGGTGTTTGACCCCGGCGGTCCGAGCCGATAGACTGCCGTGCTCGACTTTTCGGTGAACGGGTGGCCAGCGTGGTCGCCCCACCATTCCCATCCTCTTCATTTTGGCTGCGGCGCCCTCAGCTTCATGGGGGTTAGGAGTACGCGAAACATGGCGGAAATCGTTCTCAAAGACATTCTCGAAGCGGGTGTGCACTTCGGACACCGGGCCAGCCGGTGGAACCCGAAGATGCGTCCGTACATCTACGGACGCCGCAACCAGATTCACATCATCGACCTCAAGGAGACCGTGCGCGGTCTCTTGCGCGCCAAGAAGTATTTGGCCCGGGTCGCGTCCCAGGGGAGCCTCGTGCTGTTCGTGGGGACGAAGCGTCAAGCTGCGGAACGGGTCGAGATCGCGGCCAACGCCTGCGGCATGCCGTACGTCAGCGAACGCTGGCTCGGAGGAACGCTGACGAACTTCCGCACGATTCGCAGCCGCCTGAAGCGGTTGGAAGAACTGGAAAACCTCCAGGCGACCGGTGCGATGGCGGGCTACTCGAAGAAGATGCAGTCCACCCTGGGTCGCGAATTCGAGAAGATCCACACCAACCTCTCCGGCATCCGGACGATGAATCGTCTGCCCGAGTGTCTGGTCGTGGTCGACCCGAAGCGCGAGACGATCGCGGTGAAGGAAGCGCGGTTGTTGGGCGTGAAAATCGTCGCCCTGATCGACACCGACTCGGACCCGGACACGATCGACCTGCCGATTCCGGGCAACGACGACAGCATCCGTTCGATCGACCTGATCCTGCAGCACCTGGCGGACGCCGTGAAGGAAGGGAAGACGACGGTCGCCGACGCGCCGAAAGACGACGGCCAGGCGATCCCCGCGGACCGCTGATCCCGCGAACCGTGGCAGTGGTCGAGTGGCGAGGCGAAATATTGGGCGAGTGGCGCGAACGCCGGGCGTTCGCGCCGCGTCCACTCCGCCGAGGGGCGCATGCCGGGTGGCTGGCGTGCGGTTGCACCGAAGGTGCGGGGTGCGTGCGTTTCTGCGGATTCGCCACACCTGCGGTATCATCAAACTCTTTTGGCCAGCGAAGCGAAGGGACGAGGAATCATGGCGGAAATCACTGCGGAAGCGGTCCGAGCGCTGCGGGAAATCACCGACCTGCCGATGATGGAGTGCAAGAAGGCGCTCACCGAAGCGGCGGGGGATCAGGAGAAGGCGATCGCCATCCTGCGCGAGCGGGTCAAGGGGTTGTCGGTCAAGTTCAAGGACCGGGTGACCTCGGAAGGCCGCGTCGCGACGATGACCTCTCCGGATGGCATGGTTGGCGTGATGGTCGAAATGCAGTGCGAGACCGCCCCGGTCGCGAAGAACGAGGACTTCCTGTTCGTCTGCGATCAACTCTGCAAGCGGCTCTTGGCTGGCCCCGGCGCGGCGACCCCCGAAGAACTGCTCGCGCAGACCGCTCCCGACCGCCCCGAAGCCAAGCTCTCGGAACTGTTGGACAATGTGTTCAACAAGATTCGTGAAAAGATGGTCGTATCGCGCGTGCTGCGCGTCGAAGGGCCGGTGGGTGCCTACACGCACCACGACGGCAAGCTCGGCGTGCTGCTGAAGGCGAAAGGCACGAATGGCAATGCGGACGTGTTGAAGGGGGTCGCCATGCAAGTGGCGGCGCTCAAGCCGAAGGCGTGTCTGCCGTCCGAGCTGGACCCGGCGATCGTCGAGGCTGAAAAGGCGAAGCAAGCGGCCGAAGCCAAGGCCAGCGGCAAGCCGGACAACGTCGTCGAGAAGATCGTCGCTGGCAAGATGCGAACCTTCTTCGCGAACGAAGGGGTGCTCGTCGAGCAACCCTATGTGAAGGAAGACAGCAAGACCGTCGAAAAGGCGCTGGCCGAGGCGGGGCTGACGGCTGTGGGTTACACCCGTTGGCTGTTGGGTCAATGAGACGCTCTCCGAAAAACTGGAAGGCTCCCAACTTCCGGTCGAGGGAGTGTGCAATAAGTGCGATGGTTGGTGTCCCGACGAGCATTTTCGGAGAGTCACCGACAGGCCGTTGTCGTCGGTACGCCCGGGTCGGTTTGACCGGGGACGCCACGCCGCTGTTTGCACAGGGTTGTCGTGAACCCGGACCGGGCGGATGATCCGTCGTTCCGGGTTCCGTTTTTCCGCCCCCGAAGTTTCCCGATCCGCTCTTGAGCGATACGACATGCCCGACAGCGCCGCGACCGTTTCCGCCACCACGACGCCTTCCGCGCCTTACCGCAGGGTCCTGCTGAAAATCAGCGGGCAAAGTTTCTGCCGTGCTGGCGAAACGGGCCTGAGCGTGCCGCAGATCCAGTTGATCGGCGAGCAATTGCGGCGCGTCGCCGAGTCGAAGATCGAATTGGCGATCGTCGTGGGGGGAGGCAACATCCTGCGCGGTCGCGATCTGGTCGGCTACAAGGAGATCGTCAAACCGGCGACATCCCACTACATGGGGATGATGGCCACGATGATCAACGCCCTGGCGCTGCAGGAAGTGTTGGAGAGCCTGGGAGTGCCCGTGCGGGTGCAAAGCGCGCTGCGTACCGACAGCGTGGCCGAACCCTTTATCCGGCGACGTTGCATCCGACATTTGGAGAAGGGGCGAGTCGTGATTCTGGCGGGGGGGACGGGGAGTCCGTTCGTCACCACCGACACCGCAGCCGCGCTGCGCTCGCGGGAGCTTGACGCCGACGTGCTTTTAAAGGCGACCAAGGTCGACGGCGTGTACACCGACGATCCGGTCAAGAATCCGCATGCCACGAAATTCGCGGAGATCGGCTACGACGAGATGCTGTCCCGCAACCTGCAAGTGATGGACGCGCAGGCCATCCATCACTGCAAGGAGCAGAATCTGCCGGTCATCGTGTTCGATTACACCCGTTCGGGAAACATCGAACGCGCCGCCGCCGGAGAGCGGATCGGCACGCGCATCTCGGCGCATCCGCGACGGGATTGAGGCGGGACGCCCGGTTCGTCACTTGCCAGCGTTCCAGCCCGCGCCGTTCGCTACACCGCAGTCGTCGCGGCCACGGGGCCATAGCGATGTTGGATGGGGGGCTGGCTGCTGATGCCGTCTTCCCCGAACGCAACGAAGAAGCTGTCGGTCATCACGACGGGGCGGAAGGCGTCGTCGGTGGGGCGCTGGCAGTAGACGTTGACGCGGAAGTGCTTGTCGTAGACTTCCGTCGCGGTGACCCGGTACAGGGAATTGGGCGTACCAAGACGGTTCATGACCTCGCGAATGACGAGGCCCGCATCGACCGCCGCTGTGGCGGACGAGTTGACGGCAACCGGGTTCGCGGCCACCGTGGCGCTGGCGTCCGTGGCACCGGGGGTGGATTCCCCCGTGGAATCGAAGGGGGGGACGTGCTCGTTCATGACGGTGTCTCCGCGGTCGAGGTGCTCCGGCGCGTGGCGTGCGACGACCGGCCAGCGCCGTTCCGGTCGTCGAGGAAATGTTCCCACCCGATTTCTACGCCGCACGTCCACCGGAAGTCGACCAAAACGGGGGGAAATCCCCCACAAATCGCCAAACCGTCCGGGAAAAATCGTCGCGGCATTCCGAATCGCGCAGGTCCGACACTTTCGAGGACCGACGCGCGTGCGCATCAACGTCGGAAACTCCGTCCCGGACGACTGCCGTCGCAGGAATTTTCCCGGAATCGTGACGGCCCATTCCGCCACGGTCACTTATGGACGCCACGCACCGCTTCCGCCGCGTCGGAGAGGATTGTCAGTCGGCCACCGTAGGTCTTGCGGAGCAGTTCCGGAGTCAGCACTTCCCGCGTCGGTCCGCAGGCGACCAGCCGCATGTTGAGCATGACGACACGGTCGAAGTAATCGGGAGCGGTGTGCAGGTCGTGGTGGACGACGACCACCGTTCGACCGGCGTCGCGCATGCCGCGCAACAAATCGAGGATCGCCCCCTCGGTGGCGGCGTCGACGCCGACGAACGGTTCATCCATCAGATAGACGCGGCTTTCCTGGGCGAGGGCGCGGGCCAGGAACACGCGCTGTCGCTGACCACCGGACAGGTCCGAGATGCGGCGTTCGCGGAATTGGGTCAAGCCAACCTGTTCGATGCACCGGTCGCACAGGTCGCGTTCCGCGCGGCCGGGGCGGCGGAACCACCCGAGGCGGCCATAGGTCCCCATCAGCACCACGTCGCGAACCGTGACGGGAAAGTCCCAATCGACGGACTCCCTCTGCGGGACGTATCCCACATCGCCGCGGCGCGCGGCCAGCGGTTCGCCGAAAAACCGGACCCAACCGCTTTCGGCGGGAATCAACCCCAGGAGTGCTTTGAGAAACGTGCTCTTGCCCGCTCCGTTCGGACCGATCACGCCGATCAACTCCCCCTCGGGGAGCGCGAGATCGACGTTCCACAGCACGGGCCGCTTGTCGTAGCTGACGGTGAGGTCGTGGACCTCGACGGCAGGGGGGAAGGGCGGAGAGGCTGTCGCGGGTTCGGCGCTCGTTGCGCCGGCGGGCGTCACCGGGGACGGGTCGGAGATCATGGGCGTCGGCCTCCGTGCGACCGGTCGGACGCCCTCCGTGTATCCGCGATCGCGGCTCTTTCGAGTGCCACCTCAATCGCCTCCCAAACCGGCGACGATTCGTCGCACGTTTTCGCGCATCATGCCCGCGTAGGTTCCGGCCGATTCGTCGGGGGCGGCCAACGAATCCGAATACAACTCTTCGCCGAGCTTGGCGCCACTGTCGCGCGAGACCCGTTCGATCGCGGCCTTGGGCACGCTGGTTTCCGGGAACACTCCCCGGATGCCGCGCTCACGGATCAAGTCGACGGTGTCGGTGATCCGTTTCAGACCGGCTTCGGTTTCGGTGCTCAGTCCCTGGATGCCGACCACTTCGACATCGTACGCCCGACCAAAGTAGCCGAAGGCGTCGTGGCTTGTCACAAGCACGCGCCTCTCTTTGGGAATCTTCGCCAACGTGGCGCGACATTCGGCGTCGAGTTTCGCCATCGATTCGAGGACCGCATCGGTGGCTGTCCGATGGGCTGCCGCATGGGCCGGATCGGCCTCGGCAAGGGCTTGACCGACGACGCGTACGCAGTCTCTCCACAACATGGCATCCAGCCAAACGTGCGGATCGACCGCGTGCTCTCCCGCACCGTGCTTGAGCAGGCGGTCCGGGGCGATGTCCTTCGAGACCGCCACGACGCGTGTTTTGCCGCCGGCGGCGACGAGTGCCTCGCCCAGGCGACCCTCAAGAAACAGGCCGTGATGCAGGACCAGGTCGGCGCCGCGGAGTCGCAACGGGTCCCGCGCCGTCGGTTGATAAAGGTGCGGGTCCACCCCCGGCCCCATGAGCGTGTCGACCTCGACCCGCGGGCCGCCGATGGAGCGGACCGCGTCGGCGATCATGCTGGTGGTGGCCAACACTTTGAGAGGTTGTGTTCCGCTGGCGGCCCCCCCCGAGGAGGGGGCGGGTGACCGGTCGCACCCGGCCAGGATCAGCAAGGCCGCGCACAGCAGCCGTGCGATGCTCGCGAATCGGAGAGCGGCCGAGACCTGCGACACCGTCGTTGGCATCCCCACCGTGATCCTGCGACCCACGTGCGTCCTCTCGAAAATCTTCATCGCGTCTTAACCGGTTAAGCCGCCGCATGTTTCGCAGGCGGGCGCGGGTATCCCGCTCCTCGAACTTCGGGGTCGCGATCCGTATCATCGCGGACAGGGGCCGTGATTCATCGGCGACACCCTGACCGATTGTCGTCCAAATTGCAATTTTGACCCATCGAAATTTCGCTTTTGGCAACGTCTTTGGGCGAAGCCGACCTCCCGGCGAGACGAGCCATGCCCAGCCTGACCGTCGAAAACTACCTCAAATCGATCCTGCAACTGGCGATTGAAGAGGGGACGGAGTGGGTCTCCCCGGGGCGCCTTGCGACCGCGCTCGAAGTTGTCCCGGGGACGGTCACCAACATGCTCAAGACCCTCTCCGAGAGCGGGTTGGCGAAGTACAAGCCGTATTCGGGCGTATGCTTGACGAAGGAAGGGCGGACGCTGGCGCTGAGAATGATTCGGAGGCACCGGTTGCTCGAATTGTTTTTGGTGAGGACGTTGGATCTGAAATGGGATCAGGTCCACGCCGAGGCGGAAAACATGGAGCACGCCGTCAGCGATGCCCTGATCGACCGCATCGACGAGTTTCTCGGCCACCCTGAGACGGATCCCCACGGCGACCCGATTCCGTCGGCGAACGGAGACATGCGCGGCGAACGGGGGACGGCCGTGTCGCTGGTGGACTGCTCCCCGCCGGCGGAGGTGCGGGTGTCGAGGGTGCTCAATCAAACGCCAGACTTTCTTCGTTTTTTGGCCGACAAAGGTCTGAGGCCCGGCGCGCGGCTGGCGGTCGAGCAGCATTCGCCGGAAGCGGGGGTCGTGACCGTTCGCATCGAAGGGGCGTCGGTCACGCTGGGACACGAGGCCGCGGGGAATGTGCTGGTGGAACCGACTGCGAACTGATGGGTTTGGCGGGTTCGCAGTGGTATGGAGTGGCTACGATGGGAGTGCGTGGTCTTGGCCGTCGTTCGTTGACGAGTCGTTCGTTGACGAGTCGTTCGTTGACGAGTCGTTCAGTGACGGCCCGTCCGATGACGGGTCGAGACGCAGTTCGTCGTCCGTCACGGGAAATCGGCGGATATCCGCGATCAGCGCGCGGAAGGCCAACCAGTCGTACAGGGCGTGCGTCAGAATCGGCGCGAGCAGGTTGCCCGTCGCTTGGAGTTCCATGCTGAAAAGCAGACCCATCGCTCCTGCGAGCACGGCATAAAGGGGCGTGACCGCGTGCGCGAGGCCAAACAGACCGTTGGACCACCACGGACCGACAAGCGGCTCAAGCGCGCCGCGAAATAGCAGTTCCTCGCCAACGCCTGCCAGGAGGGCGATGCCAGCCGGGACCGGCCACGGTGCATCGGCCAGATTCCGTCCGAGCGAGACGCGCAAGAACCGCCGGATCTGTCGCAACGGAGCGGGAGATGCGCTGTAGCTCGCCAAAAACAGCACGTACATCGGCAATGCGCAGCCTGCGCCGGCCAACAAACCTGGCACTGTCCACGCGAACCGCGAGAGCGGCGAAACTCCGGTCCACCAGCCGCACGCGAACGCCGCCGCAGCCAACACCCCTTCAAACGCGATCGCCAGCCAAAGCAGGTCGAGCGAACCGCCGGCGTCGTTCCACTCCGTTTCGGTTGATGGGCGGGGTGCCGGGTCGAACGTGTTCATGTCGCCCGTTGGCGATGTCCACCTGGTCCCCGAAAGCTCGATTTGCGCGGGATCGTGCTGCGCGGGATGTTGGCCGTCCTCCAAGATGGAACAATCCTTTGCTGCGGTCCCGGACGAGCGATGGGCGAATGGCCGGAGGGATTTGTCCCGCAGCCGCGTCGGTCATTTCGTGGACGGGGGAGCTTGGTCGGGCGGGGGAATCACCGCAGGCTTCTTCTCGAAAATGATCACGTGTTGTCTCGGCAGGCGGCCGTCGGTCCGCAGATGGGCCAAGCCGAATTCCGGCGGAGAGGCCTCCTTCTGGACCTGCTCCCGCGACATCTTGTGGACCAGCTTGATCGGAACGTTCTCGTCCTCAAGCCGGTATTCGACGAACGCGATGCGGCCCCCCGGTTTCAACGCACGGGACAGTTCGGCCAGCATTTCGTAGGGGAATTCGAATTCGTGATACACGTCGACCATGACGATCAGGTCGACGGACTCGGGTGGGAGCTTGGGGGATTGGGCGGTGCCGAGGATTGTGTCGACGTTGTCGATTTCGAGTTCGCGCACCCGTTTGGTGATCAGGTCCAGCATCTTCTGCTGGACATCGACCGCCAATACCTTCCCTTCCTTGCCGACTTTCTCGGCGATCATCAGGCTGATCCGGCCGCTTCCCGCCCCGACGTCGGCCACCACCCAGCCTTGCTGAAGTTCGAGCGCCTCGATGAGCAAGGACAAGCGCTCCTCGTCCTCCCGTTCTTCGCGCTCCAACCAGGCCGCGGCGGCGAAGCCCATCACGTGGGCGATTTCCCGCCCCATATAGAACTTGCCGATGCCGTTCGGATCGTGCCGGACGCGGAACTCGTATTGGGGTTGAGCCGGCTTGGTTTTGGTTGGAGCCACCTTCCCCGTTGCGGCAGGTTCATCCGCCGCAACGGACGTTGCCACCGAAATCACGGCGCCAAACCAAACAGCCGCGCCGATCAGCATGATCCCGTACGTCCGCATGACCCGCATCCCGAAACAAAATGGAAGGGGACCGGTTCACCCCACGGAACCGGCACACCCCCAGCATCCCATGCCCGCCTCGCGACGGGAAGACACTCGCGCGGGCCATCAGCGCGATTTCGACACGCGGGCTTGATCGCGGTACGTCGGGAGTCGAGAAACTTGAATCGGGTTGCTTAGCCCGTCACCCGCGCTGTGAATGGCATCACCCGTCCTACAACCGGTCAACGTTCGCCAGCCCGCGCGGAAGGTTCTTGACTGGGCTTGGCCCCCTTGTAGAATCGAGGGTTACGCGGTTTTTCGTGTCGCAGAACCACCCAATTTTCGGGAGTTCGACGCGAATCCGCCCCGGTCAGGGACGGCGGGAAGTGCTCGCGTATGTTGTCGGAACACTTCAGAGAGAGGAACGGTTGAGTCCGTTCCGCGACCCGAAGCGTCCGATTTCGCGAAGAATTCCAGGTGTGTGGCCTTCTCTCGGGGAGGTTGCGGGCCAACGGGTCGAAAGGCGGGAGGAGCCTCCCGCGGTACCATTCGCTGACGTGTTTCGACGGTTCGCATCGGTCGTTCGCAACGACCGCGCGGCGAACGGTCTTGAATCCCGCCCCAGTTTCCGGGAGTAGGTTCCATGGCTGCCGCAAACAAGCCTGGTTGGCCGCACTACGCGTTCATTTTTTCGCTCGTGCTGGCACTGTTCCTGGGGATCATGTTCTACCTCACGAGCAAGGAATACGGCGAGCGCATCGCTGAGTTCGACAAGGCCAAGGCGGATGCCGCGGCGGCGACCAAGACCGCTCAATCGGCGCTTGAGCAGATCGACGCGCTGAAGAAACTGGTTGGTCACACCTACGACGAAGTCGGCGGGGCGGACCCGAACAAGCCGAACACAGTGGTCAACGCGGCCACCACCGAGATCAATGGCGCAGCTCCGGACGTGGCGGAGAAGACCTACACCGCAGCCGTGACGAAACTGATCGGCGAGGTCCGCAACAAGGAGTCCGAGCGAAAAGACCTCGAAACCAAGCTCGATCAACTCCAGAAGGAGTACACGGGCCTTGAGGACAAGTACAAAGCGGTCGTGCAGGAGCGGTCCACCGCCCAAACGCAGGCTGAAACCGACCTGACCGAAGCGAACACGACGAAGTCCGAAGCCTTGGCCGCCAAGGACAAGGACATCGAGGATTTGAAAAAGGCGTACACCGACTCGCAGGCCGAGTTTGACGTGTACAAGGAAACGGCCGAAAAGGCGAAGAAGGACGCCGAGAACCGCATCAAGAATCTTGTTTCGATCAACACCAAATTGAACGACCGTATCGCCGATCTGGAAAAGACCAGCTTTGAGGTGCCGGACGGATTCATCCGGTGGGTCGACAACGGCACGAAGACGGTCTACATCAACCTCGGCGAGGCGGACCGTCTCCCGATCCGCACGACATTCAGCGTGTACGACCAATCGAACGCCGGCGTGGCCCGTGGCAAGCAGGACGTGAAGGGGTCGATCGAAGTCACCAAGTGGCTTGGCCCGCATATGGCGCAAGCGACGATTCTCGGGTCCGATCTGTACAACCCGATGGCTCCCGGGGACCAGATTTACACGCCGCTCTGGAGTCCCGGTCGGCCCGAATTGTTCGCCGTGATTGGCATGTTCGATCTCGACAACGACGGCACGCCGGACCGCGAACGCTTGCATGAAATGGTCGAGACCGTGGGCGCGAAGATCGCCGTGGAAGTCGATCAGGACGGAAACCGGACCGGTGGCGAGATCAACGAGCAAATCAAGTTCTTCGTGCGCGGCAAGATTCCCGATCTGGCGGACGCGGTGGATGTCGACGATCAGAAGAAGATCGAGCGGCTCAACGAAGAGTTGACCAAAATGCTCAACGAAGCCCGCGAGCATGGTGTGCGTGTCGTCTCCCAAAGCGACTTCCTGACGTATGTGGGCTACAAGCCGCAGCAACGGGTTTACCGTCCGGGGGACAACGTGCCGTACAACCTCAAGGCCGGATCGCGCAGCTCCAGCGCCGACACCAGCCGCGAAGGTTTGGGAACGAACCGCCAATCCGCCGGGAAGACGGCCGACGTGTATTCCGGTGACACGAAGATCAAGTCGAAGTCGTCGACGGGTCAGACCTCGAAGCTGTTCCGCGGCAACTAATGGGTTAACGGGCTGCGGGCTCCCCCCGCAGGATCCGTGCCTTCGACCATACGCACCATCCCCACGGGGCGCGGCGAGACATTCGCCGCGCCCCGTGGCCATAGGTGAAGACTCGACGGTTGGAACTTCCCTGTGCTCCCTTGCGAGGGGGATAGTGACGGTGCACGATGCAGGACGAGATGCTCGTCCCGTTTACGGCCCGGTGATTCTTGAGTACGTCCGACGCCCATACGAATCTGCTCGATCCCGACGTGTTGGCGCGTGTCGAGGGGTTGTCCCTCGCCGCACGGCGGATCGTCGAGGGGTACGTTACCGGGGCGCATCGCAGCCCGTTCCACGGGTTCTCGGTCGAGTTCGCCGAGCATCGCGAGTACGTGCCGGGTGACGACTTGCGGTACGTCGACTGGAAAGTGTTCGGAAAGAGCGACCGCATTTACCTGAAGCAATTCGAGGAAGAGACGAACTTCGCCTGCCACTTCGTCCTCGATGCCAGCGAGTCGATGAAGTACGGCTCGAAGGCGGGGGGGCCGTCGAAGCTCGAATACTCCAAGCTGCTCGTGGCGGCCTTATCGTGCCTGGTGCTGCGGCAGCAGGATGCGGCGGGACTGGCTACCTTCGACAGCCGCGTCCGCCAGATCGTCCGCGCCGCCGGACATGCGTCCCACCTGAAGCAATTGTGCCACGTGCTGGAGACGACGGAACCGGCGGGAGAAACCGCGCTGGGACCGATCCTGCACGACGTGGCCGAGCGGATCTCGCGACGGGGGCTGGTGGTCGTGGTGAGCGATCTGTTCGACGATCCGGCGAGCGTCGAACTGGGTCTCAAGCACCTGCGGCACAAGCGGCACGATGTGGCCGTGCTGCATGTGATCGACCCTGCCGAGGAGGATTTCGATTTTCGCGAGCTGACGTTATTCCGGGGCCTGGAGGCTTTGCCGCCGAAATTGGTGGACGCTCGAGCGCTGCGGGATGCCTATCGCGGCGAGTTCCAGCGCTTTTTGCACGCCACGGAACGCATCTGTCGCGACTTGCGATTCGAATACGTGCGGATTCGGACCGATCAACCGGTGGAAGCCGCGTTGCGGGCATTTTTGACGGGACGAGCGCGGTGAAGGAGAAGGTCGCGGTGAGCGGGTCGGGTGAGGGGAGCTTGCTGGAAGGCCCCGCCATCAGTCGTGGATGACTTTCCACACGTGAATCGTGCGGTCGTAGCCGGCGCTGGCGAAGAGTTTGCCGTCCGAACTGAACGTGACGCCGTAGATGGTGTTCTTGTGCGCGGGCCAAATCAGGGCCGGTTCCCGTTTTGCCGGATTCCAGGCACGAAGGACCCCGTCCGCGCCACCCGTGACGACATACCGACCGTCGGGCGAGAAACAGACCGATTTCAGTTTGATATCGGGAACTTCCCAATCGCCGACCGAGTCTCCCTCGACCGTCCAGAGCTTGAGATGTCCGTCGGCTCCCGCGGAGGCGAAGTGTTTGTCGTCGGGCGAAAACGCGACCCCCTCGACCGCCTTGGAATGCCCCCGCAAAGTCTTCGCCAGGGACCTGGTTTCGAGATTCCAGAGCCGCGCGGTCTGATCGTCGCCGCCGGACCCCGCGAATTTATTGTTGCCGGTCAACGCGACCGACTGAATGTTCCCCTCGTGTCCCGCCAGAACGGCGACCGGCGTGTTCGACTGCACATCCCAGAGTCGCACGGTTTTGTCGAAACCGCCGGAGACCATGTTCGCGGAGGTACGACCGACGGCTCCGGACGTGGGATAGTCCTGATGGCCCGTCAATGTCGCCTCGGCGGTGCCGCCGTCCGCCGGCCAGACGCGGACAGTTCGGTCGAGTGACACCGTGCCGATCCGTCCGTTGGGGAGGTAGCCGACAAAGCAGACTCCGTCGCCGTGGCCCTTCAGTGTGGCGACGAGTTGGCCATCGGCAAGGTTCCAGACCTTTACGAAGTTGTCGAGGCTGGCCGTGGCGAGTCGATCGGCCTTCGCCGAGAACGCCGCCGAGTAGACCGAATTGCCATGTGTGAACGAGCGAAGAAGTTCGAGGCGCATGTCGTTACACAAGTTCGCGAATCGGCGGGTAGATCGGATCGACGAGATACATGGGGCGGCCACTGCGGTCGGGGAGTGTCGTGGACTGCGGGTCGAGGCCGAGGTTGTGATACAGCGTGGCGAACACCTCCTGGAAGTGGACGGGCCGCTCGGTGGCGTATTCACCCAGCTTGTTCGTGGCACCGACGACCAAGCCGGTCCTGATACCGCCACCGGCGAGCATCGCACAACCCACCTGTGGCCAATGGTCGCGACCGCCGTTCTTGTTGATCGTCGGGGTGCGACCGAATTCGCCCCACACAAGGACGGTGGTGTCCCGATCCATGCCGCGCTCTCGCAAGTCGTCCAGCAACGCGCTGATTCCCTGATCGAAGATCGGAAGATGGTCGCGGGCGTTTTCGAAGTTCGTCCCGTGTGGACGTCCGTGCCAGTCCCAGCGGCCATAGGCGAGAGTCACCACGCGAACGCCCGCTTCGACAAGCCGCCGCGCGGCGAGCAGGTAATCGTTCATCAGCGGACCTGCATCGCCATAACCAGCCGGCTCCGGTGCGCCGCGGCCGTACCAGTCGCGAATCTTCGGATCCTCCTGTTCGAGATCGAGGGCGTCCATCAGCTTGCTTGAGGTGAGCAGTCCGAAGGCATCCTGGTAGTTTTTTGAAAGGCCCTGGATCGCCTGGTTCCGCTCGGCCTGCCGGTTCAACTGGTCGATGCCGTCCAGCAGCGCTTTTCGATGGTGCAACCGATCGAAACCGATGCCGTTCAAATTGAGCTGCGTTTGCTGAGCGTTCGGGCAGAAAGGAGCGTGTGCCTGACCCGCAAATCCGGGGGAACCGGGATCCGCCCAGAACGAGCCCTTCATTTTGGGCGAAAGACAGACGTATGGGATCATGCCGGGCGCGGCTGTCCCTTGCAGTTTTGAAACGGCACAACCAAAAGCCGGCCATCCGCCCGGCGGTTGATTGAGAATGCCGTGCCCGGTCATGCATTGATACGACGCATGCCGACCTTCGGAACCGACCAACGACCGGATGACGGCGAGCCGATCCATCCGCTGAGCCAGCCGCGGCAGATGTTCGCAGATATCGATGCCCGGAACGTTCGTCGCGATCGGCTTGAATTCGCCACGGATCTCGACAGGAGCCTCGGGCTTCAGGTCGACCATGTCCTGATGTGGAGGGCCTCCCGAAAGAAAGACCATGATGATCGACTTTTGCGACTTTTTTCCGGTAATCGCTTCGGCCTGGAGCAATTGCGGCAACGACAGACCGCCCATCGCCAACGCCCCGGCGTGCAACATCGTGCGGCGGGAGAGACCGTCACAGAACGGAGATCGAGTCGCAACAGTCATGTGGGATACCCCTGAACTTCATCGACATCGGCGGAAACACGAATATATAAACAAATGTCACTGCGTGTCTATCGAATTCCATGCGTCCCGGGCGTGAGTGCGATCCGGCGTGATGGGGCGCTTGGCAAAACCATGACGCAGTCGACGGCGGCGTGAATGCGAAGTGCACGCCGCTGGCAATCGACGCGTGCCAAGCCACCACCCAAACCGCGCATTCCGGAATCTCGACGTGATCGCTACGCCTTAAGGAGTTTGGGGCCATCCCTTGAGTCGTTTCGGGCAGAGTTTTGGGCGCCGGGGGGCGCCGCGTGGAGTGGCGGGGCTGCCGCGACCGACCTTCCGCAGATAGGTGGCGGTGCGTCGCGGAGTCGCATCGGGGAGATTCCAGCCGGTGCGTGCAGGGACGCGACATGGCGGAGGCAGGCCAGGCCGCGAAAACTTCGTGGAACAGCGGTTCGCGACGCCGACGCGCCTCTTGCTGGCTCGGCGGCGCTCTGGTCGTGACCACGAGTGGTTGGGGAGCGGGCCCTGTAGGGGCGTCCGCGGCGGAACCGGCGTCGACCAAGAATTCGGCGACCTCAAAATCGGCCGAGTCGGTCCACTGGAGCGACGCTCATCCTTCGGTCGTGAAGGCTCTCGAAGAGCTTGGCGAAGTCCCGCAGGACCGGGAGTTCTTGCCACTCGATCCGGACCAGGTCTTTCTCGACGCCCCGATCCTTTTGCCCGTGCAGGCGGAGCAACTCACCCGTCCGCGACGTGCTGACAACTTGCTGCCGGCCGATGCTCCCGCCGCGAATTCGCGGCAGGATGCGTTTCCTGATCGGGTGTCCGGGGCGCGTGCCACGGGAGGTCCCGCCTCCACCCGGGTCGAGGGCAAGCCGGGCGTCAACGGCGTGGCGAGCGACGCGGCCAGTTTGATTGAGCGTACGCCGGACTCTCACGCCGTTGCGACCCAGCGCCGCAATCCGATCGTCCGGGATCCGCGTGTGAGAGGGACCCGCCCGGGGCAGTTGCTGGCGTCCGGCTCCAATTACATTCCCGGCCGACCGGACCTCGACACGCCGATCAGCAAGCTCGACTCGGACATCCTCGACCGGGTCAACGTGGTTGCGGGGCCTTATGCGGCGCGATACGGACCCGGCTTGGCGTTCCTGGACGTGGGATTCAAACCGACGCCACGGTACGAGGACGCGCCGGAGTTCCACGGTCAGACATCGCTCGCCTTTCAGAGCCAAGGCCCGCAGGCCTCTGGGCGGCAAAGCGTCTGGGGTGGGGGCGAGGACTGGGGCGTGCGATTGGGCTACGGCTACCGCGCGGGAGACGACTATCACGACGGCCAAGGGAACCGCGTGCCGTCGGGTTATCGATCGGGCGTGCTCGACCTGGCCGTCGGCATCGATCCGACTCCCGATTCGCGGCTGGAAGTGAACTACTTCCGGTTGGATCAAAACGACGTGGAGTTTTCCGGACAGATTTTCGACATCGACTCGTTGCGCACCGACGCGGTCGACGTGCGGTATTCGATGTTCGAGGGGGGTTGGTACGACCTAGCGGAGGTGAACGTCTGGCTCAACGACACGGCATTCAACGGCGACGCGCAGAATCCGGACAAACGGCGGCAAATCCCAGCGCTGGATCGCCCGCAATACGTCGGCTTTACGGACGTGAATCTGCTCAACACCGGCTATCGCGGACTGCTGGAGTGGGGCGAAAGCGGATCGGCGAAAGCGACCGTCGGGACGGATCTGCGCTTTATCCGTCAGGACCTGGACGAAATCTCGACGTTCAACACGTTCGGAATCGGCGGAGTGCGGCGCGTGACACGGAATTCTCCGCTGCCAAAGTCGTACACCGTCGACCCCGGCCTGTTCGCCGAATCGGAGATTCCCCTCACCGAACAGGTTCGCTTTCGCTTCGGCGGGCGCGCGGGGATCGCCGCCACCGACATCCAGGAACTGCCGCTGCGCACGCCGACGATCCGTTACACCGAGGCCGAACTGCTGGATCAGTTGGGGACGCAGGAGACGTATCGCACGTTCCCGTTATTCGCGCTGTATGCGACGACGGAATACGACCTCACGGACCAATGGACCTTGAACGCGGGGGCCGGATACGCCGAGCGCACGCCGACGTTGATCGAGTTGTACGCGTTGTCGCCATTCCTGGGACTGTTGCAACAGGGCTTCTCCGCGGTGCGCGGGAGTCCGAACCTTGCAAAGGAGAAGAGTTTTCAGATCGACCTCGGGGCGAGTTGGCGCGACGAAGCGACGCTGGTGCGGGGCCGTGTGTTTCACGCGTGGGTCCACGACTTCGTCACGTTTACGCCGCTGGGGCCCCAGAACCTGTTCGTCAACAACGCGTTGTCGGTCGCGTACGTCAACACGCCGTTGGCGACGCTCGCTGGCGGCGAAGCGTACGCCGAGCGGGACGTGGCTCCTTACGCGACGCTGTTCGGCGTGGTGGCGTACGTGGAGGGGGTGAACCAGCGACGCGACGCGGAGGGCCAGGGGTTTTCGCGCGGACAGGGGACGGTCGAGAAAGAACCGTTGCCAGGGATCGTTCCCCTCGAGGGACGGGTGGGATGCCGCTTCCACCCGATCGAGAATCAGACGTTGTGGACAATCGAGCCGAGCGTGCGTCTGGTCTCGCCCCAGCGGCGCGTGGCTGGCACGTTCTTCGAGCAGGACACTTCGAGCTTCGCGGTGATCGACCTGCGGACAACATGGAAGCCGCGCGAGAACTGGCAGGTCTTCGCCGGGATCGAGAACCTCGCCGACTCGCGCTATCGCGAGCACCTCGATTTGCGGTCGGGCTTCGGCACGATTCAACCGGGGATCAACGGCTACGCCGGAGTGACGGTCGGCTATTGAAACCGTCGGATATCAAGGCTCTCTGAGGGCAAAACGGTCGCCTCCCGACACGGATGACTCGCGGCGCCCGAACGGCGTGGTTCGCGCGGTGCGGGTTGATCGACCCGCGTCGGATCGGGCCGCGCGAATTCGTGGCGGCTCCCCCTTTTTTCGAGGCGGGGTGGGGCGTATCTTGCGGTCGTCGGAAAGTGCTTCGAGGATGCGCTCGGGGGTTCGTCCCGCTGCGGAGGTTATTGCATGTCGACCGCCACCGAAACCGCCGTCTCCGCCCTGTACGAGATCGAGACCGACAACCACATCATGATCGCGTGGGCCACTTCGCGCGAGCACTCGGTCGAGATCGCCAAGCAACATTATCCGGAAGACGATATCGTCCGGATCACGAAACGCCCGCGCGACATCTGGGTGATTTCCAAGCGGTTGCTCGGCATCAAGGGGACCGCCGAACCGAGCGACATCGCCCGAGATTGCCTGGCCCGCGCGCAAGGGGACAAGGTCCACGCCATCCGGTTGTTCATGCTCGATACCGGTTGCGACCTGCACGACGCGCAGCGCGCGATCGAAACGAACATGTCGCTGGGTTGGTGAGGCAGGGCGGTCCGGACGCGCGTCACCGAATCTTGCCGCGAATCGATTGGATGCGCACGGGTTTTGTGCCATAGCGGGTTCCATAGGTCCCGAGCACGATGTCCCCTTCGACGTAAGCGGGTAGTTCGACCGCATCGAACATCGCCTTGCCGTTAAGCGCCGCTTCGAGGCGGTACTCGCCCCGACTGTTGCCGCCGACCGACAGCATCAGTTTTTGCACCCCTTTCCAATTTGAGC
The DNA here is from genome assembly GCA_044359065.1 of Planctomycetales bacterium. Classification (GTDB taxonomy): domain Bacteria; phylum Planctomycetota; class Planctomycetia; order Planctomycetales; family Planctomycetaceae; genus JAIXZD01. Next base: position 146,213 of record JBIKMW010000001.1, on the reverse strand, counting down.
GACCAAGTTCGCGAAACGTGTCCGCCCGGCACGTGCCGTCGCGCATTTCGCACAGCATCCACGGGCTGCCGCTCGTTTTGAGCGTTACGTTGGACAGCACATAACCATTGCGATCGTCCGCGCCGAACCACACGAACCAGCCACCGGGCGCGCCTGCGTCCGCGTCGATCTCCAGCGAGAACGTGTCGGCGGTGGCGATCCGCAGGGCGACGGCTGTGTCGGGGGGCGCGACGAGCAGGCGGTCGGCGATTCTCCACCCGCCGTCGGTGCGGAACTCGCCCAGGTGGAACGGGTCACCCGGCTTGGGACCGGTGAAGCGTACGTCGGTACGCAATTCGGGGAGCAGTTGGCCCTTCTCGGCTTTCGCGGGGGCCAGCTTGCGGGATGGGTACAGTGGGGTCCAGACGTTGGTCAAAGTGTTCAGCTTGCGACGCAGTTCGGGGAGCGTGAGCGGCACCCGTTCCTGCTGGCGACGGAGCATGTTCTTGAGCACCTGCCCGGGGACTCCCACGGTTTCGCCCGACCGCTGACGCGCGGACCATGTCCACAGACCGAGCAATTCCCCCTCGGGAGTGAACCACGCTCCCCCCGGACAACCTTCCGGCAACAGCGCGTCGCACACCAAATGGTCTTCCGGCGCGGGAAGGGTCGGGCGCTCGACGATCATGGCCGGACGGGATACGACTTCCCGCGTCGGAGCGAGTCCCATGAACGCGAAGGCTTGACCCGGATCGGGAGCCGCTTTCACCTTGAGCGGCGGCACGCTCATGTCCGCGGGAAGCGTCAGTTTCACCAGTGCGATGTCCAATTCGCGATCGAACGCCAACACCCCCTCCGCGGGAACGGTGCGACCATCGGACCAGCCGACCAACAGCCGTTCGCCGCGGCGGAGTGACGAAAGATTGGTGGCGACGATCGCGGTGTCGACCACCACACCGACGCCATGTTGTCGCACCATGCCGTCGCGGTCCACGACTTCGACCAGCACCAGCCCCGACTTCACCGCCTCGGGGATTTCCTGCTCGGCGACGTTGGGTTTCGTGTTCGCGCCACGGTCGGTCTCCGGTGCGAACGCCAACCCGATTTCATCCGCGAAAACGGACATCGAGTCCGGAAACCCGATCAACACCGCGATGAGGACGCACAGGCGGGCGAAAAACCAAAGGTTCGGCGCGTGACGCAAGTCTTGCATGCTCGATGCTCCAGTCGGAACGGGACGCCGATCGCGTACCACGTGAACCATCATGCGCGAATCTCGGCGATTGTTGAATACCGGCGGGAAGAGCGCGAGAGTGGAGATCGGGTTTCGGAGGTGAAGGGGCACGAGTGCGGTTGTAGACTCTGGTAATGTCCGGGGGGTGTGGAAATCGGGACGTAATCGCGAACGGGGGAGAGTGTCATGCGTCGAGAAAGTCGGATCGGTCCAGCCGGGTTGGTGTGGGCGGTGCTGGCCGGAAGCGTGTTCGCCGCCGAAGCCGTGCCGGAAATCTGGTCGAAACTGTTGGTTGACGGCATGACCACCGGCGCGAAGGGGATCGCCGAAGCGAAGCAGGCGCATGCGAACCTCAAGAAGGCTCCCGACAAAGAGTCGCAAGCCAAGGCGGACTATGCCTTGGGATTGGTGCTGGTGAAGCAGTTGAAGTATCGGGAGGCCCAGGCGGCGTTCGCCGATGCGAGACAGGCCCAACCGCTGTTTGGCGCGTGGGAGGGGGAGATCTGGTGCCGGTTGGCGGCGAAGGACCTGAAGGGGGGGTATCCCCTCTTGGAGGCCTATGCGAAGCTGGTCGTGTACGAAGCGACCCCCGTCAAGATTGAGGAGCGTCAGGCCGCCGCAAAATGGCTGGGTCGCACGATGGCGGCGCTCGCGCAAACCCTCGACGCACCCAAGTCGAAGGAACTGCACGAGACGCAGGCCCGTTTGGTGGCGTCGATCCTCGGTGACGAACATCGCCCGGCTTTCGAGCAGGGTGGCGCCGAGGTCGCCGTGGGGACGGACGACGCGACCTCGAAAACGACTGCGACAGACGCGGATGTGCCAAGTGCGACGGTACCCGCCACCCCGCCGCAACCCGAGGAAAACGGTGCGGGTAAGCCGGTCATCCCCGCCGGTGACGGGAAAACCGACGCCGTGGCCGTGAAGCCCGGGGGATCGCTCAAGACGAAACGGGAGAACGAAGAGGCGGCACGGGTCGAGAAGACGCAAAAGAAGAGCGAAAAAGCTCGGGAAAACGTCAAGAAAACGGCGGAGCAATGGAAGACCTGGTACGACGACAACATTTCCAAGGTCGACATCACGCTCAATCAACTCGTGCAGTCCGCGTCCGGTCTGCAGGCACGCATGGTGGCGGTTCAGAACGAGTATCAACGGCTGAAGCAACAGGAGGCGCAGTTGGCACGTCTCAACCCGAAACCGGGTTCGACCGCGTACGCCGAGCTCACCAACCTGGGCTCTCAAGCGGGGGCCTTGGCCGGCGAAGGTCAGCAGTTGAGCCTCGACCTGGGCAACGTGCAGCGACAAGGGGCCGCCGTGTTGCAGCAGCGAGCGGCGATTGTCAGAACCTACGAACAGGCGACCGGCCAGTTGGTCAAACAAGACGCCAACCTGAAGCGGATTCAAGAAAAGCTCGCCGAGAAAAAGGGAGAAGGGGCGCAAGGGGGGGCTGCGGCAAAGGTTGCCAAGGGGGCCGCGAAAAGAACGAAAACCCCCGCATTCAAAGAGGTCGCTCCCTTCGACGTGGAAGCCCGACGGGATGCATTGCTCGTCGGTATGGGGCTCCCCGTGCCGGCCGCATCGGCCGCCCCCTGATTCCAGGGAATCCAGACGCGATGTCTCTGTCGCGCTGCCTGTCGCGGACGCGTCTCCCCGAGTTGTTCGTGTGAACGTCGGGTGAAGGGCCGCCGACGGGCGCGCGGAGAGTTGTCATCCCGGAGCACGCCCTCTATGGTTTCCACGGCGGCACGGGTTTTCCGCGGAGGGAGGGGTCAAGCATCGCGGCCCCCCCACGAAGCACGAGGACGCGGTGGAACGGTGACCGCGCTCGGACAGGGAAGTGATCGGGGCTTGGCGGATGCGCGGAGAGGCGGAACCATTTGTTCCGCAACGGGGACGAACTCCGCCGACAGGAACAGGATTTCCCATGAAGTTGCAGCAGTTTCTGGCCCATCACGGTATCCGCGAGAATCCGTTCGGACAGGAGGACGCGTCGTCCGATCAGGTCTTCAAGCAGCATTGCCTGAACGCCGTGTTTCACCCGGCATGGGACAAGATCGTCGGCAATCCGGGCGAGCCATCGACCGCCGTCGTGTTCGGCGAAAAGGGTGCCGGCAAGACGGCGCTGCGGCTGCAACTGGTCGACCACATCAAACGGCACAACCTCGCTCAGCCCGAGCAGCGGATGTTCGTCATCGAGTATGACGACTTCAATCCGTTCCTCGATTCATTCCGTGACCGTCTGCCGACGTGGAGCCGTTCCGCCGAACGGGCGCTGGCCAGTTGGCGGTTGTGGGACCACATGGACGCGATCCTCGTGCTAGGGGTGACGCGTCTGGTGTCGACGATCCTGGACGATCGCGGACCGCAGGGGACGGGGACGGAGGTCCGTGCAGACCAACTCGCGCGGCTGACGCGGTTGCAGCGGCGCGATTTGCTACTGCTGACGACGTTTTACGATTACGACCTGTCGATGCCGCGCGTGGATCGTTGGAGCGGCATTCGTCGCAAGACCCGGTTCTGGAGTCCCGGATCTTGGCGCGACTTTGCGATCGGAGTGGCCGGGACGGTTTCGGTGCTCGGAGGTCTTTTTTGGGCGAACAACCTCGTCGGGCTCGGTAAGTTCTGGCCGTGGTGGGCGCTGCTGATCGGCGTGTGGTTGCCGTTTGCGTGGAAGCACGGACGGTTGTTTTGGACCGGCTGGCGAATGTCGCGACAGGTGCGAATCGTCGACAACCGCCCCAATCTGATGCGCGACCTGCTGTCGCGGTTCGCTCCCAAGGAGTTGGCCGATCAACCGGTCCCCAGTCGCGACCGCAGCGACGACCGTTACGAGCTCATCAAGAAGTTCCAGGGGGTGCTGGCGGCGCTGGGGTTCACGGGGATCACGATCATCGTGGACCGGGTCGACGAGCCGCACCTCATCAACGGCTCCCCCGACCGCATGCGGGCGCTTTTGTGGCCGTTGTTCGACAACAAGTTCCTGAAGCATCCGGGGCTGGGCTTCAAGCTGCTACTTCCGATCGAAGTCAGCACGCATCTGCGACGCGAGGACAAGGAGTTCTTCGAACGCTCGCGGCTGGACAAACAGAACCTGGTGCAGTCGCTGCTTTGGACAGGCGAATCGCTGTACGACATCGCCAACGACCGCCTGCGCGCCTGTTCGTCGGACGAGTCGAAGGCGAGCTTCCGCAAGCTGTTCGACGAGTCGATCACCGAGCAGGAGTTGATTGCGTCACTGGCACGGCTGCGTGTGCCCCGGCACATGTTCAAGTTCCTGTATCGGCTGGTCGTCGACCACTGCAACCGGTACACGGACGAAAGCCCGCGCTGGACGATCGCACGGGAGACGTTGCAATCGTCGCTGGCCCTCTACGAGCGGGATTTGCAGGACTTTGATCGCGGGGTCGGGACGGGGTGAGGGAGGGGCGAATGACGAATACCTAATGACGAATAACGAATGACGCCGCTGAGTCGGCATGCCGTATTCGCGCCTTCGCCCCAACTTCACTTTGCCTGATCCCCTATTCCTCTCGGTCGCGGGTCGAGCAGCAACCAGCACCCCGCCGTTGCGAAATACAGGCCCGCGAAGAACGGCAGCACTGCGTTCCAGCCGTGGGATTTGACGATCACGGCCACGACCACCGGGCAGATCGCCGCGCCGATGTTGCCGCACATGTTCATCGTGGCGAACAACGTTGCGGCCCGTCGGCCACCCAGGTCCATCGACACCGCATAGCTGCAGGGACTCGCCAGCGCGAACAGGAACGATCCCGCGGCGATCAGCGCAACCGCGCGAACGGGATCGTCGACCTGCTGTGCGAAAAGGATCAGCCCGCCGCACGAGGTGTGGCAGACGATGGCGGGCAGTTGACGGCTGGCCCGTTTGTCACCCCCCGTCACACGCTCCAACCGGTCCCACAGCCAGCCCCCCAACGATCCGCCCACCACCACCGCCAGGAGTGGCAGGCTCGCCAGTGTTCCCGCCTCCGCGAGGCTGGTCCCCTTCGCCTCGATCAGGAAGGTCGGGAACCAGGTCGCGTAAAAGATGTACCCGGCGGCACGGAAGAACTGCTGTCCGCACACGGCGAACGCACGAGGGTCGAGCCACCAGGGGGAGTCGTCGAAGTTCGTGGAAGTGGCCTTTGTCGCGGCCGGAGTGGCCAGTTCCGCGAGCTCGGCGGCACTCACACGCGGGTCGACAGTGGGACGCTCTTTGAGGCGGAACCAGACGACCAGCGTCCACACGATTCCCGGCACCGCGAACAACACAAACACACCCCGCCACGGGACGACGCCGGAATCGGCCAGTTCCACGACCAGCCAACCCGCCAGGAACGTCGATGCCGCTCCACCGAGCGACATCGAACTGCCGAGGAACCCCGACGGCAGCGCGCGATTCGAGGCGGGGAACCATGCCATGATCGTCTGCACGCATGCCGGAAAGATGCCGGCGATGGCGATTCCCGCACAACTCCAAGCGATCCCGAACGAAAGCCCGTTCGGGGCCAGTCCCCCCACCGCGGCGCAACTCGACGCCAGCAGCACCCCACCGCACAACATTCGGAGCGGACCGAACCGGGCGACCAGCCAACCGGCCGGTAACTGGCACAGGGCATAGCACCAATAGTAGGCGCTCATGATCCACCCCATTTGCCGTTCGTCGAGACGGAATTCGGCCCGAATGGGAATGGCGACGACGCCGATGGCGTTCCGTTGCAGATATGCAATCGCGGCGGCGAGGCACAACCAGCCCAGAACCAGAACGCGAATTCGCATGGGACACAACCGGTGGGGAGGCGGGGACGCGCAATCCTCAGCTTACGCTCTTCGCGACGTCACCGAAACGTGGCCGACTCGACAGTGTTCCGCTTGCGACATATCGTCCGGGTCGACGGACATCGGGGATCATCGAATCGCATTGGTCGTGACACGAGAACCGCTCCGAGGGGCAATTCATCATGACGGCTGCCGAATACGCTTTGTCGCAGATTTCGCCGGGGGATCGCGTGGGCCTGGGGACCGGGCGGGCGTCGGTCGCCTTTGTCAAGCTTCTCGGCACGGCGGTGCAGTCGGGACTACGGATCGTGGGGGTGCCGACATCGGAATCGACGGCGGACCTCGCGCGGACGTTGGGCATTCCGCTCTCGAATCTGGCGGACACGCCGGAACTCGACATCGCCGTCGACGGGGCGGACGAAGTCGATCCGCAATTGCGGCTGGTCAAGGGATGGGGAGGGGCTTTGCTGCGCGAGAAGGTCGTGGCGGCGGCGTCCAAGCGGTTTCTGGTGTTGGTCGGCCCCGAGAAGCTCGTCCCGTACCTTGGCTGTCGCGGGAAAATTCCGGTCGAAGTCGTGCCGTTTGCGGCTCCGTTCTGCCATCGCCGATTGGCCGCGCTGGGTCTGGCAGGCACGATCCGGCCACGTGACGGGGGGCCGTGGGTCACGGACAACGGGAACTGGATTCTGGACTGCGCTCCCACGAAGGGGATCAGCGACGCCAAATCGCTTGATGTGGCGATCCACGCGATCCCCGGTGTGGCCGGGACCGGGTTCTTCATCGACATGGCGGACGAGGTGGTGGTCGACGAGCCAACGGGGGCGAGGGTGATGGCCAAGGCGTGAGTTGCACGCACCAAAAGGCAACTGTCAAAAAGCAAAAGTGATTACGTCGGGTGGGTCAGGGAGCGAACAAACATGGGCGTGCGAGTGGATGTGCGTGAGGATGCGGAGCGGGTGGGACTCGCAGCGGCGGAGGCGTTTGTGCGCGCCGCACGAGAGGCGATTCTCGACCGCGGTCGATTCGTCGTTGCGCTGGCGGGGGGCTCGACCCCCAAGCGGATGTACCAACTGCTGGCCGAGCCGAAGCTCCGGGGCGAAGTCGATTGGACGCGTGTCGAGCTCTTCTGGGGGGACGAACGGACCGTCTCGAAGGATCACGCCGACTCCAACTTCCGCATGGCCCGCGAGGCTTTGCTCGCCCCTCTCAACATCCCCGCGGCGCAGATTCACCGCATGCCGGCGGATCGTCCCGACCTCGAAGCCGCCGCCGCCGAGTACGAAGCCGAAATCGCGCGGGTGTTCGGGTGCGATCTCGACGGACCGCCCCCCCGGTTCGACCTCGTGCTGGCGGGGATGGGGAAGGATGGACACACGCTGTCGTTGTTCCCGCACACGGCGGCTCTCGACGAGCATCGCCGCTGGGTCGTCGCCAACGAGGTGCCTCAACAACAGACCCGACGGATGACGATGACCGCCCGCCTGGTGAACGCGGCGGCGCGGGTGTTGTTCGTCGTCTCCGGTCCGGACAAGCAACCGGCCTTGGCGCAGGTGCTCGAAGGGGAGCCGAATCACCGCGAGTATCCGTCGCAACTGATCTCCGCCGCCGATACGACCTGGCTGGTCGATCAGTCGGCCGCCAAGGTCTTGCGACGGACACATCCGCTCCGTCGTCGACCGGTCAAGCTGGCTCCGTCGATCCTCGCGGCAGACTTCACAAAGCTGGGTGACGAGATCCGCGGGATCGAGGCGGCAGGGGCGGACCGCGTGCATGTGGACGTGATGGACGGGCACTTCGTGCCGAACATTTCGTTCGGGCCACTGGTCTGCAAGGCCGCTCGCAAGGTCACGCAGCTGCCGCTGGAATGTCACCTGATGATCGCCGAACCGGACCGATACCTCGAAGCGTTCGTCGAAGCGGGGGCGGATTCGATCCTCGTGCATGCCGAAGGGGCGGCCAATCTGCACCGCACGCTGCAAACGATTCGCTCGTTGGGGAAGCCCTGCGGCGTGGTGATCAACCCGGCCACGCCGGCCTCGGTGCTCGACGAAGTGCTGGACGATGTCGACCTGGTGCTGGTGATGACGGTGAACCCCGGCTTCGGGGGGCAGTCGTTTCTGCCACGGACGTTGCCGAAGATTCGCCGGATTCGTGAACGACTGGACCAGTTGGCTCGGCACGTCGAACTGGAAGTCGACGGGGGTGTCGATGCAAAGACCGCTCCGCTGGTCGTGGATGCGGGAGCGGATGTGTTGGTGGCTGGGTCCGCGGTGTTCGGTGCGAGCGACGGGATCGCGGCGGCGATGGAGCGGTTGAAGCAAGCGGCGAAGGTGTGAGGGGGAAGCAAGCGAGTCCGGTCGAGTTCCCGTCGCAGGGAGGTCTACGATCCGAACCGTGCCCGTGTTACTCGACCACGGTTCCATCGGCGGCGTTGATCGCTTTCTTCGGCGGATCGCGGAAGAAGATCGCAAACACAATGAGCACCGCCAGCGAGCCCCACGCGGGGTAGGCCCAGATCGCCTGCCAGTCGTGGTCGAGGCCATTGATCGGCTCGGCGTACTTGTACGCTGCCTGCACCCGTCCGGCGAGCAGCGTGCCCACGAACGCGCCGACGCCCCAGAGGATGAAGGCAATCAAGCCTTGTGCCGCACCGCGCACGCGGGGGCTGGCTTCGTCGTCGACGTACAACTGCCCGGCGATGAACAGGAAGTCATAACACCCTCCGTGCAGCAGGATCGCCCCGAAGATCAGCGCGGTTTGCATCGATCCAGCCGAAACACTCGACGACATCGCAAAGTACCGCGCGACCCAGCAGGCGATCCCCAGGAAGATCGTCTTCTTGTAGCCGAAGCGCTTCAGGAACCAGGGCAGCATCAGGAAAAAGACAACGTCGCTGACCTGCGCCAGCGACGTCTTGGCGAGCATGTTCTCCCACTTCAACTCGCCGAGGAAATTGCCAAGGTTCACGAAGTAGAAGTAGAGCGGAATGCAGATCAGAAACATGCAGCCGATGAAGATCGCGAACGACGGCTTCTTGAGGAGAGCGAGGGCATCCAAGCCCAGAATCTCCCCGAGCGAGACGTCCGCCCCCGTCTTCATGGGGGGCGTGTGCGGCAGCGTCAACGAGAACACACCGAACACCAGCGACGCCGCTCCCGCCACGTAGAACTGCACGGGGGACTGGGCTCCGTCGAGCGAATTGAGCGTCACCAGACCGGCGATCCAACCTACGGCGGAGAGCATTTTCACACGGGGGAAATCGACTTTCGCGTTCGCCAGATGATGCAGCGACAACGAGTTTCCCAACGCGAGCGTCGGGACGTACAGCGCGCAATACACGATCAGCGCCGGGTAGAACGTCGCGAACGTGGTGAACTGCGGGAGCGACCACAGGACAAGGCCACCGGCGATTCCCAGTCCGCACAGCAGCTTCTCGGAGGCGAAGAAGCGGTCGGCGATCAGTCCCACGAGGAACGGCGAGATCATCGCCCCGATGGCGAACGCGCCGTAAGCGAGGCCGATCTCGTCGCCGCCGAAGCGAAGCGCCTTCCCCAGATACGTCCCGAGGCTGACGTACCACGTCCCCCAGATGAAGTATTGCAGGAACATGAACGCGGCCAGTTGCCGCCGCAGGTCGGTTTGCGACACGCTCATCGAGGACTCCGGAGGGGCATGGTCGACTTTCGTACTTTGCGACACGAACCAAACAGGGAGCGTCCCGCGTGCGCCGCTGCGGGCTTGACCAGCAGTGTGAACGTGGGACAAGCGGCGAGCAACTCAGAACCCGTCTGACCGACTGGTCCGTCTACGGAATAAATGTCATGCGACGTAATAAAGGCGGTTGAGGTTGTTGCAGACCAGCGTGATCCGCTCGGCGTGGTGTCCCAGCAGTTGCCGGACCTCCGCCGCCCAATCTCCGCGAGTGCGGCTGTCGCGACACCCCACTCGTCGCCAGCCATCAACCGGGTTGTCGAACATGAACAGCGAGCGGACGCCGTGACGAACGTACTTGTCGTCCACCCGCTTCCATGCCTCGGGCTTGCCGTCCCGTGCCGGACGGGGAGCGAGGGGGGCGTGGCCGACGTTCGCAGATCTCGGGCACGGGAGTATCCGCTCGTTCGCGAACGAACCGCTGGCGAATGCGAACCATTTGCCGCTCGCACAACCCCACCAGTTAGGCGATGTCGGCGTCGGTGCGTCGTCCCTCCGGGTGGCCGACATCGGACAACAGCAGGATGCGGGCGCGGCGCAACTTGGCCGCCCCCACCGACTGTGAACGCAGCACGGCCTCCAGCTCCAACCGTTCCGCCGCCGTCAAATCCACCTCGAACTTTTCCGGAATATTGCCCATGGTCAGCCGTCCTTGGCCCAATGCAATCCCCAAGGCGGAACATCAGAGCAAATACCTGACAGTTAGAGAAAGATAAGCCACTACTGCTACTCGTCCCCCAGCACTCCCGCGCCGAAATCGTCGACCAGTTCGTCCGCCGCCACATCGGGAGCCGCCGTAGTCGGACTCGCGGCCACACCCGGCTTTGCAACGACTTTTCCCTCCGCTTGAGCCAGTGCCAGGTCGGTCGTCTCGGGGTCCGCCTGACGACACGCTTCGGTCAGTTCGTCGCAGATGGTCCGCAATTCGTTGCGCCATTCCTCGGGGTCGAGGCCCGGCGGGGTCAGCCGCGTAAACTCGTCGAGCAGCAGCACCATGCGCAACAGGTGTCGGTGAATCAGCCCCTCCTGCTTCGAGAGGTCGCGGCTGCCGATGTAGTTGTGGAACTTCCCCGCGAAGAACAGCACGTCCCCCGCCACCCACACGCCGCCAACCCGCACCCGTTCGGGCGAGGCGTACTTCGCCTCGAACAGCATGCGGGCTTTCTCCGCGAGCGACGGTGCGTACTTCCGTTCCTCGGGAGGGAGCTTGGGATCAAACTCGGGGTAGAGGTCTTGCGCGGTGATGAGGCCGCGCGAGACGATTTCCTTGTCGAGGAACTCGCGGGCGAGCGTACCCGGCGGGAAGCGGTCCGGGGGTGGAACGCGGACGTACCGCATCAGCGACATCGGCAGTTCGAGGACGCTCTCGAACAGTTGAATCCGCTCCGCCTGGTCCGCCTGCGGCATCAGTTCCAGCAGGAACAATGCGTAGAGCGGATCGACGCCACGGAACTGGAGAAAATCGGCCAACCGTTCCGTCGGGTGTGCGAAGAGTGGCCGGTACCTGGGGGCTGCGGGAGCGGTCTCCGACGGGAGTTCGGCGGCAGCGCGTTGGCCTGCCGCTTCCCGCTGCTCGTTGAGGGCGGTCAGAATCAGTCGCGCGAATTGGGATGGAGCGGCGGGGGCTGGCTCGGGCGCGGGTTCCGCTTTCGCGTCCTTGGGTGACGCGAGCGAATCATCGGGGGGCGGCGGTTCGAGTCGCACAATCCCCGCCGTATGCAGCGCGCGCAACATGCGGTCGAGATGGACGTCCGCCTCTTCCAGTTGCTTGGGGGGCTGCAACCGGCGGCGGACAAGTTCACGCACGGGGGCCAGGTCCGGCGACACGCGCAGCATGTCCGCCAGAATTCGCCACGGCACACCCCCCTGGCTGGTGAGGTGACGCGGCGGCGCTGTGCGCAGCTTCTCGAACTGCGCCTCGTTCCAATACGCCCGACCGGGACTGCGCGTGGGCTGCTTCTTCTTGAGGGCCTTGCGAGCCTGGAGGAGACCGGGGTCCTTCGTGTCCTCGGGGATCTGGTCGAACTTCTCCTTCCACTTGAGGATGCGAACGTCATCCTCGTGAGGCAGGACGAACACGTGCCCCTCGGCGTCGTACTGCGGTCGACCGGCCCGTCCGAAAATCTGGTGGGCCGAACTGGGGTCGATGAGCTTCATCTTCCCCGGCGGCCCCTTGACCAGCGAGGGCATCACGACCGACTTCGCCGGCAGGTTGATCCCCGCGGCCAGCGTTTCCGTGCAGACGCAAATCGACAGCAACTTCCGCTGAAACAGCCGTTCGACGATGCGCCGGTATCGCGGCAGGATTCCCGCATGATGCACCCCGACCCCGCGCAAGAGCAACGCCTTCAGCTTCGGCCCCGCCCCCTTCGACCAATCGAGCTTCTCAATCTCCGCCAGAATGAGCTTTTGCTGCCCTTCGAGCAGCATGTCCTTCCCCTTGAGTTCCTCCGCCACCGACCAGCATTCGTCACGGTTGAAACAGAACACCAGCGCCGGAACGCGTCGGGCGTCCCCTTCGCCCCGCGCCATCTCCTGCAACTGCTCGGTCAGGAACCGATCGGGCACCCAATGGAACCGCAGCGGCACACGCCGGTGATCGCTTTGCACCAGTTCCAGGTTCCGCCCATGACTGGCCCGCAGCCAACCGAGGAACTCGACGGCGTTCCCCACCGTGGCTGACAGCAGCATCAACCGCACGTGTGGCGGCATCAGGGCGAGCGAGAACTCCCAGACGATCCCCCGTTCGGGATCGACGAAGCTGTGGAACTCGTCCATCACGACAGCCGCGACGTTCTCGAACGGGAACTCGTCCCGCGTGAGCAGCCGGTTGAACAGGATCTCGGCGACGACCACGAGCACCCGCGCGTTCGGGTTGACGCGGCGATTCCCGGTGACGAGTCCCACGTCGTCCGGCTGATAACCCCAGCGGACGACCGCCTCCTGAATCTCCCGGAACTTCTGATCGGTCAGGGCGATGAGCGGCGTCGTGTAATACACGACCTTGTTGTTACGCAACGCCTCGTAAATGGCCCCTTCGGCGATGAGCGTCTTCCCCGTCCCGGTCGGTGCGCAGACCATCACCCCCTCCTCGGCACCGAACCAGGCGTAGAGCGCCTGCTCCTGAGCCGGGTACGGGGGGTAGGGGAGCCGGTCGAGGTACTCGAGGCAGATTTCGTCGCGGGTGGGAGTGTCGCCGGGCAAGCGGGGGGCCTTCGGAGCAAGCGGGAAGTTACGTAAACGGAGTCGACATTACCCCGTCCGCCCTTCCGTGGAAATGCCTCGAAGGGTTTGAGCACGAAACGGGAGTAGGACGGAGCCCGCTGGATGAATCGAATTCCAAAGAACGCGGTCGAGCGGCCTTGGCACCGAGAAGTGTTCCGTTCGGATGGTCACGAACGGATGCTTTGGGAAAGGGAATGCGTGCCAAAACAAGTTCCGACCGTTGCCTCGTTCGCCGGACGCAACTTGGCACCAAGGGCCAGCTTCGCTTTTGCTCTCGATGGCAGCCCATGCGGAAACAAAGGTATCGTACAAGGGCAACTACACAGGCCTTTCACTGTGATTGGAAAGCGAGTCAAGATTCACCATGAGTACGAATCATCAGGCTATTGCATTCTGTATCATCCTGTCCTCATCGATCGTACTGACTGAAATCGCCTCGACCGATCTCGGTGCGGCCGACATGGAACGCGTCACTTTCAAGGAAGTGCCACTGGGCCGGATTCCCCGCCGCGCACTCCGGGACAGTCTGATCTTCAGTCCGGATGAACGACATGCCGCATCGCTCCACGTGGAGGAAAGCAAGCTGGCGGTGCTTCTGGACGGTAGACCATCTCCACTTTATGACGACGTGGGAATGGATTCGCTGGCGTTCGGTTCCGCCGGGCGTCGCTTCGGTTTTGTCGCACGCCGGGGCGAGAAGTGGATGGCCGTTGTCGATGGCGTCGAAGGCCAACCGCATGCCGCCCGAATCGGCGCCAATTTGCTGTTCAGCCCGGACGGAAAGCACGTTCTGTTCATCCTTCAACGCCAAGAGAACTTTTTGGTGGTAATCGATGATAAGGAAGGACCGGAGTACACGGGAATCGGGGTTGGCTCCGTCACGTTCAGCCCCGACAGCAAACGACTGGCGTATGTGGCGGCACGCGATCACAAGCAATTCGTCGTTGTCGACGGAGTCGAACAACCCGAGTGCGACGGAATCGACGGCACAAAAGTCCTTTTCAGCAACGACAGTCGGCGTCTTGCCTATGTCGGAACCCGCGACGATTCTCAATTCGTGGTCCTTGATGGTGTCGAAGGTCCCGGTTTCGACGAAGTGCTTTCGGACGGCATCGAATTCAGTTCTGACAGCCGACGGTTTGCTTATGGGGCGACACGTGGCGACAAACAATTCGTGGTGATCGACGGCAAGGTCGGCAAAGCCTACGACGATGTCGCGCTGCTCCGCTTCGGTCCGAACGGAAAACACTTCGTCCACGCGGCACGTTTGGAAGGGAAATCGTTCGTGGTCGTAGACGGAATCGAAACCGGTCCGTTCGACGGACTGGGCGCGGGCGGTTTCTCGTTCAGCGACGACGGTGAGCGATTTGCATGTGTCGTTGGACGAGGGGAAAGATGGGCCACGATCATTGATGGGCGGGAGAGCAAAGCGTGGGACACGGTCGGTGAACCCGGAGTTCGGTTCCGTCCCGACGGCAAGCGCTACATTTATGTAGCCACTCTTGGCGACAAGGCATTCGCGGTGATCGATGGCGTGGCGACAGAACCTCGCGACGCGATTCGCATGCTGTCCGCACCGTTCAGTCCGAACGGTCGCCGAGTGGCGTTCCTGACATCCCGGAATGAAATCGCGTTTCTGAATGTCGACAACCGGGAGAGCGAAGGCTTCGATGGGTTTTTCCAAATGGCTCCAATCTTCAGTCCGGATAGCCGGCGGATCGCCATCGCGGCGATGCAAGGCGAAACATGGCTGGCGCTCGTCGACGGCGTCCCAGGCAAACCCTTCGATCGCATCCGCCCTCCCGTTTTCAGCCCCGATTCGAAATCCATCGCCTATCGAGGTCTGCGGGACAAGGACAATTACTTCGTCGTCGACGACACCTTGATCGGCCCTTATTCGGGATTTTTCGGACAATCACGCTGCGAGTTCGATTCCAACACGACGCTTCACTTTCTTGCGAACAAAGAAAACGACATTTACCGTGTGGAGGTGACCATCCAGCGAAACGATTAGCCCGCGCGAGCCATCATTCCGGCGGATAAGGAATTCTCGGCGTTCCAAACAAGGTGGTCACAAAAGAGAGGTCGTTCGCGTCACGCACGACCTCGTAGGGAGGATCGACCAAAACGCTCCCGACCAGTTCTCCGTCCGTGCGATAGAGGAAGCATTCGATCTCCCCCTAGCTCCAGGACCGAACGCGGCGCGTGCTCGAACGACCAAAACCGAGCGACACGACGCTGATGCACCGCCCGCGATACCCGGATGTCGACGACCGCCGAAAGCGTACCTCCGCCGAGAAACAGCATTGAGGTTTCGGGAACATACAAGACGGAACATTTGCACGGCACATCCCGGGAATCCCACAAGACAAACACAGTCCGCGATGTGTCCGAAGTGCGCACCACGATTGTTGTGAGCGTGTTGTGCTGCGACTCCGGGTCGCTCACCACGACGCCGTCGCCGGTCCGCGTGGGGCCGTCGACTGTGGATTCGTGGGTCACCGTCAGCGCTGCGGTTGGCAAGCTGAATTCCGTCGAAGATGTCCTCTTGGCGAACCTTTGTTTCGGACTCGTTTGTCAGGCGGCGAGCAGGGAATATCCGCCCAACAACCGTGGAACCAAATCCGGTCGTATGGCAGTTTTGGGTTCTCGCCTGCGCGAAGCGCAACTCTCACGGTCCGTAAGCACGTTTCCCCAACGGTCACGGCTGGTCGCTTGCGGCTTGGCGCTAGTGCTTTGTCACGACGGAAATTGGGGGTTGTGATCGTCGCAAGTCGTTCGCACCGCTGGACAAGCCAGCAGTGGCACCCCCGAATCAGACTGTGACAAAGCACTAGGCCGGAGTGGATGAAGCCGACGAAGCGCACGCGGACAGCAGTCGCCGAGTCGCGGTGATTTCGCGGGCCAAACCTTCCACCAATGGAGTGTCCGTCACAGGCACGCCGCCGCGCGGAAACACGCTCCACGTGTACGTTTCCACTTCCAGATGCGGAGCGTAGGAGAGATTCCGAACCGCCGCCAGCGCCCGCTTCAAATCCTCGCGAGTGGTTTCAAGCGGCCCCAACGTCTCCGCGTCGACCGGGACATGGAAATGGATTCGCCACAGATCGGCTTCCAACCACGGTTCGGGAGGTTGCAGGGCGAATTCGGGGGTCAGATCGAGGAAGTGCGGCACAAGCGAGTCGCTCGTCGCATTTCCCGTCCCGCCGATGCGACCAAACGTCTGGTGCAGATAACGAGGCTCTGCGTACCGGGCCAGCGCCTCGCGGCCGGCGAGGTTCGTGGCGGGTGAACGCAGTTGCAGGGCGTTGGTGATATGCACCTTGTTGACGCGAATGTCGTCCGCGACCAGCGCGGCGATCGAGGCCGCGACGTCCTCGAACTCGACCGATTGGTGACAGACGTCGTAACAAACGCCGATGTGTCGGCGGACGGCGTCGAACAAACCCCATTCCTCCGAGCGGCCCGCCAGCAGCCGGAAGAACTCGATGGTCTCCGAGGTGGTTTCCAGAAAACAGAGCGGTTCGGGCTCGATGGCCAGGCGCACGCAGCGGCCTGTGCGGCGTTCCAGTTCGGCCAAACCTTGTGCGGTGCGGAGCAGTTGCTCGAAACAACCATCGAGGAATCCCAACCCGGGAACGAGCGATTTGAACCCCAGCGGCACCGTCGAGATGCTTCCCTCACCCCCTTCGGGCAACAGGGCCGACAGCACGCGGGCGCAGCCGAGGGTGTATTCGCGACGCCGCGGATCGGTCCAATCGGGGACGTAGACCTGTTCTTTGACCCGTGTGGTGTGGAAGTCGCCATAGGGAAACGCGTTCAGCGTATGGCACGACAGTCCCCGGTCGGCCAGTCGACGGGCGAATGCCAAAACCGCCGGGGCGGCTTCCCCGCCCGAAAAATCGTCGCCGACCAGTTCGCGGATCACCGGAGCCGCCAACCACAATCCGGCGGCCAACGCCCCTTCGCCCGCCACTTCGTCCCGCAGGGGGACGGTAAATTTGGCGAGCCCGTCTTCGACGGCGGCCAGAGTTGTTCCGGGGTGCACATTGGTGCAATAGCTCAAGGGGAGCGGGCTGAAGGACATGGAGCGGCGGTTTCAAGCAATGGTGTCGGGAAAACGATGGGCGCGCAACGTCGGACGACGACTTTAGCCCGCCGGGAGAATCGGAGCGAACGAGTGACGTGCACGCCTCGCAACTCGAACTCGCAACGAGGGCGCCCCCGGCAAGGTCCCTGTTGACGGTTTCCACGAGGCACCCACCCGAGTTCGACGCCACACCATCGCATCGGATATTCCGCATGTCGGCTTGCGCGAACACTTCCCTTCGGATAGTTTGGCGACGTGGGCCGTCGCCGCTCCCTTCCGGTGGGACGCGTTCGATCTCGACGGTCTTGGGCTGCCACGAGGGAGCATACGATATGGGATTGGTCAATTTTCGGTTCCACGGAACCGCATGGCTGGCCATGTGGGCCTGGCTCGGCGCGTTTGAAACGGCGAAGTCGGCGGAGATTCCGCTGTTCGACGGCAAATCGCTGGCCGGTTGGACCATCAAGAACGACGCGAAAGCGCGCGTCGTCGACGGAGTCCTCGAATTGACCGAAGGGAACGGCTGGCTCCGGACTCATCAGCAATACTCCGATTTCCGGTTGCACATCGAATGGAAGGCGGTGAAGGAGACGGACTACGACTCGGGCGTGTACATCCGGACTCCCGGCGAGGGCGCGCCGTTTCCGAAAGGGGCTTACCAGATCAATCTGCTCGATGGCAAAGAGGGGAACCTCACCACGATTCCCGCCGCGTCCAGCACCGGCCTCGTCAAACGGGGCGAGTGGAATTCGTTCGACGTCGAGGTGATAGGCGACACCGCCAGTCTGAAGATCAATGGCAAGCAGGCCTGGAAGGTGGGAGGCCTCAAGAACAAGACCGGGTACATCGGTTTGCAGTGTGAGGTACCGAAGGGGGGCGCCTTCCGGTTCCGCAACATTCGCGTCGAGGAACTCGGCGCGGTGGCCCTGTTCGATGGTAAATCCCTCGATGGTTGGGAAGGGGCCGACGCCCCCGCCGAAAAATGCTGGAAGGTCGCCGACGGCCTGTTGGAGTGCACGGGTGAGAAAGGGCCCTGGATTCGCAGCGCGAAGGAGTATGGCGACTTCAACTTGCGGTTCGAGTATCAGGTGTCCGCGGGGGGAAACAGCGGCGTGTACGTGCGCGTCCCCAAGGACGGGAATCACCATCGGGACAACGACACGTTGCCCGAGGCCGGTTTCGAGGTGCAGGTCCTGGACGATGCTGCGCCGCAGCACGCGAAGCTCAAGGACTACCAGTACAGCGCCTCGGTGTACGACATCGCGGGGGCGTCCCCCCGCGTATGCCGTCCGGTTGGCGAGTGGAACACGCTGGAAATCGAGTGCCGCGGCCAATCCGTAAGCACGATCCACAACGGCGAACCGGTGGTGAACGTCACGAAGGAATCCCACCCGCTGATCGCCCTGCGCAAAACGGCTGGTTACCTGGGGCTTCAGAACCACAGCACGGTCGTTCGCTTCCGCAGCATCCGATTGACCGAGTTGAATTGAGCGGCACGCGCCGCAGCTTTCTCGGCGGATGCCCGTCCAGGATTGTCGATCACGACCTTGAAGGCCCGCATGTCCGAAACGTCAGCCACATTGCTGGGACGCCTGCGGGCGGAGCCGCACTCGGAGGAGTGGGAGCGGTTGGTGGCGATCTATACGCCCCTCATTCGCAACTGGTTGCGCCGAGCGGAATTGAAAATCGTCGACGGTGACGACGTGGTCCAGGACGTGATGGCTGTGGTGGTGCGGCGTCTGCCGGAGTTTCGTCACAACGGTCGCACGGGGGCGTTCCGCGCGTGGTTGCGCGCGATCACCGCGAACTGCCTGCGAGACCACGTCCGCGCGCGTCGCCAGGTTCCCAAGGCCACCGGCGACAGCGATTTTGCCATGACGTTGGCCCAACTCGAGGATCCCGAAAGCGCCCTGTCGCGCCAGTGGGACGAGGAGCATCAAGTTCACGTCACGCGCATGCTGCTCGAGCAACTGCGACCGGGTTTCGAAGCCAAGACCTGGAGCGCGTTCGAGGAATTCGCGATCAAGGGGCGCAGCGCGGCTGATGTCGCGCGGGATTTGGGGACGACTCCCAACGCCGTATTCATCGCGAAGTCGAAGATCCTCGCGCGCCTGCGCGAAGAGGCGAGCGATTTGCTCGATTGACCGACGGCCCGACTCGCTGCGCCGCCCCCTACTTCGGTGGCGTCGTCGACATCAGATACGCGAACAAGTCCCGCAACTCCTGTTCGGAGAGCGCGTCCAGCAGATTTTCGGGCATCAGGGACTGAGCGAGCGGCTCGGCGGATTCGATCTCCGCGCGGGGGACGGTTGTGTCCGTTCCGTCCGATCCGCGCACGGTGATCCCCGCCGCGGTGTCGGCGACTTTCAGGCCTGTCACCAGTCGTCCGTCCACGGTTTCGATCGCCATTCCCGAGAAACCCTCGCGAATCTCCGCCGAAGGATGCACGATCGCCAGCAACAGCGTTCGCGCGTCGCGACGGTCGTGCGGCGTCAAGTCGGGGCCGACGCGGCCCCCTTCTCCGAACAGCGAATGACAACGGCCGCAGGCCGCCTTTTCGCGATAGATGTCCCGTCCCGCCAGCGGCTTTCCTCCGCCGGTCGCCAACAGCGACGCCACCTGCTCGATGCGTCGCTCGCGAGCCTCTTTGGATACCGGCAACCTCGGGAATAGTCCGTCGACCGCCGCCATCAGTTCCGCATCGGCGTGTCTGCGCATCTGTTCGACAACTTCGGGCGGAACATCCGCCAAGGTCGTCCCCTTGTCGTTATTGGAGCCGGCCCGACTTTTGCCAAGATGCTTCACCAACGACTTGGCGCTCGCCGGCCGTTCGGCCAACCATCGCAGTAGCGTGTCCTTGCGCGCGCCATGCACCTTGTCCAAACGCACCAGAACCTCCTCCGGCGCATCCTGCTCGTGGGGCGATGTCGCATGCAATAAGCCCAACACCGCGACTCCCAAGGCTTCGGACGGATCGCCAATCGCCAACTCCCACAACCGAGTGCGATCCCCTTGCGAGAGGTTCGGCTTGGCAGCGGCCAGCGACTCCGTCATAGCGATGCGACGGGGGATGGATGCGGCGTTGTCAAACACGTCCTTCAGCGCTCGCGCGATCGCCGCGCCGTCCCCCTCCCGCAATCTCAGAAACAGCTCCAACGCAGGTTGCGCCGAGGCCAGTCGACGGCGAGTCTCCGGTCGAAGCCTTCCCAAAAACTCGGCTCCCGCAGGGGTGACAAACGACTCGCTCAGTCGCATTCCGCGCAGCGCCTCGTCCGGCACATCGGTCAAGATCCGTTCCGCGATCTCCCTGTCGTCGTCCGTTCCCCGCGCGATCGCGCGGCGTAACAGCAATCCTGGAAGCGACGCGTCCTCCTTCGGTTGGATGGCGATCCCCGTGATGTTCCACGCCGCTGAGTCCGCAAACCGCGACGACTTCATCAAAACTGCGACATCCGTTCCCGTCGCGACGTGCCGCTCGACCAACCACCAGACCTGCGCGGCCAGAGTAGCGTCGTAAGTCGTTGGCGGATGGTCGATCAACTCCGCCGCGACGCGCCGACCCAGTGGCCCCGGCCACCTTCTGGCCGCCGCCGCCAACTCGACGAGCACAGAGAGAGTTTGGTCCGGTCGGACGAGCGCGAGCACTTCTTCTTCGACACTCGAGGGGACATCTCCCCGATCCGCCAACGTGCGCAACGCAGCTCGACGCATTTCGGGACGAGTGTGCCGCAGTGCCGCGCGGATCACGTCGACATCGACCGCCCCCAGTCCCGTCAGCGCGGCATACGCTTCGACCGAACCCGCGAACCCGTCATCTGTCGCCTCACTCAGTAACGGGCCGAACGCCGCCGCGCGACGCAACGCCCGCTGTTCTACGGTCGCACTGTCGTCCGTTGCGCGCGGCGCGAGTCGATCCTCGATCAGTCCCGCCGCCAAACGTCGCACCGCGCGGTTCGGATCCGCCAGGCCGATTTCGAGCAGTCGGTCGTTGCTCCACCCGGCGAGATCTGGCAGTGGCGGAGCGGGACGATTCGCGCATCGCACGCGGTAAATGCGGCCGAAACCGGGAGTCGTTTTGCCTTCGTGGTTTCGGTAGTGGTTGCATTGCTCGGAGTACCAATCCGCGATGTAAACGCAGCCGTCCGGTCCGAGTTGAATGTCGACCGGACTGAACCAGTCGGGTCGGTCCCCCGGCAGGGGTGACACGAACACCCCCGCGTCCCGCGTGCGGAAGGTTGAACCGGACCGCTCCATGTCGGCCAGCACGACTTCATGACGAATCGGCGAAACCGCGAGTATCTTCCCCCGGAGCCCGTCGTTCGCGGCCCCGTTGACATCCGATCCATTGATCTCCGAACCTTGGTCCAGCTCGCTCGCCTCGTACCGCACGAACGTGTGGGTGAAACGGTCGGCCCGGTGATGGGCCATCGCGGGGAGCGCCCCGAAGGCGAACGGGTGCGACAAGTCGCCATGCTTGTCGAATGTCTTGCGATGGAACGCGCCGGGGGTGTAGTGGAATCCGCGCGTGTCGCCGCCGTTGTGCCCGGAGAACAGATTTCCTTCGGCGTCGATCTCGACGCCGAACGCGTTGCCCCCCCCTTCGGCCACGATCTCATACACGTGTCGACCGGGATGATAGCGCCACAAGTTTTGTCCGAGGCTGCGGACAGGTTTCTCACCCGCCAAAGGTTGATTGTCTGGCCCGTGTCGCACCACGGCCGCGCTCACGGTGCTCCCCTGAGTCGCGTAGATCCAACCGTCCACACCCCTTCGCAAACTGTTGGCCAGCGAGTGCGAGTCCTCGATCCCGAAGCCTGAAAGCAAAATCCGGGGTGTTTCCGAATCCGGACGGTCGTCGCCGTCGACGTCGGCATAGAATAACAGGTACGGGGGATTGAGCACATAGACCCCTCCGTTCATCGGCAACGCCGCCGTCGCCAGGCTCAATCCGTCCACAAACACCCGGTGCGACTCAAAGGTTCCGTCGCGATCCGCGTCGGTGTGGATGCTCACGCGATCGGCTCCGCGATACTTCGAGTTCGCGGCGTGGGGGGGAGGCGGCGGAACCTTGTCATAAACGTTGCGCCACACGTTGTCGCGGCTGAGAAGCTTCAGCCCCGCGGGCCAGGGATATTGCCGATACTCGACGACCCACAGGCGGCCACGAGCGTCGAACTGCATGTACAACGGCTTCTCAACGACGGGCTCCGAGACGACGAGATCGATCTCGAATCCCTCGGCGACCTGCAGATACGGCACTCCCTGCGACGGGACCAGCTTCAGCGATGTCGCGGGTGCCGGTTCTTGCGCGAGTGCGGCCGTCGACATCACCCAGCAGGCGAAGAGCCAATGTCCGATGACGCTCAACGTCCAGTGGGGGATCGATGTCATAAAATCCCTCATGCCATACCGGGGCAACGTAGACCTCATCATGAAACTTGGAACTGGGATTATGGGCTGAAACCGCGTCTTGCGGAAGAACCGGGGCAACATGCGACTTTGCCTTCGCGAAGATAGAGACCAACGACCACGAGGGTGCGGCCACGGAATTCAAGAAGCTCACGGAATCGTGCGGCACCTGCCAACAGATCCACAGGAAGTACGCGAATCGCCGTTCGGCAGGGGCTCGTCGCACCATGAAATGCGGGGCGCCGAAATCGATGGATTTCGACTCCCCGGCTCTTTTCCACAATGCCACGCGTACGTCGCAGGCCCAATGTTGCCCCGCCGGACCAAGACGCCGATGCCCAACGGTAGATATCATCGTCTCTCGTCGACTGACCGATCATTCCCCGGCTCTCGGACGTGCGATGCGCTCCCCATCACTACTTGTCGGTTGGCTTGTGCTGGCGTCGCACGTTGCGATGGCCAAGGCCGAGCCTCCCGGCCCCCCTTCCGCCCCGCCAGCGTCGATCGACTACGCTCGCGACATCAAGCCGCTGTTGCGGGATCGCTGCCTCGCGTGTCACGGTCCCGTCGCCCAGAAAGGGGACCTGCGTCTTGATGCAGGTCCCCTGTTTGTCGCGGATGGCGACAAACGGAACATTGTGGTCCCCGGTCGGCCCGACGACAGCGAGCTGCTGCGTCGCGTGCGTGCCCAGGACCATTCCGAGCGCATGCCCCCAGAAGGTTCCCCGTTGAGCGCCGAGCAGGTCGACCGTTTAACGCGTTGGGTCGAAGCGGGGGCGAAGTTCCCCGAAGACGAATCGGTCGCACGCACACCGGCGGAACACTGGGCTTTCCAACCGGTTCGGCGACCGGCGCTTCCGGTGGTTGTACGGACCGATTGGCCCCGCAACCCGATCGACGTGTTCGTCCTTGCGCGGTTGGAGCGGGAGGGGATCGATCCCGCCCCCGAGGCCACGCGGGCGGCTCTGGTCCGCCGAGTGGCCTTCGACCTGGTGGGGTTGCCTCCCTCGCCGGAGGAACATGCGCGACTCGTCGCGCTGGAACACGAAGCGGTCGTGGACGAACTCCTCGCCCATCCCGGTTTCGGCGAGCGCTGGGCGCGACACTGGCTGGATGTCGTTCGCTATGCGGACAGCAACGGCTACGAACGGGACGCCGAAAAGCCGTTCGTGTGGCGGTATCGCGATTACGTCATCCGATCGTTCAACGACGACGTGCCGTTCGACCGTTTTGTCACCGAGCAAATCGCCGGCGACGAACTGCCGGACGCCAACGCCCGCACCATGATCGCCACCGGATTTCTGCGATTGGGGCATTGGGACGACGAGCCCGCCGATCTGGACACCGACCGTTACGACCAGCTCGACGACATCGTTTCCACTGTTGGACAGGCGTTTCTGGGGCTCACCATTGGCTGCGCGCGGTGCCACGACCACAAGTTCGAGCCGCTCACAGCCAAAGACTATTACAGCCTGGTTTCGGTGTTCGCGCCGCTAAGTCGACCGAGGAACGGACGCACGGACCTGTCAACGCCGGTGGGCACCCGCGAGGAACTGTCGCGACAAGCGATGCGCGACTCCGCAATCTCGGACATCCGTCGTGAGATCGCCGAAGCACGCATTTCCAAAGACGCCGGTGAAGCGAAAATCGCCACGCTCCGCGCCGAGACTCCCGACCTCCCCGAAGCCTACATCTGGCGCGAGACGTCTCCCGTACCTTCGGAAACCCACGTGCTCCTCCGCGGGTCTCCCGGTCGACTCGGCGATCTCGTTCATCCCGCTTTTCCGGCGGTACTCGCCACGCACGGCACATCCGAACAGCCGTTCGTCTGGCCGCAGCCTGACGAACGGACGACCCGCCGACGGACGGGGCTGGCGCGGTGGTTGGTGTCGCCCGACAATCCGCTCACCGCGCGCGTCATCGTGAATCGGGTATGGCAGCAGCACTTCGGTCGAGGGTTGGTCGACACCGCCAACGATTTCGGCCTCATGGGAAGCCCCCCCGCGGATCAAGAGTTGCTCGATTGGTTGGCGGATTGGTTTGTCCGCGACGCCCGCTGGTCGCTCAAACGCCTGCATCGGTTGATTGTCACGAGCGCCACGTGGCGACAGGCCAAAGCTCCCGCCTCGGGAGGAGCGGCGGAGCGATCCGCGGCCCTGCGCTGGAACGGTCGCCGTCGGCTGGAAGTTGAAGCCCTGCGCGACGCGATGCTGGTTGTCGGAGGGCGATTCAACCCGCAGGCGTTCGGACCGGCCATGAAACCGCCGATTCCGGCCGCTGTGATCGAAGCGAATTCCGACAAAAACAAGGCCTGGACTCCCTCTCCTCCCGATCAGGTTTCGCGCCGGACGGTGTATGCGTATGTCAAACGGGGTATGTTGCTGCCGATGCTGGAGTCGCTCGATCTTCCAGACACGGTCACGAGTTGCGCCAAGCGTCAAATCACCACCGTCGCCCCGCAGGCACTCAGCCTGTTCAACGGAGACTTCACGCTCGAACAGTCGCGAAATCTCGCCGACCGCCTTGTACGGGAACTCGGCCCGGACGCAAGCCCCGAAGCCCGTGTCGAGCGCGCATGGCAAATCGCGCTGAACCGCCCCCCCACTCCCACGGAACTCGCCGCCACCAGGCGATTTCTGGCGGACGAACCGCTCTTTCAACTCTGTCGGGTCCTCCTGAACCTGAACGAATTCGCCTATCCCGAGTGATCGAATCGAGAACCCGCGGTCGTCTCGGAACGGCTTGCGGGGCCGATTCGAACATCGGTCAAGTCTTCCGGCGTCGCGCGGAAATCCCCCTTGCGACGGGTCGGGGAGGGTCCGTAGCGTTGATGGTGGACGACTCCGCGCGGCGAGTGTTTCTTCGGCGGGGGCAATGAGCGCGAGCCTTTGGTGTCGACGGGGCGGTCGAACGGGGATCTCGCGCAGTCGTCCGGGGGGAATTCGCCAGATGGCTCGCCAGTCGACTTCGCAGCGGTCTTCGTCTCGGCGGCGCCGCGTTCGCAGCTTGTGGGAAGGTCAGGGCCCGCAGCCGCTGGAAGTGCGTCGCTGCTTGAGCGCGACCCCCACCAACGCCGAGCAGGAGACCTTGGAGCTCATCAATCGACTCCGGACAAATCCCCAAGGGGAACTCAACCGGCTGTTTTCGAGTTTGTCGCCGCTGACAGGGCGGGATGCGAACGTTGACGTGGCCGTGCGATTTTTTGGCACCAATGCGGGCATTCTCGAGTCGCAGTTCGCTTCGCTGGTGGCCGTCCCACCGTTGGCGTGGAACGCCGAACTGGCCGCAGCCGCCGAAACACACAACAACCTCGTCGTCCAGAACCAACAGCAGGAACATCGCTTTCCCGGCGAGGCGGACCTGTTGGAACGGACGATTGCCGCCGGGTACGCGAATCCTCAACTTGTTGGGGAGAACATTTTTGCGTTCTCGGAGAGTCCCCTGTTCGGCCATGCCGGCTTGGGGATCGACTGGGGAGACAACGACGGCAACACAGCGAACGGTTACGGCTCGGGGATTCAATCCCCTCCCGGTCACCGCAACAACCTGATGAACCCGCAGTTCCTCGAAGTGGGGTTATCGGTCATCGAGGGCATTCCAAACACGTCCGCCGTGGGGCCACAATCGTTGACGCAGGATTTCGGTCGTCGCACGAACCCCGGCAATCCGGCGGTCCTCGGCGTGGTGTTCAACGACTCGAACGCCGACGGCCGCTACAACGCCGGGGAAGGACTGCCGGGCGTCACGATTCAAGTCTCCGGTCCGTCCGGCACGTTCTCGGTTCCCACCTGGAGTTCGGGGGGGTATCAGCTCAGTGTTCCCTCGGGAACGTACACGGTGACCGCTTCCGGGGGCGGTTTGGGGGCGACAAAATCGGTCGGGCAAGTCTCGGTCGGCAACAACCACGTGAAAATCGACTTCAACGGCGGCGCGACCAACAACCTCGTTGTCGAGTTGGCTCGCAACCGTTTTTCCGAGAACGGCGGTCCCGTCACCGTCGGCACGGTCACGCGAACGGGCGACTTCTCGCAACCTCTGGTGGTGTCACTGGCATCAAACGACCCCAATGCGGCTGGCGTGCCGGGGTCGGTGACGATTCCTGCGGGAGCAGCGTCCGCCAATTTCGGCGTGAATTCCGGCTCGGTGGCTGCGGCCTCGCAAACAGTGACCTTCACCGCGTCGGCTGCGGCATATGCTAACTCGACGGTCAACGTGGTCGTCTCGAATCTCGACGGCCCGGAGGGGAGTCGGCTGCTGCGGTGGTTCCGCGGTTACAACCCGAACGCCGATTACCACTTCTACACGACACGCAACTTCGAGTTCACCAACGCCGTCAACGCCGGGTATCGGGACGAAGCAACCGGACAATCCGGGTTCGCGGTGTTGGATCGGCAGGTGTCGGGCAACACCCCCGTGCATCGCTTGTACAACCTTCAGACCGGGCGGCACTACTACACGATTTACGCCGCCGAGCGCGATCAATTGGTGAGCCTCGTCCCCCCCCCGCCGGACGGTCAACCCGATACGCGGACCACCGGCTGGCGATCCGAAGGGGTGGAAGGGTTCATGTTCGAATCGGCGGCGACCGGGGCGAACGTGGTCTACAAGTTGTACAACCGCGTTGCCGGTGTGCACTTTTACACGATCCGCAAGGCAGAGCGCGACCACGTGCTGGCGACGTTCCCGACGGTCTTCGAGGAACACACGGCGCTCGGCTTCGCCTTCCCGATCGATGCGGATGGCGCCTTGATTTCCAACCCTTCGCCGCCGCCGGTCGCCGCAACGGCCGCGCCATCTCGCTCGTCGGCATTCACCGCGTCGGGCGTTTTCGAGGCTGGCACCGAAGTCAGTACTTCGTCCGACGACCGCTTGGCTTCACAGGTCGCCGTTACCTTCAACGCGTCGACCGAAGCGGTGACGAGCCTGTTCGTCGCCCAATCCGCTACGGATGGGGCCACCTTTCGCACCGTCGACGCGGTCGTCCCAATGACCGGCCCCGAGGAGTTGGACAACCCCGCCGGGTTGGACAGCGTGTTTGTCGGACTGCCGTCCGCTTTGGCAAGCCTGCGCGCCTTCGACTGACCCCCCCGGAGTGTCGCACGGCGATTCGGGCCGACTTACCAACGAAATCCCGTAATTTACAGGACATTCCTGCCCGCTGCGGCGGAGAAGCGCCGTCTCCGGGGCGGGCTTCGCGAATCTCGCGTCTGGACGACGGTTCACAGGATTGTCACAATCAGAGTTCGTTCAAGGTTACTGCCGGGTTGGCGGGCCGCGCATTCGGCGTTCGGAGAGAACGTTGTTGCGGCCAGTGCGGCGGACGCATCCGTCCAACCGGGCCGGGAAGGGAGTCGTTGTCGGTTTCATGCCGATTTTCATTCTGGTTCGTCCGGGACGGACGGACTTCGATGAGCAGCATCGCATACAGGGAACGCTCGATCTGCCGCTCAACGCGGCGGGAGTTGCTCAACTGGACTCGCTCGCGTCCGATTTGACGCGAATGTCCGTCGACCGTATCCACACTTCCCCGGGGGAACCATGCCAGGGCATGGCCCAACGTTTGGCGGAGCGGTTGGGCGTTTCCTTCCAGGCGTGGGAGGGCTTGGCCAGCCGCCACGAAGGCTTGTGGCAGGGTTTGGACGTGTCCGCCTTGCGGCACAAATCGCCGCGGGCCTTCCGTCAATGGGAAGAGTGTCCCGGTCAGGTTTGCGCGCCGGAGGGGGAACTGTTTGAGAAGGTTCTCGAACGGGTCGAGCCGGTGGTCTCGAAAATTTCCCGGAAAACGGGGACGATGGTCGTCGTGGCCGCCGAACCGGTGACGACGGTCGTGTCGTGCTTGTTGCGCGGAGTCGATCCCCTGACGGTCGATTTCCAGGACGAGTCGCTCGGGCCATGCGGGTGGGAAATCATCGAAGCGTGGCCGGGCCAACCGGGGGTTCGCTTGCAACGTTCGACCGACAACCCCGCCGGTACGGAGGTCCGTAGCCACGCTGGGGAATGATCGATTCGGACGGAAGCGGTGCGAGCGGAAACGATGCGAGCGGACGCCAGGGGGGCGTATCCGACGAACATGGTGGAGAGGGCGGGATGAGCGCGGGACGCAAAGGGGCCGGGACGCAATCCTGGTTCGACCTCAACAAATCGAAGAAGGGGGTGCCCGGCGGGTTGTGGATCCGCTGCGACGGCTGTGGCGCGACCGTCTTCAAGAAAGAGGTCGAGAAGCGTTTCAACGTCTGCCCTGAACCGGGCTGCGACCACCATTTCTACATCTCGGCCCCCAAGCGGATCGAACAACTGCTGGACGAAGATAGCTTCGAGGAGTGGTTCACGGACTTGTCGCCGCTCGACCCCCTGGGCTTCAGCGACCGCAAAAAGTACTCGGAACGGCTCGTCGACGAACAGAAGCGCACGGGGCTGCGCGAAGCGTGCCTGACGGGGCGCGGGTATTTGCGGGGGCGTCCCCTGGTGTGCGCGGTGACGGATTCCGCGTTCATCATGGGGAGTATGGGCTCGGTCGTGGGCGAGAAACTGACGCGCAGCGTCGAAGAAGCTCGCCGTCTTGACCTGCCGCTGATCATCGTGAGCGCCTCCGGCGGAGGAGCCCGGATGCACGAGGGAATCCTGTCGCTGATGCAGATGGGAAAGGTGTGCGCTGCCCTCGCGCGGTTCCACGAGTCGGGCGGTTTGTTCATCTCGGTCCTGACCAATCCCACGATGGGGGGGGTGGCGGCGAGCTTTGCGTCGCTGGGGGATATCGTGCTGGCCGAACCGAAAGCGCTGGTGGGCTTCGCGGGTCCGCGCGTCGTGCAGGCGACGGTGAAGCAGGAACTTCCCGACGATTTCCAAACGAGCGAGTTCATGCTCAAGCACGGTTTCGTCGACCGCATCGTGCCGCGTTCCGAGATGCGGACGGAGATCGCGCGGTTGATCGACTACTGTCGGCCTTAGTTCGCATGATTCGGACGAAGTCGACAACGGCGCGAACGATCGCCACGGTCGACGGGACCCGCTGCGGTCGGAGGCTGGGCCAAATAGAAATTGGCTTCACGGCCCACTCGCCCGGTGCGTCCGGTTGCGTCTTCCCACGGACTCATGGGACAATCCTGGTTCGTGCGTGGCCCGCACCCGTTCGGCCACCCGTTCGGCGATCATGTCCCTCGTCCGCGATTCCCATTGCGGTTGAGCGTAGGCCTGTCGTCGGCGTCCTTGGGTCTCCGTCGGAATCTGTCGATGAGCGCTCGATCGGTGAGTTGTCGTGATTGGACCCGCAATTTGTGGGTCGTGTGGCTGACGGTCTTGTTGACGGGCGGCGAGCCTGCGGCGCGGGCCGCCGAGCCGCCGATCCCCGAAAAGATCGAATTCAATCGCGATGTCCGGCCCATCCTGTCGGACAACTGCTTCTTCTGCCACGGCCCCGACGCGGGTCATAGAAAGGCCGATCTCCGGCTGGACATCCGCGAGGACGCACTCTCCGCCAAGGCGTTCACACCCGGCCAACCGGACGCCAGTTCGCTCGTCGAGCGGATTCTGTCGGACGACAAGATGGAGGTCATGCCGCCTCCTGAATCGAACAAGTCCCTCGCCCCCCGCCAGAAGGAGATCCTCAAGCGGTGGATCGCGCAGGGGGCGAACTACCAACGACACTGGTCGTACGAACCGCCGGTCAAAACCGCGATTCCCTCCGGCAAAAGCGCGATCGATCATTTGGTTGCGCTGCGTTTGACGGAGATCGGCCTCAAGCCCTCGCCCTCCGCCGACAAACGGACGCTCGTCCGCCGGCTGTACGCCGACCTGGTGGGGCTTCCCCCGACGGTCGCCGAGGTGGACGCGTTCGTGAACGATGCTTCGCCGGATGCATACGCGAAGCTCGTTGAGAAGTTGCTGGCCAGCCCCCATCACGGGGAACGGATGGCGATCGGTTGGCTCGATGTGGTGCGTTTTGCCGACACCATCGGCTACCACAGCGACAACCCGCGCAACGTCTGGCCGTACCGCGACTACGTCATCAAAAGCTTCCACGAGAACAAGCGATTCGACCGCTTCACGATCGAACAGGTGGCGGGCGACCTGCTGCCCGACGCGAACGTCGAAACGCGCGTGGCCTCGGCCTACAACCGCCTGTTGCTGACGACGGAAGAAGGAGGCGCGCAGGCCAAGGACTACGAGGCCCGCATGATGGCGGACCGCGTCCGCTCCATCGGCACCACATGGCTCGGCCAAACCACCGGGTGCGCACAATGTCATGACCACAAGTTCGACCCGTTCACCACCCGCGATTTCTACCGGTTGGGAGCGTTTTTCGCCGACATACAAGAACCGATCATCGGTCGCCGCGAAGACGGCATGGCGGTGACCACACCCGAACAGGACCTGAAGCTCGCCGCTTTGGATTCGGCCCTCGTCGAAGCCCGAAAAAAGTTTGACGCAATCCTGCCGGCTCTCGACGCCGCGCAGAAGCAATGGGAGCGGGATGTCATCGCCTACGGCGCGACATTGCCCGAACTGAAAGAGGGTTCCACTGCCCCCGAACCGGAAAAGGCGAACGCGCGGCAAGTTGCCGAGCAACTCAAGAACGAAAAACGCAATCCCCAACAGAGCCAACTCGTGCAGACCTACTTCCGCACCAAGGCGGCGGGGGTCTTCGCGGACGAACGGGACGGTTTCGCAAAGGCCGAGCGGGAACGCAACGAGTTTTACGGAGCACTGCCCAAGGTCACGGTCAGCACTTCCGGAGCCAAGCGGACGGTTCGCGTGCTGCCCCGGGGCAATTGGCTCGACGAAAGCGGCGAGGTCGTCAAGGCGGCCCTTCCCGGCTACCTCCCCGGACCGACGTTCGCCGACCGCGAACCGAACCGCCTCGACCTCGCAAACTGGCTGGTGTCGCGCGACAACCCGCTGACGGCCCGTACCATGATGAACCGGTTGTGGAAGCAGTTCTTCGGTTCGGGGCTGAGCCGCGTGCTCGACGACCTCGGGGCGCAGGGGGAACCTCCGCTCAACGCCCCGCTGCTGGATTGGCTGGCCGTCGAATTCATGGAGAGCGGCTGGGATGTTCGTCACATGATCCGCCTGATGGTCCTGAGCGACACCTACCGTCAGACATCGGTGCCAACCCCTGAACTGCTCGCCATCGATCCGTTCAACCGCGAATATGCCCGCCAATCGGCGTTCCGGTTGGATGCGGAGCTGGTGCGCGACACGGCCCTGTCGGCCTCCGGGCTGTTGGTCCCCAGGATCGGTGGCCCCAGCGTGAAGCCGTATCAGCCCGACGGATACTGGGAGAACCTCAACTTCCCCACGCGGACCTACCCCAACGACACCGGCGAGTCCCAGTACCGACGAGGGTTATACACCTGGTGGCAGCGGTCGTTCCTGCACCCGAGCATGGTGGCGTTCGATGCCCCCGCCCGCGAGGAGTGCTCGGCGGAGCGGACGCGGTCGAACATCCCGCAACAGGCGCTGGTGCTGCTCAACGACCCGACGTACGTCGAGGCCGCGCGGGTGCTCGCCGCTGCGATCCTCAAGGACGGCGGTGCGAACCTGGAAACCCGCATCGACTGGGCATGGCGGCGCGTGTTGCAGCGCTCGCCGGACGCTGAGGAACTACGCATCTCCAGGGAACTCGTCGAGCGCCACGCCGCGACCTACAAGGGGAACGTGGCGGGGGCGGAGTCGCTCTTGAAGGTGGGGCTCGCACCGATGCCGGAAGGGGTGGACAAGATCGAACTGGCCGCGTGGACCCACCTCGCGCGGGTGCTGTTGAATCTGCACGAAACGATCACGAGGTCGTGATGTTCCACGGGACCGAGCTGGACACCGCGCGGTACGGGTACGTGTCGACGCTTTCCGCGAGGCGGGCATTTTTGTCCCGTGCCGCGGGGGGCGCGGCGGGTGCGGCCCTCGCGACATTGCTGCATGCGGACGCCGTCCGCGCCGCCCCCGCGCCATCTTCCCGAGTCGAACCGTCGCTCCCCGTTCGTGCCAAACGGGTCATCTGGATGACGATGGCGGGCGGACCGTCGCACCTGGAGTTGTTCGACCCCAAGCCGGAACTCGCCAAACGCGATGGCCAGCCGATGCCGGACAGCTTCACGCGCGGTCAGCAGCTCGCGCAGCTCCAGGGGCAACGGTTGGTCTGCCTGGGACCACGGTTCCAATTCGTGAAGCGCGGGTCGAACGGGACGGAGATCGGCGAACTCCTGACGCATTTGGGCGAAGTGCTGGACGACATCTGTCTCGTCCGCTCGATGACGACCGATGCCATCAATCACGACCCCGCCCACATGTTCATGAACACCGGCTCGCAAATCGCCGGTCGCCCCAGCATGGGGGCCTGGGTCACCTATGGCCTGGGGAGCGAAGCGGCGGACCTTCCCGGTTTCGTGGTGTTGGTGTCAACCGGCAAGGGACGCTCGCCACAGCCGATCTCCGCCCGGCAGTGGAGCAGCGGATGCCTCCCCGGCAAGCACCAGGGGGTGCAGCTCCGCGCCAAGGGGGACCCGGTCCTGTACCTGTCGAACCCGCCGGGAGTGTCTCGGGACGCTCAGCAGGCGGACGTTTCGGCCATCAACACGTTGAATCGGCGGGTCGACGCGGCGCTGCGGGATCCGGAGATCGCCACGCGCGTCGCACAGTACGAACTCGCCTTCCAAATGCAGGCCAGCGTGCCGAACCTCGTCGATGTTTCGGGCGAATCGAAAGGAACGCTGGAAGCCTACGGTTGCGAACCGGGGGACGGCACTTTCGCGTCGAACTGCCTGCTGGCGCGACGATTGGCCGAGCGGGGGGTACGATTCATCCAGCTTTACCACCGCGACTGGGACCACCACAGCCTCTTGCGAGAGGAGTTGCCGATCCGCGCGAAAGAGATCGATCGGGCGTGCGCCGCCCTGATCCGCGACCTCAAGCAGCGCGGCCTGTTCGACGAAACGCTTTTGGTGTGGAGCGGCGAATTCGGGCGGACGCCGATGTCGCAGGGGAACAAGGGGCCGGTGGGGCGCGACCATCACAACAAGTCGATGTCGATGTGGATGGCGGGGGCGGGAGTGCGGGGGGGCATGGTGTACGGCGCGACCGACGAACTGGGCTACGCGGCGGTCGAGAACGTCTGCACCGTCCACGACTTGCACGCCACGATGTTGCATCAGTTGGGAATTCGGCACGATGCCCTGAGCGTGAAGTTTCAGGGGCTCGACGTGAAACTCACCGGGGTGGAAGGGGCACGCGTGCTGACTGAGATTTTGGGGTGAGGTGTTCCGGAGCAGACGGTCGGGCATCGGATGGCTGCAACAGAATGCGGTTTTTCGGGATTGACATCGGCGTTGACGGAGAGAGCCAACCTGATACGATAGGGGTTTGCGAAAAATTGGTCGATCATTCCCGTCGGCGGGTGGGGGAGACTGCGGTCTCGTCCTGCCCGGACTTCGCTTGGTTCGGTATCCGTCGAGGTGGGTGCCAGCGAGTGAAACGACGAGCGGTCTGCGGGGCGGGCGGTTCACGGCCGCACTCCTCGGGGTCCGGAAGATCGTTGTGACAGATGCGGATTTGCTTCATCAGCGGAGGTTTTTGTGGTCAAGTTGCGGTTGCGTGAGCGCGAAACGATTCAAGAAGCGGTGCGTCGGTTCCGGAAGTTGGTGGAGCACAGCGGCATCAAGAAGGAAATGCGCCGTCGCGAGTTCTACGAAAAGCCGAGCGAACAACGCCGCCGTTCCCGTCGCCGCGCCGAACGCCGCGCCCGCATGGCCCGCATGGCCACCTGATCGGCTGGATGGACAAACCGGCTGGGTGGTCGGTCCCTTTGGTGGAACGCACCCTGCCGCCGGATGTACGAGTACGCCCCGCCGGGTTCCCGCGGGGCGTTTTTCGTTGGCGGAGTGGTGTGAGAGCGCGAAAATGAAGGAAGGTGCCACATGATGACTGCGGGAAATCGAGCATCATTGTGGACGGGGGTGTGGGTTACCGCGCTCCTGGGGGGCGGCTGGGCGGAGGCGATTTGGGCGGAGGGTGCGGAGACCGCCGCGTCGCCGAAGCGACCGAACGTCGTCGTGTTTCTGGCGGACGACGCCGGGTGGGGCGATTTCCGCTGTCTAGGTAACTCAAACGCCACGACTCCGCATGTCGATTCGCTCGCCCGAGATGGGGCGAAGGTGGAATGGTTTTACGTCTGCCCGGTCTGTTCGCCGACGCGGGCGGAGTTCCTGACAGGACGCTATCACGCGCGGTGCGGAGTCCGCGGGGTGTCGACCGGTCAAGAGCGTCTGAACCTCGACGAACGAACGATCGCTGACGCGTTCCGGGCCGCCGGATACGCGACGGGTTGCTTCGGGAAGTGGCACAACGGGAGCCAGTGGCCGTATCACCCCAACGCGCGGGGATTCGACGAATACTACGGCTTCACGTCGGGTCACTGGGGGGAGTATTTCGACGCACCACTCGAGCACAACGGCGAACCGGTCCGGGGCCGAGGTTTTGTGGCGGACGATTTCGCGTCGCGTGCGAATGCGTTCATCGAGGCGCGGCGGGACCAGCCATTCTTCTGCTATGTGGCGTTCAACACGCCGCACTCCCCTTGGGCCGTCCCCGAGGAGTATTGGTCGCGGTATCGAGACAAACCGCTGGAACTGAAAGCCGAACCGCCTCGTTCCGGATCAGCGGCGGGCAAGAAGAAGGCGAACGATACGGAGAACCTGGACGAAACCCGCTGCGCGCTGGCGATGGTCGAGAACCTCGACGCGAACGTGGGCCGAGTGTTGCGGAAGCTTGAGGAACTCGATCTGGATCGGAACACGATCGTCCTGTTTTTCTCGGACAACGGCCCCAACACCTGGAGATGGAACGGCGGGATGAAGGGGCGGAAGGGGACGGTCGACGAAGGGGGCGTGCGGTCCCCCTGCTTTGTGCGGTGGACAGGGGGCGGCATTCGACCGGGAACCGAAGTGCGGGAGATCGCCGGAGCGATCGACTTGCTGCCGACGCTGTGCTCGCTCGCGGGGGTGCGACCGGTGGGCGAGAAGCCGTTGGATGGTCGCGATTTGTCGCCGCTCTTGAAGGGGGAGACTCTTTCGGACGATGTCGCCCGCGAATGGAAGGACCGGCGTGTGTTCACGGCATTCGGAACCAATGTCTCCGTGCGGACGGCATCGCATCGCTACGACGCGCGCGGCGGATTATTCGACCTGCGGCGCGATCTCGGTCAGACCGAAGACATCGCGCGGGAACAGCCCGAACTGGCCAAACAACTCGCGGACGAGGTGGCACGGTGGAAGGTCGAAACGGGAGCCGGCATCGTTCCGCCCCCCGAGGCTCGCCCGTTCCCGGTTGGTTATCGCGAGTTCCCGCGGACGCCGCTTCCCGCGCGCGACGGCGTCGCACACGGCGTCGCACACGGTGGGATTCGGCGAAGCGCACCGGCGCCGAACTGTTCGTACTTTGTGAACTGGACCCGTTTGGACGACCGCATCACGTGGGATGTGGACGTACACACCGCGGGAGAGTACGACGTGGAAGTGCTCTACACCTGTCCCGAGGCGGACGCGGGAAGCACGTTCCGGCTGTCGTTGGGCGAGGCGAAACTCGAAGGGCGGGTGGAACCGGGGTGGGATCCGCCGCTGTACGCGAACCAGGACACGCTGCCTCGTCCGCCCGCCGAATCGAAAATGAAGGAGTTCCGGACGCTCCGACCCGGTACGATCCGTTTGGCCGCCGGACGCGGGTTGCTGACGCTGTCGGCCGTCGAGATCCCGGGCAAGTCCGTCATGGACGTGCGGCAGGTCAATCTGGTATTGCGAGTCGACAAATAGGGCCGCCCCAGCGTTGCGCCGGTGCCTCCACCGCGTTTCCTCCTTGTCCCCTTGCCTTGCGCAGCCTCCCATGTCCGATCCGCTCCAAAACTCCCGATTTCTCAAGGCCGCCCGGCGGGAGCCGACCGACACCATTCCGCTGTGGATCATGCGGCAGGCGGGTCGGTACCTGCCCGAGTACATGTCCGTGCGGAGCAAGGTCACGTTCATGGAGCTGTGCAAATCCCCCGAGTTGTGCGCGGAGGTGACTCTGTCCGCACAGCGCGTTCTGGGGGTCGACGCGGCCATTCTGTTCGCCGACCTGTTGCCGATCCTGCAACCGATGGGGCTCGACCTCGAGTACCAAAAGGGCGAGGGGCCGATTATTCACAACCCGGTGCGGACCACCGCCGATGTGGACCGGGTCCGCGCGGTCGAGGACGTGTCGGTCCTGTCGTACGTGTTCGAGACGGTGAAGCTCGTCCGGCGCGATTTGCCCGCCGACATTCCGCTGATCGGTTTCGCGGGAGCGCCGTTCACACTGGCGTCGTACGTCATCGAAGGGGGGGGATCGAAGAACTACCTGCACACGAAGCGGCTGATGTACGGCGATGCCGGAGCGTGGCACGCGCTGCTGGAGCGCTTGGCCGACAGCGTGATCCGTTACCTGCGCGAACAGATCGCGGCGGGATGTCAGGCTGTGCAATTGTTCGACAGTTGGGCTGGTTGCCTGTGCCCGGTCGACTACACCGAATACGTCTTGCCGCACTCGCGAAAGATCATCGCCGCCATGCCACCCGAAGTGCCGGTGATTCACTTCGTGGCAGGCAATCCGGCGCTGCTGGGCCTCGCGGCGCAAGCGGGGGGGCAGGTGATCGGCGTCGACTGGCGGTGCGATCTGGACCGTGCGTGGCGACGGATCGGCTTCGACCGCGCGGTGCAGGGGAACCTCGATCCGCTGACGCTGTTGGCGGATCGCGACACGATCGGCCGTAGGGTGAAGCAATTGCTCGACAGCGTGCGAGGCCAGCCAGGTCACATTTTCAACCTGGGACACGGTGTGGTGCCGGAGACCGACGCGGAGAAGGTCAAGGACCTCGTGAAGCTGGTACACGACCTGGGAGCGCGGTGAGGCGGGACACGGAGGCGCGTGTTTGGAACGAGAGGCTGTCTCGGAGGCGGCGTGCGGAAGGTATGGCGTCTTGTCGCTGCGCGACCCAGCCACGAGGTGGCCGGGCCACCCACGCCCACGTGAGATAGTTCGACGGTTGCTCGCGCGTCGCGTTGCATATGGGATCATTGATTCCACGCGATCACGAGATTTCCGCCGAATCGGTGGGTGATGCGGAAAGGTCGGTGGGGAAAGCTCCATTTCTCTGGTGGCGGGCCAATCACGGTTCAATCACCAACGGGTTTTGGAGCAAATCATGCGGAAGTCGATCAATGGCGGAGCGGGTTCCGCCGGCGGGGAATTGTCGGGACAACCAGGTCGGGACGCGGGGGCGGATCGGGAAGCGGGAACGGGCTGGGGCTCGTGGCTGCGGGGGGGATCGCGAGGGAATCGGAGTTCGCGACGACGGCGCACGGAGCGGGCGTCGTACAGCCCCGCTGACGTGCGGACCGAGGCCCTCGAGGAACGGCGGGTGCTGACGGCCAGCCCGCTGCCGGTGCTGATGGTCATCGCCGACCAACAGGACTTCTACTATCAGGAGTACGGTGATACTCGGGCGTCGATCGAAGCGGCGGGTGTTTCCGTGCGGGTCGCGGCGACGACCACCAATCCCAGCAGGCCGCACGCGAACACCGGGGAAGGGCCGTCGGGCGGGGTGGTCGTTCCCGATCTGACGTTGGCAAGCGCGCGGGCCGAGGACTATTCGGCCATCGTGTTCGTCGGCGGGTGGGGGGCGTCGATGTATCAATACGCCTTCACGGGGGACTACGTCGACAATCGCTACGACGGCAACCTGGCGACAAAAGCCGCCGTCAACAACCTGATCAACGACTTCGTCGACCAGGACAAGCACGTGACCGCGATTTGCCACGGGGTGACGGTCCTGGCGTGGGCACGCGTCGACGGCACGCAGGCAAGTCCGCTGGCGGGCAGGCAGGTCAGCGTGCCGTTCATCGGCAGCCCGGCGGTTCAGTATCAAGGACAGTACTACGGGTACTTCCAGCTCGGTCAGCGGCCGCAAGTGGTCGCCAACGGGGGGATCACCAACACGGCCAGCGGACAATACGGCAATCCGAACACCGTCGCCGACGACG
Source organism: Planctomycetales bacterium (assembly GCA_044359065.1). Taxonomy (GTDB): domain Bacteria; phylum Planctomycetota; class Planctomycetia; order Planctomycetales; family Planctomycetaceae; genus JAIXZD01. The sequence continues at coordinate 107,746 of JBIKMW010000001.1, read as the reverse complement.
TGGTCGTCGACGGCCGGATCATCACCGCCGAGAACTACGACGCGGCGGCCGAGTTTGGACGGGTGGTGGCGCGGGAAGTGATCGCCGCGGCAACGCCGGTCACCCCGGCGAACCGCGCCCCGAACATCGCGGCAGCCACTTTCGCGGTGGCCGAGAACACGGCGGCTGGCACGAGTTTCGGCGTGATTTCCGCTTCGGACCCCGACCTTGGACAATCGCACTCGTATGCGATCACCGGCGGGACGGGAGCGGGTCTGTTCGCCATCCACCCGACGACGGGGGTGCTGTCCGTGGCGCCGGGAGCGAACCTCGATTTCGAGACCCAACCGAATTTCGACCTCGTCGTGACGGTCACCGACACCGGCACGCCCGCGCTGTCCGCTTCCGCGACGATGTTGATCGCGCTGACGGATGTCGTGGAAACCCCGTCGAGTCCCGTGGGAATGGAAGGGGGCGATCTGGTCGTGCGAGGGACGGACTCCGCCGACACGGTCTATGTCTGGAGCGGCGCCCCCGGTCGCGGCATGGTGTGGATGAACGGCACGTACTACGGTTCCCATGCCGTCGGTCCGGGAGGGCGAGTGGTCGTTTACGGCGGGAGCGGGAACGACCGGATCTTCGCGACCGACTCCGCGCTGCCGGTGGCCATTTACGGCGAGGCGGGACACGATCAGATCACCGGCGGATCGGCGGGGGACCTCCTCGACGGGGGTGACGGCGTCGACCGCATCTGGGGGATGGCGGGGGACGACGTGATCCTTGGCGGTGCGGGTGACGACTTCCTCGACGGTCGCGAAGGGAACGATATCGTCGTCGGCGGCGATGGCAACGACACGTTGGGGGGTCACCTCGGCAACGATGTGCTCATCGGCGGGTTGGGGGTCGACCGGATCGACGGCGGGGACGGAGACGACCTCCTCATCGGAGGGACCACCGACTTCGACGCCCACACGAGCGCTCTGCTGGCGATTCTCGACGAGTGGCGACGCCCCGCGCCGACGACCGCACGCCTCGCCAACCTGAATTCGGGGGTGTCGGGAGGGACCGCGTTGCGGAAGGGGCAATCCGTTCACGACGACGGTGTGAAGGATGTCTTCATCGGCGGAGCGGGAGTCGACGCGGTGTTCGCTTTCGCGAACGACTACCTCGGAGCGCTGGATCCGCTGGACATGGTGGTGTGAGGCGCGAGGCCCCCAAGGCGCTCGGTGCGATGACTTGCGAACGGCCTCGACCGGTCCACAGGACCGGCCGGGGCCGTGGGCACTTCCAGCGGCGGACGCCGGAATCGCGCGTCAGAACACGTCTGCGGGATCCGCCGTGCGGGCCTTTTGCACGGCGATGATCGCCGACAGCCCGCACATCGCGAGCGTCAGGGCGAACACCATCAGCGCCCGGTCGACCGTCATCGTGAACGGCATCTGGATGGCGCGGGTTGCCACGTCGTACAGCACGATCGCCATCCAGAAGCCCGGCACATAGCCAAGGATGGACAGCACCAGCGCCTGCGACAGCACAATCCGCAACAGGTATCCATCCGTGAAGCCCATCGCCTTCATCGTGGCGAATTGCGGCAAGTGGTTGGTCACCTCCGTGTACAAGATCTGATAGACCACCACGAAACCAATGAAGAAACCGACCGCCGCCCCCATCCCGAAGATGAAGTCGACGGGCGCGGTCGCGCGGAAAAAGGCGATCTCGGCGGCGACCAACTCGTCCTTCGTCAACAAGCGGGCCTCTTCCCCGAGCAGAGGACGCAGTTCGCGGGCGACGCGGTCCACGTCGGCACCCGGTTTGAGTCGCACCAGCCCCAGGTCAATGGACCCCGGGGGGCGTCCCGGAAACAGCCGCTGGAAGTTCGCGTTGGAAAGAAACACGTTGCCGTCGGCGCTGATCGACACGCCGACATTGATGACGCCGATCGCGCGCACTCGGTGGAAGTTGATCTCCGTCTCGAGGAAGTCGTGGGTTTTGAGATGCTCGACCACCGGTCCGTAATTCGTTCGTCCCAAGCCATCAAACATGAGCCGGTCGGCCAACAGCAGTTCGTCGGCCCGATCGCGCACACCGGGGAAGTCCATTAACGGATCTCGCGGATCGAGGCCGAAAACGGAAATCGGGTGCTCGAAGTGTTCCCACGGATTGCGCCATCGCCCTTGCGACATCGACACCTCGGCCACGCGTTCGACGTCCGGATGCGCGGGGAGGCGAAACAGCAACCGCCGCGGAAACTGCGACGATTGAAAGATTGTCTTCGTACGAGGGCTGACCACGCACAGGTCGGCCGACACCCGTCTCGCGATGGCCACGCTGTTGTCCATCGCCCCTTGGCGGATGCCCAATTGCACGAGCATCAACATGACGGCCACAACCACGCCCGCCGCCGCGACGGCCAGCTTCACCCGGTGATGGGTGAGCTGCCGCCACGCAACGAGGAAGTTGTCGACGAGGGGGCGGGGAGAGAACGGGAACATCCGGAACACGGCGGCACCAGGTGTTTGGCCGAAGTCGTCGGCCTGTGGATCGGAAATGCGACGAACGAAGTCTTCTCCCTCACCATCGACGCGACTCGTTGGGAGAGTGTTACTGTAGCGGAGAAGGTACCCGCAGGTCGGGGAGACTCATGGCACGTCGAACACGACGCCCCGTCGACCGGTCACCCCGATTCGCTCTGCCGCACTCATGTGGCGGGGTCTTCTCCACGAATTTCGGCGGGTTCACATCAATTCCGAAATCGGCGTCGCATCCTTGATGAAGGGGCGCACCCGCAGGTCGCCCACCACGTCGATCCCCATTCGCCGATAAATCGTGGCGGCGAACTCTTCGGGTTTGACCGGACGATGCGCGGGGTAAGCCCCCTTCGGATCGCTCGCGCCGACGATCTGTCCACCCGGAAGGCCGGCCCCCGCCAGCACGCCCGAAAACGCGTACGGCCAGTGGTCTCGCGCGCCGAAGCGGTTGATCTGGGGCGTGCGACCAAATTCCCCCACCACGACCACCAAGGTCGTTTCCAACATTCCCCGGTCGTGCAAGTCTTCGATCAGCGCCGAAAAGCCTTGGTCGAACCGCGGGCAAAGCTGCTGCTCCATCCGAGACATCCCGGGCAATTCCGCACCGTGCACGTCCCACGCGTCGAACGCCACGCAGTCGTACCACTTCACCTGGACGAATCGCGTTCCCGCTTCGACCAACCGCCGGGCCATCAGGCACGACTGCCCGAAGAAGTTCGCCCCGTAACGCATCCGCGTCCGTTCCTGCTCCTTCGAGACATCGAACGCTTCCCGGACGCGCGTCGAGGTCAACAAGTCGATCGCGCGGCGATAGTTTTCGCCGACCTTGTCGAGATTGGCGTCGGTCGATACCGCGCCGCGCCAGCGATCCACGGACGCCAGCAATTCCCGCCGGTGTCCGAAGCGGTCGGCGGTGAGGTCCGGCTGGAGCGAAAACTCCTTGAGGTCGACCTTCTTTCCGGTGGGGTCGCGAACGACGAGCGGTTCATACGGAGTACCGAGCGTCCCCCCGCCCGCCATGTCCGACGCCGAACCTTCGATCGATCCGTTCCCAATCCGCGAGCCGACATGCACGAACGGTGGCATCACCCCTTGCGTCGGCTGCAGTTTGGCAACCACGGCCCCCAGATGCGTGTTGCCCCCGTCGAAACCGGCGGCCATCGCCGTCGAATTGTGACCGGCGTTCGTGTGCGTCAGCGAACGGACCACCGAGAAACGATGCGCGATTTGCGACGATCGCGGCAGGAGTTCGCAAAACCGAACCCCCGGCACGCTCGTGGGAATCGCCCCATAAGGCCCGCGCACTGTATCCGGCGCTTCGGGTTTGGGGTCGAACGTCTCGAAGTGGCTGGGACCGCCCGTCAGAAAGATGAAGATGCAGTTGTTGGGGCGAAGCGCCGCTCCTTCGCCGCGCGCGGAACGGCCCGCCCCCGTCAGCATTCCCCCGGAACCATACTCCAACGCCCCGGCCAGCCCGACTTGCAGCATGGAACGGCGCGACCATCCGTCGCAGTCCCGTCCCAGGAATGAACCCAAACGCAGCATTTTCGGTCGCTCCCGGTTCGGGCGAAACGGGCGATGGGCCTTCGCGAGACGACCTTCCGCCATCCGATGCCCATCGCTCCCTGTCTTCTCTATCATACGGCGACCGGGCGACACCCATCAACACGCCTTGACGGGATATGGCGGGCCAGACTTCCGCAGTCTGTTCCGGGCGACAAAGTGTGGCGGGGGCGCGCCGCGGAGTGGAAGCCCCCGAAAGCGGGTCTGACCGTTCACGTGGTTCGAGGTTCGATTGATCTCCCTGTTGGTCAGCGTTCGACATGCGGGCGAAGTGGCCGCCGCTCTCGCGGGCGGCGCGGACGTGCTGGATGTCAAAGCCCCCGAGCGCGGCCCCCTCGGCATGCCGGACGACGAGACGTTGATCGGAGTGATGCAAATTCACCGGTCCTTGTGCGGCGCTTTTGGCGCGACATCGATCCCCCTCAGCGTGGCGCTGGGAGAAGCCCATGAATGGTTGACTTACCCTGTCCGCCCGGCCTTCGCAAAGTCCCCGGATGTGGGGTATCTGAAGTTGGGGACCGCAGGATTGGTGGATTCTGGACGCGATTGGCGGGCGGCCTATCGCGATGCCTGGAGTGTCGCCCTGCGCGGGAGCGGCATCACTTCGGCATCCCCGTCGCCAAGGCTCGTGGCGGTCGCCTATGCGGACCATGTCGCGGCCCGCGCGCCCGCTCCGGAAGTGGTGTTGGAGTTCGCACGCAGCGAAGGTTTCGGCGGATTCTTGATCGACACGGCTGACAAGGGGCCGGAAGGTCGATTGTTCGAGCACATGACCATTGCGCGACTCGCCGATCTGCGAGCGGGAGCGAAGGAGATTGGTCTCCCTTTTGCGCTGGCCGGACAACTCTCGCTGCTCGACGTTCCCGTACTGCGAACTTTGGCCCCGGACCTGGTGGGCATCCGCTCCGCGGCATGCGCCGACAACCTGCGATCCGGAACGGTCGAACCGCGACGAGTCGCCGAATTCCGCGCCGCGCTCAACGCGTCATGACACCCGGAATGTTTCCGCCCGGAGCGGAGTCCGCCGCGCGTTGACCCAGAGCAACTCCGGCGTATCCCCCGCGTACTGCGAGAATCGCACATCGATCTTCGGTCGGCTCGGGTCGTCGGCAGGGCCTGGCGGATCGGTCGACTTCACCATCCATAGCCGGATCGCCCCCACGTCCCGCGCGATCCACCCGGCCACGCTGTCGCTGGTGAGCTCCCACGTGCGGGGCAAGGGGGCTGCGCCGTCCGCCTCACGACGCCGGGTCCACTCCAAGGCGTTCACGACAGGCATATTCCCGGCGCCGAGAACCCCGCTGGCTTCCGCAGCATCGCACACCCGTTGAAATCCGGGGCACAGCTCTTCCAGCAGACGTGCGTTGAAGTTCATCGCCGCCAACGCCAAGCGGTGCGCGCGTTCATCTCCCAGCGCGTACCGCGCGTCCCAATCGCGAACGACATCCGCCACAGCCCCGCCACCGACAACCCACAGCGCGCCGGGGGCGAGTTTCGCGAGGTCGCTCACTCGTTCGACCAAGTCGGGAGCTTCGAGCAAACTCCCGCCCAGCTTCACAACGCTTTCGATCAGTCCGAGCGGTGGCGACCCAAACAACCGGAACACCTCGCAAATCTCGTACTTGATCCCGCACTCCGTGGGACGGACTTTCCGTCCGCCGTACAACGAGCACTCACCCCGCCAGCCATTCCTGGATCGACCGGACCGTGGGAACCGGGCTGTGGGCCAGCGCTTCCAGCGCCTTCACCGCCGCCAATGCCCCCGACAGCGTCGTCACACATGGTACCCCATGAGCCACGGCGGCGGAGCGGATACGGCCTTCGTCGGTCCGCGCTCCCTTGCCGCTGGGGGTATTGAAGACCAGCCGGATCTCGCCGTTGGCCATGTAGTCGAGGAGGTTCGGACGCCCTTCCTGGAGCTTGCGGACCGTCTCGACCGCGATTCCCGCTTCACCGAGGACGCGCGCAGTTCCGGCGGTCGCGACGAGTTTGTAACCCAATCGCTCCAGCACACGTGCTCCGTCGACGAACGCCTGTTTGTCCTGTTTGGCGAGGCTGATGAAAATCTTCCCCTCGCGCGGCAGCGAGTTCCCCGCCGCCACCTGGCTCTTGGCGAAGGCGATGGCGAATTCCTTGTCGATCCCCATCACTTCGCCGGTCGATTTCATCTCGGGGCCGAGGATGATGTCCACCCCCGCGAACCGCGAGAACGGGAAGACCGATTCCTTGACCGACGTGTAGGCTGGCCACGCTTCGGTCGTGACTCCCTGCTGGTCCAGGGTCACCCCGGCCATGATCTTCGCGGCGATCTTGGCGAGCGGCACGCCGGTCGCCTTAGAGACGAAGGGGGATGTCCGACTGGCGCGGGGATTCACTTCGAGCACGTACACGACGTGCTTCCCCTCTTCCTCCTTAACGGCGAACTGAATGTTCATCAGGCCGCGCACATGCAGGGCACTGGCCAGTTTCCGCGTCGCTTCCTTGATCTCGTCGATGGTCGATTGCGGCAGCGAGAACGGGGGCAACGCGCAGGCGGAGTCCCCCGAGTGGACCCCCGCCTCTTCGACGTGTTCCATCACGCCGCCGACGATCGTCCGTTCGCCGTCCGAAAGCGCGTCGACATCCACCTCGATGGCGTCTTCGAGGAACCGGTCGATCAGCACAGGTCGGTCGGGTGACGCCTCAACCGCGCGCGTCATGTACTGGATGACCGACTCTTCGTCGTAGCACAACTCCATCGCCCGGCCACCGAGAACGTAGCTCGGTCGCACCAGCACCGGATAGCCGATGCGGTTGGCGGCATGCACAGCCCCGTCGACATCGATGGCCGTACCGTTGGGAGGTTGACGCAGGTTCTGTTCTTCAAGAATCCGCTGGAACCGCTGGCGGTCTTCGGCGGCGTCGATCATGTCGGGACTGGTCCCGATGATCCGCACCCCAGCCGCTTCGAGACCGCGCGCCAGATTCAGCGGGGTTTGCCCCCCGAACTGCACGATCACGCCGTCCGGCTTCATCCGGTCGCAGATATTGAGGACGTCTTCCGTGGTGAGCGGCTCGAAGAACAGATGGTCGGACGTGTCATAGTCGGTCGAGACGGTTTCCGGGTTCGAGTTGACCATGATGGTCTCGATCCCGAGATCCCGAAGTGCGAACGAGGCGTGACAGCAGCAATAGTCGAACTCGATCCCCTGGCCGATGCGGTTCGGTCCGCCCCCGAGGATCATGATCCGCTTCTTGCCGGGGATGGCGGCCGGGGTTTCGTCCTCGGATTCATAAGTCGAGTAGAAGTACGGCGTGTACGCCTCGAACTCGGCGGCGCACGTATCGACCTGCTTGAAGACCGCTTCGACGCCGCGCCCTTTGCGGTGGCGACGCACGTTCATTTCGGTGGTGTTCCACCACCAGGCGAGTTGTCGGTCGGAGAAACCAGCCCTCTTGGCTTCGCGGAGATGGTCGTCGGAGCAATCTTCGAGTCGCCCCACGGCCCGAATCCGGTCCTCTTGCGCGACGATCTCCCGCAGGTTGTCGAGGAACCACGGGTCGATGTTCGTCAATTCGTGGATCTGCTGGACCGTCAGCCCCGCCTTCAGCCCGTAGCGGATGTAGGACACCCGCTCGGCATTGGGGGTCGCCAGTTTCGCGCGGATGTCGTCCATCGACGGTTGTCGCGGACCGCCCCACAAGTCCTTGGGGCCGCCACCCAGGCCGAACATGCCGGTTTCGAGGCCGCGCAGGGCTTTCTGGAACGACTCCTTGAACGTGCGCCCGATGGCCATCGTCTCGCCGACCGACTTCATCTGCACGGTCAGGACCGGATCGGCCTCGGGGAATTTCTCGAACGTCCAGCGGGGAATCTTGGTGACGACATAGTCGATCGTCGGCTCGAAGCAGGCGAGCGTTTCGCGCGTGATGTCGTTGGGGATCTCGTCGAGCGTATAACCAACCGCCAGCTTGGCCGCGATCTTGGCGATGGGGAACCCGGTCGCCTTCGAGGCCAGCGCGCTCGAACGGCTGACGCGGGGATTCATCTCGATGACGGTCATTCGCCCAGTCTTCGGGTTGATGGCGAACTGCACGTTCGAGCCACCCGTTTCGACGCCGATCTCGCGCATGACGGCGATCGTCGCATCCCGCATCCGCTGGTATTCCTTGTCGGTCAGCGTCTGTGCGGGAGCGACGGTGATCGAGTCCCCCGTATGGACCCCCATCGGGTCGAAGTTCTCGATGGCGCAGATGATGACCACGTTGTCGGCGCGGTCCCGCATCACCTCCATCTCGAACTCTTTCCAGCCAATGACCGACTCCTCCAGCAGGACTTCCCCCACCGGAGACAGCGCCAGGCCACGGCGGACCTTCGCCTCGAATTCGTCCTTGTTGTATGCAATCCCCCCACCCGCCCCGCCGAGCGTATAACTCGCGCGGATGATGCACGGCAGCCCGAGTTCCTTGATCGCCCCTTGCGCTTCCTCCAGCGAGTGAACGGTGCGGCTGCGGGGGACGTCGAGACCGATCTTCAGCATCGCCTGCTTGAACTCTTCGCGTCCTTCGGCCTTGGCGATGACTTCTTCCTTGGCCCCGATCAGCTCGCAACCCAACTGCTTGAGGATGCCACGCCGCGCGAGGTCCATGGCCGTGTTGAGGCCGGTCTGGCCACCCAACGTGGGGAGCAGCGCGTCGGGGCGTTCCTTCTCGATGATTTTCTGCACGTACTCCCAGGTGATCGGCTCGATGTACGTCCGATCCGCCGTCTCGGGGTCGGTCATGATCGTGGCCGGGTTGGAGTTGACCAACACGACCTCGTACCCCTCTTCGCGCAGGGCCTTGCACGCCTGAGTGCCGGAATAGTCGAACTCGCACGCCTGCCCGATGACGATGGGGCCGGAGCCGATGATCAGAATCTTCTTGATGTCGGTACGTTTGGGCACGGTGGATTCGCTGCGAGATGACGGACGGAAGCGCGATGGGTCGTTGCCGCCCCGAGTCTCACCCGCGAACCGACCGCCACGTCCGATCCCTCGGGGAAGGACGACGACTACGGCCCGCGATGTTTCGACAACAAGCGGGAATGACCGACACTCGTGGGGCCGCAAGCACGCCGACCTTGGCGATCGGCTGGCGGGTCATTCCGCAAGGAATACCGCAACAGCATGCCCCACAAGGGCTTGCGGCGATCCACCAGCACCCCGGTTCGGGCCGGATGAACCGCGCAAACTGCGACAGGGTAGCAGGAGTGCGCGCGGGTCGAAAGCGTGCGCCCGCCTTCGGATCAGCGAGGCCGCGCATCGCCGTCCGCAGGCATCGAGACCAACCGCTCCGCAAGGGCTCTCAGCGTCCGGGGTTCCGGATCGAACTCGGAAACCTCGCGTGAAAACGCCACGGCGATCGCGCCGACGATTTGGCCCGACTCGCGCAGCGGCAGCGCGATCGACCGCCGCGCGGCGAAACGGCGCAACCACGCGGGCGAACCGCTCCCCTCTTCGCCGACGGGAGGCGGTTCGGCGACCGCCATTTCCCCCGTGACAACCGCCCGCACGATGGCAAGGTCGGTCCGCTCCAGGCCAACGCGCGCCGTGGCGGACCGAAACGCCCCCTGAACATCGGGCGGCATTTCGACTTTGGCGGAGAACGAACGGAGGATCAAGACCCCGTCGTCGCGCTCCCACACTCCCGCCGCAAGCCCGTCGACCGCGGCGCGGATCTCCTCGGCGGTGCGGTCGGGAGCGATGCTGTCGGGCGGGTCTCCGGCGTCCGGGAAGGAAAACACGTTCGGCTCCAAATCTCGTACAGTGATCCGAGCCGAACCGCCCTCACCCCGCCTTGCGGAGCTTGTCTCCCGACCGCAGCAACACCGGCCCGACGGCACCGCTCGAGTTGCCTTCCCACTGATGTTGGGCGACCGCCTGCAGAATGCGATCGGCGACGGTCAGCGCCGCCAAAGCTTCGTCGCCGCCGACGATCGGGCGCGTTCCTGTTCGGATCGCCTTGACGAATGCTTCGAGTTCGGCCGTGAGGGCGTCGGTGGTGGGAACTTCCGGCTTGTCGACCCGAATGTACTGGCCGAACACTTCGGATTTCAGCGTGTCGATATTCGCTCCCGGTTGACGGGCGCGGTCGACCGGGCATTGCCCGAATTTCAGCAGGTCGCTCGGGGCGAAGTGCTGGACCTCGCGGGTGGCGAAGTCGATGTCGGTGCAACCGGTGGTCGACCACACCTGCAAATGGCGCCGCTGGGTCGGCGACACCCGGTTCGCCGCCAAATCCGCCACGCATCCGTTCGCGAAGCGAAGTCGCGCCTGCACGCAATCCTCGTGATGGCCCAGCAGTTGCGCCCCCAGCGCTTCCACGCCGATCACGTCGGAGCGGACGAGCGACAGCACGAGATCCAGGTCGTGAATCATCATGTCGTGCACGACGCCGATGTCGGTCGAACGGAACGCGAACGGGCTGAACCGCTCGCTCCGCACGTACTTCGGGGCACCGATCAACGATTTGGCTTGCACGAACGCCGGATTGAACCGTTCGACGTGCCCGACCTGCATCGTCGTGTCGTTCTGTCGAGACAGGCTGACCAGTTGCCGCGCCTGGTTGAGATCGGACGCGAGCGGTTTTTCGACCAGCGTCGGGATCTCGCGCAGCAGCAGGTCTCGCGCGACGGGGTAATGGGCCTGCGTCGGCACCGCCACGACAGCGGCGTCGATCTCGCCCAGGATTTCGTGATAGTCAGCCACCCAGCGCGTGCCGTACTTCGCGGCGATGTCCCGCCCCGACGTCTCGTTCGGTTCGGCCACGGCGACCAACCGGACTCCCGGCATTCCCGCCAGGATCCGCACGTGATGTCGTCCCAACGCGCCGGCGCCGACGACCGCCATTCTCAATTCGTTCATGCCGCTCTCCTGACGGGTGTGGTTTCGGGGGCGCCTTCGGCGGGTGTCGTGGACGGCGCTGCTGGAGCCGGGGTGCGCCGGGCTTCCCCCGCGCGCCCCTTCTTGCCGTTGACCGCGGTGTCGACGAAATCCAACAACAGAGTGAGTTCGTGCGGGAACGGACCGGCCAGCGTCTCTGAGAAGAACGCGCGGACTTCCCCGACGTTTTTCATTTCTCGGTACAACAGTCGATGTGCGCGCTTGACGGCGTCGATCGCCGCCGGCGAGACACCCCGCCTCTTCATACCGACGATGTTGATGTTGAAGAACCGCGGGTGTTCGTTGCCGACGACCATCATGTACGGGGGCACGTCTGTTCGCGCCGACGATCCTCCCGCCATGAAGGCCAGCGTTCCCAAGGTCGCGAAGTGGTGCACCAGGCAGTTGCCCGAGATCGTCACGAAGTCGTGCACATGCACATGCCCGGCCAGGAGGGAACCGTTCGCCATCACGACGTTGTTGTGGATCCACCCGTTATGACCGACGTGGCTGTTCGCCATGAACAGATTGTTGTTGCCGATCCGCGTGATGCCGTCTTCCTTTTCCGCGCCGCGATGGATGGTGACTCCCTCGCGAAACGTATTGCCGTCGCCGATTTCCGTGCGGGTGTCGGCCCCCGTGTAACCCAGGTCCTGCGGGTCGGCCCCGATCACCGCTCCCGGAAAGAACCGGTTGTTCTTCCCAACGGTCGTGTGGCCGACAATCGCGACATGACTATCAAGGCGGCAACCCGCGCCGAGTTTCGCATGCGGACCGACGACGCAGAACGGCCCCACGAACGTGTCGTCGCCGAGTTCGGCCCGGGGATCGACATCGGCGAACCTGGAAACAACGGGGCTCATGCAGCGGTCCTTTTCGGCGGTGTGGTCGTGTGGAGCAGTGGCGGTCCGGCTCTCCGAAGCGGATTGGCGTCCTAAGCCGCGCGGGAGCGGAGTTGATCGGTGTGTGCCCGCAGAATCGATCGGGCCAATTCGGCGTTCAGGTGGTGTCCGGACCGGTGTCCTTCAACGCGGGCGACGAGGTCGCAACCCAACAGGCCCAGGTCCCCGAGGCAATCCAGCACCTTGTGCCGAGCACACTCGTTCGGGGCGCGAAGTTCGTTGTCGATCGGCCCGTTGGGCCCGAATACGAGCAGGTCGGCGGCGGTTGCGCGCGAGCCGTACCCTGCCTTTCTCAGCATTTCCACTTCCGCTTCGAGGACGAAGGTCCTCGCGGAGGCGATGTCCCGCAAAAAACTGCGTGGCTGGATCGTCGACGCGAAGTACTGTCTGCGAATCGGCGAGTCCGGTCCGTAATCGACCGTCGCCCCGATCGACAGCACGCCGTCCGGGGAAGGTTCCGCCACAATCCACTGCGAGCCGTCCGCACTTTCCACACGCACCGGTCGCTCCACGACCAGCACCCGTCTCGGGTGCGGTTGCGCGAGCAAACCGGCGTTCCGCAGCGTTTCGGCAAAGCCGCGGCTTGACCCATCAAGACCCGGCACTTCCACGCCGTCGATCTCGACCAGGCAGTTGTCGACGCACATCCCGGTGAAAGCCGCCATCAAATGTTCGGTGAGTTCGACGCACGCCGCACCCAGCTCGATGGCGGTGCGGCGCGGCCGCAATGCGACGTGTCCGATGGTCGCGGGAATCGCAACCGTCCCCGGCAGGTCAACGCGGCGAAACCGAATCCCGTGGCCCGGTGCCGCAGGCAACAGTCGCACTGCGACATCGCGCCCGGAGAAAAAGCCGTAACCCCGAATCTCGGCGGCTTTGGCGATCGTGTTCTCGGAGCGGATGTGCATGGAAGAAACCGCCGTCGACACGCGAGGATCCGTTCCGGACGGTCGGACCGACGCGCGAAAACGCTCGAACGCGGCGCCCTTGCAGGGGCGGCGCGACTGCGATGAAGCTTGTTTGGGAGTGAGAGTCGAATTCGCCGGTGTCGGTCGAGGAGGGGGACACCGGTTCAAGTCGTGGCGGACGGGAAACATCCGCCGGCGGGAAGGGGCGACATGTTGTCCGTCCCATCCCACGCCAACTCCGGGCGTAGGCCGCCGGGGGTTGGCAGCCGATCACCTCGCCGAGCGAGGAATCGGCGCATCACGCGACCGTTCGGGATTCTCACCGAACGGTCGCGCCGAGGCATCGAAGTCATTTCTTGACGGTCTTCGCCGGGGGGGCCTTGGCCCCACCCGCGCCGGCGACTCGTGCGTACTTCTGGTTGAGGTAGTCGATGACCGAATCGGTCAGATCGTCTTCCGGCTGGTGGAACACCACCGGCTTGTTGAGCCCCTGCATCAGCTTTTGCGGATCGGAACTCAACTCGTCGCGGCTGAAGCGCATCACCAGCGTGTACTTGTACGTCGTGCAGAACTTGTTCACGGCGTCCTGCACTTCGTGGTACACGGTGTGATAGATCTTCGATTCGCGGCGATACATTTCCTTCTGATGGTTCGTGCGGAGCGCCTGGAATTCGGCGACCTGCTTGGTGATCGCCTGTTCGCGTTCGATGAACTCCGGGCTGCCTTGCTTGAAGGCGCCGGAAGCCAGCTCCTTTTGGGCGGCTTCGATCTTTTCGGCCACACCCTTTTCCTCTTCCTGCACGGCCTGGAATTCGGGCCGCAGGTCTTCGCGCAAGGCCTCGAACTTCTTGTACTCCTTGAAGACCTGGCCCATGTCGATGAGCCCCACCTTGTGCGGAAGTTCCGCCTTGGCGGCGTTTTGGCCCCGAACCGTACCGACGAAGAAGGAGGCTCCTGCGAGCCCCAACACCACTGCCGAGGTGAGCATCCAGCGATTCACGGCGTACGCACTCCTTTGCCAGGCCGATTGCATTTCGATCGCGTTCGGCTCCGCCGAACTGTTCGATCCTTTGACGCGGCGTTCGCCGGCCGAGGCCGATTCCGCGCGTTCGCTCCCCCGGAACGGTCCGGGAGGGGCGGGAATCTCGCAGAGCCGGAAAAACAGGTCAAGACGATGTTGACGCCATTCACCGGGAAAAATCGCGCCGGCCGGAATTGTCGTCTCCCGCACCGACAGGTTTTCGCAGGACGAAGCAGACGCCTTGCTTGTCGATCAACGGATACCCTGTCGCCAGACCCGAACCCGCTCGCAGCCAGTGGCGTCCGACCTTAAAGTGTGGTGCTTTCCCGGCGTACGGCTGTTCGACCCCGTTTTCGCCGGTCCCCATCGTTGATACCCGGCCAGAATAGACCCATGCCCCGCTACGAACCCGCCCGCATCGAACCGAAGTGGCAAGCCTTCTGGGACGCGAACTCGACGTTCCGTGCCCCGGACCTGCCGACGGGCGAAAAACTGTACGTACTCGACATGTTTCCCTATCCGTCGGGAGACGGCCTGCACGTGGGCCATCCCGAGGGGTACACCGCGACCGACATCGTCTGCCGCCATGCCCGCATGCAGGGCAAATCGGTACTCCACCCGATGGGTTGGGACGCTTTCGGCCTCCCCGCTGAACAGTACGCCGTCAAGACCGGTACCCATCCACGGATCACCACCGACCGTAACATCGACACGTTTCGTCGCCAGCTCAAGATGCTTGGCTTCAGCTACGACTGGAGCCGTGAACTCTCGACGACCGACCCCGAGTACGTCCGTTGGACGCAGTGGATTTTCCTGCGTTTGTTCGACACCTGGTTCGATCCCGACCACCGCTGGACCGGACCGGACGGCAAGGAACGGGTCGGTCGCGGACGCCCCATTGCCGAATTGCCCATTCCCGACGATATTCGCGCTTCGGGGGATGTCGAGGTCCGGCGGTACCGGGATTCAAAACGTCTGGCCTATCTCCACGAGGCCCCCGTCAATTGGTGTCCCGCTCTGGGAACGGTCCTGGCCAACGAGGAAGTCACCGCCGACGGCAAGAGCGATCGGGGCAATCATCCGGTCGAACGGCGCCCCCTCAAACAGTGGATGTTGCGCATCACGTCGTATGCGGAGCGTTTGCTGTCGGAACTCGACGATGTGAATTGGCCGGAGTCGATCAAGCTGCTCCAGCGCAATTGGATCGGCCGCAGCGAAGGAGCGGAGGTCGATTTTCCACTCGCGGCGGCGGGGGACGAGTCGGTCGCCGCATGGCGCACGTCGCGCCAGCAGGCCGGTTATCCCGCACGTCCTGACGAGGGCTGTCTCCGCATCTATACGACGCGACCCGACACGCTCTTCGGCGTCACCTACATGGTGCTCGCCCCAGAACACCCGGCGCTCGAGCGACTTGTCACGCCCGCACAGCGCGAGGCTGTCGAGACGTATCGTCGACAAACGGCCGCCAAGAGCGATCTCGACCGGACCGACCTCGCCAAATCGAAAACGGGCGTGTTCACAGGCGGGTACGCGATCAACCCGGTCAACGGTGAGCGGGTGCCGGTGTGGATCGCCGACTATGTGTTGATGACATACGGGACCGGCGCGATCATGGCCGTCCCCGCACACGACGAGCGAGACTGCGAATTCGCAACGACGTTCGGCATCCCGATCCGCCCGGTCGTATCGCCACCGTCGGCTTGGCTGAAGGCACACGCCCCGAAGTCCGCGACCGGCCCGGACGACGCCACGCTCGTCGCGGCCTATCTGGCCGACCCGGTCCCGTTCGGCTGCTTCGCCGACGACGGCCATGCGGTCAATTCCGGCGCGTACACAGGTATGCCCACCGCCGATTTCCAACGGCGCATCCGTGCGGACCTGGCCACTCAAGGCATCGGACGCACCGCCGTGAACTACCGCCTGCGGGATTGGCTCTTCAGCCGCCAGCGCTACTGGGGCGAACCGTTCCCGATCCTGCACGAACTCGACGCTGACGGACGCCCCACGGGGATGCTCCGCCCCGTGCCGCTCGCGGATCTCCCTGTGCGTCTCCCCGAGATGGAGAATTTCCAACCGACCGGCACCCCCGATCCACTGCTCTCGAAGGCCCCCGCCGACTGGTTGCGCGTCGTCGCCGAGGATGGCACACCCTGTGTGCGCGAGACCAACACGATGCCGCAGTGGGCGGGTAGCTGCTGGTACTACGTGCGGTTCGCCGACAACAAGAACACCGACCGATTCATCGACCCCGCCAAGGAGCGAGCGTGGCTGCCCGTCGACCTGTACATCGGCGGCGCCGAGCACGCGGTGTTGCACCTGCTTTATTCGCGGTTCTGGCACAAAGTGCTGTTCGATAGGGGGGACCTCGTCAACCCCGAGCCGTTCCGCCGACTCGTCAATCAGGGGATGATCCTGGGCGAGGCGGAGATCACCGGCTACCAAACCGCCGCTGGCGCGTGGGTTTCGGCGCGGGAGACCACCGAGGGGGAATCGGGCGAACGTGTGCGCAAGGGGACGCAGGAACCGCTCGTCTCGGTGAAACTCGAAGCCGAGCAGGTGTCCAAAAAAGGGAACGACTTCATCCTCGCGACCGATCCGTCGATCGTGGTCGACAGTCGCACCTACAAGATGTCGAAGTCGCGTGGCAACGTGATCAACCCCGACCACATCGTGCGCGAGTACGGCGCGGATTCGTTGCGGCTGTACGAGATGTTCATGGGACCGCTTGAAGCGACGAAACCGTGGAGCATGAGCGGCGTGGAAGGGGTCGCCCGCTTCCTGGCGCGCGTGTGGCGGATGATTGTGGACGACCGAAGCGAGACGGTCGCCTTGCATCCGGCGATCGTCGACGACGCGCCGACCGCCGACCAATCGCGGATCCTGCACCGCACGATCCAGGTCGTGTCGCGCGACATCGAACAGCTCTCGTTCAACACGGCCATCAGCCGCATGATGGAGTTCGTCAACGAGTTCTCGGGCCTGGAACGCCGGCCCCGTTCGGCGATCGAGCCGTTCGTGTTGCTGCTCGCCCCGTTCGCGCCGCACATCGCGGAGGAACTGTGGGAGGTTTTGGGGCATGCGGAATCGTTGGCTTATGCGAAGTGGCCGGAATTCGATCCGTCGCTGCTCGTGGAGTCGTCGGTTGAAATCCCCGTGCAGTTCTCCGGAAAGGTGCGCGGCAAGATCGTCGTTCCCAAAGGAGCCGACCAAGCGGCGGTCGAAGCACTGGTCCGGGCGGACGCCAAACTCGCCGAACAATTCGCCGGGAAGACGATCGTCAAGACCGTTTTCGTCGCGGACCGCATGGTGAACTTCGTGGTGAAGTGACGGGTGATTCGCGTACTTGTGTGCAAGGAATGCACCCGTTTGGTGGCGGGCGTATTCTCGGTTCGGGGAAGGGATTACGGGCGAATCGATGCTGGCGCGTCTTCGCGCGCGGCTCCCATTCGCAATTGTGCGTGCCTCTTCTCACGTCGGACAAGAATGGCTTGCCGTCCGAGAACTTCGGTCGGTAACGGACTCTTCCCCGCAGCTTACGATTTCATTGGGATTCGCTCCGGGGCTCTCGCTGACGCTGAGGGTCTCTGATGTGAGTTCTCGGGTTGCTGGAAAAAATCACTTCCTGTGCGGGGGATGTCGCCAGGAAGAATGGGCACGCCCGTCGAGCGATACTGAGTCCCTCCGCCTCGAATGGGGGGGAACGGACGTGGCATGACGCTCTTGAATTTCGAGGATGCACCAGTCAAGGCGAATTGAACGCCGTCCGTGGTTCGCACCCGACCGACGGTTCCGCCCGGCAAAATCTTGCTGGGCGACGTCCGTTCGCTCTCGACTCCCCTCCAACGTTCGGTCCGCGACCGTCGTAGAGATTTACGTCGCGACCCACCAAGCACGTCCAGCCGGTACGACGGTTGCACTGCGATTCCGGCAGGTGTGCTGTTGGGTGGCGTCGGCCACCGTCGGGTTTCCCTGGACTGCCCGTTTTCCCGATTTCACTCAGTGTTTCTCCAAAAGCGGGATGCCACCCCATTTGTGGTGGTGGGTTTGTGCAATCAGCACCGCGGATGGTGTCCTAACCGGCATTTTTGGCGAGTCAATCAGGTAGGAACGTCGGAGGGCACGTCGCGTTGCGGCGCGTTTCCTCGACAGAATGATGACGGAAATTTTTGCAGACGAAGGAGTTGCGGAATGTCGATTTTTCAAACCCGAAACGGTTCCCTGATTCTGGCCGGTGGGGTCGCGTTCCTCGGCTTAACCGCCGCTGTGATGGCCCAGCGGGAAGCGCCCAAGCTCGTTCCGCCGGCAGCGAACGGTCTTGTGGCGGCGGGGCCGGTGGCACCGGTGGCGGACGAGGCGGCTGCGCGAGGCATCGCCGACGCCCGATCACTCTCCGCCGCGTTCAAACAGGTCTCGAAGAGCGCGGTTCCGGCGATCGTTTCGATCGATACGGAGCGGAAAGCCCGCGTGATCGAGGCGGACGAAGAAGGCCCTCAGACGTTCGGCGACGCGTTCCCGTTTGATGGAGACACCCCCTTCGGTGAGTTGTTCCGCAACGATCCCCGTCTGCGGGAGATGTTCAAAAATCGCGGTCCCCGGCGCGAACCGGGTTCGCGTGGCCAGGGTTCCGGCTTCGTCATCGATCCGTCCGGGATCATCATGACGAACAACCATGTGGTCGAAGGTGCCGACAAAGTGACGGTCCGCATGTCGGACGGACGGGTGTTCGTGGCGACCGACTTCAAGGGGGATCCCAAGTCCGACGTGGCCATCGTCCGCGTGAAGGCGGACGCTCCGCTGGCGGTGCTCCCGCTCGGAGACAGCGATCGCACGGAGGTGGGGGAATGGGTGCTGGCTGTCGGAAGTCCGTTCGGACTGGACCTGACCGTGACCGCCGGGATCGTCTCGGCCAAGGGGCGCGGCCCGAAAATCACCGAACGGGAAGACTTCATCCAAACCGACGCCGCCATCAATCCCGGAAACAGCGGCGGTCCGCTGCTCAACCTGAACGGTGAAGTCATCGGCATGAACACCGCCATCTCGACACGCAGCGGCGGATACGACGGCGTCAGCTTTGCCGTACCCGTCAACATGGCCCGTTGGGCGGCGAATCAACTGGTCGAACATGGAGCCGTCCGCCGTGCCTATTTGGGAGTGGCGATCCAGCCGGTCGATGCGGAACTCGCGGGACAGTTCGGCGTGCCAATCAATGGCGGGGCGGTGGTCACGCAGGTGATGGAGGGGACCCCCGCCGAAGGGGCCAAGCTGCAACCGGGGGATGTGGTCGTCCGCCTCGACGGGAAACCTGTGACGAGTCCCCGGAACCTGCAGTCGATCGTCGAGCAACTCAAGGTGGACGCCACCTATCCGATGGTTGTGCTCCGCGACGGAAAAGAGACCGAACTATCGATCACGATGCAGGCGATGCCGCAGGAGTACTCGCTCAACGGCGACAAATCCCCGGTCGCCCCGCAGCGTAAGAAAGTCGAACCCGCCAAGCCCGAGTTCAATTCCCTCGGACTCAAATTGGGGGAACTGACCTCGGAAATGGCGGAAAACCTCGGCTACAAGGCAGCGGGAGGATTGGTGGTATTGGCGGTCAAGGACGACAGCCCCGCCGCGGAAGCGGGTCTGCAGCCGGGTATGCTCGTCGAGCGAGTCGCCAGCAAACCGGTGGCCAGCCCGGCGGAATTCGAGGCCGCTCTGAAGGAGGGGGCCGCCGAGAAAGGTGTGTTGCTCCTGGTGCGCACTCCACGCGGTACGCAGTTCGTGGTGGTGAAAGGGGGCACGACGACGGAACCGCCGCCGGCCAAGTAACCGGTCCAGGACCAGTCACCAGTCCGAGAACGGTCGCCGTTCATTGAACCTTGTTGACCCGCGCCAATCCGATGGCGGGTCAACAAGGTTTTTTTTCGTCCATCCTGAACGGCGACTCCCCTCAGCCATCGCCCTTGCGCCATTCTCCGCAAGCCACCCATTCTGCTTTCTTTGACATCCGTCGATTTTTCGGTAGCCTTTTAAGCAGGCGATAGACCGACGGGGATGCACAAGTCTGGTTCGGTCTTGGTCGTGAGGGGCATGGAGCGGCCTGATTGGCGATGGATTCGCTGGGATAGACTCTTGTCTCGCGGAGCTGGGTGCGCCATGGCCGACGCGTCGAAACCACCTCGACACCAGGTGGAAACTCATTTCACGTTTGGAGACTCCAGTGCGGATGGCCAGATCCAGTCGGCCCTTCGGCAGTTCCTCGAAGCGCCCGGTGTTCAATCCGGTCACGGGATTCAGGTCCGATTCCATGTGGAAGAACCGGCGACGCGTGCGACGGACCTGCGCCGCGAGTTGACGGCGATCATGGAATTGAAGCAGAAGGGGGATTTTCTCGGGGCCTACGACCGCGCGATGGAGGCGCACAAGCGATTCCCGTCGTCGATCCCGGTGAAGTACCACGCCGTCCTCGCGCTGATCCGCGCCGGTCTGGTCGACAAAGCGGCGGACCTTTGCAACCACCCCGACTGGGATTTGGAAAAGACGGATCGGTTCGATGTGATGTCGATGGCGGGAGGATTGGCAGCGCACTGGAACTCCAAGGCCGATCGGGAAGAGGAGGAGGAGCAATCTCGGCTGTCCAAGGAAGACCGCGAGAAGCGTCAGAAGAAACTTGCCGCGCGGCCGAATTCCAGCATGGTGCAGCGAGTCGCCCGCCGCTTTGCGGACGCTTACGAATACCTTTCAACTGTTCAAGCCCGGCTGTATCGCGAGATGGCGCTCAAACACGCCGTCGTGTATTTGTCGGACGAGGAAATTCAAAAGCGGTTCAAAGAGCCGACGTCCACCGCCAACAACAAGTGTGAGTGCGAAAACCACCCGACCAAAGAAACGCGACCCGCGTTTCCAACGAACTTCGACACCATACGGTTCGCAAAGAAGTCGGCCTCTTTGTTCGCCAAGGAGTACGAGGAATCGGGCGGGACCGAGTCGGGCGTCAGCGCGGCGGCGATGTTCTACCTCGCGGGGGACGCCAACACGGCAGGGTCTCTCATCCAGCGGGTAAGAAAGGAATTCAAGGTCAACCCCGAAGAAGAATCGGAGAAAGGCTCTGATGTGGAGCAAGGCGGGGTCCCTCCTCAAGCTCCCGCCGCCTCTCCGGAAACAGCCGATTCCGAGGCCCCGCACTCCTCGCAGCCCAAGGAAGCACTTCAAGGACTGAAGCACAATTCCTATCCAACGAAGGAATACCTTTCGGCAATGCATAGCGCCATCCTCGGCACGCCGAAGGCACTCCAAACCGATATCGACAACCTGATCGAGAAGATGCCTTGGCGACTTGAAAAGTCGGGATTGATGTGGCGTCAGCTTGCGGCCGTGCTCGTCCAACGGATTCTGAACGTTGACTCATCTAAATTGGCCGAGAATGCCGGTGACGTAGCGAATGAACCACTCGCGTCGACAACGCCACCGAACGGAACCGACGGCGAAAGGTCGTTGGCGACGGATCAAGGCGAAGCGCCCGCGCGGCCACCTGCGGAACAATCGGGTGATTCCAATAGCAACGGGCCGGTTGGAGGAAGGCACGGACCGCAAGACTGGGTCGCCTGTCAATTCGCGCTTGCGGCACCGACGGTCATCCACTTCGGTGGCAAAATGATGGAATTGTCCGAAGACGTTGACAGGCGGTTTACGGAGGATCACGTCGCCGGAGCAAAGGAAAGAATTCTGCAGGAATTGAAAGCTCTTCGAGTTGGTGCGGGATACGGTAGCTTGGCATGCGGAGCGGATATTCTGTTTGCGGAATGTCTGATCGAAATGGGCGCCGAGCTACATGTTGTACTCCCATTTCGCAAGGAGGATTTCATCGATACATCGGTTCGGCGCGCCGGACCGGAGTGGATTAAAAAGTTCGACGAGTGCCTGCTACGGGCCAACACCGTGACGTTCGCCACGCAGGATGAGTCGTTGGGGGACGCATCCCTGTTCGGATTGGGGGCCGATGTCGCCATCGGAATGGCGTTGCGGCGGTCGGAGGTCGCGGGAGTGCGGGCATTTCAATGCCTTGTGTACGGCGGAACAAAGGAGGACTTTAAGAAATTGATGCCGGTGCCATCGGCCGGGACTGTGTCGCTTGGGATGCGATGGGTTCAAATACCCGAGTCCGTGAAGAATCCATGGCATGACAAGCGGACCGACCGGGATAAGACAAAGGAGTCTCAGGTCCTGATACCTCCGTCCCCCCCCGGGGGGGAACGCGAAAACAAACCAACACCGGTGGCTTCGCCATCCAATCCCCTCCCGACGGACGGCCCCGGACAAGGAACCGGGCGCCAAGCTCGCGCGCTGCTGTTTGGCGATATCAAAGGGTACAGCAAACTGTCGGAAGACCTTGTTCCAAAGTGCGTTGAGTTGGTGATGTGGGGGTTGCGCGAGGTCATCAAGGACATGAACAAGGGCCAGGATCCCAAGAACCTTGAGGAACTCTCGATTCAATCCTGGAACACCTGGGGCGATGCGGTCTACGTGGTCGCCCGGACCGCCAAGATCGGCGCCGAATGCGCGATGCGGATGCGGAAGTTCATCAAGGATCAGGACTTCGAACGTCACGGTTTGCCCAAAGACATGACCATGCGGTTCGGGATGCACTACGGACCGGTGTTTCCGACGAACGATCCCGTCCACGGGACGCCAACCTGGTTCGGCTCGCATGTTTCCAAGGCTGCGCGCATCGAGCCGGTGACAGCGTTGGGGGAGGTGTTCGTCAGCGAACCGTTCGCGTGCGTGCTGGCGGTCGAGGCCAGTCAGGAATTCGCCTGTGATTATGTCGGCTGCATGGATGCGGCAAAGGGTTATGGGGCGTTCCGCATGTTCAAGCTCCGCCGTCGAACAGACGAGGAGAGAAAACGGCTTGGTGTGCGGAAGCCCGATGAAGTCGCAAGCGCTCAACAGGCCGGGGAAGCACCGCTGGCGTGATCTTGAACTGAAGGAGTAAGGAGTGATGTACGCCAGGTAGCTCCCGTCCACGAGCGATCACCCTCGGGCCACGTGCCACGCCTCGGCGAGGCGCAGGAAATTGGTGATCAAGGCGTGCCCACCTTCCGTGAGAATCGATTCGGGGTGGAACTGCACGCCGTACGTGGGATGGGACCCGTGTTCCAGGGCCATCACGAGGTGGTCGTCGGTGCGTGCCGTCACACGCAGGGCGGACGGCAGCGTCGCCTCTTCCGCGACGAGTGAGTGATACCGTCCTACCGTCAGCGGGTCGGGCAGCCCCTCGAACAGGCCTGTTCCACCGTGCCGAACACGCGAAGCGCGGCCGTGGATCGGCTCCGGCGCCCGGACGACACGCCCCCCGAGCGCCGCGGCGATCGCCTGGTGTCCCAGGCAGACCCCCAGGATCGGCACCGCCCCCGAGAGCTCGCGCACTACGGACACGCTGATTCCCGCCTCGGAAGGGGAGCAGGGACCGGGGGAGATCACCAGGGCCGTGGCGGCGCGTGCGGCGACTTCCGCGACCGTCAACCGGTCGTTGCGTACCACTTCGGTTTCGCAGCCCAACTCGGTCAGGTACCGCGCGAGGTTGTGTACGAAACTGTCGTAGTTGTCGATGAGCAGGACCCGCTGAGCCATGCGTCTCATCAT
Source organism: Planctomycetales bacterium (assembly GCA_044359065.1). Taxonomy (GTDB): domain Bacteria; phylum Planctomycetota; class Planctomycetia; order Planctomycetales; family Planctomycetaceae; genus JAIXZD01. Next base: position 84,316 of record JBIKMW010000001.1, on the reverse strand, counting down.
CGTGGTGCGGGACTGGCCGTCAACAGAACGGCGACGGGCGGGGGTGAAAATGGAATGGGCACGTCTGGCAAGCCCGGCGGCGAACGCGTGCCTGTTTTGTCGTCAGCGTTGAAGTTTCTCGGCGAGAATTTGATGTTGGGCGAAGATCCCCGGAATACCCCCCGTGTGGATCAGTACAGCCGAGGACCCCGGCGGCAACGCTCCCGAACGGATGTCGGCGATCAGTCCCGCAAGCGCTTTCCCGGTGTAGGTCGGGTCCAGCAACAAACCTTCGGTGCGCGCCGCCAACGCGATCGCCTCCAATCCCGCCTCCGAGGCCTTTCCGTAACCGGGGGGGATCTGTCCGAAATCGACATCGATCCGCTCGCTCGGAAACGCGATCTCCAAGCCCAGGAGCCGGGCCGCCGCGGCGGCGGTGTCGGCCATTTCCCGCCGGGTGTCCCATTCCCATTGCAGGGGGGCGATGCTTCTCAACCGGGTGTTCCATCCCAGCAGATCGACTCCCAGTGCCGCGCCGGCCCCCGTTGAACCGGCGGAACTGACGTAGATCGCGGCCGGGGGTGGGGTGTCTTCCGGCCATTGCCCCCATAGTTCGGCGACGGCGTCGACATACGACAGCGCGGCCAGCGGCTTGACGACGGGAGAGTCCCAAAAATATGGGCGGCGACCGGCGGCCCTATAGCGTTCCGCCGTCGCGGCGATGCGAGCTTCCAGTCGACTACCCAATCCCTCTTCGACGATTTCGATCGTCGCGCCCAGGATGTGATCGAGCAGCAGATTCCCCTGCACGGGGTCGGGACCGTCGCCAAAGGGGCGATTGCTTCCGAGGATCAAGTGACAATCGAGCCCGAGCTTGGCGCAGGCCGCGGCCGTTTGCCGGCAGTTGTTGCTTTGGACACCCGCCCCCCACACGAAGAGGTCGGCCCCTTTGGCCAAGGCGTCGCCGAAGATGAATTCGTTGTGCCGCGCCTTGTTCCCGCCGCACGCCAAGCCGGTGCAGTCATCCCGTTTGACGAAAATCGTCACCCCGCCCACGGCGGCAGACAAGCGCGGCAAGCGTTCCAGGGGAGTCGGAAGGTGGGCCAACCGCACCCTCGGCACACGGGCGAGGCGGTCCCGGATTTCGGCGACGGTCAGGCGAGGAATGGATTCCATACGAGACTCTCGAATCTGGGGGACTTCCTTCACACCAAGACGAGGGCTTCACACCACGACGATGTCGTCGAGCCGAGACAGCGTCAACGTCGCGACAGTTGGCGAGGTCGTCAAGCATCGCGCTGCGGAAAGCGTACGATCCCCGTCGTGCGCGAACCCGCGCACCTTAAGATCTCCCGCGTCGCTCAACTCAGTCCATACGCCCAGCGCGACAGCCTCGCCACCGGCAGGTCGTCACGCAACAGTTTCTCCGGTCGCCCAAGGTCTTCCAGCACTCCTTCCGCGGCGAGGTACCCCGACCGCACGGCCCCCTCCATCGTGCTGGGCCAACCGGTCCGCGTGTGGTCCCCCGCGAGGAACAACCCTCGGACCGACGTTCGTTGGCCCGGCCGGTGCCGTTCCACCCCGGGGACCATCGACAGCGCCGCCTTGTGCTCGACCACCATGCGGGCGTGAATCAACTTCGCTTCCCGCACCGCCGGCCAGACTCCCGCCAGTTCTTCCAACACATTCCGAATCACGCCGTCGCGTCCCGCCTCGTCCGTACCCACTCCCCTCGCCGCGCTGATGACCACTTGCAGCGCGAAGCGGCCATGTTCCGAGGCTTCGGTCCCATCCACCGCATCAAGAATCCGCGCGTGATTGAACACCCATTGCGTCATATGCCCGACGAAAGCCGCGTGCGGCAGCGGGCAAACGTCACGGTCGAACCACAAGTGCACGCTCGCGATGGGGGCGAACTCCAGCCGTTCCAGTCCAACAGTCTCGGCGAGAGGTCCCGCCTCGCTCAGCAAATCTCCCGCCAGCCACGGCGGAACGGCCAGAATCACTGCACCGGCGGCGAGCACCGAGTTGTCCCGAAGTACAACCCCCGACGCCCGCCCGTCCGACACGGCGACCCGCGCGACTCCCGTCCCCGTGCGGACTTCGCCGCCGACGCGGCCCGTCCACTCCGAAATCGGCGCGTCGTACAATTCGCCCAATGGCCGCGTCGGAACGAGCACTTCCCACGCCGACCTGTGCCGCAGGAACCCGTCACAAAAAACCTTGCGGGCCGCGGCGGCGTTCACGCGGTCGACCGTCTCCGAGAGCGCGCTCACCAGCACCACTTGCCAAAACCGGTCCACCACACCCGGTGCCTGCCCGTGTCGTGCCAGCCATTCGCCGAAACCTTCCCCCGCCAACCGCTCCCCGTCCCGATCCCTGGCCAACGCCCGCAGGCCCCGCGCGATGGCCAGACGGTCCCCCCACGTCAGGTGCTTCAGCCCCGCGAACGCCCCGGCCAAATGCAGCGGAGCGGGCCACGGCCCGGAGGAAAAACGGCTGACACGGCGATCGGGACCGACGAACCAGAGCGTCTTTTCGCGGCGAAAGCGGTTCGCGACGCCGAGCGTTTCACAAAACGCGAGGAAGTTCGTGCAGCACCCCATCGCGACGTGCTGACAGTTGTCGATGAGGCTGCCCGTGGCCCGATCCACGAACGAGGACGCCCGCCCCCCCAATCGGGGCCGTGATTCCAACAGCACCACCGGAACCTTGCGGCGCGACAGTTCCACGAAGGCGGCCAAGCCCGCCAACCCGCCTCCCACGATCACCACGGGACGGTCGAGCGTCGGTTCCTGGAGAACAGTTCGGGACGCGCTCACCGCGAATGGTTCCAATACACCTTCACGTTGCGCGTCGCGCGGCCACCGGCGACAAGGTCGGGCCGTCCGTCTCCGTTCAGGTCGGCGGCGAAGGCGTCTTCCACCGCGCACCCGCCATCGTCGATCACATGTTTGGTCCACCTGGTGCCGTCGTCGGACGCGGACTCGTACACGTACAAACCCGGTCCCTTGACCGGGCCTGTGCCCGGTTCGCGATGCCCGGCGACCACTTCGTCACGACCATCACCGATGAGGTCCACGGTCCAGACGGCGTGCCCTTGTTTGAGCGTGTCGTCGAGCACGACGCGGCGCCACGGATTTGCCGTCGCCGATCCACTTGACGGTGGGAAGTACGCGACGACCGCGTTGCCGTGCATCGGTTCGACGGTCGCCAGAAATCGACCGGCCAAACCCGCGTCCGCCGCGGGTTTGCCGAGCATCCAGCGACCCGTCTTGATCTCGCCCGCTCCGCGGGTTTCGGGTGTGGTACCGGCGGCCCCCTCGCCCAACCGGGTCTTGGCGAACTCGCCCCCCCTCTGGCGCGAGACGAGAAACACGCCTTCCTCCGCACCTACAAGCGATTCGAGGCCATTGCCCGCGACGCCGTCGAAGTCGGCATGCGTGTGGGCGTGCATGCGGTTGAGGGACTCGTCCAGCACGGTTTGTGGCCAGCGGTCCGACTTGGGATTGGCGGGAATGGACAACGCGCTGAATCGCACGCCAGGGGAAACGCTCTTGAGCAGCGGCGAAATCACGAGTTGCGGTTTGCCTTCGCCCAGCACATCCGCGAACGTCATGCGGTGCAGGCTGGTTTCCTTGCCGATGAAGTGGACGTTCCACTTTGCAGAGGGATCGCTGTTGCGCGAAATCCACTGGATGGTGCCGATCTTCGTCCAACCCGCACCGAGTGCGAAATCGACCTTGCCATCCCCATCAATATCGTGAGGGGCGATGCAGACGTTGTCCCGCTCGGTGGCGTCCTCGAGGATGACGTGTTTGGTCCACGACGGATTCTCGTACCACTGCACGCGGTTGTCGCTGACCGCCACGATGTCCGGCTTGCCGTCGCCGTTCACATCGGCTTGGGTGACGGCGTAACAGACCTTGCCGATATCGGCATCAAGAACCTGCCCCTCGAAACGGGGGAAGCCCTCGGCGCGGAGGCCGACGGAAGTTACCAGAACAACCAATGCGGCCAGCGGCAATCTCATGGTGTGCGATCCGATGGAGCGGACGGAGCAAAACGGGAACACGCTCCGAGCGGAATCTGCGTCAGTCTGTGGAGAAATGCGATTGAATTGTGACTCACAGCGATTCGTAATCCGCGTCGAACAACTGCTGCGACCCGTTCACCTTGCCGCTCCGGAATCCTTCGCGGAACCAGCGAACGCGTTGTTTCGAGGTGCCGTGCGTGAAGGAGTCGGGCACGACGTACCCAGTGGCCTGTTTTTGCAATCGGTCGTCGCCGATCGCCGTGGCGGCGTCGATCGCTTCTTCGATGTCGCCATCTTCCAGGATGTTTCGCATCTTCTGTGCGTGGTGTGCCCACACCCCCGCAAGGAAATCCGCCTGCAACTCCAGCCGCACGCTCATGCGGTTGTAGTCCGTCTTGGAAAGCGTCCGCCGCATGGCGTGGACCTTCTCCAGAATGCCCATCTGATTCTGCACATGGTGCCCGATCTCGTGCGCCACCACGTACGCCTGGGCGAAGTCGCCGGGAGCGCCGAACTTGTTTTTGAGTTCGTCGTAGAACGACAGGTCGATGTACACCTTTTGGTCTTCGCCGCAGTAGAACGGCCCCATCGCCGCTTCGGCAAAACCGCACGCGGATTGGACCTCCCCCGAGAACAGCACCAATTTTGGCTCGGCGTATCTCTGGCCAAGTTCCTCGAACAAGACGTTCCACACGTCTTCGGTGTCGGCCAGGACGACGGAGACGAACTTCTTCAGCTCCTCTTCCCTCGGATTGAGAGCACGGGGGGCCGCTCCCGCGCCGCCTCCGGGAGGCACGATAACGGGAACGCCGCCACCACCACCCGCAGCCCCCAGGAACTTGAGCAGGATTTTCGGGTCGCCCCCCATCAGCACGACAATCACGACGAGGATCAGTGTGCCGATCCCACCGCTCGCCATCAGCGGGCGGGGGCTCCCACGGCCACCCGATCCGCCGCTGGAACCGCGTTGATCCTCGACGTTCTCGCTCTCTCGTTCGCCTTGCCAACGCATGACGGTCATCCCGCGGGACACACGACACAGAACGGGGCCGGTCGGTCCGGCCCCGCTCAAGATGCATCATCGAACGCTGTGTGCCACTGGCTCCGCCAGTGCCCCCCTCGTGCGTGTTCTCGTCTGCACTGGCAGAGCCAGTGGCACACGGTCTTTGCACGAAAACAACGTCCCTCAATTTCCTGTTACTCAACCCGCGATCACACCTGGCCGAACAGCGTCTTGCCGGTGGCCAAGAGGTCGTCGCACGCCTCTCCCAAACGCTTCGCGACGTTCTTTTCCGCCTCTTTCAGGTAGGTACGGGGGTCGTACATCTTCTTGTCGCCGATCTCGCCGTCGATCTTCATCACGCCGGCGTAGTTCTTGAACATGTGATCCGCCACCACGCGTGTGAACGCGTACTGCGTGTCGGTGTCGATGTTCATCTTCACGACGCCGTAGTTCAGCGTTTCGCGGATTTCGTGAACTGGCGTCCCGGATCCACCGTGGAACACGAGGTCGAACTCGGCCGCCTTGCCGTACTTGGCGACGACCGCCTCCTGACCCGCCTTGAGAATGTCCGGACGGAGCTTGACGGCCCCCGGCTTGTAGTGCCCGTGCACGTTGCCGAACGTCGCCGCGAACATGTACCGCCCGAGGCCGTTGAGGGCTTCATAGACGGCCAGCATGTCCTCGGGGGTGGTGTACAGCTTGTCGTTGGCGATGCCCGTGTGGTCCATGCCATCTTCTTCACCACCGACGACACCCGCCTCGACTTCGAGGATGATTTCGTTCGCGGCGCAGTCCTTCAGGAGCTGCGTCGACAGGGCGAGGTTTTCCTTGAGCGGCAGTTCGCTGGCGTCCAGCATGTGCGACTGGAACAGATTCGGCAGACCCGCCTTGCGGCGACGGGCGGTCTCGGCGATCAGCGGACGAAGGAAGCTCTCGACCTTCTTCGGCTGACAGTGGTCGGTGTGCAGGGCGACCAGAACGTTGTACTTCTCGGCCAGACGATGCGCGGCCTCGGCCAGAACGATCGCCCCGAAAGCGGCGTCTTTGACGCTGGTCCCCGACGCGAATTCGCCGCCGCCGGTCGAGACCTGGATGATCCCGTCGCACTTCTTGTCGGCGAACGCCTTGAGGGCACCGTTGATGGTGATGATCGACGTGACGTTGATGGCAGCGTACGCGTAATCGCCCTTTTGGGCGGCGTCGAGCATGGCGGCGTATTGTTTGGGCGTCGCGATGGGCATGGGTTCGAGACCTTCGGAAAAGCGAATCGCGGGACGCTCCGTCTCCGCCGGCGGCGGGTCGGTCCGCGAAGTCCGCATCATAAGCCGATGGATGGGGGCTAACCAGCAACCGGCGTACATGCGACGAATCTCCCGCCCCCCGCGTCTTGTCGGTCCGTAAACGAAGGACGTAGAATCCGTACACATCCTCCATGCCCGTCGACTCTCGTCGCCCCGCGCCCGCACCGCCCACCCTCGCCCACCACATCCCATGCCCGCCAAGGACTATTACGACACTCTCGGCGTCTCCAAGACCGCCACCGCCGAGGAAATCCGCAAGGCCCACAAGAAGCTGGCGAAGAAATACCACCCCGACGCCAACCAGGACGACAAGGAAGCCGAGCGAAAGTTCAAAGAGGTCCAGGAGGCGTACGACGTACTGAGCGACGACGAAAAACGGAAGACGTACGACCGCTTTGGTTCCGCGGCGTTCGAGCCCGGCGCAGGTTTTCCCGGCGGCGGCCACCCGGGTCAAGCGGGTGGATTTCGCTGGTCCGGCCCCGGAGGGGGTGGCGGGCCGGTCGACCTTGAGTCGCTGTTCGGCGGGGGGGGGTTCGATCCCTCGTCGCTGTTTGGCGGCGGTCGCGGACGAGGCCGCGCTCGGAAAGGGGAAGATGTCGAAGTCGCGATCGACATCCCCTTCACGGTCGCCGTTCAAGGGGGAGGACACGAAGTTGCCCTCGACCGTGGCGGAAAGGTCGAGCGTGTGTCCGTCAAAATTCCACCGGGCGTCGACACCGGGGCAGTGATTCGGCTGGCTGGTCAGGGCGAACCGGGTGTGGGTGGCGGCCCGGCGGGCGACTTGCGGTTGACCGTGCGGGTCGCGTCGCACCCCTGGTTCCGTCGCGAGGGAACCAACCTGCTGGTGGACGTTCCGGTCACGTTTTCGGAAGCCGCCCTCGGGGGCAAAGTTGACGTGCCGACGCTCGACGAAGGACGGGTCGTGGTGACCGTCCCCCCGTCCACTTCAAGCGGGGCGAAGCTCCGCTTGCGCGAGAAGGGGGTCGTCGACCGCCAAACCGGCAAGCGCGGCGATCTGTTCGCCGTGCTCAAGGTCGTCCCCCCGGCGCCGCTCACCGACAAGGCCCGTGAGTTGTTGGCGGCGCTGGCGGAGGAATGTCCCAAAGACCCGCGTGCGGGTCTTTGGGGTTAGGACGTTTGGTGCGTCATTGGGTTTAGACGGCAAAGTCGTTCCCTACTCCCGCCCGGTTACCCGATCACGGTGTCGGGGCGAACAGGAAGAACGCTCCCGTCGTCACACCCGCCTGCCAAACGGCGGCCGAACGGTTCCAGGGCAACACTTCGTACCGGTACGGCACGCAACGACCGGGACGGTAGTGCCCCAGTTCGTAGTCGCGTTTCCACGGCGGCAGCAACGACGCCCGATAGGGGAACAGCAGGAACTGTCCGCTGAAGCGCGCGGCTGACACGAACGGCTGCACGAAAAACGGTCGCGAATGGCCGTAGCGCTCGAGTTCGGTGTCTTCAAAGTACAGGGGATAGTGCCAGACGTTCGTCGCTTCCCAGCGGTAGTCCAGCGAGGGGAACGCCCGCGTGGGGAAGGCGAGCTTGAACTCGGGTGAGTTCAGGGCGACTTCCTCGGGACACTCCGGGCACGACAGCGCGTTGGGGTCGTCCGACATTCCCGGCTTGCAGTCGGGGCAAGTCCCGTCGTTCGGGCGCGGACAGTTGTTCTGACAGCGGTCGGCCTTGAGGATGTCCTCGTCCGGTTCATAGTCCTTGAAGGGACGGATCGTTTTCACACCCTTCAACTCACGGGGATCGCGAGTCGGTTCGCGGTCGGGTTGGTTGTCGGCCATCGGCGGTTCCGGATCCGCTTGCCGCAACGACGCACGACGGCTTCCCATCGTACGCGGAACGGGGGCGGGATACTGACGCGGTTCGCGACCGGCAGCCTCGGCGTCCTCTGGATGTGGCGGGAGCGAACCCAAGGCCGCCAGCGGTTCGTCTTCCACGTCTGCGGCACCGTTTGCACGGGACCCGGAATTCGCCTCGGGCGACGCAACCTCTTCCGAGACAACCGGTTCCGGTGTGTTCACACCCTCTTCGGGAAGCGCGGTGCCTTCGAGCATCGTCGCCGACTCGGCGGTGTTGTCCGCCGGTGCCGCAACTTGCGCGTCGGGAATCTGCGCGTCGGGAATCGAGGCCTTCGGTAAGTCGGAGTCGGGTTGCGCGACTTCGGAGGAGCCCTGGTCGGGAGTACGGTCCTCAACCACTTCCGATGCGGGCTGTTCGCGCGGTTCCAAGGGGATCGCCCCCTCTTCGGGCGAAAACACCGTGACCACAGGTGCTGGTTTCGCGGGCTTCGTCGCGGGCGCGGCTGGCTCGGCACCAGGGGACGCGATGGCAGACTCCCGTGCGGGGAGTTCGGTCGCCGCGGACTTCGACGATGTCCGAGCAGGCGAAGCGTCGTCGGCGACAGGCTCGAACGCCGCCAGCGGAGACTCGTTCAACCGGCGCGCCGAACCACTCAGAGGAAGTTCGGCGACACTGTTCTCATCGACGACCGAAGCCGCTTTTTCGGCGATGTTTTCGCGAGGAGCCGTGGCGGTCGCGGGACTCGGCACCGACGGGTCCGGAGTCGGAGCGGATGTCGTCGCGGTGGATTCCTGGCCGGGGAACGTTGGGGTGTCGGCGTCGCGTCGCGAGCGGAGGTCGTCGGGCGTGGGGAGCGCCGCGCGGGCCTGGCCCACGGGGTCCGCCGACAGAGGGGCGGTCGCCGCACCGCGACGACCCGTGATGCGCCGAGCACGTTCCTGCGCCGACCGGGCCTTGAGGCGGTCCAGGGGAGACTGCGCCGTGACATCCGTGGGACCGATGTCCGCAGGTCCGGCGTCCGCTCCGGCCACCGGATCCTCGGGGATGGTCGCGGAGACGGGTGTCACCCGCCCCTTGCCGCCGCGAACGGGCTCAAGGGGAGAGTCGGCCGAGGCCCACATGCCCCACGAAAGACACGCGGCGCCACCCGCCAGCGCGAGGCTAATTCCCCGCGATGCGAGCATGCTCCATCGAGTAATTCGGCGCTTCCTGAGTGATGACGATGTCATGGGGATGGTTCTCCCTAACCGACGCAGGCGACACCTGGATAAACCGCGCGTCCGTGCGCAGTTGGGCGATCGAGCGAGCGCCGCAGTAACCCATCCCCGCCCGGAGGCCCCCGATCAATTGATACAGAAAGTTGTGCAGGCTCCCCTTGTAAGGGACCCGGCCTTCCACCCCTTCGGGCACCAGTTTGGACGCCTTTCGGGGATCGTCTTCGTTCACGGACTGGCGATAGCGTTCGCTGCTCCCCTGGACCATCGCGCCCAGAGACCCCATTCCGCGGTAGGTTTTGAAACTTCGCCCCTGGTAGAGGATCAGGTCTCCGGGGCTTTCTTCGAGTCCGGCGAACAGTCCCCCCAGCATCACGGTGTGGGCACCCGCCGCCAGCGCTTTGGTGATGTCGCCGCTGTAGCGAATCCCCCCGTCGGCGATGATCGGCACGTCGGAACCCGCCACCGCGGCGGCCGCCGAGGCGATCGCCGTGAGTTGCGGAACCCCCACGCCCGAAATGATGCGGGTGGTGCAGATCGAACCGGGGCCGATCCCCACCTTGACGGCGTCGGCTCCGGCCTCGAGCAAGGCCCGCGCCCCGTCGCTGGTGGCGATGTTTCCCGCGATCACGTCGATCTTCCACTGCCGCTTGATCTCGCGGACCGAGTCGATGACGTTTTTCGAGTGTCCGTGGGCGCTGTCGACCACCACCACGTCCACACCCTTGTCGATCAATTGAGCGACACGGGTGAAATCGTTGACACCGACCGCCGCCCCCACCCGCAAACGACCGCGCGGGTCCTTGCAGGCGCTGGGGAAGCGCAAGTTCTTGTCGATGTCTTTGATCGTGATCAACCCCTTCAGTTGGTATTTTTCGTCCACAAGGAGAAGTTTCTCGACTTTATTTTCCCGGAGTATCCGTTGTGCTTGTTGCAACCCGGTGTTTTCGGGGGCCGTGACGAGCTTGTCCTTCGTCATGACTTCGGAAATCCGGGTTGCCTTGGATTCCAGGAACCGCAGGTCGCGGCGCGTCAGAATCCCTTTCAGCACACCGTTTTCCGTGATCGGCACCCCGCCGATGTTGCGGGCATCCATGATCTCCGCCGCTTCGCCCACCGTCGCCTGCGGCGGGAGGGTGACCGGATCGACGATCACGCCGTGCTCGCTGCGCTTCACCCGGTCGACTTCCAGCGCCTGCCGCTCGACCGTCATGTTCTTGTGAATGATCCCCAACCCCCCCTCCTGGGCGAGGGCGATGGCCATGTCGCTTTCCGTGACCGTGTCCATCGGGCTGGAAAGGATCGGCACGTTCAGCTTGATGTTCCGGGTCAACCATGTGGCGACGTCCACCTGATTGGGCAGGACCTCGCTGTACCCCGGTTCCAGCAGCACGTCGTCGAACGTGAGACCGTTGTAGGCGATGCGATCCTGCATGTGATGCTCCTCGGGCGGCACCCGCCGGAGGGCGGGACGCCGACACTCGTGTGGAATGTCCGTCGTTCAAAGGCGGTTCCACCGGGGCGGCCGCCTCGGTGATCCCTTCCCCGGCCGCAATCAGGTCGACGGGCGTCGCCGGCGCGGGGGGAATTTGGCCATTGTACCCACCTTGGCCGGAACGAGAAGTGGCGCGGGAAAAGTGGCCTCGACTCGGAAAAATTTCCACTCGGCGAAAAACCGATCGGTTTTCCTCAAGCCGCCGGACTCGACTTCCGACGAGCCACGCGATTTGGCCCCGCCGCAACAGCAAATTCTTGCCGGACGACGGGGGGCTGCGAGAACTCCCGCCCATTGACTTGGGCGCCTGACCAAGCGTCGCCGCGTTCGACATGCCTTTATGGGATTGCGATGCCAGCCCAACCCTCGGTGCCAAACCCGCCAAAGACCGTGGAACGGTGGAGCGTGCTCTTCACGCGCGATGGCGGCGCGGGCATCATGACGGGCATGGCCACCACACCCCGCCACGATCCGGTGCTCCGCACGACGACCTACGAGCAGGTGTCGTCGTTCCTGCTCGCGCTGGCGGGAGCGCTCGTTCTGATTTCCGTGGGGGTGGGCGCGACGTGGTTCACGTTGCAAAGTCCGGAGCGGCGTCCGGCGGTGCCGGTGGAACTCGTCGAGGAAGACCCCGGCGGGGAAGAGGACGGGGCGGTCGACGAGACGCTGCGCGTTGACGCTCCCGCCGAGGAAGAGCGACCGGACGCCTCCCTCGCCGATGTGGAGGCGGAAACGACCGCCGTTCAGGAGTCGATGGACACGATTCTGGAACTGGCCGACCAAGCGGTCGAGCAACAGCAGAAACAATTCGATTCGGCACCCGAGAACACAGGAAAAAAGGGCAAGGCGAGCGGGACCGGTCGCCGTGCGTTGGGCAAGGGGGGAGGCAAGTCGGGCTTCCCCCGCGAAGAACGCTGGTACGTGCAGTACCCCGACCGCCAACCCTTGGACGAATACGCGCGGTTGCTCGATTACTTCGGGATCGAGATCGGCGTCCTGGCGGCGGGAAAGCTGATGTACCTGGGAAAACTGACACGTGATCCCCCCGAAAAGCGCGAATCGTCGAGTGGCTCGGACGAGAAGCGGCTCTATATGACGTGGCAAGGGGGGGGGAGGCGGTTGGCCGACTTGCAATTGCTGCGGAAGGGGGGCATCGAGCCCGGGGCGGGAACGCTGTTCCACTTCTACCCCGCCGATGTGGAACAGACGTTGGCTCGATTGGAATTCGACTACGGCAAGCGCAAGGCGGACCAGATTCGACGCACGTACTTTGCGGTCAAGACGCTTCCCGGAGGACGCTACGAGTTCACGGTGACGCGGCAGACCTCGTTCCGCTGATACGGCGTCCGGGTACGGCCGGGGCCGGTTGTCGCGAGGAGCGTGGCCGTCAAGAACCCTCGGCGGGTTGATCGGGGGCGGCGGGTTTGTCGGTCGCTGCCGGCGTTTCCGGTGTAGCGGGTGGTCCAGGCTTTACGGAGTCGTCGGAGGCTTTGGAGTCGACCGGACCGGGCGCGGAAGGCGTTGCGGTGGTCGCCTTCGGCGGTATCTCGGTGGCGGTTTTGGAAGGATCCGGTTCGGCCGGAGGATTCACCGCCGCGGGGAACGGGGTGGCAGTCGTTCCGCGATCGCCAACGAGCGAAATCGTCACGCGGGCTTTCCGCATGGAATTGCTGAAATCGGCGGGCAACTCAAACGAGTCGATGCCCGCGGTCCACTTCCAGGGAGCTCCCGACTCGAACGTCCCCAGAGGGAGGTCGACATCGTTGATTTTTCCGGCGAGCGTTTCGCCGAACTGGATCGCCTTCGTCACCACCGGTTCCGCTTGGGCTTCGGTCCCTTCGGCCTCGGCGAAAATCTTCACACTCACCTTGACCTCGGCCAGCGCCCGCGTCGATTCGTTGTTGAGCCGGAACCGCGCGACGTAACCCTCGTCCGTTTCGACGAGCCGCACGCAATCCAACGTCACGTTGACCTCGCCGCTTTCGGCGCTGATCAGCTCGAAAATCGAGAAGAAAGACAGGGCCGTCCAAAGCAACCAGCCGGCGACCCCCGCGACGAACACCCCGGCCACAATCTGAGTGGGGGACGCCAACAGGCTGTCGACGGTCGACTGCTCCCGCTGTGTGACGTGGCGGCACTTGGGGCAGCGCCGCGGATCGGCGTCGAGTTTGGCCCGCCATCCGCAGGACGAACAGAAGTATTCCGCAGCCCAAGCCCCCGCCTTGGGGTGGGATTCAAACCGTTCGCCCGGCACATACTTCATGGCTGCGTCATCCCGATCACGGCCGCGGCAAACCCGCTCGGCGATTCAGTGACTCTCCAAAACCGCTGGTCTGGTTCGAATTCGTCTGGCTTGCCCCATGCTTCGACCATGGAGATTTGGGGGCACATCCGGCCTTGCGGGGAAAATCTCACAAACCCGCAGCGGGACCCTTATTTTTGGCGGGAGTCTTCTTGTCGGCCGCGTCTCCCTCGGGCTTGCCGTCCTCGCCCACAGCCGGTTTCGTGTCCTTCGACCGCTTGGACGCCAAGACGCAGCGGAACCCGACATCCACGGGCCGCTCGGTTTGGACCACACCCGATCGAGCAGCAAGGCGCCAGCTGACATCTCCCCCCTTGACCACGCGGGCGTTACCCGCCGCGTTGCGGCCCCCCGTCGGGTTGCGCGTCAGTGGAGTGCCGGACTTGGCGATCGTCGAGTAATAGTCGGGGGCGAACCAATCGGCGCACCACTCGCGGGCGTTGCCGGCCAAATCGAACACGCCGTACGGACTGACATCGCCGCGATAAGACCCCACCGCTTCGATCCGGCCGGGAACGCGGGGGCGTTCCCAAACGGCCAACCCGTTCCCCCACGGATGGACGAAACCGTCCACACCCCGCGCGGCCCGTTCCCACTGCGCTTCGGTGGGCAGCGTGAGTCCGTAGTATTCGGCGAAATTGGAGGCGTCTGACCACGAGACCCCTGTGACCGGTTCGTCCGGAAGGGCTTGTTTCCGCGCGGATTCGGGGGGCACCTTGCCCTTTTTGCCCTCGGATTTGCGGGCGTCGCGATACGCCTCCCAACGGCCGACGGTGACCTCGTGAGCATCGATGTAAAACGCATCGAGGAACACCGCGTGGGGGGGGCCGGCGTCCTTCAGGTCGCTCGCGTCGATCCCTTGCGTTCCCGCTCCTTCGGGTATCAGCACCATGTCGGACGCGGAGCGCTCGCAACGGATCCGGAGCGGAAGCCCCGCCTCGGTGAAACCGGCTTCCGCGACCGCGATGAAGCCGGGGGGCAATCCTTGAGCCGACCCTTCGGCGGTGGACTTCACAGGCCCGCCGTACAAGCGGGTGCGAATGGCGTCGGCGTTGGCGGACGAGCTCTTCGAGACAACGTTCGCAGCCAGGAACACGGTTGAATCCGGGTTCTTTCCCCTGACGGGGCCTCCGTCGTAAACCGCGTAGAGATCGGCATTCCGCGTGCCGGCTTCGGGGTCGACAACATAGCGGGTGGCGACTTCGTCGGGATTACCGGCCAACACGAACGCGTCGTTGACACTCTCTCCATCAGCCAAAGATGCGGCGGGGGCGGGATTGGAAGCCGCGGGGCTGGCGGGTTGAGGGGCGGGGGCGGGAGGAGAGGGGTTCGCGGGGGCGGCGGGTGCGGGTGCCGGCGGAGCCGGTTCGGGGGCGGGGGGAGCGGGCTTCGATCCGCAACCGGCCAGAGCGCCGATCAGAGCGAGGCCACATGCCACCGCACACTTTCGCGAGGATCGAGAGGTCATGAAGCACCTGACAGACTCGAGGAGCGCGTCCCGCAAACGGGTTCTTCCACGGCGTCGCACGTCGCGACTCCACAGAGAACCCCGGTCAACCGGCCAACCCTTGGCCGCCGAACACGATTGTGTGCCCCACGGCAACGAATGCAAGAGGGACGATGAGCCACGTTCGGTCCAGAAACAGTGTCGATCTCGGCTCCGGCGATGGCAACGCCACGATTGGGGCGGCACGGTCGGCGGGATAGAATGAAGGCGAGGCGGCTCGAATGTCCCGGTTTTTCTCGGTTTTCATGAACCGAACGCCGGTCGAGATCCGACGCCAAAACCACAGGTTGGTTACCTTAACCGACCGCAATAACGCGTGCGTCGCCGAACCCGTTCTTCACGAGGATTTCATGCCGACACTTGTGCCCCAGCCGACCCGCATCCAAGCCGCGGGCAACAAGCCGAAGCTCATTCGCGAGTACATCGGGCGGGTCAATACACAAACCGACGCCGTGAGCATCGCGTTGATGAACAGCCCCGGCGGATGGGTCGAACCGGGGCAGCGCCCGGAGTTCGACGAGTACACCCTGGTGTTGAAAGGGCTCCTCCGCGTCGAGCACGAAGGGGGCGCAATCGACGTGGCCGAAGGGCAAGCGGTGATGACGCGGGCGGGGGAATGGATTCGCTACAGTACGCCGTCCGGCGAGGGTGCCGAATACGTGGCGGTGTGCGTTCCCGCCTTCGGTCCCGACTCCGTCCACCGCGACAGTTGAGTGTCCGCCGCCGCCGACCGTCCTCACAGATCCTTTGAACAAGGTCCCACACCCATGTCGACTCCTGTCCCCGCCGAGCCGAAACCCGCTTCCGCCGTCATGTTGTGGACCGGTCGCGTGTTGAGCCTGCTCCCCGCGCTGATGTTGATCATGAGCGGCGTGATGAAGATTCAGAAGTCTCCGGAAGTCCTCAAGGGATTCGGGGAGTTGGGCTATCCGGTGGATATCCTCGTCCGCCTCGGCGCGGTCGAGATCGCGTGCGTGGTGGTGTATCTGATTCCGCAAACGAGCGTGTTGGGGGCGATTCTGATCACCGGTTACCTGGGAGGAGCCGTGTCGGCGCATGTGCGTCACGGCGACCCGTGGGGCCAGTGTCTGGCCCCAGCCGTATTCGGGGTCATTGTGTGGTTAGGGCTGGTGCTGCGCGACGAGCGCGTGCGGAGTCTGCTGCCGTTCCGGCGCGGATGACCGTTCCGGCGCGGATGAACCGGCGTTAAGCCGGAGGCACGGATCAATCTCAGTGCCGGTGGCGAGGACCAAGGTGCAATTCTGCACCGAGGATTTTCCCTTCCGCGACGCGGGCGAAATTCGAGAACGAGCCCCGACACCCCTTCCGTAGGGTCGGTGGAGCGCGTTCTCGAACCGTGATGACCCAACCTTCACGACTTGCCGCCGAACATGCCCCCCAACCCCTTCAGGACATCCTCGGCGTTGAGGCCTGCGGAGGTGTCCGTCGATCCGTCCTTACCGGAGGGGCCGGTGCCCAACCCCAACATCGCCAGCACCTGATCGGCGAGAGGCTTGGGAAGCTTGTCCTTGAGGAATCCGAGAATCACGTCGACGGCCGTTTTTGCGATCGCTTCGCTCAGACCGGCTTTGGACATCAGCAATTTGACAAGTTCGTTCATCGAAACGTCCTCGAACAACAACCAGGATCACGGGCAACCGTCGGGGCGCGAAAGGCGCGAACGAATCCTAACATGCTCGTCTTTCGGTGGCCCGCGCGCGCGAGGCCCAGCGCGAGTGGACATCGTCAAGGGAGCGACTGGTGGAGGACTTTCTGGGTTTGGTGGGACGGACGGTCGTCGTGCAGGGGGTCGCCAATCGCAAGAGCGTCGCCTGGCACGTGGCGCGCGTGCTGTCCGAGGCGGGGGCGAAGGTCGTGTACGTCGTCCGCTCGGACGAACGCCGTGATCAGTTGGCCAAACTCGTACCCGGGGCCGACATTCTGGTGTGCGACGTGGCCTTTCCCGAGCAAATCGAGGCTCTCGGGACGACACTGGCCGGCCGGGGAACACCGGTCCACGGCTATGTGCACTCGCTGGCGTTCGCCGATTACTCGGCGGGATGGCTCCCTTTTCACGAAACGCCCCGCGCCGCGTTCCTGCAAGCGGTCGACCTGTCCTGCTATTCGTTCATCGCGGTGTCGAACGCGCTCGCCAAGCTGTTCGACCCGGAACAGGCCAGCGTAGTGACGGTGTCGATCTCGACGACGCGCATGACGGCGGAGAACTACGGCTACATGGCACCTGTCAAAGCGGCGCTCGATTCGTCGGTCTGCTTTCTGGCCAAGTCGTTCTCGCGGTTCTCGAAGGTACGGTTCAACGCGGTCTGTCCGGGCTTGCTCAAGACCAGCGCCTCGGCGGGTATTCCCGGATACGTCGACAGTTACCTGCACGCCGAAAAAGCAACGCTGCGAAAATCGGCGGTGCGGACGGAAGAGGTTGCCAACACCGTGGCATTCCTGCTCAGCCCGCGCTCAAGCGGGATCAATTCGCAGGGGATTGTCATCGACGCCGGCATGGGAACGAATTACTTCGACGACGAGTTGATCCACCCCGACGGCAAGTCCTTGTGACCTTGGACGGTTCATTCCTTGACCGTGCCCCACCGTCCCGCGATCGCCGAATCCAAAAACAACTGCGCGATGTGGTACAGCAGCAGCGGAAACACCGCGAACGGAAACAGCACGCCAAAGCTTGCCGGATCGGCCGCTACGAGCAGTCCCACCGGCAAGGTCTTTTGGCTGCCGGAGAACGCGATCGCGATCCGTTCCATCCGCGTGCGTCCACACAGTCGGCCCGCCTCCCAGCCCAGCCACAACATCCCCAAATGGAGCGCGAGCACCGAAGCCAACAGCACTGCCGTTGCCAGCGCCGTGGGCGGGGTTCCAGTCGCGCCCCCTCCAATTCGCCATTCGTGCCAAGTCGAACCCGCCCGCAGTGCGGCCGTGAACACGATGACCTCGATGAGGATCTGCGCCGCCGCGCTCAATCCCACCTTGTGCCGCGTGGCGAAACCCCGCACACCCCCAAGCAACCGCGCGAGTTGTCCACACGCCGTGGGGACCAGCGCCGCAACGACGAGGTTCCACGCCAACGCGGTGAAGTCGAGCTTCACTTCACGACCGGTCGACGCGTAGAGCCAACCCGGCACGAGCAGCCAGCAGAGGCTGTTGGTGGCCAGCGTCGTCAGCAACGACACCGCGTCGTTCCCTCCCGCTTTGCGCGTCATCACCGAGGCCGACGCCAGCGTGCTGGGGACGCTGGCCGTGATCATGATCCCCATCGCGAAATCGGGGGTCAGTTGGCACCGCATCAGCCCCCACGCCGCCAACGGCAACACGACGCTCGCCATGCCGCACGCCAGCAGCACCGCCCCTGGTGCGAGCAGCGCCGCCCGCAGCGCACCCGAATCGAGCGTCACCGACATCAAAAACAACACGCACGCCGTCGTCACCCGCGGATCGATCCAACGCGTCAACGGTTCGACGGTCGCGGCATTCCCCGATCCCCCCAGCGTCAATCCGGCGACGAGGATGAACGACAGGGAGACCAGGAACCACTGGCGTTTGAGGAATTCCATGGTGCGGTGCGTGCCGTTCGGAAATGCGCCGTGTCGGTGGGCCTCGAGATCGGACTCGAGGATGGCGGAAACGCGGGACGATTCAGCGTTCAGTCGTCACCAGCGTGGGGAACGGTTTCGCCAACCGACCCGCCTTGACGACGCCCCCTTGTACGACAGCGAGGAAACGGTCGCGTCGCTCCAGCAATGAGATGTCGGCGAGCACGTCGCCGTCCACGACCAGCACATCCGCGAGCTTGCCCGGTTCGAGGGTTCCGAACTCGTCGTCGCGTCCCATGATTTCGGCTCCCGTGCGCGTCGCGCAGGTGAGCACTTCCAGCGGCGTCAGTCCCACATCGCGCACGAAGAACGTCAGTTCCTTGGCGTAGTCCCCGTGCGGATTCCACCCGAAGCCGTAGTCTCCCCCCATCCCCAGTCGCCCACCGGCACGGAGAATGCGGCGGGCGCTCTCGGCACCGCCGTCAAGGGTCTCCTGATGGCCGTCGATGACGCGCTGTGGTAGCCCGAACTCGGGTCCGCGCTCGATGCTGGCTTTCTCGAAATACAGCGCCGGTACGACGGGAACATTCCTCTCGAGCAGCAAGTCGAGGGCTTCGTCGTCCATGAACGTGCCGTGTTCGAGCGTGTCGTAACCGGCTCGCAGAGCGTTCTTGATCCCCTCTGTCGCGCGGCAGTGCCCGGTCACCTTCAGTTTGTGGTTGTGGGCGGTCGCCACGACCGCGTGCATCTCGTCGAACGTCATGCACAGCGTGTGGTGGTCGTTGATATCGGGGGAGGCGGCATCGCCGGTCGGGTAGGTTTTGACCCACTCGACGCCATCCTTGACCAGTGCTCGGACCGCTTTGCGGGCGTCCTCCTGGCCGTTGATGATGAAGACCAACCCCTCCATGCCGATCTTGCGGAAATCGGGGTTCCAGTCCATCAGCCCGCCGGCCGAGCAGATTTCACGGCCCGAGGCGGCCAAGCGGGGGCCTGGGATGAGGTCGTGTTCGATCGCGTGTTTGAGCCACACGTCGACATTGAACAGGCAACCCCCCGACCGCGCCGCCGTGTACCCGCATTCGAGCAACAATCGACAATTCACCGACGACAGCAGGGAAACGTACTCGACGGGGTATTTGATGTCGAGGTCTTCAAGCGCCGCGATGTTGAAGTACGTCGCGTGGAAATGCGCTTCGACCAAACCCGGCAGGATCGTGCCGCCGTTAGCGTCAATCCGCTCCGCGTCAGGAGGAGTCGGCGGAGCTCCCGCCGCGGGCCCGGCGTACACGATTTTGCCGTCGATCGCGACCAGCGTCCCGTCGCGCACGGGCGCCCCGCCCCGTCCGTCGACCAACATGCCGTTCGACACCACCAACGTTCCCTGAGCGCGTTTCATCGGCGGACTCCCGCGTGTTTTGTGCCGACCGCTCCGGTCAGCCCCGATGCGAGGCTAGCGAAAAGTCCGCCGCGAAACGAACGAGCGCGGGTGGGCGATCCTCCAACCACCGATCAGGCCGCTCGACCGCGGTCCTTCGTCCCCTTGCCGCGCAGGCGGTAGACGTACGCGAGAATCTCGGCGACCGCGCTGTACAGTTCGAGAGGGATGGGCCGGCCAACCTTCACGTCGCGATACAAAGCCCGCGCCAACGGCTTGCGTTCGACGATCGGCACCCGATGTTCCGCCGCGAGCTTGCGGATGCGGGCGGCGATCTCCCCCATCCCCTTGGCGACGACGATCGGCGCGGCCATTTTCGACTCGTCGTACTTGATCGCGACCGCGATCTCGGTGGGATTCGTCACCACCGCGTCGGCGGTCTTGACGGCGTTCATCTGCTTGGACTGCACAAGCTTCTTGTGCGCCTCGCGCCGCCGCTGGCGAATGTGCGGATCCCCGTCCATTTCCTTGTATTCCTCGCGAATCTCCTCTTTGGTCATCTTGAGATCCTGCTCGAACTTCCACCAATGGTAGAGGTAATCGAGACCCGCGATGGCCATGAGCGAGAGCGAGAGGTACACGCCGATACGGATCATGTCGTTCCCGGCGTGCTCTGCGATCCGCGCCACGTCCTGATTCGTGCCGAGCAAGGCCGGGCCGACGAACGCGCGAATGCAGGTTTGCGCGACAATCCCGAGAACAACCAACTTCAGCATGCTCCCCGCCAGCCGTGCCGCCCCCTCGGACGAGAACAATCGCTGCAGTCCGCTCAGTGGATTGATTCGGCTCCACTGCGGCATGAGCGGTTCCGTGACCACGAGGAACCCGACTTGGGCGAGGTTCACAAGCACCGCGGCGACGACCATCGCCAACATCCACCCGCCGCACAACTTGAGAGCCGATAGCAACAACCCCGCAATGTGCTTGGTGACGAACAGCGAATCGAGCGTCGACCAGGGAGCGGCAACCAATTGCTCGCGAAGCAGGCCGGCCGCGCCACTGAACAGATCGGGGCCGAAGAACGACATCGCCATCGTCGCCGCGAGGACCGACGCCGCCACCGTCAAATCCTGACTGCGCGCGACGTTCCCCCGCTCGCGCATTTGCTCGCGCCGGCGGTCGGTGGGCTGTTCGGTCTTTTCCCCGAATTGCTCTTCGGCCATGTCTCACGAGAAAAGGTGTGTTCGGTTCGCACGTCGTCGGGCACCACCCGACCTACGCCCCGCCGCAAGCGGCGAGAAACTGTTCGAGCAGCTCGGGGAAAGGTCGCAAGAGGGCCTCGACCATTCGCGACAAGGCCAGCATCAGGATCACGAACCCGCCCAACGTCCGCACCGGAAATCCGATGATGAGCACGTTGAGTTGCGGGATCGCGTGCCCCATATAGCCCATCGCAAGACCGACCGAAATCATCGAAATGCCGACCGGCGCGGCGATCTGGATGGTCAGCACCAGCGACTGCGTGACGAGGGCGCGCAGCAGTTCGAACATCGACTGCGGCACCCACGCATGCCCCAACGGCAAGCCGTGGTACGACTCGACGAGCGTCCGCACGACCAGGAGATGTCCTCCCGCCGACAGGAATGCCGCCATGCCCAACCAATGCAGCAATTCGCCGCTGAGCGTCGAACTCGAACCCAATTCGGGATTGAAGATTTCCCCCAGCGACACTCCCGTCTGCTGGTCGATCATGTGTCCGGCGAATTGCATCGACGACACCCAAATCAGAACTCCCAACCCGAGAGCGAACCCGATGGCCAATTCCCCCGTCGCTTGACCGACGAACGCGAGCGGCGTCGCCGGAACAGACACGGCCCAGGTGACGTCCGAAACGGGCGTCGGGGCGTCGGGTTCCAATCGCAGCCGCGTGCGGAGTTCGACGAATCCGGCCTCCAGTTCTGGCGGGAGCTCGTCGACCGACACCAGACCGTCCGAGTTGGCGTCCAGCAGGGCCGCGGCGCGGGCGGTGTCCACGGAGAGGATCGCCGGGGCCAGCACGAGGGAAATCGCGACGACCGTGAAGACCCGGATCTGAGTGGGGATTTCCGGATGCCCAAAGACCGGCGCGACGAGGAACAGGCCGGTCATACGGGTGGCTACGAGGACGAACACGACCAAGGCGTGGTTCAACCCGCCGAAGGCGGCGCGCAGCGTGTCCGCATCGGCGGCGGGAAACGCAATCGGCCAGAACTCGGGCACGGTCAACTCGGTCGAGGGCAACTCGGGTAAAGGCAACTCGGGCGAGGGGGTGCGGATTTAACCACAAAGACACTCAGGGGAAGCACGAAGGTCACAAATCGCGACACGAAGGTTTGGTGCGATGAATGGCACTAACGCGAGATAACACTTTTCAACACACTCTGGAAAACAAGAGAGCTTTTGATTCGATGTTTATGTTTGTGCTCTTCGCAGTGCCGAAGTCCTTCCGAGGCAATTCGTCACATCCGATTGGGAATCTCCCGGATGAGGTTCGTCGAATACTCGATGAGACGCGACAGCGTCCACGGCAGCAGCACCACCATCGCGCCGAGCATCAGGATCAACTTGGGAACAAATTGAATCGTCTGTTCCTGAATCTGCGTCACCGCCTGCAAAATGCTGATTACCAGGCCGACCACCAGCGCCAACAGCATCAGCGGCGCCGAAAGCAGGATCGTCAGCATCGTCGCCTGTCTCGCGAGGTCGACTGCAATTTCCGTGTTCATAGGAAGACATCCTGCAGCTCGCGGGCGTGTTGTCGTGCGCCCCTCGCTCACACGTCGTGCTAATTTCGTCACATCAACTTACGGCCCCTAACCCCCGGCAAACGGCCGCACGCTTTCCAGCAACATGCCGACCGTCAGGTACCACCCGTCGATCAGGACGAACAGCAGCAATTTGAACGGGAACGACACCAGCGAGGGGGGGACCATCATCATCCCCATGGTCATCAGCAATGATGCGATGACCATGTCGATGACCAGGAACGGCAGATAAATCTGAAAGCCGATGATGAACGATGTTTTTAGCTCGCTGAGCATGTACGCCGGAAGCAACGCGAGTAACGGCACGTCGTCGTACGTTTCGGGGGCCTTCCAGGCAGCGGCTTCCGACGAATCGGGGTGCGGCTTTTGGTAGTCGATGAACAACCAAACGGCGTCGCTGTTGCCCGCTCGTTCGATCTGTTCGCTCATGTGGCGACGGATCGGACGGAGCGTGTCGCGAAACGCCGTCTCGAGCGACGTGGGGGGGACCCCCGCGGCGGGGCTGGCGTAGGGACGAATACCGTCGTTGTAGCTTTCTCGCCACACCGGCCCCATGACCATGAACGTCAGGAACATCGACAGCCCGATAATCACTTGATTCGGGGGCAGTTGTTGCGTTCCCAACGCCTGTCGGAGCAAGCCGAACACGACAACGAATCGGATGAACGATGTCGTCATCATCAGAATCGACGGGGCGAGGCTCAACACCGTGAGCAGCAGCATCAGGTTGAGCGTCGACGACATCCCTGTCGGTGAGATCATCTTCTCGGGACGCATTCCCATCGGCCAACCGGCGTCGTCGATCGGTCCCGGAATCGCTTGTTCGGGAGGCGGTACGGCGGCGTCGCGCGGGCGTTGAGGCTCGATTCGCGGGGCGGGCCGGGCCGGGCGGTCGCGCAGGTCGCCGGGCGCGGGTCGCGGTTCGTCGTCCACGCGCAGTTGTCCGCCGCCGTTGGATGTCGCGCGAACCCCCGCGTTCGAGCGGGAACCGGATTGCGCATGAACCCATGTTCCCGCGCAGAGGAGGGTCATCACCGCGGTCGCCACCAGCCACCTCGCGCGGTGTCGTCGCGCGGAGGTCTCACGGGCACGGTCGGCTTGTGTCGGAAGTCGGCGAGAATGTGTGTTACGCACGGGACGCCTCCTCGGTCGTGGCCTCATCGTCCACGCTCCGACGTCGATCGGACGCCATCCGGTGCTTGAGTCGTGATGCGGCGGGATCCGGCCCGTCGAAGCGATCGCGGCGATCCGGCCCAGCGGTGATCGACGCACCGGCCCGCTCGCCAGTCGAGTCTTCCTCATTCGGGTTGGCGAAGCGATCGGTCGGTTCAGGTTCGTCGAGGCGCGGATCGTCCCCACGACGGAACTTGCCGACGAGATCGAGGAAGGAATGTTGACTGGCTTCGTCCTCCGCGCGGCACAGGCCCGAAACGAAGTCGACCTCCGCCGCATCGGTGATCTCGGCGAGGGAGACCATTCCCTGCGGGGTCGTCCCCAGCACAAGAATTCGCGAACCGCAACGCACCAGATGAATGGCGGCGCGCGGTTCGAGCGAGCGGCGCCCCAAGACTTCCACGACCGATTTGGGGAGTCCCTTGGGGACCGTCGGAAGATTTTTGCGGACGACCCAGGCGGTCCCGCCCAGAAGCGCCAGAACCGTCGCCAATCCGCCGAGCGTGGTCCACCACGCCGATTCCGGTCGGGCGTTGCGCGGGGAGATCGCCCCGCGGGCGTCGCGGGACTTGGGTGGTGTGATGGGTCGCGCACCGGTTCGGCTGGCGTCGGACACGACAATCGTTTCGGCGGATGTCGGTTCCGCGGCCTGTAGCACCGCCATCGAGCAAGTCATCCACCAGAGCAAGCCGGCGCACACGGCGACGTGCTGCGACGGAAGCGACGGGTTTTGCGGAGAGCGCGTCATGTCGTCCCGGGGGCCGGTGATGAAATCGGGAATGGGTCCGGGGTCGAAATGGGGTGGTTCAGGCCGCGGGCGCGATGATCTCGGCAACGCGCACGCAAAAGTTGTCGTTCAGGACCAGCACTTCGCCGCGAGCAATGAGCCGACCGTTGACCATGATGTCGACAGGATCCCCCGCGAGCTTGTCGAGGGGCACGACCGATCCTTCGCGAAGTTGGAGGACTTCTTCGATGAGGAGTTCGGCGCGTCCCAGTTCGATGCGCAGGTCGAGCTCGACCTCGCGAATCGCCTGCATTTCGAGTTCGCCGACTCCCGCAGCCGCGGCATCGAACGCTTGAAAGTCGAAAGCCCGTGCCTGATCGACGGACGGACTCGATCGACGGGGCGCGGAGGGTCGGTTGGCGGCAGGGCGCGGAGGAGTGGGACGCTCGGGAGCCAGCGCCGCGGACACCCCTTTTTCGGCCCGCTGCAACGAATCCTCGACACCGCCGAAGCCGCCGGCGGACGGGAACGGAGCCGCTCCGCCGAGAAGCCCGCCATCCCGCTGCTTCAGCAGCGCTTCGATGTCCCCCGTGCTGAGCATGTCGTCGGGAGCACCCTGTGCCAGCCCGCCGAAGTCCCCGGCTGGTTCCGAGGGAGCCGGGGCGGATGCGCCTCCTGCCGGAGCGGACGGAGCGCCACCACCCGCGGCCTGGAGCAGCGCTTCGATTTCCGACGGGTCGAGCAGGTCGTCATCCGCCACGAAACGCCTCGATGGATTGAAGGTATGTACGTCCGGCTGTGCCTGACGCGAACGTTGACCAGCGTTCCCGCGGGCCGTGTCGACCGGCAGGCGCCAAAATTGTTAAAAAAGAATGCGGAGAGTCATCAGGCACTGCCTGACCGACATAACCGCCCGATGCCGTCACTGTTCGACGAAGCGCACATCCATGAGCACCACGTCGGTGATCAGGCTTTTGCGAATCAGTCGGTTCACATCTTCCTTGACCAGGCGACGAATGGTCGCAAGGTTCGGGTCGTTGAGATCTTCGAGTGGCGAGCGGCGGACGATTTGGCCGACGATTTGCCGGACGCGGGCCTCGTGGCTTTTGAGCAGGTCTTTCAGTTGCGAAGCCTGCTTTTTGTTCGACAGCGCGGCCATTTTGAAGTCGAGGTGGATCACCACGCCGGGGGCGGCGGTGCTGTTGGTGCAGTTGAAATCGCCCACGGTCGTCTCGGCGGAGTCGTTGTCGGCGTCGTCCGTTTTTTCCTCTTCGACAGCCTTGGCCGCGGCAACTTTCGCCGCGTCGTCGGCGGGCTTGGCGGCTCCGGACTTGGGCATCAGCAGCATGGTGAGCACGGTCTGAACCACAACCACCAGCCCGATGGCGCCGATGATCATGACCAGCTTGCCCTTCCCCTTCTTCGCCGGGGTCGCGACGGCGGCGTCGGGAGCGGCTTCGACCGCGGCGGTTGCCATGGGATTCCTCCGTGAATCGTCGTACTGTTCAGCGCGGACACGCGGGCGAACAACAGTCGCCGCCGAGGTACCGTTGCCATCCCGGCGCGGGTCGACCTCGATGCGGAATGCGGGCGGAATACAATCCACCCGGTCGTTCGAGCCAGCAGCGCCGACGAATCGACCGCCTGAGGGCGTGGCCGCGACCGCTCGGGGCGCTACAGCGAGCGCGACACGAAGGTCTTGCGGATCGACATCTGGCGATCAGTTCGGGCGCTTCTCGCCGTCCTGACCGCGCGTGGTATACGAATCCACGAGAAACAGGTCAACACGACGATTGACCGACTGGGCGTCCGCCCCCCGCACGAGGCTGCGCGGCTCGCTGTCTCCAGCGGCGCTGACGCGAATCCGTTCGCGCGGAATTCCGCGCTCCATCAGGAACTTGGCGACCGCGTGCGCCCTCGCAAAAGAAAGGTCCATCGCGTCTTTGAAGGGGGAATCGGGAGGGAGCGGTTCGGGAGTCGCGTGGCCTCGGACCTCCACCCGATTCGTCTTGTCGGAAAAAACTTCCAGCAGGGTTTCCAGGTCCTTCGCCAGCTGAGGCCCGATCTCCGCCGAGAACCTCTCGAAAACCGCTGGCCCCCCCAAAGTCACCACTTTGCCATCGCGGATTTTCTTGACGGTGTCATTGGGACCGCCAGCCCCTTTCGACTTGCGATTGGATTTTTCCATTCCCCCGTCCGCCGAGACACCCAGCGACGCCAGCTTGCTGAACATGCTGCTTTTCGGGAACGAGTCCCCGGGAGCGCTGTGGCGACCGAATTGCGGGCCGAACACTTGCTCCAGCGCGTCCATCATCGCACGGTACTTGCCGTCGTCCGTCTTCATTTCGCTCATCGACACGAGCATGATGAAGAACGTCAGCAACAGCGACATCATGTCGCCATAAGTGACGACCCATTCGGGCACGCCGGCGGGTGGATCTTCCTGGAGGGCCATGAGTCGAACCGGGAGACGCGAGTGAGCCACCGGGGCAGCAGGGCACCAGGCAAGTCACACTGGATTTTCTGTTTTCCTTGGGGTCTTCGTGTCCTGGTGGTTCACTGTTGTTGACCCAATCCCGAGCCTCACGCCGCCTTGGCATCCGGGTTCGGTCGCAGCTTCGCCGGCAGGAACACGACCAGCTTTTGCTCCAGCACGCGCGGATTGTCCCCCGCCTGGATCGCCATGATCCCCCGGATGATGATCTCCTTGACCTCCATTTCGCGCCTGCTGTAGAGCGCGAGTTTGTCCCCCACAGGGGAACACAGCATGTTCGAGACCATCGCGCCGTAAAGGGTCGTCAACAGGGCCACGGCCATCCCGGGACCGATCGCGTTGGGGTCGCTCATGTTCCCCAGCATGATGACCAGCCCCACCAGCGTCCCGATCATGCCCCACGCCGGGGCGTACTTGTTGATCGTGTCCATCACCGCTTTGCCAACTTTGTGGCGGCCCGCGATCGACTCCTGCTCGGTCCGCATCACCGCTTCCATCACCGAGGCCTCGGTCCCGTCGATCGCCATCTGCAGGCCCGACTTCAGAAAGGGATCGTTGATCGACTCCATTTTCGATTCGAGCGCCAGGATGCCATCGCGCCGCGCGATTTCCGCGAACTCCACGAGTTGTTCGATGGCCACCTTCGCGGACGGGGTTTTGGGAAACAGCGCCTTGAGGAAGAATTTGGGGATATTGACCAACACCCCGAAGGGATAGGCCGACAGGCAGGCCATGCAGGACCCGCCGATGACCATCACGACCGACGGCGTGTCCCAGAATGCCTTGAGCGACGCTCCGGCCACGATGATCGAGCCGATGACGACGACCACCCCTCCGATTTGTCCCAATAGCAGCGCGACATCCATGTCCCGTATCCATTCCGATCCGCGTTGAAGGGGCCCGCTTGCTCACGCCGTCCGCGACGCTCAACGCACGCCGAGTTGGCGGATCGTCCGCGAATACTCGACCGCCCGCCGCACCACTTCTTCCATGGATTCCCGAACGATGAACCGGTCCTCCGTGGTGAGGGTCACGTAGGTGTCGGGGCGACTTTCCACGTATTGGATGAGTTCGGCGTTCAGGATGAACGCCTCGCCGTTAAGTCGCGTGAGTTGGATCATGGGGGAGGTGCTCCGGGCGTCCGCGCGTGGTGACAGGGGATTGATGGACTCCCTCTCCACCGCGTTCGATTCCGCCGACACGAACCGCTTCCAGTGCGGGGGAGAGGGTTGGGGTGAGGGGGCGTCGATCCCGGCCCGATTGTCCGCCCTGTCGGCACCTGCTCCCCAAACGTCAAGATTCTCGCGGAGACTCAATGTTCATGGTCGTGGGGAAACAAGTCTCACCGGCCCAGTTGCAACAGCTCATTGACGAGTTGGTCGACCGAGCTGATGACCCGCGCGTTCCCCCGGTAGTTCGTGGAGGCCACGATCAAATCGACGAGGTTCTTCCCCACGTCGGTGTTGGAGAGTTCCAACGCCCCGGCCCGCAAACTTCCCAGTCCCTCTTTGCCGGGGGTGTTGCGGAGCGGTTCGCCCGAACTGAGGCCTTTGCGGAAATTGTCCCCCCCAGCCGCCAACAAACCCTGCGGGTTACGGAACCGGGCGATGACAAGCTGCCCCAGCACTCGGATAATCCCGTTGTCGTACGCGCCGTTGATGCGCCCCTGGTCGTCGATCACGTAACTGGTGAGCACGCCCGGACTGGTCCCGTCCTGCGAAGTCAGATTCAGGCTGCTACCCGTCGACGTAATGCCCGAGACTTCCGAGAAGTCGGCCGAGAAGACCAACGCGGGATCGGCGGACGCCGCGTAGCGATTCATGGTAAACGTCTGCCTGGCCGTGTTCACCAATCGCCCCGCGCTGTCGAATGTCAGGTCTCCCGAGCCGACAAAGCGCTCCTTGTTTTGCATGATGCCGGACGACTCGTCGTTGATTTGATCCGAGCTTTCCAGGGTGAAGTGGTAAGTGCTCTGCGTCGTTGTTTGCGCGGCCCGCCAAGCCGTCATGCGGATGGTGAGGGGCGTCCCCACCGAGTCGTAGATCGTGAACGAGGTGGCCGTGCTCTCGCCGTTGGCCAAGGTCGTTTTGGTGAACGGAAGATTGACCGTGTTGCCGTTTTGGAGCTTGAGCGCTCCGACGGGGATTTCAAAATCGTTGATCGTCCCGCGGTTCCCCTTGACCCGCACCTGGCCTGACCCGTTGATCGACACCCCCGGATCGATGCCGTCCGGCTCGACGTTGGCTCCCGTGTACGTGATGTTTTCGATCCCCAGGGATTGGTCCATGAAGGTCATGAACTCGCCCAGCGTTCGCACCGCGCTGGGCGCTCCCGATGTGATGTTGAACGCTTTTGTTTCGAGCTGGCGTCCACCTCGCGAGGGAGTGAAGCTGATGGTGTCCGTTCCGGCGAACACCGCAGTTCCCAGGTCGCCGTTGAGCCGAACGTTGGTCATCAATGTGGCCGCAGTCGCCGCGAGGCCGGTGCTCGAATCGAGAATGGCCGCACTGGTTTGCAACGTCCCTTGGGTGGCGACGGTCCCGGTTGGCGAGAGCGCGCCGGCGATCGACACCGCCGTCGTGCCTCGCACATCCTTGCTGCCCAAGCTGACTTCCAACGGATTGAGGTCTGGCTGGATCAGATTGAAGTCGCTGTCCGCCGCGTAGCCGAGGACCCGCAAACCCTGCGAATTGACAAGGAAGTTGGCACTGTCCAACCGGAAGTTCCCGTTGCGGGTATACACCGGGCTGCCGTTGCCATTCTCGTCGAGGATGAAGAAGCCGTCCCCCTGGATGGCAAGGTCCGAGGGACTGGTCGTCGCCGTGACCCCCCCTTGGCTAAAGTCGGTCGTGATGGCCGCGACCGACGCCCCCAAGCCGATCTGCCGGGGATTGGTCCCCCCGTTCAGCGTTCGTTGGGCGGAACCGGTCCCTTCGGTGGTGGGGGCCGACCCGGCGTTGATCGTGTTCGCCAACTGCGTCGAGAACAACGCGCGGGACGCCTTGAACCCGGTCGTCCCGGCGTTGGCGACGTTGTTCCCGATCACATCGATGGCCGTCTCGTTGAGAGACAGGCCGTTGAGCGACACATTCAGCGCGGAAGTCAAACCCATCGTCGCACCCCGATCCTTGGGAGACGGTCGGACGGGGAGACATCTCTGCGAACGGCGACACGTGGGCGCGCCGGTTCCCCGCTGCTCGTCTTATCGGCGCGTCCCCCCCGTCCGGCGTGACCCCTCCGACCGGTCGATTCCGCGACTCGACTGTCTTCGACGGCCTGCTTTGCCCAAGCGGCAAAGTTTGACATCGCCGGATGTCGCCTTGTTCAGGGCGTTGCCCACAATGGACGCACCCGCCGATTTCCGAGAACTCACCGAGGTGCGATCCGCCGAAGCTGATTCGCCGTCCATGTCGCTTCGTCGCTTAGCTCGAGGTTGTCGTACAGACGCCGTTGGGTTTCGTATCGCCGGACGACATCGAACCCGACGCTGGATTGCAGTTTGCGCAGACAGACGGGGCAGAGATGCAGCGGCTGACTGTCGGACTCGGCGAGGGAGTTGGAGCCGTTCACGACGCAGTGATAATGGACGCAGTGCTGCATGCCGAACATGTGGCAGGTTTCGTGCAGTAAAACCTGCAAGCCTCGACGAAAACGGAGCCGAGGAGTTTCCGCAACAGGTGGGTCGCCGAAGAACGCCGGATCGTGCCGCGCGAAGCTAAACACTCCAGCCCGATCCTGGAGGGAGGCTTCCCCGAACACGAAGTTCCACTGCGTTCCATTGTGAATCGTGTACAAGTCCCCCATCGTGATCCCGAGCAAGGAGTAACCGTCCTCGGGAAGTCGTGTGCGGAGGTATTCGCGAATGTCTCCACTGACATACTGAATACGTCCACTCGCACGGACACGTGATCGTGCGCGGACTTCGCCGAGATCGATCGCGGGCAGCACCCGGGTTTCGAGCGAGAAAAACGCCGCGCAACACGCTTTCAGATCGTCCAATCGCGGGGCGTTCTCTTCGAAGTCTCCCAACGGTTGGAGGTACAGGACCCTGCGTTTGTTGTCCGGACGGTGCGGACGGGAGCGCTCAAACTCCGCAAACGTCTGACCCGGTTCCTTATGTGCGCCCAGCCAATCCGATTCACTCGGAGCCGGAACGGGCTCGAAGCCCTCGGTCGCTTCCAATGCGCGGCGCAGCCCTACGGGAAGATGTCCCGTCGGCCCCAGCGCCCGCAGCCGCTCTGCGGCGGTGGGGGGGCGGAACTCGATTCGGGCTTTGTCGTCCGCCGCTGAGACAACCCCGCTGCCAACAAGGATCAGCGGCACGACGAAACTCAGAAGTCGCCGGCCGAGCGCGTTTGCGGTTGGATATGGCCGGGGCATTCGACAAGGCGGTGGAATCATCGGAGACCCACTTCCCAAACAATACGCGCCGTTATCCGTTCGGAAGGCCCCC
This sequence comes from Planctomycetales bacterium, assembly GCA_044359065.1. GTDB lineage: Bacteria > Planctomycetota > Planctomycetia > Planctomycetales > Planctomycetaceae > JAIXZD01. Next base: position 53,075 of record JBIKMW010000001.1, on the reverse strand, counting down.
TGCATTCCGACGACAGGGGTCGCTGCCCAAGTGCTGACAAAGCCGTTTCGGGAGTATTCTTGCCGCTGTGCCTTTTCTCTGCTCGCCGTGCTCGCTTCCAACCCACCACTGACTCACGCGGCGGACTTCGGCCTCGTCATGAGCGACACCCCCACCAGTACCACAAAACCCAGCGGGATCGTCACGATTCCCGGTTGACTGAACGGGACAAGGGCGCGATCGGCCGGCAGGCCGTAGATGTCGACGAATGTGTCACCGCTCGCCAAAATCCACGCCAGCGACGAGAGCATGCCGACCAAAATGGCGGCGATCACGCCCTGCTTCGTGGTTCCCTTCCAGAACAGCGCCATCACGAGCGACGGCAGGTTGGCGGAGGCCGCCACACTGAACGCCCACCCGACCAGGAAGTTGACGTTCATTTTCTCGAAGACGATCCCCAGCGCCATCGCCCCCAGTCCCACGAACACGGAGGCGATCTTCGCAACCCGCACCTTCGCGTGGTCCTCCAGCGGCGTCTTCAGCAACACCCCCAGCAGGTCATGCACGACCGCGCCGGCCGCGGCGACGATCAACCCGCTGACCGTTCCCAACACGGTCGTGAAGGCCACCGCCGATATCACCGCGAACAACCAGGTGCCGAAGGTCTTCGCCAACAGCGGAGCGGCCATGTTGCTGTCGGTCACGTCGATCCCGCCGCTGGTCATCGCACCAAGGCCCAGGAACAGCGTCAGCACATAGAACGTGCCGATCGTTCCAATGCCCACGACGGTGCTCTTGCGCGCGGCGGCGGGGTCCTTCACGGTGTAGTACCGGATCAGGATGTGAGGGAGCGACGCCGTCCCGCAAAACAGTGCGAGCATGAGCGACAGGAAATTCAACTTCGGAAACAGGTCGTCCCCCCGCAGTCCCTTGAACAATCGCGGATGATTGCCGGGGCGAAACAGTTCTTCGCCCTTAACGACCCTCGGCGTAAACGTGGTTTGCTTCACGCCATCGACGACCTCGTCCTTTTTTCCCCACAAAATCACTTCGCTGCCGCGCAGGGTCGCCAGGAAACCGATCGGGTTGAGCGGACCGGTCGAGGCGACGCCTCCCGGCAGCGACTTCACGTGCCCGACGGGACGGAAGTCCCCCTCCCCCGCGCCGCGCCCCTGCGGCAAGCCGTTGACGACCTTCCGTCCGTCGACGACACGCAGCGTCTGCGGTTCGAGGCTGGCGGGATCGGTCGTGGCGGTGAGGCCACGCAACAGGATCATCACCGTCAACACGCCGCTGAAAAACACGAGCAGCATCCCCTTGAGGAACTGCACGTACGTGGTCGAGACCATGCCGGCCGTCACCACGATAAGCGTCACCACGCTCCCCACGACGACGACACCCGCGGTGTGCGACAACCCGAGCAGCGGTTTGACGAGCGCCCCGGCGCCGACCATCTGGGGAATCAGGTAGAACACGCTGACGACCAACGCGCTGACCCCCGCCGCCACGCGAATCCCCTGCGACTGGAAGCGGCTGTTGAGGGCGTCCGCAAAGGTAAAACGGCCCAGGCGCTTGAGCGGTTCCGCCACGACCAGAAGTGCAACGATCCATCCAGCGAGGAACCCAATGGAGTACAAGAACCCGTCGTACCCGTAAAAGGCGATCATGCCGCAAATGCCAAGGAACGACGCGGCGGAGAGATAGTCTCCCGCGAAGGCGACGCCGTTGACAAACCAGTGGATCCCGCCGCCGGCGGAGAAATACGCGGCGGCGGACTTTGCCCGCCCGGCGAAGTAGAAACTCAGGCCGAGCGTGAGGCCCACGAACGCGAGGAACACGGCCATCGCGAGGGGGGAACGGTCGTAGATCACGGGGGGAGCGCTTTCGGGAAGTGGTGGCGATCCAGGGGAGTCGCAATCCAGGGGAACCCGGCCAAAACCTCGGCCCGGTCGTCGCGAGAACACGATTGCAACGGAACCCGCCGCACGCCGCAAGGAGACTCGCTCGCACGTCAGTGCCTTCGCCTGTTCCGGAGCTGCCTCTTTCGACTCGAACCGCCTTCACCCGACAAGCGTTGTTGCCCGCACCCCGGCGACGCGGTAGCGTGGACGGAATGCACCAGCCCCGCGTATTCGCCGTTTTGCCCACTCTGCTCACGCTCGGCAACGCCGTGTGCGGGTTCGGAGCCATCACGTTCGCGGCCAAGGTCGGCCTGCCCCACGATATTGGCTGGGGGCGGGACGACTCCGAGTGCCTGTTCATCGCCGGCATGCTGGTGTTTCTGGCGATGGTGTTCGACATGCTCGACGGCCGCGCGGCGCGGTGGGCCAACCAGTCCAGCCAGTTCGGAGCGGAGTTGGACAGTCTGTGCGACGCCATCAGTTTCGGCGTCGCGCCGGCATTCATCCTCGTGAAGTTCTCGCCCGATTTTCACCCTCGTCTGTTGTGGGCGATCGCCGGGCTGTACGTGGTGTGTGCGGTGTTGCGTCTGGCGCGGTTCAACGTCGAAACCGACGACGAGGATTCGCACGAAAGCTTCAGCGGTTTGCCTTCCCCGGCCGCGGCAGGGACCGTCGCATCGTTCATGATCGCGTACCCCGAGCTGGTGTATCGGGCAGGGACCCCGGCGCCGAACGCCGACTGGTGGGTTCGCTGGTTGCATCTGGGAGCGGTGGAGGCAATCCCGTTCATCAAGGTCGCACTGCCGATCGTCACACTGACGGTCGCCTGCCTGATGGTCTCGCGGATCCACTATCCCCACGTGTTCAACCAGTTGTTCCGTGGCAAACAGCCGTTCTCCCGCGTGATCCAATTGGTGATTGGCATCGCGGTGTGCGTGGTCATTCAAGAGCTGGCGATCCCGCTCGTCTTCGGGTGGTTCGCGCTCAGCGGTCCCTTCCGCGCCGCGTGGCGGATGGTGTCGGGGCGTTCGTCCGACGGCGCGAATCCGCCGGGAGTCAATCGGGACGCGTCCGGAATACCGGCCTGACCCGCTCCCGCCAACGATGGGCCGATACGGGCGCTTCGCGCCACAGCACCATTTCGGGCGGACCATCCCCCAAGGGGTCGAGCGTGCCCCCCGAGACCCAAACGATGGGGCTTTCGACCCGCTCCACGCGTCGTTCTCCCGATCTGGCGAAGGTCAGCGCATCGCCCGGTCGCAACTCGACGATTTGATCCGGTTGTCGCAGGAACACTCCGGCACGCCCGCCATCGATGCAAATTCCCGCGCGCCAGTCCGGGTTGACGATATCGCTGATTCCCAGCCAAGCGTCACCACGCGCTTCCTCACCAACGCCTCCGACGACGGGGCCGCGCGGCTGCGGATCGACGACGCGAATCAATGCCGGGTAGCCGTCTCGTTCCGAGTCGAGCGGTCCCCCTTCCACACGCACCCGCGCGCCGGCGACCGAGGCGATCCGACGCCGCCCGGACCCCGCGAACTCCAACAGGTCTCCCTTGGACAAATCGCGCAGGTCCGAATCGTCCGAAACGAGGAATTCCGCAGCGACCGCCCCGTCCTGTGGAAGCGGATCTGATTCTGCAACACGGACTCCGTGCTTCCAACCGGGAGCCGTCCAGGCAGCCGCGCGAAGTCGCGCGAGGGGGAACCCGTCGAACTGTCGTTCGGAGCCAACGACACGTGCCGACACGCGCGCGACGCGCAAGTCGGACACATCCGCCGGAGCGAGCGAGAGCACAACGGTGCGGCATTCCCCGGGTTCGATCTCGATGGGAAACGTCGCCGTTGTTTCGCCGTGTGTCGCAAGGGGCCAACCCCAATCGGTGATCCCCCACAGCATGAAGGGGCGATCCACGTCGACCGCCTCCAACGCTTGTCGCATGACCCCCGCACGCCAGAGCGGAACGGTCGCGGCGGTCGTATAGTCGACGCTCGCCTCCACAATGACGCGTCGACCGTCGTCGGCACGCTCGATCTCGTCCACCGTCCGCGCGGGCAGGCGGAATTCCAACGCGACGCAGTCCGACGACATCACGACCGCGCGGGCGTCGACGGGCCAATCGCGCGGTCGGCGTGGTTCGCGGCGGCGCTTCCACACCACCGAGTAATACGTCCGGTCGTAGGGCTCGTAGTACCGCATGAGCCAGCGGTAATACGGCCAGTTCTGCCGCCGCAACCAACCCTCCCAACCGAGCCAGTCCTCGCGGATTGTCGTGACGAACTCCGGTGGTTCTTCCGTCAGGCGCGTCAAGTGGGACGCGCGTTCACGAGCCCCGAGGGCGTGGATCAAATAGTCCGACCGGCACGGGTTGCGTGCTCCCGCGACCACGTCCATCAACGTTGTGTAGGTCGAAGCCAGGCGTCGTTCCCTCGGCACGCCCGCAGCCACAAATTCATCCCGCAGGTCTCCGGCAATCGCCAGCGCCTTGGAGAACCGCTCGGGGAGTCCGGTTCCCGCGCTCCCCAGGTGCGTGAGCGCGCCGGTGCGCGGAGTGGCGCTGTCGGCTGGTGTCATCATCGACCAGGGCTCGGCTGGTCGAGACTGCCGCTCGTGCTCGCGAACCCAGCGCCGTGCGAGAATGCCGGTCTGTATCGCCAGCGCGACGCACAACACGACATCCCACCGGGGAGAAAGGATCGCGTGCGGATCGGCGGTCCCGGAAGCAGGATTGAGACAATCGCACGCTCCCGCCGAGACTCGCGATCGTCGGGCACGCCACACGTTTCGGAGTTCCCCGACAAGAGCCAGCGCCGCGCACGGGGCGGCGACAAACAACGTCCGCGCGAGGGGAAACGCGTACCGCCATTCGACGTGCCCCCCCGCCGTGCTCACCAGAGTCGAGAGCAGCGGCGCCATCACCAGCAGCGACAGCACGCTCTCCGGACCAACGTGCGACCGGCGACGCGTCAGCCACAGCCAAACACCCAGCGTGGCCGCTCCCACCCACAGTTCGGTCCACACCGGCAGGCCGGACCAACGCAACACCTTGTCGCCTCGGAAGTACCAAAACTGCTCCGCCGCAACGCCGCCGAAGTTGTAGTCCCACCACGCGCGCGGCGCCCCCCCAGTGGCCACACTCAGCACGGTGAGCGCGACAAAGACCGTCGCCAGACCGTGGATCGCCACACAGGCGAACCAACCCGGCCAACGGGTGTCGCGGTACCAACAGGTCGCCGCGACGAAACCGAGCGCCGCGCAGGTAGACGGGCCGAAGTCGTTGCTCCACGGCAAGAACACGCCCGACACCGAACCCAGCCACAGCGCCCTCCGCCACGGAGGGCAGGGGATATCGGCCCAGCGACTCCACGTCCACCACAACACCCCCGCCGCCAACACCGGCGCGGCCGCGCGCAAGCCCAACGCCGAGTTTCCCGGTCGGAACAGTGGCTCGCACACCCCGAACAACACCGCCCGCAAATGCACGGGGAGCCACAACTTGTAGGGGGCCGCGAAGAACACCACGGAGAGCGCGGCCAGCGTCCAGGCGGCGGTCCGCGACAACCCACCGGCACGAGCGACCAACCCCCAACACAGACTTTGCAGCACCACGCACATCCATGTGGTGGCGAACAGACTGTCGCCAAACGTGCCGCCGCGCCACCAGGTGCCCACGGTGGTCAGGGCCGTCGGCCCCAGGCCGAGGTACACGTGAAAACCGCGACCCGGGAATTCACCACCCAGCCACCGCCGCGCCGGGTTGAAGTTCTGCCAGTCCCCGTTGATGGGGTAGAAACCCAGGTCCGATCCACGCAAGTCGGCTTCCGACCAAGCGACCCACATCACCAGGCCAGCACACGCGGCGCACCACGCCGCCCGGATCGCCGTTGCGACTCCCGCACCGTTCCACTCTCGCCGTTCCGTCGCGGATTTCGTGTCCATGCGGCGCTTTTAGGAACGCCGCCGTCGGACCGCAAGCGGGCGGAACCAGAACGGGGCGGAGGCGACGGGGAAAGCGACTATTGGTGGGTGTCCGTCCCTCCGGCGTTCGGAGGGGGAAGTCGCACGGCGAATGTCGTCCCTCCCGGCGCGCTCGCTTCGAGCGTCAACCGGCCTCCGAGCGATTGTTCGACGATCCGGCGGCACACGAACAGCCCCAGGCCCGTGCCGTTCGGCTTCGTTGTGAAGTAGGGCTGAAACACCTTCGCTCGATCCTGCTCGCGAATGCCGTGGCCGTCGTCCGAGACATTCACGCGCACCCACCCCGCCGCGTCCGCATCCTTTTCGACGGATATCTCGACGCAGCCCCCTTCCTCCGTCGCATCCATGGCGTTGAGGACGAGATTGAGCATCACTTGCACGAGCTGGTCGCGCGGCAACGTCACGGGGGGCAGGCTTTCGTCGTGGCGCGTCACCACCCGTTTTCCCTTGGTCCGCTTGTAGTACTTGGCGATATCGAGCGCGGCGTCGACCGCCTCGCGCGGGGGAAACGTCGACGGCTCGGCGGACGCCGGTCGGCTGAACGCCACCAATTCCTGCAGTGTGCGGTGAATGCGCCGCAACTGGTCGTCGATCATCTCCAATCGCTCGCGCGTGTAGACGTCCGGCTGCTTGCGCCGCAACAGTTGCACGAGCGAACTGATCGCCGCGAGGGGATTGCCCACTTCGTGCGCGATACCGGCGGCCAACAACCCGAAGGCCGCTTGCTTCTCTCCCTGCACGATCAGGGCTTGCGATTCCTGCAACTCGCGCGTCCGCTCGTCGACCCGAATCTCCAGCGCGGAACGTTCGGCGCGGAGGCCTTCAATGGCGCGGGAAAGTTCTCGTCCCGCGTGTCGCGACGCCTCGACGGTCGCGGTCGCGGTCAAAACCAGCCATGCCAACAGCACGACCGTCGACGACCATGTCCACCACGCGACCGGTGCGGAACCGACGATCAGCAACGAGTACGCCGCGATGTACAAGCCACAAGCCCATGCCGCCACGCGCGGGGGGTGACCGACGGCAGTCACGACCGCCATCGGCAATAGGACAAAGCGAATCGAACTCCCCAAGCCTCCATCCTGCCCACACATCGCGGCGACCCACAGTCCATCGAATGCCGCGAATGCCAGCGGTCGATCGCGCCACAAGATGCGACCACGCGCCAACCACACGGCTCGCAACACGGTCGGCAAGGTCCCGATCGCAAACACGACAAGCCGCGCATCCCCCTGCAACCCACGGTCCGACATCGTCACCAAATACGCGACCGCCGCCAACACGCTTAGGCGCAGCCAAATCGCGGTCGTTTCGGCCGCGACATCGCACTCGGGCGGGGGCGGAGCGGGTGAAGCAGGCGCGGGCGATGAAAGCGGGGCGGAAACGGTCACGCGCGAGTCCGACAGCGAGGAGGCGGGTTCGTGGAGCGGCCCGCATTGTGGGCTTCCGTGAAGCACGAATTGTGGCCTTCCGGAAAGATAGTCGATTTCGAGCGGCGCGCGGCGGTTGGCGATGGGCAGGCTCCACGATAGACTCGCGCCCATCGCAGGGAATGACCGGGCGCATTCGCTCCCGGTTTTGCTTGGCGGTTTCTGAGTTCGTTCCCGTCCCGTGCCCTCCGTCGGACGTTCCACCATGTCGTGCACCCGTGCCTGGCTGATTTCCTCGTTGGCTGTCGTGCTCCTCGCCGCGCCGGCGCTTGCCCAAGATCGGCCCGTCGAGCTTCTGTGGAAGGACGGTGCTCCGGGAGCCGTGGGACAGGAGGACGCGGACAAGCCCTCGTTGACGATCTGGCGTGCGGATTCAACGAAGAACACGCGAACGGCGGTGGTGGTCTGTCCGGGGGGCGGGTATGGCGGGCTGGCAAACGATCACGAAGGGAAGCAGATCGCCGAATTCCTGAACAGTTACGGGATTTCCGCGTTCGTCCTGAAGTATCGCCTCGCGCCCCGCTACAAGCATCCGAGCCCGATGCTCGACGTGCAACGAGCCATCCGCTTCGTGCGGACGAAGGCGAAGGAGTATGAGGTCGAGCCGGACCGTGTGGGTGTGATGGGGTTCTCCGCCGGTGGACATTTGGCGTCGACCGCCGCGACCCATTTCAACGACGGCAAGGGAGCCGACATGCCCGTGGACGCGGTGGACCAGGCGTCCAGCCGACCCGACTTCGCGATTCTGTGTTACCCGGTCATCACGATGGACCCGACCGTCACGCACGGCGGTTCCCGCAAGAACCTGCTCGGCGAGAACCCCGATCCCGCGTTGGTGAAACTGATGAGCAACGACGAGCAAGTCTCACCGCGCACGCCCCCCACGTTCCTGTTCCACACGACCGAAGACACCGCCGTTGTCCCTGAGAACGCGATCCTGTTTTATCTCGCCCTGCGGAAACACAAGGTTCCCGCCGAACTGCACATTTACGAGCGTGGTCGTCACGGCGTGGGCCTCGCGCAAAGCGATCCCGTGGTGTCCTCATGGAGCGGGCGGTTGGTCGACTGGCTCGGCCTGCGCGGTTTGACAAAACGTCCCAAGGTCGTGGCGGCGACTCCCGAAGAGGCGCAGGCCGACCCGGACTTCGCCGTGCAGGGCGAGTATTCCGGCGAGTTGCCCACGGCGGACGGCCCGAGGAAATTCGGGGTGCAAGTGATTGCCGAGGGGTACGGCAAATTCTCGGCGGTCGCCTATGAAGGCGGCCTTCCGGGCGATGGCTGGGACGGGAGCGAAAAAATCCGCACGATGTCGCAAAACGTGGCGGGAGTTCTCACCTTCAAATCGGACAAAGGGAGCGCGGTTTGGAAGGATGGGGCGTTGCACGTCTCTTCGGAGAAAGGTGACGCACTGGGACAACTCAAAAAGATCCGCCGCGAGAGCCAAACGCTCGGCATGCGTCCGCCGGAAGGGGCCGTTGTGCTGTTCGACGGCACCACGGGCGAACACTTCGAGGGAGCGCGGCTGACCCAGGACGCCCTGTTGATGGAAGGGATCACCAGCAAACGAAAATTCGGGGACTGCACTCTCCACCTGGAATTCCGACTCCCGTATCAACCCGACGACCGGGGCCAGGGACGCGGCAACAGCGGGTGTTACCTGCAAGGCCGGTACGAGGTGCAAATCCTCGATTCGTTTGGCCTGGAAGGGAAGGACAACGAATGCGGGGGCATCTACTCCGTGAAGTCCCCCGACCTCAACCTGTGTTACCCGCCGTTGTCGTGGCAAACCTATGACATCGACTACACGGCGGCCCGGTACGGCGCGGACGGCAAGAAGACCTCCCCCGCGAAGATCGGCGTCCGGCACAACGGCGTCGTGATCCATCACGATGTCGAGTTGCCGAAGGGAACGACCGCCTCGCCGGTGCCGGAGGGACCGGAACCGGGGCCGCTGCACCTGCAAAACCACGGCAACCCCGTGCGATTCCGCAATATCTGGATCGTCGAGCGGAAGTGACCCGTTGTCGGGCGGTCCTTGCGGTCTTCGTCCACAAGGACCAAACACTCAAGGTGTCCCCCGTTTGAGAACTCGGTCCAGCAACTCGTAAGCCCGCAGACGCGCCGCCGTCGGAAAGTCGTGCGGTCCGGCGGGATAGTCGGCGGTGAGCGACTCCTTGGCGCCGAGCAAGTCGTACACGGTCGCCGCCCCCTCCACCGCTTCCCGCACCCCCGCCACGTCGAAGTCGGCGTCCCCTTGCGCCGCCGCCGTGTGGAACGGGCGGGGAGCGAGTGCCGCCGTCAATTCGGCAAAGTCCCACGGCACGCGCCGCGCGTCGTTCCCAAATTCTCCGGCAATCCGCGGCATATACACCGGACCGGTCCAACTGGGGACGTCATCCTTTGCGAGGCTGGCGTAACCGCAACTCGACACAACGACCTTCAATCGCGGCTCGAACAGCGCCGTGAAGATCGCGTTGTGGCCCCCCAGGGAATGCCCGATGACGCCAATCCGCTCGGCGTCCACCTCGTCCAGCGACGACAGCAGATCGACGCCCCGCAGATTGTCCCACACGGCCTTGAGCGTGCCGCTCGCGTATTCCGGGTGCGCCGAGAAGTCGTACTTGTGTTCACCGAACGACGGATAGTCCGGTGCCAGCACGACATATCCGCGCTCGGCAAGCTCTTTGCCGTAGTGCATGTTCGGAGCCCCCGCCAACCCGACCGGTTCGTCCTTTCCTCCGGCGCAAGTTTGGTGCAGGCACAGGATCGCCGCACGTTTTTCGGTGGACGGTAACGCATCTTGCGGCGAGATCAGCCACGCGGGAACCCTGTCGAACGGGTCGCTCTGAAACGAGACCTTGCGGTACCTCAACCCCCCGACGACTCGCTCTTCGATCGTCTTCACGTCAAGCGGCACGCGCCACGACTCTCCCGGCAAGCGTCCCGCCACACGCTCGAACGACGCCACGATGTGCCGCCGCCGTTCCGACCAGTCGGAGATCGTCTTGACGGGGCGCGTCACCCCGAAACGATCGGTGACCGTGCCGGGTCGCCCGCGGTCGGAGTATTCGGGGACGAGATCCTTCGGCTCGAAGCGGCCGAGAGGATATCCCGAGGCGTACGAAATCACCCATTCGCCTCCGTGAGTCGGGTACCGCACCCGCTCGTCGCGCAGCTCGAAATCGGATCGGCCTTCCCGGCGGAGTGGCGCGGCCGATTCCGGCGCCAACCGGTCGCCCGCGACACGAAACACGATTTCCGTGCGGTTCCCCAGGGAATGTCCCGCGCTGGTGAAGACGTTGCCGTCGAGGCGACCTCGATCGATCCACTCGGGGACGACGCTTAGCCCCGCCTCCTTCATGTTGGCCGCAAGTTCGACGGCGTCGGCATAGGGGCAGGTGGTGTCCTCGGTGCCGTGAACGATCCACACGGTTGCCTCGCTGCCGAGACTTTTCTGAATCGCCAGATGCCCCGAATGCCCGACGAATCGCAGATCCGCATCGTCCATCGACAGGTGGTACGGATCGTCGGGGGCGCGACGCCAGCGGGCGTCGAGGTCGCTCCCGCCCGGCAAATGAAACGCGATATCGCGGCTCAGCTTCTTCATCCCGCACAAATCGATCACGGCGGCAAACGTTCGGGGGGCGAGTTTGTTGGCCATCAGCGACACGTTCCCGCCGCCGGACCCGCCCGTCACGAACACGCGCCCCTTGTCGAACGAGCGTCCCCCCTCCTCCAGGCCGTGCCACAGCCACCAGAGGGCACGCAACGCGTCGAGGGCTTGCAAATAGCCGAAGTCGTACGGTTCAGGCCCCTGGATCGAGTCCTTGGGCCCGCTCTGCAGGTAATTCACGCAGAGGGCGACGACATTCAAACGGTCCGCCAACTGTTGAGGATCGGCGGTGCCGATACAGAATTCGCCCCCCCAGTTGTGCAGCGTCAACATCACACCCGTTTGGGCGCCAACGCGTTCCAAACTCCCTTGCGGGTAGTGCACGCGGACTTCGAAAGTTCGCGCCCCGGGACGAAACCGCCACGGCTGCGCAGGGAGCGTCACCTGCCCGTTCTTCGCGGGGAGCGCGGGCCAAGCGGCAAGCCGCGCGTGGGTCTGCTCGGCGAACCATTCGTCCCACAACTCGCGCGGGGGGCGGCTGTCGTGGGGGAGGCGCTTGAGGAAGCGAACATCCTTTCCCGCGCAGATCGTCTCGGTCAGGCGTCGCGCCGCCGGGCTCGCGGTTGGCTCGTCGGGCAACACGCCGCCAGCGACAGGGACAACATCCCACTCTCGTCCGCCGAACGGAAACGCCCGGTTCAACACCGCCTCCAGCGGGAACACGTCGCGCGACAGGTCCCCGGTCCATTCACGCGTCGACAGTCCCGCGATCACCAAATCCGGCGCCAAATTCCGAACCCCGTCCCCCCACGCCACAATTTCGGCGGCGGACTTTCCCTCGGTCGGCCAAGTCGTAACCCGCACCTTGTCCGGCGATGACAGCGCTCGCAACGACGCGGCCGCCCATTCGTCCCACGGCGGCATGGCGACGACATGCACCGGTTCCCCCTTGGCCAATCGGGCGAACGTCCGCTCAAGCGCGGGGCGATGCGGCGCAACGTACTCCAACGAGACCGGCTTCCCGATGATGGTTCGCGCAACCGTTTCCGCCATGTGGGCGTGGCCGTGCAAATTGGGATGAATCGCGTCGCTGAGCGTCACGCGCCACGCCGCATCGTCTCCCGTGCGCAGCGCCTCGGTGTCGGCGAAGCAGTCGGCCACCTCGACCCCCAGTTCGCGAGCCAAATCGCGGACACGTTGCGAGAGCGCGGCGAGCTTCGCGATGGATCGGGCCGGATTGTCCACCACCGTGTTGGGCGTGCACAGCACGACCGCCGCGCCGACACCTCGGCACTTCTCGACGATCGCCCGGGTATTGGCCGCGAATTCGTCGAGTGGCGTCGCCACCACGTCGTTCATCCCGAACATCACGACCACCAGATGCGGCTGTTTGGAGACGACATCCCGGTCGATCCGCGCGAGGCCGACCTTGGTCGTGTTCCCGCTGATGCCCGCGTTGACGAGATCGACGCGGGCCTTGGGAAAGTGCCTCTCCAGCGCCACCCCTGTCAGCTCGAACCACCCGCGCAGGCCCCCCGAGTGGTAGTACGTCCCGGTGATGCTGTCGCCGAAGCCGACGATCCGCGTCGGCTCGCCTGAAGCAAGCCGGGCCAGGACGGAGTCGAGAGTCCCGTCCGCGCGGACGCTCGATACACAGACAGTCAGCAACCAGGACACCAGGATCCAGCGCGACGCGCCCGCGACGGTACTTGCGATGGTTGCCGCGAAAGACAACCTTCTCGGGAGGCCGACTCCATGGGAATCGCGCGCGACGTGGTGTTTTGTAGCCGAAATCAGCATGGCGACGGGTCCACTGCCGGGAGTCGTCGGCGCGATGTGGCGGCCGCACCGAGAACGAGAGAGGGGAGCGCTTCGGATTGACCGCGAGTGTACCGCGATGGCGTCGGCGTTTCGCCGAGTCCCCCGCGCCATTTTCGGACTCGTCCCCGATTCCCCTTGACTTTGTTTACGCTTGTAAATATTTACAATCGCAAACATCCACGGCCGCCGAGGGGAGCGCATGTCCGCAGCCATCGAACTGTCCGACGCCGAATGGCAGGTGATGAATCACGTTTGGGAGCGGACTTCCGTCGTCGCCCACGAGGTCATCACCGCCCTGGCCGAACCATGCGGTTGGTCCCCCGCGACGGTTCGCACGATGCTCCACAGGCTCGTCAAGAAGGGGGCGCTCGCCTTCACTCCCGACGGCAACCGCTACGAGTATCGCGCTGCCGTACGCCGTTCCGACTGCGTTCGCCGCGCCGCCCGGTCGTTCCTCGACCGTGTCTTCAATGGCGAGGCCGCTCCGCTCCTCGCCCATTTCGTCAAGTCCGCCCGTTTCACCCCCGAGGAACTCGCGTCCCTGCGCGAATTGCTCGACCGTCAGGAATCGTAACGACATGGATGTCGCATTCGAGTGGATCGTGGCGACGCCGCAGCTGGCGGTCCGCGCGGCCTTGGCCGCCGCGCCGCTGTTCGCGATGGTGTGGTTGGTCACGCGCATCGGGCGGCGGAGTCTTGCGCCGCGGTTCCGGCATGTGCTGTGGTCGTTGGTGTTGATCCGGATGTTGATTCCATTCGGGGTCTCCAGCCCGGTCGGTCTCGACGCGGGTGTTCTTCTGAGGTGGGATCGCTTCACCGGTTACGCCAGCGAAGGTCCCGCGACGCATCACGCGGTCGACCCGCAAGAGTGGCAAGCGGCCGCGTCCCCGACCGCGTCAGACGCGCTGCTGCCCGCGCCGGTCGCGTCGCCGGAGGGATTCCCGACCGCCGCCCCGCCCCCCGGTTCGGTTCCCTCTGCGGTGTGGTTGCCCGCATTTGTGTTCTGGAGCGGCGCGGCTGCCGTCTTGTTGTCGATGACGGTCTCCACCGTCCGGCTCCGTCGCCGAGTCGCCAGGGCGAAGCCGTTTAAAGACGCGACCGCGCTGGCTCTGTTGGACGAAGGGCGGCGGTTGTTCGACATCCGCCATCCCGTGTCGCTCCGAACCGTGACCGGTTTGTCCGGCCCCGCCGCGTACGCCGCGTGGCGTCCGGCGATCTTGTTGCCGGAGGATGCGGCCACATGGTCCGCGTCCGAATTGAGGCACGTGGTCTGGCACGAATTGGCGCACATCGCGCGGCGGGACGTCGCCGCCAATCTGTTCGTCGCCATCGTGAGATGCGCGCAATCGTGGAACCCGCTGTTCTGGTGGTCTCATCGCGAATGGTTGGCCGAGCGCGAGGCGGCGTGCGACGCGATGGCGTTGATCCGCCTGGGCGGGGAGTCGCCAGTCGACTACGGCCACACGATCTTGCGTTTTGTCGAGAGGTTGCAGGGAGCGCCCGCAGCGGCCCCCGGCTTCGTATGGTTTCTCGACGCGATCCGGTCGCTGCGGCGCGATCGCTCGGTGCGACGGCGTTTGGAGCAACTTCCCCGCTGGTCGCGTCCCGAAAGCCGCGGCGCACGGGTGTTTGCGCCGTCGCTCGTCGCCATTCTCGCGGCCATCGGGTTGACCGACGCCGCCGAACCGAAGCCCGTGGAGAAACCCGCGTTGGTCTTCAACCTGCCCTCGGGGACCGTGTGGACGTTCCAGCCCGTCGAATCGTCCGATAACGCCCTTCCACGCGTCACCCGGCGCCACGACATCTCCGCCGCGCTCGCACGCTTGCGGCGGGATGAGCCGGGAGTACCCGATTCCGTGCAATTGTCGATGCTCGTGCAGGACATTCGCGGCCTGTCGGGACCGTCCGATTTGGCCGGCCCGGCCGGAGTCCAGGAGGCCGAACGAGAGGATCGCGACCGCTGCGAAGCGGAGGGTGTCACGCTTGTCGTCCATGCTCGGGAGTCCCGCCAAAGTCGAATCGCGGCTCTGTTGGAATCGATCGCCCGACATGGCCTGCGACAAGTGGTGTTCGAGATGCGAATCGTCTCGACGGGGCTGTCCCTGGAGTCGCTCCGGGGATCGGGCCGCATCGTCGTCGGCGCGAACGGCGGGTCCGCTCCACACGCATCCTCAACAAACTTCCCGGAACCCGACGAAGTCCGGGAACCGGTTTACATGCACACGCTCGATCCTTCCGCCGCAGCAGAATTTCTTGACCGCTTGCTGGCTGACCGCAATTCGAACACCCTCAGTGCCCCCAAAGTGACCGTGTTTGAGGGGATGTCCGCGACGGTGGAGATCGGGCAGCAACGTCCCTTCGTGACCGGACTGTCGACCGAGGGAGACCGCTTGGCGCCTTACGTCTCCATCATTCCGACCGGACTGCGAATCGCCTTGCAGACCACCCCCGGCGGCGAGGGGAGCGCCATTCGGCTGGGCGTCGCCTACCTTCGGTCCGACATCACCGATGTGGAAGTCCTCACCGCACGCTCCGGTGAAAAGGAGTCGAGCATTCAACTCCCTCGTGTCACGCGGTCGCTTGTGCGAGGAGAGGCGGAGCTTCCCGACGGGCACACCCTGCTCGTCGCCCCCCTGCGTCGGGACGAGCAAGGTCGGTTGGAGCTTTGCCTGGTCACGGCCCGCCGGTTGGCAAATCCCTGACCGCTGCGGGGGCGCCGCCATCGACGTGTGTGGATGACACCGCGTCGCTGCTCGCTTCCTTCAATCCCCCTCCGCGCGGGGCGGCCAAAGGCCGAACCTCGCGAGGGGATTGGAACTCGGCGCGGCTGGCTCCGCCTGATCGAGTAGCGCGCGGACATCATCCGCGTCATCCACCGTTTGATCGGGTGGCACAGCGGCGATCGCCTCGGGAACCGCGCCGTTCGATGGCGGCAATGGTGGCTCCGACATCGTCTCCGCCCCGCCTGAACTGACCGTCACCCCAGGAGTGGCAAACTCCCCCGCGGGACCGTCGAACAAACAGCGAATCGTCCACAACAGACCGGGCCGCGACCACTCGGCAGGCACCGTCCACCGCGAGGTCTCCGCCGGGAGCCGCGCGATCGGTCGGGCGATGTCGTCCCGCGTGTCGCGCACCAGAACCTCGGCACCCGTGGCCCCCGACGGTGCCTGCCACGCCAAACAGGGGGACACACCCGCCGTCCAACGTGGCGAGTGCACCTCGCGCCACACCAGCAGCGATTCGCCCCAGGCGATTTCCGACACCGGCTCGGATTCGTGGAGCACGACCCCGGCCAGTTCCGTACGGCTGCGCCGCACCGCAACAACTCCGTAACGCAGCACGGTCCCGGACGGGAACGGCGTCGAATCCTCGTGCCGGCTCGCGTGGCCGGCAAGCGCTGTCGTGTCCTCGACAAACGTTCCGGGGCGATCCGGGGACTCCGCCACGCGCAACACGCGGATGGCGTCCGGTGCTCGAAGACCGTCCGCAAACCGCCATCGAATCGTCCGACCTCGGGCATGCGTTTCAATCGTCACGGCCATGGGCGCGGGCGGCGGGTCGGGTGGAACCGATTGCAACAGGGCCACGGCCTCGCGGCAGTCACGGCAATCGGCCAGCAGTGCTCGCAATCGGTCCAACACCGGATCTCGAGGCCCGGGCATCGCCAGCGCTTCGCGGACGATGCGCAACTCCGCCTCGGCGGCGGCGATCCGGTGAGCGATCTCCGCTCGAGACCGCGCATCCACCAATTCCGGGGCCAGTCCGTCAAGCGTCGCGACCGCGCGCTCCGCCGCGTACCACCGCCGATCATGCACCGCCCGCTCCCACTGTTTCCGGGCCGCGTCGACTTCACGTAGGCGTTCCAACAGAGCCCGTCGCGCCTCCTCGCGGCGATCCAGTTCCTTGCCAGCCGCGGGATCGTCGGGAGCGGCAGCCGCCCAAGCCCGCGCCAACAGCAGCGCGTCGTCCACGTCGCGCGGGTCGCCCCCTTCTGCTTTGGACCCGTCTCCGTTGAACCCGCTCTCGTCAAACAGGGCGAGGGTCGAACGGATCGCACGAAGCAGACCGGGGTCGTCGGGCCACTGAGTCGCCAGGTCCGCCAACCCCGCCGATCGCTCGCGAGGTGTGGGGAGGGCCATCAACCGTTGCAGGCGTTCCCGCGCCTGAGCGACAAAACGGGTCGTGTCTTCCAGCGACGGCACTCCCGACACCACCGCCCGCGGCGCGAGTCGTGACAATTCCGGGAGGTCGACCAACACCGCCGACCACCGACGGTCCGCCGCCGCCGCACGGACCCGCGCGAACAGCTCCCGTTGTCGGACCGCCCGCTCCCGCATGACCGCGAACTCCGCGTGCGGAGCGATCCGTTCCAACGCGGCCAATGTGTCGAGTGACTGCTTGACGAGTCCCGCTTCGAGCGATGCCGCGCACAGGTCCCACAGTGCGCGATACACGTCGCCGCGCGAAACAGACAGGCCGCAGCTCGGACAGACCTTCGCGTCGGCGGGCAGAAGCGTTTCGCAACGGGGATGCCGACACTTGCGCCGCAACGGCGCCCCGCATTTCGGGCAACCTTCCCGTGTGGCGGGCTGCCACGACGCGCAACGCGGGCAACGCACCTGTCCCTCCGTTTTGACCGTCACCTGCACGGGCGGGGACATCGAGAGGCCGCGAGAAAGGGCCTTGTGTGCCAACGCGCGCCGGGCGGTTTCGCCCGAGAGGCCGTAGCATTCGACTCCCGCGGTCACAAGCTCCGTCCAATCGTCACGTGTCGTCGCGCCTCGGGCCAACCGCAACTCGGCCTCTTCGAGGAACGCGTCGAGGCGGGCGTTGTGCACCGCTCGGTCGTACCGGGCTTTGAGTTCGTCGGTCTTCAAGTACGTCTGACACGCCTGCAACGACTTCTCCCAGGCGGAGACCTCGGCGGTCTTCGGCAGGACTTTCGACCACCGCGCGGCCAGGGTTTGTGCGACGGCGACAATCCGCGCCGGGGGAGCCGCGCGATTCAGTTCGACCGCGTCGTACAACGTCTCCTTGTCGAGCACTTTCAGGTGACCGTGGATTTGCCGGTACAGCGCCGTATCCATCGCCGGGGTCTCGTACGGGACGGTCGGCAGCTCGGCCTTCGGCGGATCGGCGACGATCTTGAGTCCCGCCTGCCGGAGCGCGTCGTTCAACACGCCCGCGGGAATCCCCCGGTCGGCGGCCGCTTTGACCAGCAACTCCCGTTGCGACGAGGTGATGCGACCCGAGTCTCCCGCCGCAAGCCGCAAGAGCGGAAGCAGTTCGACCTGTTGCGCAGCGCGACTTTGTGTTTGACGCACCTCCGCGTAGCGCAACCAGGCCTCGGCCGCGGCCGGGTCCTTCAGCAGCGATTCCAGTTCCTTCGCACGCCCCATGTCCGCGCGGGCACGCTGCTGGTACAGGGGGTTGATCGCCTGCGCCGTCCATTCCTTCCGCTTCCGCTTCAGCAATTCCTGAAGCGCGGCGACACCCATCGACCGGGCTTGTTCGGCTTCGACGCCCAACAGCCCGAGGTAATCGAACGACTCGTCGAAGGGATCGGCCACGGATGCAGGTTGCGAAGCGGCGGCGGGAATGAAAACACGTCGCGTCCCTCGGGACGCCCCGCATTCACTCTACCGCAAGGGGGTGTCGGTTCGCTCGCGCGAACCGGCGAACAATACGGCTGCGTGCCGTAGGACGTATCGGCCGGGCCTTCGTCAACGTGCCGTGGCTCGATTCCCGAAGCGGGTCTCTTCCCATCGTCCGCAAACGATCCCGCCCACCCGCTCGCCAGGCCGTGAACGACGATCCCTTGGCGATATCTCTAACCGACGATCCCGCCCGTCAACCTGGGCGGCGGAGACGTGGCGAACCGCCGCATCCACCCGGTGCGACCCCCCGAATGCTCAAAACCTCCGGGGGAAATCTCCCCCCGGAGGTTCGGCATCCGTTCACACGGCGCGAGCAGTATTCTCGAGTCGTTCATCCCGGACGGCATCCCGCCGCTGCGAGGGTCGACTCTGTATCCGGTCTCTCACCAGTTGCGCCCCTCTCACCAGTTGCGGTAGTCCATGAACCACCACCAGCGTTCCGTCCGCGGACGGAAGTTCAGTTGCCAGTAGCCGTCGTCCCATTCCAGTTGCGCCTTCCGCCATCCCAGCGGGACCTGCGGATAGGGGTAGAACGGCCCGATGTACGGCCACGCCGAAGCGCTGTATTGCTTCGGGTAGGTGACTGCGGCGTAGTTCGGGTATTGCCCGTAGGTCGGCCACGAGTAGTTCGGCAGGTTCGGTTGGTCGTAAGCGACTTGCTGCGGACCACCCATGCCGTAGCCGGGGCCACCCATCGGGCTGGGAGGATACGGCGCCGCCATCGCCCCCGGAGGAGCCGCTTGGGGCGCCATCGGGGGTTGGGCGACGACTTCCGCCGGCATCTCTGTCATGTCGGCGGGGTCTTCGCCCTGGAGATTCGCGGGGCGAACCGCTCCACGACGGGCGGTCGCAGCCGTCTGCTGCACGCCGCTCGGGCGACGGGCCGCCATCGCGGGAGCCGATTCGGCCACCTGGATGCGGTTCTCGACCCGGCGAACGCCTTGGCTCCGCTGGGCAACTTGCGTCGCCCGCAGCGCGTCTTCCTTGGATTGCACCTTGCCGGAGAGGATCGCCACCCCGCCCCGCACTTCAATGCCGATGTCGTTGCCGCGGCGAGCCAGGCCCGCCTCCTTGCAGTTGGACGAAATGCCGTCGGCGACGGCTTGATCGTCCATGGCCGGGGCCTTGGCGGCGGTTTTCTCGCCACCCTTGCCAAACGGATTCGAGAACGGGCCGGCTGTCGCCAGCCCCGGAGCGGCGGCCATCAGCCCGATCGCCGCCAACCACACCTTCGCGCGTCGCATGAACGGGTCTCCTTACCAGACGCTGGAGAGATTTCCGGTGGCCTCTTCCTAGCCGGGAACACGGCCCCGGCACGGAACTGCTCGGGCCAACCGGAGGATGCCATCCTTTCGAATCGTGGCGGACGGCCCCGAAGGACACACCCGCCGCGGAAGAAACCGATGCCAGGCCGGGAAGGAACCTTCTCCAAGCGCCCGACACAGGCTTCTCCGTCTGTAGGTATCGGTCCGAAGAGTGGGGTTATGACACCTATTCCGATTGTTTTGGCAAATTCTTGCGGCTCGCCTGATTGGTGGACTCCGGTCGCAACCATCCTGCCGGTCGCCCGCTTGGCGCGACGATATCGACGGTGCGCGATTCAGCGAAAGCAACGCCTGCATTGCGCAATCGATTTCAGGGGAATTGTTTACGACGTTTTATTGGCTTCCCGGTGTGAGGGGAGTCCGGTCAGGGAAAGGAGCGCGGCCGTGGAATCGGCACAATCCGACTCTGCTGGGTGGGTAGATTGAGAAGTTTGGGTCGTCTGGCTAACGCACATCGACTGCGCCTGTCGAACAAGATGGGTGTGAGACTCCTTGGGGTCAGGGGGTCGAAGAATGTACGCGTTGCCAGAGTGAGGATCTCAACATGGTTGCGAAGCTTCCTTACGCCATGCTGGCCACGCTGCTGTTGGTGGTCACGGGTGGTGGAACCGCTCAGGCCGGCTACTGCGGTGCGGCCAGCTACGATTCGTGTTCCGCGAGTTGTGCGGCACCCTGCGGCGACTATCACGTCGGCCGCCGGTGCTGTCAGAAGAGCATCAAGGTTCCCTGCGTCACATGGGAACAACAAACGTGCATGGTCACGAAGACCGTGTACGACCGGGTGACGGAGCAGATTCCGGTCTGCTGCACCAAAACGGTGTACGACACCTGCTACCGTGACGAGTGCTACACGGTCTGCCGTCCCGTGTACACGACCTGCTACCGGGAAGTGACCTGCAACGTTCGTCGGCCGGTCTACGCGACCTGCTACCGCGACGAGTGCTACACGGTCTGCCGCCCGGTCTATCAAACGTGCTACCGGGAAGTCCCCTACCGCACGTGCCGTCCGGTGTACCAGACGCACTACCGCGAGTGCTGCTACACGGTCTGCCGACCGGTGTACAACACCTGCTACCGTGAAGTTTGCTGCACCGAGTACAAAACCGTCTCCAACACGGTCATGAAGGATGTCTGCTACACGGTCTGCAAGCCGATTTACGAAACCCAGATGAAGACGGTTTGCCGCGGCGAATGGCAAACGACGACCGAAACCGTTCCCGGCCAGGTCGTGTGCAAGACGGTCCGTGACCCGGGCACGTGGCACTATGATCCCTGCACCTGCTGCTGCCACTACACCCCCGGCTGCTGCCGCACCGTTCAGGTGCAATGCCCGCCGACGGTCGTGTGCCGCAAGGTGTGGTGCCCCAAGACGGTGCAAGTGCCGGTTTGCTGCGTCCGGTACGTACAGGAAGTCTGCCACAAGCAGGTTCCCTGCACGACTTGCTGCAAGGTTCCCTGCCAGGTCGTGAAGAAGATCCCCTACACGACCTGCCACATGGTCCAACAGACCTGCACCCGCAAGATTCCGTACACGACCTGCCAAATGGTGGAAGAGTGCGGTTGCCGCAAGGTTCCCTATACCACCTGCCACATGGTCCAACAAACCTGCCACCGCAAGGTGCCGGTGACGACCTGCCAGTGGGTGTGCGAGTGCGTGACGAAGAAGGTCCCGTACACGACCTGCCAAATGGTTCAGCAAGTTTGCACCCGCAAGGTGCCCTACTGCACCCCGCGGACGGTCAACTACACGACCTTCAAGTGCGTGACCCGCTGCGTCCCCCGACAGGTTCAATGCTGCCAGACCCGCTGCGTGCCCCGAATGGGCTGCAAGGAAATCCCGGTCGGCGGTCGGCTGGCCTGCGATCCGTGTGGCACGGGTTGCTGCAATTGATTGAACAACCGAGCCACCCGCACCGGTGGGTGGCTTGATCGACGAAACTGCGTTCCTGGCAACGCGCAGGCGACGGGAAGCCCTCTCAACGGGGCTTCCCGTTTCTGTTCTTTGATGAGGCCAATTGTGTAGCGGAAAACGTGAGTTCTCCGCGACAGGTCCACTCTCAAGGTGTGAGATCCAGCACCAGTTCCGTGTTCCCCGCGTCCGGAATGTCGACGATCAAATCGGTCGTGGCCGGGTCGGTGTACTTCTTCGAGAACGTGTTCGTCACGGCGTACTTCATCGCGTCTCCGGTCGCTGGCGGAATCTCTCCCTGTTGCGTGACGGTGATGACGGTCACTTTGTTCTTCCCCACCACCGCCCCAAGCTGACCGTTGAACTTGATCTGAAACGCCCCCTTGGCGTCGGTCTTCCCCTGCGCGGCCGGCCCCTTTTCGGGGTAGAACGTGACGACCGCATCCGCGACCGGGTTCCCCTTGAACCGTGCGATCCCCGCCGCCGGCGCGAGCTTGGGTTTGTCCTTGCCCCCGCTGTCGCCGCAACCCGTCAAACCCCCACACAGACCAACCGCGACCAGCACCCCGATTGCCCAGCGCATGTCTCTTGACCATCCTTCCGAAAACGGCGCGGACGGCCGGCAGTGACCGGTCGTCCGCGCGCGAGTGATTGAAGAATCAACACAATTCTGCGAATTGCAGTGAGCGGTGACCCGGCCCCCTCCCCGGACACCGACTCAGAACTCGCCCACCGTCTCGCCCCCGTCGATCGTTGCGAGGTTGCGATACAACTGCAGGTCGATGTTCTCGGAAACGAACCGGACGGTTCCGTCCCCCATCAGGAAGTGACCCCCGCCGACATGCTGGCTGGCGAACGAATAGTTGTTCGGCCAGTCTCCCGCCGTGATGCCCGTGTTGCGGAAGTAGTGATTCAGGGGCACGGCCGCAGTCGCCGTCGTCCCGTTGAACCACCACCACATCGTGTGGGTGCAACGTCCCGCCAACGCCTCACCCACCATCGTCACATTACTGGTTCCGTCGGTGAGATCGCGGATGGCCGTTCGGAACGGGCCACTGGCACGATCGTTGCGACAGGCCCAGCCATTCCCCGCGTCGAGACCATTGTTGCTTCCGGCGTTTCGACCCGTCGGGTGAGTGTACGGGAAGGTACCCCACGCCCAGTTGTTCCCGGCAACAGCCTTGTAGTTCGTGATGCCGAAGAAGTCGGCCCCCGGCATGTTCGCCCGGCCGTTCAACTGCCCGTTACCGTTCGTGGAATCCGACGGGCAGAGGAACCCGACAATCGTTGTCTTGGCGACGATCGTGTTCGCCGTGTATGGAGTGGGCAGCGGACTCGCTGTGGAGTTGGCCAAGGGAGCGCTGAAGTTCACCTGGTTGAACAGCGGAGCCTGGTCCATGTACGGCAGGATCCCGATCATCCACGAACGCCCGATGCTGGCAGAGTCATACCCCGTGCTGGTCTTGAAGCTCATCGGGAACATCAGGGAATTGTCATGGTAGTTGTGCAACGCCAACCCCAACTGCTTGACGTTGTTCTTGCACTGGGAGCGACGCGCCGCCTCCCGCGCCTGTTGCACCGCCGGCAACAGCAGTGCGATCAGGATCGCGATGATGGCGATCACCACCAACAATTCGATCAGCGTGAAACCCCGCCGACCTGCGGTTGGACCCATGGAACGCATGTGGAGACTCCCCGAGCAAAGGGACCCGCGAACAGAAGCGGCGAATGACAAGATTCGCCAGAAAACGCGAATTGCGATGTTGACCGGAAAGAATACCCAGCCATGACACATCGTCTTGAGTCTATCCGGCGGATGGCAATCGTCAATCCATGTGTACTCGGCCAACTCGCGGTTTTCCGGAACTCCCGACCGACTTGGTCTCCCCGCGAAATCCCGCTTCGTGATAAGGTCCCCAGCCGCGCGGGTCGGATCGGATTCCGTCGCGCCGCATTGCCTCGTCTCGACGAGTACCGCCGCATGACTCCGACATCGAATGGAATCGATTCGCTCCCGCGCCGCTCGGCGCTTGCCCCCTGGTTTCGGCAGGCGGCGGTGTTGACAATCCTCGTTCACGCGGCGGGTTGCTTCGGCTCGGGCGAGGAAACCGTCGACGCCGAGCTTTCGGGACAGGATCCCGTGGCAACCGCCCCCGTCGCTCCCGTCCCGGCTCGTTCGGGAAAACCTGCCGCTCCGGTGCCGACCGCGCAGGCACTTCCCGCGCTGGAGCTGAATCTGAAAGTCGGCGACCGCTTTCCACTTCGCAAAGTGGTCGAGCAGGAATTGACTCAGCCCTCCGCCGACAACACGTTGGCCACGAGTCGGTCCCGGTTGGAGTTGCTGCTTTCGTTGGAGGTTGAAGAGTTCAAGGATCCCGCGAAACTCCCCGCCAACGACCCCCGGAGCGGATTCAAAAGGTTCAGTGTCCGCTACCACCGGGTTCGGTTCGAGCGCCAACTTTCCGACCACACCGTCCGTTACGACTCCGCCCAACCTCCGTCCCGGATTCCGGCGGAGGCGCTGGGATATCACGGCCTGGTGAACAACACGTTCCAGTTCTGGATGGACGCCGACAACCAGATCAAGGAGATGGTCGGCTTCGACGCCTTTCTGGATCGTTGCCTCGACCACGTCCCCGAGGACCGCAAATCGCAAGTGCGGACGCTCCTCGCGGCCAATTCGGGGGCGGACGGCATCGCCAATTTCGTCGACGATTCTCTGGGGATACTCCCCAAGAACGCGGTCCGCGAGGGGGATCAGTGGACGCGCTCGCGCAACGTGATCCAACCGGTCCCCATGCGCGTCGAGACTCGCTACACGCTGCGTTCCGTCGCGCCTGCGGTCGCCGACATCGAGATTGTCGGGTCCGTGTTTCCCTCAGTGACATTTCGCCCGGCCGAGACGGCCGATCGGGACCTGAGCCTGAACATCCTCGGCGGGCAAGTGTTCGGAACGTGCCAGGTCGATCGTCGCACCGGGTTGCCGATCGAATCCCGCCTGCAACAAGAAATGCGTATGCGCGTGACCATTGCGGGGGGGATCGAGTTCGATCAACGCAAAATCACCACGACGACGGTCAATCTGTTTCAGTCCCAATCGGCACCGTCGTCCACTCCCGCCCCGGAACGGACCGCCCGACTTCCCGATTCCGGGGGCGACGCGCCCGCGACCGGTTCCGCGATTCAGCCCGCCGCCGCCGAAGCGGCGGCTGATGATCGCCCGGCGCCGCTTCCCGCGACCAGCGACATCGCCCCGGCCCAAGGTCGCTCCGTCGTTCGCTGACCGGTTCGACCCGGCTTACGCTCCTGGCCGTTTATCGTGTCCCCATTCTCCGAGCACGGGCTCGTGGGGACGACGGGCCAACCGCAGCAACTCGACGAGCTGCGCCAACTGCTCGTCCGTCAGGTGCCCCAACTGACGTCGCCCGCATTCCTGGATCGGCTCCTCGAGGACTTTGACGAGTTCGAGGCCCTCCGGAGTGATTCCAGCCAGGACGCTTCGACGGTTGGCGGCGGGGCGCTCGCGAAAAATCAGGCCGCGCTGCTCCAGCTTGTCGAGCAGACGGGTGATATCGGGAGCGTGGGAGACCAACCGAGAGGCCAGTTGCAGGGTCGGAATGCGATCCGGATGGCTCGCTTTCAGAATGCGCAGCGCGTTGTACTGCTGGGGGTTGAGTTCGTACTCGCGAAACAGCTCTTCCTCGACACGGTGCAGCCGGTCGTAGGTTCGCCAGAGATTGAGAAACGCCTCTTGTTCGGGCGTGTCGAATCGAGGCCGTCGAAGCTCGCCGCCAGAGGGGCTCGGGACGACATCGCTGGTGGGCCCGGAATTTTGCGAGCCACCAGGCGGGCCACGCTCGGGATCGTCGCCACCGGTCGCGGTCTGCGATGTCGTCATGTTGGCCTTGGGGTGGCGGAACCAGGGAAGGGGCTCAAAAACCAGAAATCAACAACCATTGTTTCAACGAGCGTTGGCAAGGTCCATTGTTGAATCGTGCCGCTGTTGATTCGCCCGTCCCCCCCGGCTACACTGCCCAATCCCAATTTTCCCGAGGTTTCGGTCTGCGGATGCGCCCGAAGCACGGATTCTGGGACCGCACGTGTTGAGCGAGAACTCCTTGGCGGGGTTTTCGGCAGCCTCGTTGTTGTACGATGGGGTGCGGGAGATTGCGAATTGATACCCCTTGCGGGGGTTCGGCGTACGACGGAAGTCCGGCGGAAACGAGCAGAGATCATGACGATTGACAAGAGTCTGAAGCGGAAGGGGATGCTCGCGCGGTCGCGCAACGTCCTGTCGCGCGGCGAGCGCCTTGAGATTTTGAAGGAAGCCGAGCGTTGGAAAGACGGCCAACCGGTCCTCGGTCTGCCCAAGACCCGCATCATCAAGATCGCGACCGGCAAGAAGAAGAAAGCCGCCAAGAAAGAAGAAGAGGGTGACAAGAAGGGGGCCGCCAAGGGTGCCGCCGCGAAGGGGGCTGCCGCCAAGGGTGCCGCTCCGAAGAAGAAGTAGTCCTGGGTGCTTTGGTCACAGCCGGATTCGGGGGTGCCACTGCTGGCTTGTCCAGCAGTGCGAACAACTTGCGACGGTCACAACCCCCAATTTCAATCGTGACAAAGCATTAGGGGCCGGATGCGCGTCTGCGGAAGCGCGGGGTGGAATGGGGGAGCGTGTTGGAGTCGCGCTCTCCCGACGTGTGCGCACGGCCCGTGTCCCGCCACGTTGCGCACTTCACCCAAAGCCCCCCCTCGCCCGTTGTTGTTCCTGCCGTTCTTCACCCACTTCGCCGTGTGCGATGCATCCTTGGGTCCGAAAATTCGGGGGGGAGCCGTTGCGCTGGGGGGCGCGGCGCATGGCTGCGTCGTTCGACCGCGCGTGTGACGACGCGATCGGAGCGCAACGCCGCGTCTTGGATGGCCTCCTGGCCCTCAATGGCGACAGCGAGTTCTCCCGATCTCGCGGGCTGCGCCCCGGAATGGGGATCGAAGCCTTCCGCAAGGCGGTCCCCATCGCCGACTACGAGGCCTACCGCCCGTGGATCGAGCGACTGAAGCAGGGGGACCTTGCCGCGCTGCTGGGACGGCGCAACAAGCTGCTCATGTTCACCCTCAGCAGCGGAACGACGAACGAGGCGAAGTTCGTCCCCATCACCGAGCGTTTTCTCGCCGATTATCGTCGCGGTTGGAAAGTGTGGGGCATCCGCGCTTTCGACGCCCACCCGGGCGTCCACAAGGGGGACATCGTCCAACTGGGGAGCGACCACGACCAATTCCGCACCGCCGCCGGTCATCCGTGCGGCAACATCAGCGGTCTCGTCGCCGCCATGCAAAGTCCGCTGCTCCGCCGCATGTACGCCGTGCCGGGGTTGGTGTCGAAGCTGAAGGAGGCGGACGCGAAATCGTACGCGACGCTCCGCTTCGCGCTGGCGAATGCGCGGGTTTCGGTGATCCTCACCGCGAATCCCAGCACGCTGGTACAACTTTCGCGGCGCGCGACCGAGTGGAGCGAATCGCTGCTGCGGGACATTCACGACGGAACATTGGGTGGCCCCGGACGGATCCCCGACGAACTTCGCGGAGGCATGCTACGACTGGCGAGGCGGGGCGACCGCGCGCGGGCCCGCGAATTGGGACGGTTGCTCGAACGCCACAGCCGCTTGCCTCTCGCGCAAGCGTGGCCTGGATTGTCGCTGATCGGCGTGTGGACCGGCGGCAGCGCGGGAGCGTATCTGCCGGCACTGCGCCGCGAGTTCGACGGCGTCCCCGTGCGCGATCACGGCCTGTCGGCCAGTGAAGGGCGGATGACCATTCCGTTTGCCGACGATTGTTCGGCTGGTGCGCTGGATGTCGTCTCCAACTTCTTCGAATTCATCCCCGAAGACGAGTACGAGTCGGAAAGCCCTACCCCCCGCCTCGCCCACGAGCTCGAAGTCGGCCGCGACTACTACATCCTGCTGACGACCCCTTCGGGTTTGTGGCGGTACGACATCCGCGACGTGGTGCGCTGCCGCGGCTTTCACCGGCAAGCGCCGC
Source organism: Planctomycetales bacterium (assembly GCA_044359065.1). Lineage (GTDB taxonomy): Bacteria > Planctomycetota > Planctomycetia > Planctomycetales > Planctomycetaceae > JAIXZD01. Next base: position 25,426 of record JBIKMW010000001.1, on the reverse strand, counting down.
TGCTGGAGTTCCTCCACAAGGGGGCGCACATGTCGAGCATGACGGGCGAAAAGCTCGCCGAATCCCAGGTGGTGCGGGCCGTGGGAAGCGCGGTCGAAGCGCTCGGATTGCGGCTTTCGCACTTCACGCTTTGCCCGGTGTTCGCCGACCCGGCGACATCCAGCGGCCCCGGCTATCGGCTACTCGTCGAGCGTCGCGACCTCCCTGGCGGATTTGACACGAACGCCTTTTGCGCGCGTGTCGACGCGGAGCTGACCCGCGAAAACCCGGAATACGCCGATAAACGTCACTCCGCTCGGTTGGCGCGAATCGAGTTGACGCCCGTGTCGGACGGAAGTTGGGCACGGTTTGCACGCACGCGACAGAGTCGTGTGGGGGGGAGCGTCGAACAGTACAAGCACCCCTGCCTGGTCGGAGGTCTGAACTTCCACGCGGAGTTTCTCGAGCGATATGACCGCCCGGGCGAGTGAAGCGCCCCGTCCACCACGGGAATTCGGCGACCGCGGCACCGCCACTTCGCAGTAAAGCCACTTCGCAGTAAAGCCACTTCGCAGTAAAGCCACTTCGCCGTAAGGTCGAGAAGTGTCGCGGTGCCAGGTTTCCATTGGGGGCTCCGCTCCGGCTTCACGTCCCGCCCGGTTTGCCACGTCGTCTGGCGACTCGTCGGCTCACTCCGGTGTTCGCACACCGCTTGCCCCCTGGTCCTGGCAGGCGCCTGTGCCACATTCGGCCCGCGGACTCGCTGAGCCGGCGAAACCGGCCCTTTGTCATCCAAAGGCGCGCGACAAATCGTCGCCTCCTCATCGGCTCGGACTGCTTCCCCCAGGAGTCGGGAAGCAAATGAATCCGCAAGCACACTTCCAACCAATTCCGGGGCGAGCTTCGCACCTGCTGACGCAACCACCCTCACACAACACACTCGAAAAGTGTGCGTTTTCCGCCGCCCGCGAACCCGCGCCCTCCGACAGTCACGCTTCCATCCCGCGCTAGTCCGCACGCCCCGTTCACGGGTGCGACTTCACCGCGTACCACGGCTGTGGCCCCGGTTTGGTGCAGCCGAAGATGCTGGCCGCCGACCAATCGTGCACCCGCAAAAACCGCCGATCACACTCGTGGAGCGGAGAAAACAGAGAGTGCAGCGCCGTTTCCGCTCCGCTCACCTCCGGCAATCCCAGCAACGCACCGTAACACGGACTCAACGTGAAGACGGGCGCCGACGACGGAGAGCCGAGAAACGAAAACCCCGCAATGGTGGACACGGAAACATGCAGCGTGTGAGTGGTCGCCGAGCCCCCTGAACCACCTCCCAATGCGGTGGCCGGGAGGGACATCCACTTGAACTGCTTTCGGACAAGCAGGAAATACGCCGCCGGGTAGGCCACACCGATCATCGCGAACGCGACCAAGCCTGTCAGGACAATTCTTGATGGCGCGCGGGACATCAGATTCCGGATCCCGAATTGGCAAAGCGAACACCCAACTTTACGCATTACGCGTGTCGCTCGTTGGCGCTGAGTCGTACGTATCCCAAGGCTCGTTGCCGAGCAACAGCTTCCGTTCGCTGCATCAGGGGGCGGCAACGTTTCCCGTAGTGTCGCCGCAGCACGCTCAAGAACTCGGGGGCAACACCGGCACCGGCAACACCGGCACCGGCAACACCGGTCCATCCGTGGTGCCTGCCGCTGGCGCGGCAACCGCAGGAGCCGGTACCGGAGCAAGGGTCGGCCCCGCCACCGGAGCAGGAGTCTTCGCCACCGGCTTGGTCGACGCCCCTCTCGGGAACTCGATCACACGCGCCCCCGGACCAGTTCCGGTCGACATCGGAGCAGGGGCGGACGAAGTCGCAGGGGTAGGCGTACCCAACTGAGGCGCGAACAGACGCGGCCCGTTCCCCGATTGCCGAGGCAGGATCGGCGTCGGTTGGTCGGATGGCACCTGACCGGGGACAGGTTGCGCCGTGCGCGGCGCGTTCGGTGCTGCCGATCCCGGCACAATCAACCTGGGTCCCGGCTGCGGGGCCGGCGCGTTCACCCCGTCATCGACCGGTGCCGCAACCTCGGCCCCTGCGGGGACCACCGCACCGCGACCGGCCTTTCCGGTCTCAGACTGGTCGAAGAACGCCATTACGTAGGGCGCCCCTTGAGTGAGCTGTGCCGCCATTCGCAAGAACTCCGCCCCCTTGTCGGACTCCTTGTTGAAGTGCAACAGCGCCCCCAACAAGAACAACCGATCCGGATCACGGATGTCTTCGCGGACCCACGCCGAAACCCGCTGCATGACGCTCGCACGCATCAACTCACTGTTCGGCCCGTACGCCTGCTCGAGCGAAACGCCCGTCACCGGCCAATCCGGGTCCTGCGTAGCGATCCGTTTGAACTCTGTCGCCGCCAGCGAAAACGCCCCTTGCAGCGTCATGGTGTAGGCCAGCTTCGACCGCGCCGGCAGCCGATCGGGGGCCTGCTCGACCGCTTGCTTGTAGCGAGCGTATGCGTCGGCCCAATCCCGCCGATTGAATGCTTCGTCTCCCAACGCCTCGAACTTGATGCTCCGCCGTTTCGCCTCAAGGTTCGAGACCCTCGGCTGCGGCTCGATCACTCGCGGTTGCACGGCTTGTGGAATGGCCGCTTGCCGAGCCTGTGCGTCAACGGCCGCCGCACGTTGGTTTTCCGGGAGCCATTCCTGGATGACCGGGTTGTTGAACGGCCCCGCGGCGTTCCAGTTCGGATCGGCGGGAATGTAGCCGGGCGCCGGACCGACTGGCTGATAATACCCCACCGCGCCCGGCGTCCAGGGACCGTTTGCGTACACACCGTACGGCAGGTACCCGCCGACCGCGCCGTACCCGATGTTCAGCCCACCAATGGAAGTCACACCAAACGGAGGATACTGCGTGATCGGTTGGACATAGCCGCCGCCAATCGCCCCGTAACCGGGCAGCCCGATCGACACGCCAAAATGTCCCACACCGTACTGAGGCGGGTAGTAAGCTCCCGGCCCGTAGAACGCCGAGTGCCCGACCCCGCCCCGCACGAAGCTGCTCGAAAACCCGCCCCCACCGAACGCCCCGTGGCTCTGGTAATGGCTTTGCGAGTACGTGATTCCGAAGGGGGGATGCGCTGCCACGGGAGTCGGCTCGCACCAAATGGCAAACACCATCAGTGCTCCCGCCAGCGAAGCGCGGCCTGCGCGCATCCTCGCGGCCAACCGAACCAAATTGCCAGCGTCTGTTGCAGTCCGCATTACCGACATCTCCTTTGGTCGCGACGGCCCCTGCCGTCGGGTGGAGGCAACCGTCACGAGCCATCGGCCCGCGAGGTTCCCGAAACCAACCACATCCCCGCGCACGCGCGAAGTTCGCCCCGTCCGTGGAGCTTGAGCCTTGCTCGAAAACCGGAAGTCCGATTCACGACCCGATCAACGCCGTCCAATCCCCGACGGATCAAACCAATCCCACGGATTGGACCGTTCTTTCGCGCCGTTGGTTCCGAACAAACGTCGAAAACTTTCGCGCGAACATCCCGGCCGCTATTCGACCCACCCCCCGCTGGCACGAGAGTTCGGTCGCACTTCCCACGATGTCAACGCACTTGGAACCGCTCCTACAGTATCCCGTTGAGAAATGTCGCCGTCAACAAACGGGACCGCGTGCCGATGGCCAGGGTGCACCCGGAAGCCCCGCGCACGGTCGCACGATGGTGGTCTCTCCGCCAAGATGACACAGGCGGTTCCCGCCAAACCTGAAGTCAAATTCAAAGAGCGGCGACAACGTTGCCCTTCCCTTCGTGACGAAGCGAACTTGCAGGAGAAATCGGAAATGGACGCCGCGGATTGGCTGGGAGTGGTTTCGCGCATCCTGCATGTTGGTACGGCCATCGTGCTGGTGGGGGGGGCGGCGTTCCTCCGCTTCGCACTGTTGCCGGCGGCGGTGGCCTCGTTGACCGACGAAGAGCATGCTCGCTTGCGTCAGGCCGTGCTGGCCCGCTGGGGCAAATTCGTCCACAGCGGCATCGCGATCCTGCTGTTCAGCGGCGCCTACAACTTTGTGCGGGCGATTTGGGCATTGCGGGACGCGGGAGTACGGGATCCGCTGTACCACGCGCTCATTGGCATCAAAATTCTGTTGGCCATGGGAGTCTTCTTCGTGGCGAGCGTGCTCGTCGGGCGGTCGGCCAAGTTCGAGGCCTGGCGCAAGCAGGCCGCGAAGTGGTTGACGATCAACCTGGTCCTCGCCCTGCTGGTCGTCTCGATTTCGGGCTTCCTCAAAGTCCGGGGCCTTCCGAAAGCGGCGTCCCCCGTTCCGCCCGCCCCGGCCGAGCAACCTGTCGAACGTTGACTCCCGAACAGGCCGACTGACTTTGCCGCCTGCGCAAACCTTTCCGGATGCGGTGTTTGCGGCACTTGGCGATGCGCACCGACGATTTTCCGCCCGTCCACGGAAAGCGTCCGTTATCGCGGAGGATTTTGGTCCACTTGGGGAACCTGTGCCGAACTTTAGGCCGTTCTCCCCTCTTCCACGCCACTCGGCCCACAGTCTTTTGCAGGCGCGTCGCCCCGTTGCCGATCAATCAGGGTGAACCCACGGAGTGCGCGCGGCGAAGCGGCTTCGACGGTGGTCCCTCGCGTCGCGAGATCCGCCGGGGGCGGGTGCGATTCGCCGGCAAGCGTGATTGTGATCGTCTCGAACGCCGGGGTAGGACTCCGGCGCATGTGATCGCGGGGGCATGGAATGTTGATCTCTCGTCGGTATCGCCTGTTCCAAAACGGACGTTGGTTGACCATTCCAGCACTGGCTGCGGCTCTCATCGGTGGTGCCCAGTACTTCGCCTCGGCGGACGAGCAAGTGGCCGCCCGCCGCCCGCGTCGCGTGATGGTTCCCAACCCCTACGCTCCGCAGTACTGCCCGCCGCCGGCCCCCGTTTGCCCGCCGAGCACACTCCCGGCGCCGCAACCGACCCCCGTGCAACCCTCGGCTCCGAGCACGACTCCCCCGACCAACACCACGCCGACGACCCCCGCGCCGTCGACGACCACCCCGAACACCACTCCCTCCGACCCCAATGACCTGCGCACCCAGGCCCCTGCGCAGCCGCAAGACCAGGCCCAAGCGCCGCAAAACAACTTCCAGCCGCAAGCCGATCAATCGCTGGCCAGCGCCGCCGACGCCCAGTCCGCCGCCCCGAACATCATCGGCGACTTCTTCGGTTCGACCGGGGGCGGGTTCTTCTTCACGCAGAACGTCGCCGACGCGGTGGGAAGCTTCGGGGTTGGTTCGGTCGCTTCGACCTTCCGCACCACCGACGGACGGGTGTTTGGTTTCGCCGACGGCCGCCAAGTCGGTATCAATAACCCGAGCCAGTCGATCGGATCGCCCGGCCAACCACTTGTCGAACTCGATCCTCAAACCCTGCAACCGCTACCCGGCGGCAACGCGTTCACGGTGCTGGTGGTCAACGGTCGCGCGATCGTTCAACAGTCACAGCAAGGGGTCGGTTCGTTCCCCGCAGTGAACGCCGGTAAGATCCGTCTCGCCGAGTCCACAAGCCCGATTCCCCGCGACCGACTGTTCTTCAACTACAGCTACTTCAACGACGTGCCGTTGGCTGCTGGCGGCGTCTCGGTCAACAGGTACACGTTCGGGGTGGAAAAAACCTTCTTCAACGGCATGACGTCGTTGGAGTTGCGAGCACCGTTCTCCACCACATTGTCAACGGACCGGGTGTTTCAGGGCGCAAACGACCTCTCCGACCGCCGCGAAGTCGAAATGGCCGACATGCTGCTCACCGGCAAATTGCTCTTGTGGCAGTCGGAAACGTTCGCGTTTTCCACCGGGGTATCGTTCTCGGGACCGACCTCGGGCGACACCAACGTCTTCACTTTGGATCGCATTGGTCAAAACAACGTTCTTGTTCACAAGGCCCAGATCGACCACAGCGCGTTCCACGTGCTCCCCTTCGTGGGTGCCGTGTGGACACCTGACGACAGCTGGTTCGTTCAGAGCCTCCTTCAGATCGACCAGCCGTTCAACGGCGACACCGTTCGTATCAACCCGACCGGGGACCCCGGGGCGGCGTTGGTGGATGCAGGTCGCTTGAACGACCAGACATTCGCGTATTGGACGCTCTCAACCGGCTACTGGCTGTTCCGCGAGAACACGACCGACGACTGGGGACTCAGCGGTGTCGCGCCGATCGTCGAAATGCACTACAACACGTCGCTGAATGATCAGGATTCGTTGACCTTCGATAATGGCAACCGCAGCTTCGGTGGTAACTCCGACAACATTGAGCTCATCAACGCCACCGTCGGCGTGGTGACCCAATGGGGCTGGAACAAGTCGTTGTACATTGGCTACGCGGCCCCGATCGGCAGCGGCGAGGACCAACAGTTCGACGGCGAACTGCGAGCCATCTTCAACTGGCGGTTTGGTGCCCAGCAGTTCCGCAACGTGCCGGTCTTCCAGTAGTCCGCGACCTGCGATGGCGGAAGTGACCGCCTCGGAACAGAGCGATTCGCAATCCACGCCCCCCGGTTGGCCCCCTGCCATCCGGGGGGTTTCGCATTCGGCACGACATGCCGCGCGGCAACGTTGTGGCCGTGATTCCGTTTGCAACCCGACTCCCGCCTCGCAAGCCAGCACCCTGTCGCGAGATTCATACTCGCGGCGGGAAACAACAAACGCCCGCGCGAACTGCTCCGCGCGGGCGTCTGTGTTTTTCTCCGTCGTGCATCGCAGCCACGGGCGGTCTCTCGACCGCCGTCCAGCCACGACTCCCGCCAAACTCATGTGATCATGATCGTGAACGTCAGGGTCAGCGAATCCGACCCCATGTTCGCCGTCCCGCCATCGTCCATCAGCGTGACGGTCACCGTCGCCGTTCCCACGGCATTGGCGGCGATGGTGAACGTCAAATCGCCCGTCACCACGTCGATCGTAGGTTGCACGTCGAACAGCGCGTTGTTGTCGTTCGTCACGTCGAACGTCAACATCTGCATGGACTCGTTAGCCGGTCCGGCCGAGATCGACCTCGCGAATGTGGTCTGCGTGATGACCTGCGGGGATGCGGACTGGGTGAAGGCGAGCGACGGCGAATCCAGAGTGAACGACGGCGCGTCGTTCACCGCGGTCACATCGATCGTCATCGTGCGGGGGGTCGCATCGAGGTCCACCCCGCCATTCGCCGTTCCGCCATCATCCTGAACCTGGAAGGTGAACGTCGCGAGAGCGGTCCCGTTGGCGTCGGCCGGTGGCGCGTAGACCAGATTTCCGGCGATAATGCTCGCGACCGGAATCACGTCGTTGGCGGTCACAGGGTTGCCGCTCAATGTCAGAGTGCCCACCAGCGGCAAGGTCGTGATGGTCACCGACAGCAGGTTGTTCGGCGGCGTGTCGTTCGGATCGCTGAAACCGAAGTCCGACGCCAGGAACACATAACCCGTGGCCGGCGTACCATCCCCTTCCAGCGCGTTCACCGTGCTGTCAGCCCCAACCGGAGCGTCGTTGACCGGGATGACGACGGCGTTCACCGTGAGGACGGTGGTCAGGGCCGGCGTGGGCGAGTTGCCCAGATCGCTGACGGTGATCGTGAAGCTGTCCGTGCCGTTGAAATCCGAGGCGGGAGCCACATATGTCAAGGAGCCCATGGCGGTCGCCAGATCCGCTGGAGTCCCTTGCAAGGTGACGATGCCCATGGCGACTGTTACGGTCACCGGGCCTGGTGCGCTACTTGTGAGAGACCCACCGTTCGCGGTCGCCAAGGGGAAGCTCACCGACATCATTCCCGCATTGGGATTCGCCGGAACCTGAGCTTCGTTCACGTCCGGGTCAACGAGGGCGATCACCGCCCCCACACCGAACACGGACACAGCCCCGACGCTGCCTTCGGTGGTCGTCGGCGCGAGCGGAGCGGCCACCACTGTGCCGTTGACGGTCACCGTCGGCGCATCGTTCACCGGCGTCACGTTGATCGTGATCGTGTTGGCCGAGGCGTCGAGGTTCACCCCGCCGTTGAGCACGCCGCCATCGTCTTCCACCTGGAACGTGAATGTCGTCAGGGCGAGGCCGTTCTGGTTCTGCGGACTCGTGTAGATGAACTGACCACCCGCGATCTGCGCCACCGTCACAAAATCACCCGCCGCGACCGGGTTGGCGTTGAGCGTCAACGCCCCGACCAGCGGCAGCGTCGTGATTCTCACCCGCGCCAGAGCGTTCGGGGGAACGTCGTTCGGGTCGGTGAATCCGAAGTTCGCCGCGGCGAATACCAGCGGCGTGTCTTCCAGCGTGGTCAACGTGACATCCGTTCCCGCCGGGGCGTCGTTGACCGGAGTGACGGTGATGTTCAGGGCAAAATTTGCCATCAACGCCGGAGCGGGCGAGTTGCCGAGGTCGTTGACCGCCAACGTCAACGTCGCCGCTCCGTTATTGCTGTTGAAGTTCGCGGTAGGCGTGAAGGAGAGCGAGGCGAGGGCCGTATTCAGGTTGGCGGGGGTCCCTTGCAACGTCACAGTGGCCGTGCCAACGGCACCGGCGGTCACCGTCACTCCGCCCGGCAGCGGTCCACCGCCGGTGATCGTCCCGTTCGCGGCGGTCACCACGACGGACAGAAGGCCCGTGTTCGCATTGGCGGGAATCTGCGCTTCGTTGACATCGACATCGGCCAGCGTGAATGCGTTCGCTCCCGTAAGCGGCAGGGCAGTGTCTTCGAGAGTCGTGGCGGTGCCGGAGGTCGCCGGCGCGGCGCTTCCCTGGGCGACCGTCGGCGCGTCGTTGACCGGGTTCACCGTGATGGTCTGGACGAACGTGGCCGTCAGGTTGGGGCCACTCACCGGGACCGGGGCGTTCCCCAGATCGGTCACCACAAACGTCGCGGTGGTCGGGGTGACCGCGTTGACACTGTTGAGGTTCAGCGTCGGCGTGTAACCCAGGGTCAACAGCGCCGCGTTCACGTTCGCGGAAGTCCCCTTAAGGGTCACCGAAGTCGAGTTCAGGGCACCACCGGCGATGGTCACCCCGGCGGGGGCCGTCAGGTCGCCCGCCGCGTTCGTGATCGTTCCGTTGTTCACGGTGATCTGCACCTGCACCTGGCCGCGATCCGCGATCGAGGGGGTTTGGTCTTCGCCGAGTGGCGGGGTGGGCATCCCAGTCCCCTGGAAGTCTGCTTCGACATCGGAAACTGCTACGGCTGCAGCGCCGGTGAACGGCAACCGAGTGTCTTCGTTCGTCGACGGAGCCACGAACGGTTGAGCCAACGGGGCCACTACCGGCGTGTCGTTCACCTGCGTCACGTTGACGGTGACGTTGCTCGTCGAATTGGCGAACCGAACACCGTTGTCGAGCACGTACCGGAACACGAACGGAGCGCCGCCGCGAATGTTGTTGTCGTTGGTCGCCGGGGCGAACGTGTACGAACCGTCCGCGTTGACGGTCGTCGTCCCGCGCGGCGTGTTTTGCACAAGCGAAGCCCGCTGGCCAACGAGCGACGTCCCGGCCAAGGCTTCGCCGATGAGCGATTTGGGAATGTCGTTCGCCAGCAACCCAGTGGTGGCGGGAACGCTGAGCGTCGTGTCTTCGGCGGTCGTTCCGGTGTCGTCGCTCGACTGCGGCACGAGGATCGCGGTGAAGAACGAGCGGGTCTTCGCGAGGTTGGCCGCGACGGTAGACGGCACGATGACCATGCCCTGGTTCTCGGTTCCTTCCGAGTAGCCCGTCCGCGAGATCAACACCGACGGGTCGGAGACTTGTGCCGTGTCGTTCCCTTGGCCACCGCTGATCTGCACTTTCTGAATCGCGGGCAACAAGATGCCGACCGACACATGGTCGTCGCCGAGATTCCCGGAAATCACCAGACCCACGGGAGCGCCGGTCGGCCCGGCGGAACTTCCGTTCGCGGTGACATTGTCAACCGAAATGATGTCGTTCCCGGAACCGCCGGAGATCAGTGCGGAGCCAGTGAGGATCGAGTTCCCTCCGACCAAGATCGTGTCGTTCCCCGCGTTCCCTTGCACCAGGGTGCGACCGGTGACTTCCATGAAGTCCACACTGAGTGTGTCATCGCCGGCCGCAAGATCGATCAGCAGGTCACCCTCGACAAAATGCGACTCTGTCTGCGTCCCGCCACGCAACTGTGTGAGGCCGTCAAAAAACACACCGTCGTCGCCACCTTCCGTGTTGATGCGAACATCTCCCAAAGCCCCGAATTCACCCGCGAAGTAGAGTACGTCGCCTTCGCCAGCCCCTTCGCTTCCCGTGGAGATCTCCACCGCGCCGCGAACGCCATCGATGAGGGGCGCATTGGGCATCTGGCTTGGTCGGAGAGGCAGTCCCGGGTCATTGAAGACCACTACGTCTTCGAAGCCGATCGAGTCCTCTCCAAGTCCGGTCGCGACCTCAACAGCCCCCCGGATTTGGAGATTCGACAGCACAACGGTTTTGTTTCCGTCTCCCATCCCATTGCTTTGGAACGCGCTCGCGGACAACCCGGCTGGAAGACGGAAATCGTTGTCGACACCCAGATTAACCTGCAGCGCCCGAGCCAAAGTCTGCGGGGAAGGGGTGTCCAAAATCGCCGCGACAACAGCCCCGGAGGCATTGGTCACCGTGGTCACCCCGGGACCTGAGGCGTCAACCAGCAACGTCGTCCCTCGAAAGCCGATGATGGCGACCTTGCCAGAGACGTTGGTCGAGCCGTTCATCAGCGCCGCGATCGTGGTGTCGGCCCCGGCGTTGGGGGCCGTCAGTGCCGTTGGCAAGGAAGTGGCCGTCGGCACGCTGTCGATCCCAATGACGGCGATACGGGCGTCCTGATTGAGATTCCGGCCACCTTGAGAGAGAGCGGCGTCCTGAATCAACACAAGGTCCGACGTGATCGTCACCGTCACCTGCGACGGCGCCACCGTCAAGTCGCTCGCCGGACTGTACGCCGTCGGCAGCGACGCCTTTGGCGTCCGCCCGCTGGCCAGCACCAGTTCCGTGCCGCTCAACAGCGTCCGCTCTTCCAGAAGGTCGGCCGCCACCGGGTTGAACTGCTTCACCCCTTTCCGGCGTCGCACGCTCGACACTCGCGCCGCTTGCACCCGTTCGGACCAACGCAACCGGCTCGACAGCCCCGCCAACCACCCGGACATCAACATGGAGTCGTCCCCTGCTGTGTGATTCTCTCGACGGTCGATCCCGTGGATACCGCCCCGATACCCGTTCCGTCCAACCGCATCGCCCCGATGGCGTGCCTTCGCCTCTTACCGGCGCGTCCATCGCGCCACAACTCGTTCAACCACTGAATGTTCGGGTGAGTCTCGCGTAGCGATCCCGATCGAACTCAACTCTCCGACTGTCGCCAAGGACTTGTCCAGCCCATCGGATGAAATCGGTTTTCGCACCGAGTATCCCGTCGTGGCGGACACCTTGCACGGTAAAAACCCTACCGAATCCTGTCGCTTGTAAACGTCAAATCCGGAGATGTCAACGCATTCAACCCGGATTACCCATTCTTCGCTGAGTCTCCCTTCCGTCCGTGACGATTCGAGCGGTTCGTTCGGCGCAGGAAGTGACCAGAGACAACACGCTCCTGAAGCCGTTGCGAGTGAAACCCAGGCACGACACGGTCCTGGCGCGCGGGTAAACTGCCACCGCGTTGCCCGGCCATTCGCCATCGACCGAGGGAGCGCGCCAGTTGGTGGGATATCCTTTGTTTTTGCGGCGGGATCGGCCTGATGCGTGTTCCGGAAAGCCGCTCAAACCTCGACCCCACCGAGAACATGATGACATCGATGATCGATGTCGTGTTTTTGCTGCTGATTTTCTTTCTGGTCGCGGCGGCGGGACGGCGGACGGAAGCCAAACTGCCCGTCGACTTGGGCGCCGGCAGCATCGGCGGGGGCGTGGCGACAGCGCCGGCGGAGACCGAAGAGGTCTGGATTCGCGCCGCGACCGGAAGCGACCGCCGCACGACATGGACGATCAACGACACCGAGTATCGCACGACTCGCGAGGTGCGCGACGTGCTCACGCAGTTGGCCGACCTGCAACGAGACATGCCGGTGATCCTCGATATCGGCCCGGAAGTGCCGGCCGAGGACCTTGTGGAGGTCTATGACGCCTGCCGGCAAGTCGGCTTGGACTCGGTCAGTTTCAATTTGGCCAAAGTGAGCGACGAGTGACGCGGGCGGGTCGGGACGTGATCGTGCAAGGCGACATGGCCGCAGGATTGGAAGTTCTCCAACGCGGCTCGGTTCCGACCCCCGCTCCGGTTGCGCGATGGGTGGCGGACCGTGTTTGGCGCGAGTGGCAGTCGCGTCCATCGAGCGCACAGCCACTCGTTCTCGACCCGGCCTGTGGCGCGGGTGCGTTGTTGGACGCGTTGATCGAGGCACGCCCCGCGGATTGCGTCGCGCCCGTCGTCCACGGTGTCGACCGCAACCGCGAAGCCCTGTCCGAGACATCGTCGCGAGGCGACTTCCGATGGGGTGACGCCCTGATCGGCCCTGCGTTCGGGGAACCGCGCGAACCCAACTCGGACAGGTGCCTTTCCGTCGCCCCTCCGCCCCTGGATTGGTCCACCGCGTTTCCGGAAGTGGCTGCGCGGGGCGGGTTCGACATCGTGTTGGCGAACCCGCCGTACATTCGCGAGCGCATGGCCAAAACGATGTTTCGCGAATTGGCCCGCACGCCGCTCGGAGCGAAGTACTCCGAAGGGCGCATGGATCTGTGGTACTACTTTCTGCACCGCGGGCTGGACCTCGCGGCGCCAGGGGGGTTGTTGGCGTTCCTCGTCCCTTCGTTTTGGCTCCGGGGGAGTGGGGCGCGGAAAGTCCGCGCGAGATTGCGCGACGAAACGCAAATCGTCGAGGTCGCGCTCTTTGAACGTTGGCCGATTTTTCCGGAAGTGTTTGGACGCCATCTGTTGTTGCTCGCACGGAAACGGCCATGGGAGAGCACGGCGGTCCGACGCCTGTCTCCCGTGGGCCAGCCCCCCAAATTCCGCGCCTCGAAAGTCGACGAGTGTTGGCTGCCGACCGCATGGCGCGAGGAGACCGTGCCGGTCGAGACCCTGTTCGCAGGTCCTCCCGATCGGGTCGGCGTCGCTCGTCACACTGCGACCGTCGTCGGGGAAGCCTTCGATGTGCGGCAGGGGATCGCCGAGAATCCACCGCGCATCACCAAGCCGCTCGCGGCGAAGTTCGACCACGCGTGGCCGATTGGCACCGGAGTGTTCGTGTTGTCCGAGTCCGAATTGGCGGGCCTGGGGCTGACCGACGCGGAGCGGGTTTTCGCGCGGCCTTATTACTCGACGCGCTCGCTCGATCGCTATCGGCTGCCGACCGAACCGACCGATTGGCTGTTGTATGTCACGAAGCACAACGTCCCGAACATTCTCGAGTATCCGAACCTGGCCCGCCACTTGGCCCGGTTTCGTCCGCTGCTCGAACAACGTCGCGAAGTGCGCCGCGGCCAATTGCCGTGGTGGGGCTTGCACTGGCCGCGAGAGGAACGCCTGTTCGTCGCCCCGCGCCTTCTGGTTCCGCAGATGGGAGCACATCCGCGCGCGGTGTATGTCGAGCGTCCCGCCTACACGGGATTCTCGACCAACGTAATCGTCACCCCTCCCGCCTCGCCCCTCGCCGAGACGGGACTCCGCGCCTTGTGCGGGCTGCTCAATTCGCGTGCGGCCGAGCGGTGGTTCGACCACCATGCCAAACGTCGTGGCGTGGGCTACGACATTGGCGGGATGACGCTGCGCAACTTCCCCTGGCACGGAGCCGACACTGCGGAAATCGCAACGCTTGCGCAACTCGTCGACGAACGACAACAGCTCGAACCAAACCCGAGCGGAACGCCGCCGCACGCAGCCGAAGCATTGGAAATGCGGATCGAAACGCTTGTCGAACCGTGGTTCGCAGAGGCCTGACCGAGCCGGTTACCGATTGTCTCCCCCCAGCAACTGGCCGACTCCACCCAGAATCGAGCCTTCGTCCCGACGACCTCCGAACGAACCGCTGGCGGCAACGATACGTCCCGCCAATCGAGAGAACGGCAGCGACTGCGCCCAGATCTCGCCCGGTCCGGTCAGCGTCGCGAAGAACAATCCTTCGCCACCGAACAGCGTGTTCTTCACGCCGCCGACGAATTCGATGTCGTAATCGACCGAAGGGCTCAGCGCCACGAGGCAACCGGTGTCCAACCTCAGTTTTTCGCCCGCTTCCAGGGTCCGCTTCATCAGCGTCCCCCCCGCATGCACGAGTGCGAGGCCGTCTCCGGTCAGCCGTTGCATGATGAAGCCTTCGCCACCGAACAGGCCGACGCCGAACTTCTTCTGGAACGCAATCCCGATCTGCACCCCCTTGGCGGCGCACAGGAACGATTCCTTCTGGCAGAGCAACTCCCCCCCCAGTTGGTCGAGGTGCAGGGGAACGATTTTCCCCGGATAGGGGGACGCGAAGGCGACATGCTCGCGCCGCGCGGCCTCGTTCGTGAACGTCGTCATGAACAGCGACTCGCCGGTGAGGACGCGTTTTCCCGCCGTCATGAGTTTGCCGAAGAACCCGGTGTTTTCAGCGGACGGATCACCGAACACGGTTTGCATCTTGATGCCGGGGGTCATGTACATCATCGCCCCCGCTTCGGCGATCACCGTTTCCGAAGGATCGAGGGTGATTTCGACGTACTGCATTTCTTCGCCGAAAACCTCGTAGTCGATCTCGTCCGACTTGCGACGTTTGGGAGGCGGCGGAGGGGCGGTTTTTCCTTTGAGCGCTTCGGCGATCGCGCCAACACGCTTGGCCTCTGTCCATTCGGTCAGACCTGGCCCAAAGACGAGACACGACGCACCCCCTGCGGCGGGCAGCGCCGCAAGAAGATCAGCGAACGACAGCGGCCCGACGGACGTACCGCCGTCGGCATAGAACCAACCGGATTCGGGGGGCATGGTGCGAATTCCCGGACAACGTGCGACTTACCAATGAAAAGGCCTTGCGAGCGCGGGACTGGTCACCCGCGAGCGCCCGGATTGTGCGACGGACCGGCGCCAATGGGAAGTGCTTCGCAGTACGGGACCGAATCTTGACCATGTGAAAATGTGATGTATGTCAGGCGGTGCTTGACGCAGATTGAGCGGGTTCTCGTTCCATCAGACTCAATCGGAGCGACCTATCCCAACTCGGCTGCAAAGCGCATCCACAACGCGCCGTCTTTTGCGGACGGTTGGCACTGCCGGAAGTGTTTCTCCATCCGCGCGCAACTCCAGGCACTGTCATTTCCCGTGGCATGCGGCGGCATAACTCCCCATTCACGCCCCCGCCCGGACGCGATTCGCAGGTTTTCACCGGCCCCATTTTGAGAAATCTCAGACATGTTCGATTGCAAAACGCCTCGCGACCGATAATATCACCCACCCAATTAGTGGGTATTATTTATCCGGAGCCGTCGCATGGCCGTTTTTCAAGACAATCTCGACACGATCGGCAAAACTCCACTGCTGGAGATTCGCCGCCTCGGCAAGGAACTCGGGGCGAACATCCTCGCCAAAATCGAGGCCCGGAATCCGGCGTTCAGCGTCAAATGCCGCATCGGCGTCGCCATGATTCGGGCCGCCGAAAAAGCCGGACTGCTCCCACCGGGGACAAAGGTCATCGAGGCGACCAGCGGTAACACGGGAATCGCGCTGGCCTTCACTTGCGCCGCACGCGGGATCCCGCTCACGCTGACGATGCCGGACACCATGTCCCAGGAGCGACGGGCGATGCTCGTCGGATATGGAGCCGAACTGATTCTGACCCCTGGCGTCGACGGTATGCGCGGCGCCATCGCCCGTGCCGAAGAACTGGCGGCCCAGCCCGGCTGGTACATGCCCCGGCAGTTCGACAATCCCGCGAATCCCCAGATCCATTTCGAGACGACCGGCCCCGAGATCTGGGAAGACACTCAAGGGAAATTCGACGTGTTCGTCAGTGGAGTCGGGACGGGTGGGACGATCACCGGTGTCGGTCGCTATCTCCGCGAAATCAAAAAGCACAAGGCCCGCATCGTGGCCGTAGAACCGGCGGCCAGTCCCGTACTGTCGGGGGGGAGTCCGGGCCGGCACAAAATTCAGGGAATCGGCGCGGGTTTCGTGCCTCGGATTCTCGATCGGTCGGTGATCGACGAAGTGATCACGGTGACCGACGACGAATCGATTCAAACGGCCCGTCGTCTGATGCGCGAGGAAGGGATCACCTGCGGCATCAGTTGCGGAGCGGCGATGGCCGCGTCACTGAAGATCGCCGCCCGCCCCGAGTTCAAGGGGAAGCGGATCGTGACCATCCTGCCCGATTCGGGCGAACGTTACCTGTCGACGGCTCTGTTCCAGCCCTGATCACAACGGAGTCACTCGCGTGCACGGGTTCGATCCCGGCACGCTCGCCGTCCGCACGCTCGCCTCGCCGTCACAGGCGATGAACCCAAGCCCGTCACGCATTTTCCCGTCACTCCTTCGACCGGATTCGACATGTCCGACAATCTTCTGCAACGCAGCGTGACCACCGCCGTCGCGCGGAACCTCGCTAACACGACCAAGACATCGCCGAAGATGATGTCGATCACTCCGCGGTGGCTGCTCAGCCTGCTGCCGTGGGTGCAGGTGAACGGGGGGACGTACCGCGTCAACCGAACGAAGATCGAACTGCCGCGGGCGGAGCGGATCGCGGTCGAGGTGTCGGACAAGTCGGCGTCGTTCGCGCCGGAGGCGCTGCGGGGAGTGCCGCTGTTCGCGAAGCTGCCCGACGCGATCATCACGCGGATGGTCAAAAAGTTCCGCATCGAGGATGTCGCGCTGAGCAAAGACCTCGTCATCGAAGGGGCCGATCAGAACAAGTTCTTCATCATCGCGCAGGGTCAGGTCGAAGTGCTCAGCAAAGGGGCGCACGGCAGCGACCTGCGGATCGCGCTGCTGACCGAAGGGGAGTATTTCGGCGAATCGGACCTCGTCTCCGACAAGCCCTCCGACGTGACCGTCCGGACGCTGACTCCCTGCGTGCTGTTGACGCTCTCGCGGAAGGACCTGGACGTGGTCCTCAAGGAACTGCCGAACTTTACCGACGATTTCCGCCGAGCCATCGACGAGCACGAGGAACTCCGTTCGACCGTGAACAAGTTCGGCGAACGGAACATCGACCTGGTATCGGGGTTTGCCGAGAACGTCGAGATTCCCGAGACGTTCGTCGACTACTCCGATTCGCCCCGCGAATACACCCTCTCCTCGGTGCAAACCGTCGTCCGCGTTCATACGCGGGTGTCCGACCTCTACAACGGGCCGTACGACCAGCTTGAAGAGCAGATGCGTCTGACGATCGAGGGGATCAAGGAGCGGCAGGAGTGGGAGCTTATCAACAACCGCAAGTTCGGCCTGATCCACTCGGCCGATTCGACGATGCGGATCAGCCCCCGCTACGGCGTGCCGACCCCCGACGACCTCGATGAACTGCTCGCGCTGGTCTGGAAGAAACCCGCCTTCTTCCTGGCGCACCCCAAGGCCATCGCCGCCTTCGAGCGGGAATGCACCTGGCGCGGTGTTCCCCCCGTCACGATGAATCTGTTCGGCACCCCGGTGATCATGTGGCGCGGTGTGCCGCTGGTCCCGTGCGACAAACTCGAAGTGAAGAGCCGTTTCCGCTCGAACCAGTGGCTGGGAACGACAAGCATTCTGCTGCTGCGCGTGGGAGAGGCGGACCAGGGAGTGGTGGGCCTGCATCAGACGGGGATTCCCGGAGAGATCATGCCCAGCCTGTCGGCGCGCCTGATGGGGTTGGACAGCCTCGGCGTCGCGTCGTACCTGCTGACGCTGTACCACTCGTGCGCGGTGCTGACGGACGACGCGCTGGGCATCCTCGAAAACGTCGAGGTGGGCTACTACCACGACTATGGACTCCGCGAAGTGAAGGGGTTCGAGAACGGGCTGGGAATCTGAACGCGACTGCCGTGCGTGAAGCGCCGCCTGTCGGCGCGAAATTCCCGCGAGTCGCACCGACAGCGCTCGCCCTGAAACCCGTTCCGATACGTCAAGGAGTCAGGTCATGTCCGCGGAGATCACTCCCGATCTCGTCTCTGAAATGGCCCGACGGCTGTTTCAGCGGGACATTTTTCCGTTGGGAACGGTGTTGAGTCAGACCGGAACGATTCCCGCGGGTCCGGTCGGTCCGTCGTCGATCGACGCGCCCGAGTTGTCCGGAGTCGGACAACCAGCGGTTGCGTCGGCGGGACTGGCAAGTCCGCAATTCGCCACGGCCACACCCGTCGGTCCGGCGAGTCTGCCGACGGGGGTTCCAGCCTTGGGTGCGATTCCCGTGGGACTGCCGCCGGTGAAGGGGCCCGTCCCGCCCGTACCGGCGTCGCTGCCGCAAGCGCCGTTGGCCCCGTTTTCGGCATCGGGAGTTCCGCTCCCTTCGCCGCGAATGCCCACGCCTCCTTCGACCGCGCCAGATGCCCCCGCCAGCGCCACACGCCTGGGAGCGACGGTGATTCCCGGCACATCCGCATCGCCTGGCTCCGTGACACCACCATCGACCGGTCGGGGCGATGTGCCGGTGACTCCCGGAGGCTTGCGGCCTCCGGCGGCCTCACCGACGCCATCGAGCGGGACTGTCGGACAAGGGGGTCCCGTGCCATCGGGGATCTTCGCCGCGCTCACACGCGGGCTGACGGAAGCTCCCGTGCCGCTTCGAACCGCACCCACTCCGTCCGCCGGGCTGCCGTTCGATTCAAAACCTTCGACCGAGACAATCCACGGCGACGGCCTGAAGCGGTTTGTGTCTCATGTGCGGTCGGGACATGTGGGTTCCGATTCCGATTTGGGAGAGCACGATCCGCGACTCGGTCCGGTGCGTGCAGCGCTGACGGCCGCGGCGGGAACCTACGCGAGTCGCTCGTTTGACGTGGCGTTAATCCGTCGGGATTTCCCGGTACTGAAGCAAACCATCAACGGGCGACCGCTCGCATGGTTCGACAATGCGGCCACGACGCAAAAGCCGCAAGCGGTCATCGACGCCATCTCCCGGTTTTACGAGCGCGACAACTCGAACATCCACCGGGGCGCGCACACACTGGCGGCCCGCGCGACGGAGGCCTACGAATCGGCTCGCGGCAAGGTGCAGCGGTTCATCGGCGCGGGCTCGCCGAACGAGATCGTGTTCGTGCGCGGGACGACCGAGGGCATCAATCTCGTCGCGCGGGTACTCGCTCCCGTCTGCCTGAAGGAGGGGGACGAGATCGTCCTGACGACGCTCGAACATCACGCCAACATCGTGCCGTGGCAAATGGTGGCTCGCGAAACCGGGGCGAAGCTGCGGGTTGCGCCGGTCAACGACGCGGGGGAGATCATCCAGTCGGAGTACGCGGCCCTGCTGGGTCCGCGCACGCGGGTGGTGGCGTTGGCCCAGGCAAACAACAGCCTGGGGACGGTCCTCCCCGTGGCGGAAATGACGCAACTGGCCAAACGGTTCGGCGCGCGAGTCGTGATCGACGGCGCGCAGAGTGTCTCGCACATGCCGGTCAACGTGCGTGATCTGGGCTGCGATTTCTTCGTGTTCTCGGGGCACAAGCTGTTCGGCCCGACGGGGATCGGCGCGGTGTACATCAACCCGGAACTGCACGACGTACTCCCCCCCTGGCAGGGCGGCGGCAACATGATCCGCGACGTCACGTTCGAGGAGACGACCTTTCAGGACGCTCCCGCGCGATTCGAGGCGGGTACTCCCAACATCGCCGATGCGATCGGTCTGGGGGCGGCGATCGACTACGTCTCGCGCATCGGCCTGCCGGCGATCGGTCGCTACGAGCACGAACTGCTCGAACACGCGACGGCCGAACTGTCGCGGATCGACGGCCTGCGGATCCTCGGTACGGCGCGGGAGAAGGTCAGCCTGGTGTCGTTCACGCTGGCGGGGCGCAAGCCGGAAGAGGTCGGAAAGCAACTGGACCGAGAGGGGATCGCCGTGCGGTCGGGACACCACTGCGCGCAGCCGTCGCTCAGGCGATTCGGTGAAGAGGCCAGCGTCCGCCCGAGCTTCGCGTTCTACAACACCCATGAGGAGATCGACCGGCTCGTCGCCGCCGTCCGCCGTATCCGGGGGGGTTGACGATCGCAGCCTGCCGGGAATGCCGCGCCATGAGACTCTCCAAAAAGACCGACTACGCCCTGCGTGGGCTGATGTTCCTGATCGAGAAGATGCCCGAGCGCAAGCCCATCTCGATTCGCGAACTCGCCGCCGTCAACGACTGTTCGCAGCGGTTCCTCGAACAGATCATGCTCGAGATGAAGCGCAAGGGGTGGGTGAAGAGCGTGGCAGGCCGGGACGGCGGCTATCAACTGGCGGTGTCGCCCGAGGAGGTCACCATGGGCCAGGTGATCCGCCACTTCGACGGTGTGCTGGCTCCCATCGGCTGTGTTTCGACGACCAATTACGAACCCTGTACGCAGGAAGGGCGCTGTCGATTCCGTCGCGTGATGCTCGATATCCGCAACTATATCACGAATACCCTCGACGACCTGACGCTCGCCCAGACGTACCGCAACGATCCGGTTCGACGCGACGAAGTGTTCAGCCCCGAGTTCATCTACGGGGACGGCATCTGACCGGACACGCATTGCCCCTCCTGTCGCCGCGAAACGGTCGACGGCATTGCATGGCATCCCACGCCTGTGGAGGGAGCGACACCGTCTTCGTGGTCCGGAACTCCCCAATACCTGGGTTGCATCCCGGTGTCTCACCAACATCCCCTGGAGAGGCTGTGATAAATTCGGGCGACCAGTGAATCCTCGAAAGAAACCCGACGCCTGAGCGAGGGACCCCACGTGGATTCCCGGGAAATCGTGACCTGCGTGGAGAGCGGGGTCCCTCGCTCACGCGTTTTGAAGTTGCGCTGTTTCACACGGAGAGTCACCAGGAAAACGAGAAACATCAGCTTTTCAGGACTCACGCAAAGGCGCCAAGACGCAAAGGTTTTGTCTTCCTTTGCGTCTTGGCGCCTTTGCGTGAGAACAACCACCGTTGAAATCCCGATGTTTTCTGTGGCTCCGTCGGGAATAGCGCAACTTCAAAACTCACGCGTTGTGAAGTCGCGCTGTTTCTCTCGGCAAGTCGTCGAGAGATCTCAAGACACCGGTTATCGCGGTCTCACGCGGAGGCGCGCAGACGCAAAGGAATTGTTTTTCTCTGCGTCTCCGCGCCTCTGCGTGAGAACAAAACCCCCTAAAACCCCAATGTTCTCTGCGGCTCCGCCGGGAATAGCGCAACGTCAAATCGCGTGAGCGAGGGCGCGCGCCGAACAAACTCGCGAGAAACAGGTCGATTCGACCCGCCGCTCTTCCCGGAGTCGACCGGGTTTGGAAACGAATCACCCCCGATCCGCCGAACGGAATCCCCCGCAGCGCATCAAGGGTGCCCGCTCCCCCACCTCCCCCCGACAAGCCCCCCCCGCACGCCGTGTGACATGCTTGGCCCGCTTTGGGGCCAAGCATGGCACACAGAAAACACTGGTCCAATCATTCCACCCGCCAGTGAAAGTGCCATTCGGGACAGGTCCCCTATCATCCCCGCTGATTCCGGCGGAGCGTTTGGGGGGATTGTGGACTCATCCACCGACAATGGGGGGCTGACTGACGCGTGGCGGAATGGGTGACCGGTGCCGACACCGCGTAGTGGACATCGAATTTGTCCACCTGCTCCTTTGGCGCTTGGTGCTTTGGAACGGCGGATGGCGCTCGCCGGCGATTAGCCAACGGCCTTGCCGTTTTGCGGACATCCTCTTGGCCATGTTCGCGTGGCGTCGGCCATCAAGTGGGGTCACACACCCGACGTGGGGGAGGGGTGATCGACTCCGTTTTAGACGGGACGCCGGAACGATGCTTTGCGAAACCGCAATCCTGGTGGTCGCCGCATATCTTTGGAAAACCGAAGAATTCGGCTGCTCAAAGCGCTACGCACACAGCCCTGTTCGATTACCGTCATTCAACCTGTGAGACTGCCAATTTTTAATCAGCACCGATGGAACGGCAGGGCAGTTGCAACTCACAGAGACGTGACCCACTCGTCCGAAATCAAGCCTTTGGGCTGTGATCGGAGCTTGACGGGGGCGTGGTCAGAGGGCAATCCGCAGAGTCCAAACCGGACAGTGTTTGGGTGAAGAACATCACGTCGTCGATCGCAGGCAGGGACAAGATTTAATGTTGTTGAAAAACTGGTTGGCGGGTTGGCGGGGACTGACGACCGGGAATTGGAGCCGCAGGCGTCAGCCAGTGGGGCGTCTGTTCGAAACGCTGGAGCCGCGCTACGTCCTCGCCGAGGATTTTGGCGACGCGCCCGATGACTATCAGACGCTGCTGGCCAATGGCGGGCCGCAGCATACGATTGTGGCGGGGTTGTTCCTCGGGACGCGGGTGGATGGCGAAGCGGATGCCACCCCAAATCCCCGCGCGAATGGCGACGACAGTACGCCGAGTATCGGTCCCAACGACGAAGACGGTGTCGCTAACCCGCAGGCCGATTTCCTGCTGACGACCGGCACGCAGCCGACGATCACGCTGCGGGCGACCAACACCACCGGGACGGACGCCACGCTCTTCGGCTGGATCGACTTCGACGACAATGGGGAGTTCGGCATTGCCAGTGAACGGGCGCAAGCGACCGTTCCCACGGGGACGGCCAACGGCACATTCACGCTGACGTTCCCGGTGGTGCCGGCGGGCTTTACGGGTACGACCTACGCGCGGTTCCGGCTGAGCACGGGCGCGGCCGCGCAGGCCCCGACCGGCGCGGCGCCGAACGGCGAAGTCGAAGACTACGCGGTGACGATCACCGGCCCGTCGTCTGGCACGGTCAAAACCGGTGGCACGACCAAACTCGCCAGCGGCGCGACCAACATGCCGACGCTGGCGGACAGCGACTCTTTCGGCACCTCCGTGGCGAACGTGGGTGACCTGGACGGCGACGGCGTCACCGACGTGGCCGTCGGGGCAAGCGGCGACGACACGAATGGCACGGATCGCGGAGCGGCCCACATCCTGTTCCTGAATGCCAACGGGACGGTGAAATCGAGCACGAAGATCGCCAGTGGGACCGGTGGCGGGCCAACGCTGGCGAACGACGACTTTTTCGGCATTTCGGTGGCGAACGTGGGGGACCTGGACGGGGATGGCGTGGCCGATCTGGCCGTCGGGGCAACCGGCGACGACACGAATGGCACGGATCGCGGAGCGGTCCACATCCTGTTCCTGAATGCCAGCGGGACGGTGAAATCGAGCACCAAGATCGCCAGTGGGACCGGTGGCGGGCCGACGCTGGCCAATGACGACCTATTCGGAATATCCGTGGCCAACGTGGGGGACCTGGACGGGGATGGCGTGGCCGATCTGACCGTCGGGGCTCGCGGCGACGACACGGGAGGCACGGATCGCGGAGCGGTCCACATCCTGTTCCTGAACGCCAGCGGGACGGTGAAGTCGAGCACGAAGATCGCCAGCGGAACCGGCGGCGGGCCGACGCTGGCGGACTACGACTTGTTCGGTAGTTCGGTGGCGAACGTGGGTGACCTGGACGGGGACGGCGTGGCCGATCTGGCCGTCGGGGCCCGCGGCGATGGCGCGAATCGCGGAGCTGTCCACATCCTGTTCCTGAACGCCAGCGGGACGGTGAAGTCGAGCACGAAGATCGCCAGCGGGACCGGCGGCGGGCCGGCGCTGGCGAACTTCGACCGGTTCGGCATTTCTGTGGCGAACGTGGGGGACCTGGACGGGGATGGCGTGACCGATCTGGCCGTCGGCGCATTCGGCGACGGCACGGGGGGCGCGAGTCGCGGAGCGGTCCACATCCTGTTCCTGAACGCCGGCGGGGCGGTGAAGTCGAGCACGAAGATCGCCAGTGGGACCGGCGGCGGGCCGACGCTGGCGAATTCCGACTTGTTCGGCCATTCGGTGGCGAACGTGGGTGACCTGGACGGTGACGGCGTGACCGATCTGGCCGTTGGGGCAAGCCGCGACGACACGGGGGGCACGGACACGGATCGCGGGGCGGTCTACATTCTGCGGCTGATGAATGCCGTCCCGAACACCGCACCGACCCTGGACGCGTCGGGCAACCCGTTTGCCATCCTCGGCGTTGGTTCGCGACAATCGACCGAAATGCGGCAGGGAACGCTGGTCTCCGACATTCTGGCGCGCGGGGCCGGTGGAAACCCCATCGCCGATCCGGACGCGGCCCAGCAGCGCGGGATCGCGATCACCGCCGCCGACAATACCCTCGGGTCGTTCCAGTTCACGCTCGTCACTAACAATCCCGCTGAAAGCGACTGGGCCGATGTCGGGACGACCTCGACCACCAGTGCGCTACTGCTCCCCGACACGGCGCGGGTCCGCTTCAACACCGGGCTGATTCCGCACCACGCCGCCGCGGCGCCGTTCCTGCCGCTGGAATCGAAGCTCGACGCGGGACTGACGTTCCGCGCCTGGGACCAGACCACGGGAACAGTCGGCACGAAGGCCAACACGTCGACCAACGGCGGATCTTCGGCGTTCAGCACCGCCACTGAAACGAGCAAGGTCTACTTCGAGGCCCGGCTGTTCCGCGTCTTCAACACGGTCGCGGGCTTGAATGTCTATTCGCTGGAGGCGGAGTTCAACGCCCTGACCGCGAACCCGGCGCTGGTGGACCGCTCGACCGGCGGCTTTACCGGCTTCACGATCCTGATGAGCGCGGTTCCCGAACTGGGGACCGCGCCGCTGTTCCGCATGTACTTCGGCGTGCAGTTCAACGACGACGGGACCGAAACCGACATGGGTTACCGGTACCTCACATCGAATTCTGGCGAGGCCGACATCCTCGAAGGCCTGGGCCGCGCCGACCTGCGCCCCAAACGTCAGGGAGCCTATTTCCGCGAAATCGGCGACCCCGCCATTCCGGGCGATCGTGGTGTCAACAACGGCACGGCGGTCCTCGGCTACATCTACGCGACGCAGCAGCCCGGCACTGCGCAAATGACGCAGGTCTATCGGACCGACAACGTTGGCAAGCCGACCCGCCCGCCGGGAACCACGGAAGGTTCGACCCCCACCAGCACCCGCCAGCAAGAACAAGGGGACCACGTCTACACGACGAACACTCAGTTCGAAACCGGTCGCCCCGGCACGTGGCGTGTGGAGTCCAATCGCGGCTTCGTTCGCGAACTGACCCCCAACCCCACGGGGATCGGATCAGCGCTCTCCGCCGCATCGGCACTCTCGCCCGCCGTTCGCGCCGAGAGCATCCCACCCGCACTCGCGCTTCCGGCGGCCATGTCAACCACGGTCGCGCCGGACGAGTCGGTGGGTATCACTCCGTCCCTGGGCCTGATCGCCATTCCGGCACCGACTCCAGTGCGCGGCGCCGCGGTGCCGGAGGGAACAAACGACAACGAGGCGGTGTTCTCCGC